>NZ_JCALED010000002.1:0-771452 GCF_059813205.1 Mycobacterium sp. NGS17 | reverse complement strand
ACGCCGCGCGTCACGCTGGCGTGACACTGCGCGTCAAGCCCTAGCTTTCGACGGTGTAGCCCATCGGCATCAGCACGCTCTTCTGTTGCGTGAAGTGCTCGACGCCCTCGGGCCCGTTCTCGCGGCCGATGCCGGAGTTTTTGTAGCCGCCGAACGGGCAGCAGGGGTCGAACGCATACCAGTTGATGGCGTAGGTCCCGGTGCGAATCTTCTCCGAGATTTCGATGCCCTTGGGAATGTCGGTGGTCCACACGCTGCCGGCCAAGCCATACGCCGAGTCGTTGGCGATCTTGATCGCGTCCTCCTCGGTGTCGAACGGGATGATGCTCAGCACCGGCCCGAAGATCTCCTCCTGGGCGATCGTCATCTTGTTGTCGACGTCGGCGAAGACGGTGGGCTGCACGAAGAAGCCGCTGTCCAGGCCCTCGGGACGGCCACCGCCGCACACCAGCCGGGCGCCCTCCTCGATGCCCTTGGCGATGTAACCCTCGACGCGGGCGCGCTGCTTCTCCGAGATCAGCGACCCGATCTGGGCGGCCGGGTCCGACGGCGGCCCAACCGGTAGCGCCTGCACGAATTGACTGACCGCATCCACGATTTCGTCGTAGCGCGAGCGGGGCGCCAGGATGCGGGTCTGGCCCACGCAGGCCTGCCCGGTGTTCATGATGCCGGAGAACACCAGCATCGGGACCGCCGACGCCAGGTCGACGTCCTCGAGGACGATCGCGGCCGACTTACCGCCGAGCTCGAGCGTGCACGGCTTGAGCATTTCCGCGGCGCGCCGGCCGATCTCCTTGCCGACGCCGGAGCTGCCGGTGAACGTGAACAGGTCGACGTCTGGATTGGAGGTCAGCGCCTGGCCGGTCTCGATGCCGCCGGGCACCACCGACAGCACGCCTTCGGGCAGGCCGGCCTCGACGAAGATGTCCGCCAAAGCATTTGTGGTCAAGGGTGTTTCGGCGGCCGGCTTGAGCACTACGGTGCAGCCGGCCAGCAACGCGGGGCCCAGCTTGTTGACCGCCAGGAACAGCGGCACGTTCCAGGCCACGATCGCGCCGACCACGCCGATCGGCTCGCGGTGCACGATGGTCTGTCCGTAGGAGCCGTTGCGGATCTCGCGCCACTTGACCTGGTCGACGGCCGGGCCGGCGAAGAAGTTCATCGCGCCCATCGAGCCCATCCAGTGCATCGTCTCGATGGTGGTCGGCGGCTGGCCGGTCTCGCCGGCGAGAAGCGCGCTCAGCAGCTCCTTGCGCTCCTCCATCAGCTTGGCGGCGTTGGCGATGACGGCCGCGCGTTCCTTCGGCGGCGTCGTGGGCCAGGGGCCGTTGTCGAAAGCGGCGCGGGCCGCGGCGACCGCCGCGTCGACGTCGGCCGCTGCCGCCAGGGGCGCCTTGCCGAAGTACTCACCGGTGGCCGGACAGCGCACCTCGATCACCTCGGAGGTCGACGGCTCCGTCCACTTGCCGCCGATGAAAAGCTTGTCGTATTCGGTCTTGATGTCGGTCATGTTCCGCCGCTCCTCCTCATTGCTCCGCGCTGCATCGTCGCCGCGGGCATGCGCGCCACCCTACCCAAGCCAGAGCAAAACGAGAACACGTTTCACTATTGGGGTTGCAGGACCAGCACCAGATTGCTCACCAGGAACTCGCGCAGCACCGGCACACCCGTCAGCCACCATGCCCATCGTGGGTGGTAGCGGGGAAATGCGGCCACCAGGGCCCCGGTGTTCTCGGCCCAGCTCAGCCCCTCCGCCACCGACACCCCAAACAACGACGACCCGTAGTCGTTTTTGGGTCGGTGGCCGTGTTTGCGGGCGTAGCGCGCGGCGGCGCGGGCGCCGCCGAGGTAATGGGCCAGGCCCGTCTCGTGACCGCCGAACGGCCCCAGCCAGACGGTGTAGGACAGCACGGCCAGCCCGCCCGGCCTGGTCACCCGCAGCATCTCGGCGCCGAGCTGCCAGGGCCGCGGCACGTGCTCGGCGACGTTGGAGGACAAGCAGATGTCCACGGAGTCCTCGGCGAAGGGCAGCGCCATTCCCGAGGCCCGCACGAAGGTCCCCGTCCGGGCGGCGACCGCGGGCCCGGCCGCATGCATCTCGCTGGGGTCGGGTTCGACCCCGACATAGCGCAGGCCGGCATCGGTGAAGGCCGCCGCGAAGTAACCCGGGCCGCCGCCGACGTCGAGCAGCGTGCGGCCGCAAATCGGCTCGCCGTGGGCGGCCCGCCACAGGTCGCTCACCATGGCCGCCGTGTCGGCCGCCAGGGCGCCGTAGAAGCGGGCCGGATCCGGCTGCTCGTAGCGAAACTCCGACAGCAGCCGCATGGAGCGGGCCAGCGTCGCCCGGCGCGCGAAGATGTCGGTGGCCGCCACCGGCCACACCATACGGATGTGTGGCGCTGCCCGATGAACATCCTCGCCGGTTAGGCTGACGACCGATGTCTTACTTGCGCTCCGTGCTGCTGCTGTGCTGGCGCGATACCGGGCACCCCCAGGGTGGCGGCAGCGAAGCGTATTTGCAGCGCATCGGCGCGCAGCTGGCCGCATCGGGAATCGCCGTCACGCTGCGCACCGCCCGCTACCCCGGGGCGCCGCGCCGCGAGGTCGTCGACGGCGTGCGAATCAACCGGGCCGGCGGCCGCTACTCGGTGTACGTCTGGGCCCTGCTGGCGATGGCCTCGGCGCGGCTGGGGCTCGGGCCGCTGCGCGCGGTGCGGCCCGACGTGGTCGTCGACACCCAGAACGGCCTGCCTTTCCTGGCCCGGCTGATCTACGGCCGCCGCGCGGTGGTGTTGGTGCACCACTGCCATCGCGAACAGTGGCCGGTGGCCGGGCCCGTGCTCGGCCGGCTCGGCTGGTTCGTCGAGTCGACGCTGTCGCCGCGGGTGAACCGGCACAACCAGTACGTCACGGTGTCGCTGCCGTCCGCGCGCGACCTGGTGAGCCTGGGCGTCAACGGCGCGCAGATCGCGGTGGTGCGCAACGGTCTTGACCGCGCGCCCGCGCAGTCGCTGACGGGCCCGCGGTCGGCCGCGCCGCGGGTGGTGGTGCTGTCGCGGCTGGTGCCGCACAAGCAGATCGAGGACGCCCTGGAGGCGGTCGCGCGGCTGCTGCCGCGGATCCCGGGGCTGCACCTGGACATCGTCGGCGACGGCTGGTGGCGCGACCGGCTCGTCGGGCACGTGCGGCGGCTGGGGATCGGTTCGGCGGTGACGTTCCACGGGCATGTCGACGACGTGACCAAACACCATGTCCTGCAACGGGCGTGGGTGCACCTGTTGCCCTCCCGCAAGGAGGGCTGGGGTCTGGCCGTCGTGGAGGCGGCCCAGCACCGGGTGCCGACCATCGGCTACCGGTCCTCGGGCGGCCTGTCGGACTCGATCGTCGACGAGGTGACCGGGATCCTGGTGGACAGCCACGCCGAGCTGGTGGACCGGCTCGAAGAACTGATCGCCGATCCGGTGCTGCGCGATCAATTGGGCGCCAAGGCGCACACCCGCAGCGGTGAATTCTCCTGGACGCAGAGCGCGGACGCGATGTGCGGCGTACTGGAAGCCGTACGGGCCGGCCGCATGGTCGGCGGGCTAGTCACCGGGCGGGACTGAGCGGGTGCGGCGACGCCACGCGCCGATCATCGCGCCGGCGCCACCGCCGATCAGCATCGTCAGCCACGCGAGATGTGCGACCATCGTCGCCGTCCGCCGCCCGGCCGCCGCCCCGGCGGTCTGGCCGCCGATCCGGTAGAGCGCAATCTCGTGGTCGCGATAGGCCGGGGCCACCGCGTTCAGCGTGCGCGCGGCCGCCCCCATGTCGCCCGCGCTGTCGGATTCCACCACCAGCCAGGCCACGCCCGCAGCGGCCAGCGCCGCCGGATCGGATCCGGACAGCAGGAGCTCCTGCACCGCCCGGGCGTGCGCTCCCTCCCCGGCAATGGTGGTCCCCGAGATCACCAGATCGCCGGTGCTGAGCACGTCGGCACGCACCCAGCGGGGCAGCGGGTCCAACACCGGCGCCGGGCCCGACCAGGAGAACAGCCGCATGGTGCCGGCGGGCAGCACCGCGACCGCCCCCGGTTGGGCATCGATCACCGCGGCGACGGCGGTCCAGCCGCGCGGATAGCGCACCGGCGCCACCTTGCCGAACACACCCCAGGCCAGGTCGGGCAGGGCCAATAACAGCGTCAGGCAGCAGACCAGCGCCGGGGCGGCGCTCGAGGAAAGCCGTAGCCACCGGCGCAGCGTCACCACCGCACCGGCACCCGCCAGGGCGTAGCCGGGAACCGCCAGCGCTACCCACTTCTGGCCGTCACGCAGCACCCCGAAACCGGGCACGGCGTCGACCACCGCGCTCAGCAGCGCCACGCCCGGGCCAGTCGCCAGCGCCGCCGGCACGAGCACGGACACCGCCGCCAGCACCAGCAGCGGCACCACCGCCGGGCGCCGGATGACCGTCGGTAGGCCCGCCGCCACCACCCCCAGCAGCACCACGGCCGAGAACACCGCGAAAAGCGTTGTGCGCGAACCTGGTACTGCGTCGCCGTTCCAGATGCCGCCGAGACTGGCCAGGCTGGCCAGGGTGCCCAGCCCGGGCTCGGCGCGCGGCGCGAACGCCTCGACCCCGAGGCGGTTCGCCGCCGTGTGAGCGGTCAGCGACGATCCCGCCACCGACGCCGTCAGCCAAGGCAGCGCCGCCACCAGCGCGGTACCCGACGCCGCCGCGGCGCACCACCGCCGCGACCGGCCGGTACCGGGCGCCGCCGCGCAAACCAGCGCCACCGTCGCGGCCAGCAGTAGCCCGGTCGGGGTCAGCCCGGCCAGCGCGACCCAGAAGGCCAGCCCGCAGAACACAGACCGGTTCGCCGCCGTCGTCCGCAGCGCCAGGACTGCCGACGCCACCCAGGGCAGACAGCCGTAACCGACCAACAGGCTCCAGTGCCCCTGCAGAAGCCGTTCCGCGACATAGGGATTCCAGATCGCCACGGTGGTGCCGACGAACTGGCCGGAAGCGCCCGCGCACGGCAGCGCAACCGCGATCAGCCGGGCCGCCCCCCACCCCGCCAGCCACAGCCCGAGAATCAGCAGGGCCTTGACGACGATGCCGCCGTCGACCAGATGGGAGGCCAGCGCCACCGCGAAGTCCTGGGGGGTGGCGCGCGGCGCCGCCGTCAGCCCCAGCGCGGTGTCGGAGAGATACGACCGCGGCGTCGACACCGCGTCGCGCAACAGCAGGTAACCGGGCGCCAGGACCGGCCCGGCCACCAGCAGCGCCAAGACCAGTGCGTACCCGGGCCGGGTCCAGCGCACGGTTAACGCATCCGAGCCGGGCTATTCCCGGTCGTGCGGGCCGGGCGGATGCGGCTCGGCCGGTCCCGCCTCGGTGGGCGCGTCCGGCCCGGCCTTCCCGGGTAAGACAGGTGGTTCGGAGCCGGGCGGACCGGACTCTTCACGCGCCTCGGGACGCTGGGTGGGCAGCTTCTCGGTCTCGGCTTCGGCGCCCGGCACCCGTTCCTCGAGGCCGCTGCGGCCGAAGAAGTCCTGGTCGCCCCGGTCCAGGCCGGGATCGGTCAGCGCGCTCTCGCTGCGCAGGCTGAACGAGGCGAGCAGCCCGCCGCCGATCAGTGCGATCAAACCGACCGCGGTGAACGTGATCGGCAGCACCCGCGACCACAGCGCCAGCCGGTCGCGCTCGTCGCGGGCCGCGTTGACCTGGGATTCGACGGTGTCTTCGTTCGAGGTGACCTTGTAGTCGGCGAGGGTGAGCTCCGGCTTGAGCGGGTCGCGGGCGAAATAGTGGTCGGCGTGCTCGGTCTGCTTGACGATGGTGCCCGACACCGGGTCCACCCAGAATGTGCGCTGCGCCGCGTAGTAGCGGGTCATGGTGATCTGCTCGTTCGGATCGCCGCCCTGGACGCCCCACATCGACGCCGAGGTGGTCTGTTTGGCGTCCTCGTTGCCGGCCAGCAGCGACGGGTACGCGACCGGAGCCACCAGCTTGCCGTCGGAGTTGTAACCGACGTTCTGGGTGAACTTGTACGTGGAAAGCCCGTTGACGTCTTCCTGGGCTTCGTAGTTGACGTCGAACGCCTTCTGCGCGATCGGATCGAAGTAGGGGTAGGTCTTCTTCTCGGTGTTGAACGGGAACCGGTAGGACAGCCCGTCGTGTCGCAGCGGCATCGCGGTGGGCGGGTTCTCGTCGTTGACGGCGCGCGGCTTCTGGACCGAGCCGCCGGCATGGGTGTCGTCCGAAACGGCCAACGCGGTCTTGCGATTGAGCGTGACGGTGTCGACGATCGCCAGCAGCAGCCCGCTGTCCTTCTGTTTGTCGGTTCGCCGCAACGAGCTGCCGACCTGCAGCGTGACCACGTCGGCGTTGGCGGGGGACTCGACGCTGATCTGCCGCTGGGAGACGAGCGGCACGTTCTGGTTGACGACGACGTGGTCGGTCGACAGCGACGAGGAGTCCAGTGCCGTCCCGGTGCCGTCCCCGACCAGCGTGGCATCGATGTCCAGGGGAACCTTGGTGATCCGGCTGGTGGTGTACGTCGTCAACAGCAGCGCGGCGATCAGCAGGGCAGCTCCGAGGCCGATGATCCCGCATGCGGCGAACCGCAACATGACTGCTCGGTTCACGTCGCTGTGCCCTCCTCGATTCCTTGCTTCATCAGCCGCGACCCGACCCGAGCAGCAGCCCGGGGCAAACTCGTTTGACCCTAACAGCAGAAAGTAAGGCGGCGGCTTACCAACCTGTTGAGGTCCCCCCGGTGTACCCATTCGGCGTGCACGGCACCACAGGCACACTGTGGTGGTGAGCGATGACCAGCGGGTGGGCGGGGTGCGCAGCTTCCTGCCGGCCGTGGAAGGCATGCGCGCCTGCGCGGCCATGGGCGTCGTCGTCACGCACGTCGCGTTCCAGACCGGGCACTCCAGCGGCGCCACCGGCAGGCTGTTCGGCCGCTTCGATCTCGCCGTGGCGGTGTTCTTCGCGCTGTCTGGTTTTCTGCTGTGGCGCGGACATGCCGCGGCGGCAAGGGATCTGGGACCCCGCCCGGCCACTGGCCACTATCTGCGGTCCAGGGTGGTCCGCATCATGCCCGCCTATGTGGTCGCCGTCGTCGTGATCCTGACCCTGTTGCCCGACGCCGATCACGCCAGCCTGACGGTGTGGTTGGCCAACCTCACGCTCACCCAGATTTACGTGCCGCTGACGCTGACCGGCGGCCTGACCCAGATGTGGAGCCTGTCGGTGGAGGTCAGCTTCTACCTGGCATTGCCGATTCTGGCCCTGCTGGCCCGCAGGCTGCCGGTGCGGGCCCGGGTGCCGGCGATCGCTGCGCTGGGGGCCCTCAGCTGGGCTTGGGGCTGGGCGCCCATCCATACCGCGTCCGGCACGAATCCGCTCAACTGGCCGCCGGCGTTCTTCTCCTGGTTCGCCGCCGGCATGCTGCTGGCCGAGTGGGTGCACAGCGGGGTCGGGGTGCCGCATCGCATCGCGCGCCGGCGCCTGGTGATGGCCGCCGTCGCGGTCATCGCGTACCTGATCGCGGCGTCACCTCTGGCCGGTCCCGAGGGTCTGGTGCCTGGCACCCCCGGCCAGTTCGGGGTTAAGACCGCGATGGGCTCTGTGGTGGCCTTCGCGCTCGTCGCCCCGCTGGTGCTCGATCGGGTGGACACGCCGCATCGCGTCCTGGGGACCACCGCCATGGTGACCCTGGGGAGGTGGTCCTACGGGCTGTTCGTGTGGCACCTGGCGGCGTTGGCCATGGTGTTCCCGGTGCTCGGGACGTTCCCGTTCACCGGCCGCATGCCCACGGTGCTGGTGCTGACGCTGATCTTCGGATTCGCGATCGCCGCGGTGAGCTACGCGCTGGTCGAGTCGCCGTGCCGAGAAGCGTTGCGCCGCTGGGAGAAACGCGACAGGCCGGACGAAAAGGCCCAAGCCGTCGACGCCGAGGCGGACGCGATCGCGCCCTAGCTCGCCTCGGCGGCCGCCAGGCGCTCCAGGATCTCGGCGCGCACCGCCGAGCGGCGGGCCTTGCCGGCGTCGTCGCGCAGCGGGGTGTCGACGAACTCGACGGTGTGCGGCACCTTGTACCCCGCGACTTGTTCACGCAGAAACTCTTGCACCCCAACGGAATCCAGCTCCGAACCGTCGACCGGGTGCACAAGCGCGTATGGCACCTGGCCGAGATCCTCGTGCGGGACGCCGACGACCAGGCAGGACAACACATCCGGGTGCGCCGACAGCGCGTTCTCGATTTCGGCGGGGTAGACGTTGCGGCCGCCGACGGTGAACATGTCGACGCGGCGGTCCGAGAGAAACAGGAAGCCGTCGCCGTCGAAATAGCCGAGATCGCCCAGCGAGTCCCAGCCGTCGCGGGTCGTCGCCGTGGCGCCGACGTAGCGGTAGGTGGGCGCGCTGCCCGGGCCGGGCCGCATGTAGATTTCGCCGACCACGCCGGGCGGGCAGGGGTTGCCGTCGTCGTCGAGCACCTTCATCTCTCCGGCGACCACCACGCCGACCGAACCGCGGTGCGCCAGCCACTGGTCCCCGGAGATGAACGTCAGCGCCTGTAATTCGGTGCCGCCGTACAGCTCCCACACTTTCTCCGCGCCCAGCAGGTCGATCCACGCCTGCTTGATGGCCGGCGGGCAGGGCGCGCCAAGATGCCAGAACCGCCGGATCGAGGACAGGTCGTAGGCATCCGGGTCGGCCTGGTAGACCGGCAGCGTCCGCTGCATGATCGTGGGCACCGTCGTCAGGAACGTCACGCGATGGTCGGCGATCAGCCGCAGAAACCGCTCCGGTTCGAACCGGCTCATCAGCACCAGGTGATGGCGCATCAGCAACGCAATCGTCGCGGTGGTGAAGCCGGTGTTGTGCGACAGCGGCACCGGCACCAGCGTGGTATCGCCCTCCTGGGCGCCCAGCGGATAGCCGATCGCCGACGGTATCCGGCTGTCGCCGCCGGACTCGATCAGCTTGGGCCGGCCGGTGCTGCCGCCGGATCCCATCGCTTTCCACACCGGCGAAACCGCCTCCGGCAGCGGGGCGTCGGACAGCGCCGGATCGGGCGTGAAATCCATTGGCACGCTGGGTATCTGGCGATGCTCGCGCCCGACCAGCAGCGCGGGTGGCCGCAGGTCCACCAGGCCCGCCAGCTCCGCGTCGGGCAACCGCGCCGATAGCGGCTGCGGCACCGCGCCCAGCTTCCAGCACGCCACCGCGGCCTGGATCCACTCGATTGAGTTGGGCAGCACCATCGTCACGTAATCGCCGACACCGACACCGCGCTCGGCGTAGGCGCGGGCCAACCGATTCGTCGAGCGGTCGAGTTGGGCGCGGGTCAGGGTCACCCCGTCGCAGGTGACCGCCGGCTCGTCGGGAGCGAGTTCGGCCAGCGCCGAAATCTGCGTACCGATCGGCGGGATCGGCTCACTCATACGCGCCCTGTCGCTCGAAGATGCGGCGCGGGTTCTCCACCAACATGGTGTGCAACTGCTCGTCGGTGACGCCGCGTTCCTTGAGCGCCGGGATGACGTCGTTGTGAATGTGCAAGTAGTGCCAGTTCGGGGCCATCTGCGGCACCAGCTCCTCGGGGAGCGCGTCGAAGTAGCAGTTGGCGTCGTGCGAGAGCACCATCCTGTCGGCATGCCCGCGCTCGCACATCTCCGCCACGATCCGGACCCGCTCCTCGAATGGTGAGATCACGTCGAGGCCGAACCGGTCCATGCCCAGATACGATCCGGCCGCGATGAGCTCTTCGAGATAGCCGATGTCGGTGCTGTCGCCGGAATGCCCGATGACCACCCTGGTCAGGTCGACGCCCTCTTCTTCGAAGATGCGCTGCTGCTCGAGGCCGCGCCGCAGGCCGGCGTGGGTGTGCGTGGAGATCGGCACCCCGGTGCGTTTGTGCGCCTGGGCGACGGCGCGCAGCACCCGCTCGACGCCGGGGGTGATGCCGGGCTCGTCGGTGGCGCACTTGAGGATTCCGGCCTTGATGCCGGTGTCGGCGATGCCCTGTTCGATGTCGCGCACGAACATCTCGGTCATGATCTCCGGGCCGCCCAGCAAACCCCCAGGACCCTCGTAGTGGAACCGGAAGGGCACGTCGTTGTAGGTGTAAAGCCCCGTTGCCACAACGATATTCAGCTCGGTCCCGGCTGCCACGCGGGCGATGCGCGGGATGTAGCGGCCCAGGCCGATCACGGTGAGGTCGACGATGGTGTCCACGCCGCGGGCCTTCAGCTCGTTGAGCCGGTCGATGGCATCGGCGACACGCTGGTCTTCGTCACCCCACGCTTCCGGATAGTTCTCCGCGATCTCGGTGGTCATGATGAACACGTGCTCATGCATGAGGGTCACGCCTAATGCGGCGGTATCGATGGACCCGCGAGCGGTATTGAGTTCTGACACGCCACTGATGCTAGGTCGGTCGGCACGTGACCAACAGGGCCGTTTTGCTTCAGGTGCCCCGAGGGCCGCCCTATTGCAGTACCGTCACCCTCGTCTTGGTCGAGAACCCGCTGGGAGTCACGTCATGTTGCTCAATCCGAATAACCTGCAACGCCGGTACCCAGACCGTCGCTCCGGGGAGATCATGGCCGCGACGGTCGACTTCTTCGAGTCGCGGGGCAAGGCCCGGTTGAAGTCCGACGATCACGAACGAGTGTGGTACTCGGAGTTTTTGGACCACATCGGCCGGGAGCGCATCTTCGCGTCATTGCTGACCCCGAGCGCCTACGGCGCCGACGACTGCCGCTGGGATACCTACCGGATCAGTGCGTTCGCCGAGATCGTCGGCTTCTACGGGCTGAATTACTGGTATCCCTTCCAGGTCACCGCGCTGGGCCTGGGCCCGATCTGGATGAGCGCCAACTCGGATGCCAAGCGCAAGGCGGCCGCGTTGCTCGAAGCCGGCGAGGTCTTCGCCTTCGGCCTGTCGGAACAGACGCACGGCGCGGACGTCTACCAGACCGACATGAACCTGACGCCTTCGCCGGATGGCGGCTGGACCGCCACCGGGGAGAAGTACTACATCGGCAACGCCAACGTGGCCCGGATGGTCTCGACCTTCGGCAAGTTCGACGGCACCGACGAGTACGTGTTCTTCGCCGCCGACTCCCAGCACGATCGCTACGACCTGATCAAGAACGTGGTGAACTCGCAGAACTTCGTGGCCAACTACGCGCTGCGCGACTACCCGGTCACCGAGGCCGACATCCTGCACCGCGGTCCCGAGGCCTTCCACGCCGCCCTCAACACCGTCAACGTCTGCAAGTACAACCTCGGCTGGGGCGCGGTCGGCATGTGCACCCACGCGATGTACGAGGCCGTCACCCACGCGTCCAACCGCATCCTCTACGGGACCGTCGTCACCGACTTCACCCACGTGCGCCGGCTGCTCACCGACGCCTACGCGCGGTTGGTCGCGATGCGGCTGGTCGCCACCCGGGCGTGCGACTACATGCGCAGCGCGTCGGCCGAGGACCGCCGCTACCTGCTGTACAGCCCGCTCACCAAGGCGAAGATCACCAGCGAAGGCGAACGCGTGATCACGGCGCTGTGGGATGTCATCGCCGCCAAGGGCGTGGAGAAGGACACCATCTTCGAGGCGATGACGCGTGAAATCGGGCTGTTGCCAAGGCTGGAGGGCACGGTCCACATCAACATCGGGCTGCTCGCCAAGTTCATGCCCAACTTCCTGTTCGCCCCCAACAGCGCGCTGCCGTTGCTCGGCCGCCGGGACGACGCGGCCGACGACGCCTTCCTGTTCGCGCAGGGGCCCACCGGCGGGCTTGGCAAGGTGCGCTTCCATGACTGGCGCGCGCCGTTCGACACCTTCGGGCATCTGCCCAACGTCGCGCTGCTGCGCTCGCAGATCGACGTGCTCGCCGACATGCTGGCCGGCGCAACCCCGGATGCCGCCCAGCAGAAGGACATCGACTTCGCCTTCGCCGTCGGTCAGTTGTTCGCGACGGTCCCCTACGCCCAGCTCATCCTGGAGGAGGCCGGGCTGTCGGGCGTCGACGAGGCGTTGATCGACGAGATCTTCGCCGTGCTGGTCCGCGACTTCAACGCTTACGCCGTGGAGTTGTCCGACAAGCCCGCGACGACGGACGAACAGGCCCGCTTCGCGCTGCGGATGATCCGCCGGCCCGCCCACGACCCGGCGCGCTACGACCAGATTTGGAAGGATCACGTCCTTCCGCTGAATGGCGCGTACGCGATGCGGCCGTGAGCTGGCGCTCCCGCGGGCCTGGCGCCCTCGAGCGTGCAGGTAGTTTCACGCTGGGCCGCGAGCGTGACGTTAGTTTCACGCTCACCAGTGGTCCTGGTCGGGCGACGTCAAGGCGAGAGGCGACGCCCCGCGCCCACCCTTGACTGTGAGCTCCATCACAGTAGGATGACCAGTGGTCATTAAGTTGAGGAGGGTCATTGCCAACGGTCACCTGGGCGCGCGTCGATCCCGCCCGTCGCGCCGCGATCATCGAAGCCGCGGAGTCGGAGTTCGGGGCCCATGGGTTCTCCCGGGGCAGCCTGAACGTCATCGCACGCCGCGCCGGGGTCGCCAAAGGCAGCCTGTTTCAGTATTTCGCGGACAAGCGTGACCTGTATGCGTTCATCGCCGACATCGGCAGCCAGCGGGTGCGGGCCTACATGGAGGACCGCATTCGCGAACTCGACCCGAGCCGGCCCTTCTTCGACTTTCTCACCGATTGGCTCGACGCGTGGGTGGCCTACTTCGCGGACCATCCGCACGAACGCGCGCTGCACGCGGCGGCGACCCTGGAGGTCGACACCGAAGCCCGCGTCAGCGTGCAGAACGTCATCCACCGCCACTACCTGGAAGTGATGCGCCCGCTCGTCCGCGAGGCGCACATCCGCGGCGACCTGCGCGCGGATTCCGACACGGATGCGCTGTTGTCGTTGCTGCTGTTGATCTTTCCGCACCTGGCACTGGCGCCCTACATGCGCGGGCTGGATCCGGTTCTGGGGCTCGACGAGCCGACCCCGGAGCAGCCCGCACTGGCGGTGCGCCGGCTCGTGTCCGTGCTGGCCGCCGCGTTCTCGGCCGCGCCGAAAACCCCGCCGGTCGGCTCAGCCCCTAAACGATCTGAGGAGGTCACATGAACAGAACCCGTATAGCCTCGATGGTCGAGGGCGGTCTGAACTGGGACAGCTTGCCGCTCAAGCTTTTTGCGGGCGGCAACGCGAAGTTCTGGAATCCGGCCGACATCGACTTTTCCCGCGATCGCGAGGACTGGGAACGCCTGACCGAGGACGAACGCCACTACGCGACCCGGTTGTGCGCCGAGTTCATCGCCGGCGAGGAATCGGTGACCCAGGACATTCAGCCCTTCATGGCCGCGATGCGGGCCGAAGGCCGGCTCGGCGACGAGATGTATCTGACGCAGTTCGCCTTCGAGGAGGCCAAACACGTCCAGGTGTTCCGCATGTGGCTGGACGCCGTCGGCATCACCGAGGATCTGCACGACTTCCTCGAAGACGTGCCGACCTACCGCACGATCTTCTACGAGGAGCTGCCGGACTGCCTGCACGCGCTGACGGTCGATCCGTCGCCGGCCGCCCAGGTGCGGGCGTCGGTGACCTACAACCACATGGTCGAAGGCATGCTGGCGCTGACCGGTTACTTCGGCTGGCACAAGATCTGTGTGGAACGCGGCATCCTGCCCGGCATGCAGGAGTTGGTGCGGCGCATCGGCGACGACGAGCGACGGCACATGGCGTGGGGCACCTTCACCTGCCGGCGCCACGTCGCCGCCGACGACGCCAACTGGGGCGTCTTCGAAACCCGGATGAACGAGCTGATGCCGCTCGGCCTGCGTCTGATCGAGGAAGGCTTCGCCCTCTACGATCCGATGCCCTTCGGGCTGTCGGTGGACGAGTTCATGCAGTACGCCGCCGACAAGGGGATGCGACGCTTCGGCACCATCTCGAGCGCCCGCGGGCGCCCGCTGGGCGAGATCGACCTCGACTACTCACCGCTGCAGCTCGAGGACACCTTCGCCGACGAGGACGAGCGGGCGCTGGCGGCCGTCTAGCGGCGGAACCTCACTCGACCTTGTCGTCGCCCGACGAGGAGCCGCTTTCGGATTCCCCGACCCACACGGTTTTGGCGTTGACGAATGCGCGGATGCCAAGCCCCGCGAGTTCGCGTCCGTACCCGGACCGCTTGACGCCGCCGAACCCCAGCTCGGGATAGGACACCGTCATCCCGTTGATGAAGACCTGGCCGGCCTCGATGTCGTCGATGAACCGCTGCTGCTCGGCCTCGTCGTTGGTCCAGGCGTTGGAGCCCAGGCCGAACGTGGTGGCGTTGGCGATCTCGATGGCCTCGTCGATGTCCGCGGCCCGGTACATCGACGCGACGGGGCCGAACACCTCCTCGGTGTAGAGGGCCATGTCCTTGGTGATGTCGGTGACGACGGTCGGCGGATAGAACCACCCCGGCCCATCGATGGGCTTGCCGCCGAGCCGCACCTTGGCGCCCGCCGCGGCGGCGTCGTCGACCTGCTTGGCGATCTCGTCGCGGCCCGATTCGGTGGCCAACGGGCCCACGTCGGTGTCCGGGTCGGTCGGGTCGCCGACGGTCAGCGCCTCCATCTGCTCGGTGAACTTGTCGACGAACGCGTCGTAGATGTCGGTGTGCACGATGAACCGCTTTGCGGCGATGCACGATTGGCCGTTGTTCTGCACCCGGGCGGTCACCGCGGTCTTGGCGGCCTCGTCCAGGTTGGCCGACGGCATCACGATGAACGGGTCGCTGCCGCCTAGCTCGAGGACGGTCGGTTTGATCTCGTCGCCGGCGATGGCCGCCACCGACTGGCCGGCCGGTTCGCTTCCGGTCAGGGTCGCAGCCGCGACCCGGGGGTCGCGCAGGATGCGCTCGACCGCGCTGGAGGAGACGAGCAGGGTCTGGAAACATCCCTCGGGGAAGCCGCCGCGGGCGATGACGTCGGCGAGGTACAGCGCGCTCTGCGGCACGTTCGACGCGTGCTTGAGGATCCCGACGTTGCCCGCCATCAGCGCCGGTGCGGCGAACCGCACGGCCTGCCACAGCGGGAAGTTCCACGGCATCACCGCCAGCACCACCCCGAGCGGCTGGTAGCGGGTGTAGGCCTTCTTCGCGCCCACCGCCTCGGCGTCGGCCGGCTCGTCGGCCAGCAGCTGCTCGGCGTTTTCGGCGTAGTAGCGAAAACCCTTGGCGCACTTCAGCGCTTCGGCCTTGGCCGACTTCAGGGTCTTGCCCATCTCCAGCGTCATCATGGCCGCGACGTCGTCGGCCTCGGCCTCCAGCAGGTCGGCGGTCGCGTTTGCCCACTGGGCGCGCTGGGCAAACGTGGTGTTGTGGCGGTAGTCGAGGAAGCGGTCGTAGGCACGGGCAATCGCGGCATCGACTTCTTGATCGGTGGCCGCGGTGAAGGTCTTCACTGTTTCGCCGGTAGCCGGGTTAATGGTGGCGATGGGCACGTCGGCCCTCCTTCATCGGGTTCGTGGCTGAAAAGTCCAACACCTAGCCTGCCACTATCGTTCCCCTAAGGGAGGTGTCGGATGAGCAAGGCCGCTGAGCTGATCGTCAAGTGCCTGGAAAACGAGGGTGTTTCCGTCGTATTCGGGGTTCCCGGCGAGGAGAACATCCGGTTCGTGCAGGCGCTCGCGTCGTCGAGCATCCGGTATGTGCTCACCCGGCACGAGCAGGCCGCCTCGTTCATGGCGGAGATGTACGGCAGGGTCACCGGCCGGGCCGCGGTGGTGTCGGCCACATTGGGCCCCGGCGCGATCAACATGCAACTCGGTGTCGCCGACGCCACCACCAACAGCACCCCGCTGGTCGCCATCTCCGCGCAGGTGGGCCACGACCGGGAGTTCAAGGAGTCGCACCAGTACGTCGACCTGGTGTCGATGTTCGCCCCCATCACCCGGTGGGCGGCCGGCATCCCTACCGCGCGCGCCATCCCCGAGATGGTCCGTAAGGCGTTCAAAGTCTCCGAGGCGGAGCGGCCGGCCGCGGTATATCTGGCCGTGCCCGAGCACATCGATGCCGACGAGGCCGACTACGACCTGCGACCGTTGCCTCGCAACGTCGTACGCGCGGACGCCCCGGCCCCCCGCCAGGTGGCGCGCGCCGTCGACGTCCTGCGCAACGCGAAGCGGCCGGTGCTGCTGGCCGGGCACGGCGCCGCGCGCGCCGACGCCACCAAAGCCCTGGTGCGCTTCTCCGAGGAATTCGGCATCCAGGTCGCCAACACCTTCCACGGCAAGGGAGTCATGCCCGACGATCACCCCAACAGCATCGGCACGCTGGGCTTCATGCGGCACGACTACGTCAACTTCGGGTTCGACAACGCCGACGCCGTCATCGCCGTCGGCTACGAGCTGCAGGAGTTCGACCCGGTGCGGATCAACCCGCAGGCCGACAAGAGGATCATCCACGTTCACCGGTTCCCGGCCGAGGTCGACGCGCACTACTCGGTCGACGTGGGGATCATCGGTGACATCAGCGATTCCTTGAACGCCCTCACCGACGCGCTGTCCGGTCACACCTTCGCTCACGCCGCCGACGTCCCCGGCTCGGGTCTGCTGGCCGAGGAATTCGAACGGGGACAACAGGATTCGCGCTACCCGCTAGCGCCGGCGCGGGTGGTGGCCGACACCCGTGCGGCGCTGGGCCGCAGTGACGTCGTCCTGGTCGACACCGGCGCGACCAAGATGTGGATGGCCCGCCTCTACCCGACCTACGAGCGGAACACCTGCTTGATCTCAAACGGGTTGTCCACCATGAGCTTCGCCCTTCCCGGGGCGCTGGGCGTCAAGCTTGCCCAACCGGAAGCCAAGGTGCTGGCCGTCGTCGGCGACGGCGCATTCCTGATGAACTCGCAAGAGATCGAGACCGCCGTGCGCGAGCGGATCCCGCTGGTGGTGCTGATTTGGGAGGACGGCGGTTACGGCCTCATCGAATGGAAGATGGACCTCGAACTCGGCGAGCACTACTACGTGAAGTTCAACAACCCGGACGTGGTGACCTACGCGGAAAGCTTCGGCGCCAAGGGATACCGGATAAACAGCGCCGAGGAGCTGCTGCCGACCCTGCGGACCGCGCTCGACGACGACGGCGTCTCGCTGATCAGTTGCCCGGTCGACTACTCCGAGAACCTGCGGCTGACCGACCGCCTCGGTGAGTTAGACGAAACTCTGTAGTTCGGGAAACCGTTGCAGATGTCGGAGCGCGATCGTGACGAATCGGGTCGGCCGCGAAATGCCCGGCCGCGCGACGCTTTTGGCCGACCACTTCCGCCCGGCAGCGCGGGTGTGCCACGCGTCCCGGATGACCTGACGCTGGCGCCGGCCGAGACCCTCGCCTATGCCCAGGATCTGCTGGATCGCGGTCTCGCCTTCAACGCCCACGAGGTTTTAGAGGCCGCGTGGAAGAACGGTCCAAATAACGAGCAGCCACTGTGGCAAGGCCTGACTCAGCTCGCGGTGGGGATTACCCACGTCCAGCGGGGCAACCCGAATGGGGCAACCACGTTGCTCCGTCGCGCGGCAGGCCATCTCGGCGACGCGGATGGGCCGGCGCCGCACGACATCGACGTCGCCGGATTGGTGGAGTACGTCAACGCGCTGATCGACGACGTCGCCGCCGGAGTTGATGTCACCGCGTCGCGGCTACGGCCCCGCCTCCTGATCTGATACGTCGGTTAGCTCCGACAACGTCGGCTCCGCCGGGTACGTCACGTGCCCGCGCTCGTCGACGACGGGCGTGGCGCCCCATTGACCGAGCCGGTGCTGACGCGGGACGGACCCGCTCATCAGGTGCCATACCGTCCACCCTTGGGCGACAAGGTTGTTCGCGATCAGCTGCCGGTGGCATCGCCAGGGCATCGGCTCGCCACACATGATCGCCAGTCGGTGTGACCGGGCCAGGGTGATCAGCCGGGTGAGGCCGCGCTGGTATTCGCCGGTGAGGGTGTAGTCGGCGTAATTCTTGAAGCTCGCGTTTTGCCAGCCGGCGTTGATGGCGGGATCGACGCTTTGCTGACGGCGGCGTCCGCCGAGCTCGGGAAGGTGGATGTAACCGATGCCGGCGTCACCCAGCCAGCGCGCCATCTCTGCGCTGCCGAACTGGGGGCTGCGTCGCGAGCCAGGCTGAGCGCGCACATCGGCGAGCAGGTCGATGCGGGCGTCATCCAGGGGCTCCAAGAAGGTCGGCACCGGGCATGTCCAGTGTCCGATGGTCCAGATCTCGTCGTGCTCGCCCATGCTTGTGCCGTGCCGGCTCTAGTCGATCTTCTCCAGAGTGTCGCCCTTGTGCATCGCGACGTGGTCGGTTTTGTCGCTTTTGATCTCGTATTGCGGGTCGTCTTCGGTGCAGTGCCGTTTGTGGCCTTTGTACTCGGTGTCGCGGGTGTGCTTTTTCACGATGGTGCCGCTCACCCGGCCGGCTTCGGAATTCCACCTGACGTGATCTCCGACTTCGAACTGTTTGGGCACCGCGCCTCCTTCGCATACTTCGTGTCACGGCTGAACCTTCGGTCGCCAAGACGAGTACCCGCTAACGGCCGGCGGCATGATCGAATGGCTCATGCTGTTCCGTCAGCTGGAATACTTCGTCGCGCTCGCTCAGGAGCGTCACTTCGCGCGCGCCGCGAGGGCCTGTTACGTGTCGCAACCCGCGCTGTCGGAAGCGATCCGCAAGCTCGAAGCCGAACTCAACGTCCCGCTGGTGCGGCGCGGACAGAAGTTCGAGGGCCTGACTCCAGAAGGTGAGCGGCTGGTGCCGTGGGCGCGGCGCATCCTGGCCGACCGCGACGCCATGGAACAGGAAGTCACCGCGTTGCGCGCCGGCCTCACCGGCGAATTGCGGCTCGGCGTGGTGCCGGCCGCCTCGACTACCGTTGCGCTGCTTACGGATCCGTTTTGTGCGGCACACCCCTTGGTGCGCATTCGGCTCGAGGTCAACCTGCGCTCGGCCGGGATCGTCGAACGGGTCCGCAACTTCGAATTGGACGCGGGCATCCTCTACCCCGACCAGCAGGACACGGCCGATCTGCTGGTGACTCCGCTGTACCACGAGCAGCCGGTGCTCATCGCCGCCGCCGAGCTTCTCGGCGGTAAGGCGGAAACCATCGCGTGGTCCGAAGCCGTGCAGCTACCGCTGTGTCTGCTCACTCAGGGCATGCGGGGGCGTCGGCTCATCGACGATGCGCTGGCCACCCACGGCCTGCAGGTCACCCCGCAGCTGGAAACCGATTCCGTGGCCGCGCTATTCGCGCACGTTCGCACCGGCCGGTGGGCGAGCATCGTGCCGCAGCCGTGGATTCACACCCTGGGCGTACCGGTCGGAGTCAGCGTGCTGAGGCTGCGGCGCCCCTCGGTCACGGCGCTGATAGCGCTGGTGACCAACAGGGCGGAGCCGGGCTCGTTGCTGGCGCGCGCATTGCGACGAACCGCGCGCGAGGCCTGCATCGGTGCGGCGCTCAGCGAGTTGCCCTGACTCAGCCTCGAGTGATCGGCGTTGCCTATCAGCCGGTCGGAGCCGCGTCTTTGACACGACGTGAGCGCCCTCTGAGACTGGGATTGATTCCGCTCAAGGAGGACTTCAATGGCCAAGTGTGTGATGGTGCTCTACCCCGACCCCGTCGATGGCTACCCGCCGACCTACGCGCGCGACAGCATCCCGACGATCCACGCATATCCCGACGGCAGCACCGTGCCGACTCCGTCCAAGATCGACTTCACGCCCGGTGACCTGCTCGGCTGCGTCTCGGGTGAGCTGGGGCTGCGCAAGTTCTTCGAAGACGCCGGGCACGAGTTGGTGGTGACGTCCGACAAGGAGGGCCCCGACTCGGAATTCGAGCGTGAGCTGGCCGACGCCGACATCGTGATCTCGCAACCGTTTTGGCCGGCCTACCTGACGAAGGAACGCATCGCCAAGGCGCCCAAACTGAAGCTGGCGTTGACCGCGGGCATCGGCTCCGACCACGTGGATCTGGACGCGGCGAAAGAACGCGGGATCACCGTCGCCGAGGTGACGTACAGCAACAGCATCAGCGTCGCCGAGCATGCGGTGATGCAGATCCTCGCGCTGGTGCGCAATTTCGTGCCGTCGCATCGGTGGGCCGCCGAAGGCGGCTGGAACATCGCCGACTGCGTCGAGCGCGCTTACGACCTCGAGGGCATGGACGTCGGCGTCATCGCCGCCGGCCGGATCGGGCGTGCGGTACTGCGTCGGCTGGCGCCGTTCGACGTCAACCTGCACTACACCGATACCCGCCGGCTGGCGCCGGACGTGGAGAAACAACTCAATGTGACGTTTCACCCCGACGTGGAGTCGCTGGTGCAGGCCGTCGACGTGGTGTCCGTCCATTCGCCGCTGTACGACGACACCCGCAGGATGTTCAACGAGCAGCTGATCTCGACGATGCGGCGGGGCTCCTACATCGTCAACACCGCCCGCGCCGAGGAGACGGTGCCGGAAGCGATCGTCGCCGCCCTGAAATCCGGGCAGCTCGCGGGCTACGCCGGTGACGTGTGGTACCCGCAGCCCCCGCCGCCCGACCACCCCTGGCGGACCATGCCGAATAACGCCATGACGCCGCATGTTTCGGGTACCACGTTGTCCGCTCAGGCGCGTTACGCCGCCGGCACCCGGGAGATCCTGGAGAGCTGGTTCGCCGGCAAGCCCATCCGTCCCGAGTACCTGATCGTCGAGGGCGGACGGCTCGCGGGCACCGGAGCGCTGTCCTACCAGAAGTAGGACAGCCTCACCCGGCGCTGGTCGCCGTCGACAGGGCCATCGGTGGCACGTAACCGCCGACCAGGGCGCGATGCCACCAGGCCCGGTCACGGCGCAGCTCCGCCGGTGTGGTGAAGCGATACTGGTAGAGCTGGGCCCGCACCAAGCGGGGCGGAGATTCGGGAAAAGGGTTGTGGCGCAACAAGCGTAGCGTCGCCCGATCGTTTTGCAGCAACCGCTGCATGAAGGGTCTCAGCCATGGCTGCGCGTAGCCGGGCGAGATCGCGGCGAACCACATCAGCCAGTCCAGGCGCAGATGATACGGGGCCCACTGTCGCGGCAACCGGCGCACCGCCCCCGGCTTGCCCTTGAATTCGTATTCCTTCCAGACGGTTTGGGCGGTGATCAGCGCCTCGTCGGTGCCTTCGATCACCACCTCCCGACGGATCCGCCCGATACTGCCGAACGCCCCGTAGGTGTTGACCAGATGAAACGAGTTGAACGACACATTCATTCGCTGCCGCGACGACAACATGTTGGCCAACGGCCAGTAGCTCATGAACAACACCGCGGCCGTCACCGCGATCACCAGGCCGACGAACCACAGCGGCTGTGACAAATGCGCCGCCAGCCCCCCGTGTGCCGGAACGAGTCCCTCGGGCAGCAGCATCGCCACCGACGCGTCGTCGATTGCGCTGAACGCCAGCACTATCGTCACCCAATTGAGCCAGGCGAAATTGCCCGAGGCGACCAGCCACAGCTGGGTGACGACGATGATCGCGGCGGCCACGCCGGCCACCGGCTGCGGGGCGAACAGTCCGAACGGCACGATCAGCTGCGCGAAATGGTTGCCCGCCACCTCGATCCGATGCAGCGGTTTGGGCAGATGGTGGAAGAACCAGCTCAGCGGCCCAGGCATCGGCTGCGTCTCATGGTGGTAGTACAGACACGTCAGGTCGCGCCAGCACGGGTCGCCGCGCATCTTGATCAGCCCCGCACCGAACTCGACGCGGAACAACAGCAGCCGAACCATCCAGAGCGTCAGCACCGGCGGCGCCACGGCGTGGTTACCGAGGAAGATCATCAAAAACCCGGTCTCGAGCAGTAGCGATTCCCAGCCGAACGAGTACCAGGTCTGCCCGACGTTGACGATCGACAGGTAAAGCACCCACAGCGTCAGCCACATCGCCATCGCCGCCCACAGCGGCACCGCGTCGGCGGCCCCGACGGCGATCGCCGCCGACAGTGCCGCGCCGAACCACGAGACGGCCGAAAACAGCCGATCGGAATAGCGCAGGTGGAAAAGGCTCGGCGTGCGCCAGAAGGTTTGCCTGGCCAAGAACTGCGGTATGGGCAGGATGCCGCGCTCGCCGATGAGCGCGCGAAACTGGACCGCGGCCGCGACGAAACCGAGCAGGTAAATCACCGCGGCGCCGCGCTCGAGCACCAGTCTGCCCACCCAATATTCGGGTGCCGAAAACCAGTCCATGGCGCGTGACTCCTCGGTTGGTGGCGGCTACGCCAACCCGCGTATCCAGTCAATCAGCCGGTAAACGGGTAGCCAAGAGCTCGGCCGACTATTCGTCGCGCGGCGCCTGCGCACGTTCGGGTACTGCAACCGCCGAAGCGGCAAGCACCGCAACCGAAATCAGTGCCAGCAGCTGGACACCGGCGGAATGGCCGGCGTAGCCGTCGGCCGAGCGCCAGGGCTGCCGCGACAGCGCCGCCCCGGCCAGGATCAGCCCGCTGGCACTGCACACCACGCTGAGGCGTTCCCACCGCCGCCGGCGCAGCGCGTAGCGCAGGCCCAGGGCGATGCCCATCACCACCACGCCGCCCCACCCGGCGATCAGGCCGGCCGCAGCCAGCGCCGCGACGCTCGCTGATGCGCCGGGCCGCCACGGCCGTGCGGGCTCGGCTGTGTCGTCCTTTCGCCGGGTGCGCCAGAGCGCGAGCATCGCGAGCAGCGGAAGCAGGGCCAGTCCCACCGCCAGGCCCGCGCGGTAGAGCGAGTTGGAAGCGAACGTCAGCGTGATGGTGCCCGGGTCGCCCGCGGGCACCACCCAGCCCTGTTGCCACCCGTTGACGGCGATCGGCGTCAAGCGGGTCCCGGCGCTGGTGTGCGCCACCCAACCCGGGTTGATGCTTTCCGGGACGACCAGCACCCGGGATGTGGCCGAGGCGGGCGCCTGTACCTCGCGGCGGGCCGGACCCCACGCCCGCCATGACGAAACACGCACCGGCTGTGCGGCTTCGGGGCCGGCGGAGGCGGTCAGCTCGGCCCCGTCGACGACGAACTGGGCGCCGGGGCTGACCAAGAGCTCCTGTTGACCCGCGGGCAGCGCGATCGGGTCGCGCTCGCAGGGCACCGCGGCCAGCGGCGCGTCATCCAGGATGGCCCCCACGGTGGTGTGAATCGCGGTGTGCACGAACCGGCCCGCGACCGCGATGACGGGTCCGCGGTCGCATCCGACGCCGATCTCCCGGCCGCGGTTGCGGGCCGCGTCGCCCGGTGCGATCGGGTTGCCGTCGGCGCCCAGCGCCGCGACCTCGGCCAACCCGGGCGGCTTGAGCTGGTCGAAACCCAAAGCGTTGCGGTCGATGACGTCTTGCCAATTCAGCAGGCTGATCGTCACGGTGTCGGTCACCCGGGGTTTCAGCGGCACAATCTGCGCCCCGTCGGGTCGCACCGCGGCGGCCTGCGGGCCGTCGCCCAGGTTGATGGCCACCATCGTCGGGTGGGCGGGCAAGGTCGACCGGCTCGGGACCAATCGCACCCCGGTGACCTGGGTGGGGCGCGGCAGCGTGAGCGTCAGGGTCGGCGGGGTCTTGTGCTGCACCACACGCTGCGGCGCCGTCCACGCCGTGGCGGGGTCGCCGTCGGCGGCCGCGTACGCGGAGCCGAGAACATCGACGGTATCCGAATCACCATGAGCCACGGTGACATTCGGTTCAGTGATCAGGTCGGCCAGCTTGGGGCCTTGGCGCGGCCGCACCCACACCGTCGGGGTCACCGACGTCGCCGTCGGCACGGTCAGCATCCGGCTGAAATTGACCGGTTCCTCCGGTGCCAGGGCCATCGACGGCGCACAGCGCACACCGTCGGGAGCTGGCGCGCAACCCGGCCTGCCCAGCAGTTCCGATCCCAGATCCCACCCGGCGACCGCCGATCCCGGCGGCGGCCCGGGCACCCGCACGGTGTGCCGCAGCTCGACCTGGTGGGCGAATCCGGACGCGTCGTATTGGGTGATCGACAGGTCGGTGATGCCGAACTGCACCCCGGCGGACCCGTCGTCGGTGCCGGCGGCGGTGATTCGCACCCAGGGGGTCTCGCCATAGGGCAGTGCCGCGGCCAGCGGCTTGCCCGGCTCGTCGAAGCGCAAAGTGGTGCTCCCGGTGGCGGTCTCGATCAGGATTCGGCGCACCTGGGCGCCGACGGCGGTGGCGCTGGGCGTCAGCGTGATCGCCGCGTTGGTCACCGGGTGGTCGAAGTCGATCCGCATCCATTGACCGACGGCGGCCTGCAGCGAGTTCGACACCCAGGCCGTCGCCGAATCCCCGTCGATCGCCGCGGCGGGGGAGGTGGCCGGCGCGACGTCGGGCATCGCGGTGGAATCCGACGACGAACTCGATACCGTGATCCGCCCGCCGGACCAGGCGCCGGCGACCGGGTCGGCGCCGGGGACGGGGTAGTCGGGCACCCGGTTGTAGGTGTGCCGCGCATCGCCGGGGGCGCGGATCGCCGACGAATGTTGGTCGACCCGGCCATAATCCGTCTCCCGCGCCACCGGGGTGTCGGTGATCATCACCCCTGCATTCATCGGTAGCCCGGTGCCCCGCGCGTCCGCGGAAAGCAGCGTGGGGCCCAGCGGCGGCTGACCCAGCAGTCGCCGGCGCTCGTCGAGGCGCAGCAGCGCCTCGGGTCCGCCGTCGACCCGGGCCAGCCGGTCGGTATCGACGAAATACGGTGTGGCGGGGTCGGTGTCGCCGCCGACCCGATAAATCTCGACCGCCGGGTATCGCGGCCGCAGTCCGCTGTCCGCGACGAAACCCGCCAGGGTGCCCGGCCCCACCGGCGCGCCGAACTGTGCGACCTTGCGCAGCCCCGGTGACCCGTCGACCGCGCGGTGCACCAGGACCGGGCGGGCCGAGCGCGACGTGTCGGGATCCAGGTCGTTGCGCAGCGCCAGATAGGAAATGCCTTGGCGGGCAAGGGTATCGGCCAGCCCGGCCGACGGGCGGCCGGCGGCCAACAAGCGCTGCACCGAATCCAGCGCCCGGATGGTCTGCGGCGGGGTCAGCGGGATGGAATCGCGAACACCCCATGGGCTGGTGCCCAGCACCTGCAGCGGCTCGTCGTGGCTGGTGCCCCACACCTGGGTGGCGAACGGCGCGCCCGGAACCACGAGTACCCGCCCGGGGGTGGGCGTCCCGGTGTTGTGTTCGGTGAGCCAGTCGGCGGCCTCGTGCCAGTACTGCGGGATCGCGGTGAAGGTTCCGGGCGGGGCCAGCCGGCCGGTCCACGCCAGTGACGTGCTGACCATCAGCGCCGTCACGACGACGATCGCGGCCGCGACGCGCTTGTCACGCTCGGGATGCGCAAAGGACCGCAGCCACACCAACATTGGTGCGCCGCCCGGCAGCGGTATCCGGCCCAGCAACTGCGCGAGGCCCAGCACCACCGGGATCCTGATCACCGAACCGAGCTTGTGCACGTTGCGCAGCGGGGCGCCACCGGCGTCCAGGAAGGCCTGCACCGCGTGCGCCACCGGCGAGCCCAGGCCGCCGCTGTATCCGGCGGCCATCAACACCACCCCGGTCAACAACATCGTCACCAGCCGCCCGCGCGCCGGCATGGCCGGGCTGGCCAGCCCCGCCAGTCCGGCCGCGGCGACCAGGCAGGTTCCGAGCACGGCGGCCGACCCGGTCACCAGCGGAGCGCCCGCGGTGGCGGTCGGCGCAACGTACGGGGTCCAGCTGTCGGTACCGCGCAACATCTCGACCAGTGACGACCATTGCGTCGTCACGCCGGAGGACTCGATGAAGTCCAGGAACGGGGGGCTGATCGCGCGCAGCATCACCAGCGCCACCACCCACCACAGCGTGGCCAACAGCAGCGCCACCAGCCACCACCCGGTGTACCGCCACCACAACCGGCTCGGCCGGTGGCACGCCCACCAGATCACCGCCGGCAGGCAGCCGGCCAGGGTCGCGATGGCGTTCACCGCACCCATCAGCGCGACGGCCAGCCCCGCCTGCCCGGCCAGCGCGCGCACCGACCGGTGGCCGGAGCCTCGCAGTGCCAGGATCGTGGGCAGCAAGACCCACGGCGCCAACATCATTGGCAGCGTTTCCGACGAGATCGAACCGAGGGTGGTCAGCACTCGAGGCGACAGCGCGAATGCGACCGCGGCGATCACCCGTGACGCCGGGCTGCCGATCCGCAACGCCTCGGCGACCCGTAGCAGCCCCCAGAAGCCAACCGTGAGCAGCAGCGCCCACCACAGCCGCTGGGTGATCCAGCCGGGCACGCCCAGCGCATGGCCGAGGAGAAAGAAGGTGCCGTGCGGAAACAGGTAGCCGTAGGCCTGGTTCTGCGCCTGCCCGAACGGGAGCTCGCTGTTCCACAGGTTGGTCGCCCGGGCCAGAAAGCGCAGCGGGTTGGCGGTGAGGTCGAGCTTGGTGTCGGGGGAGATCCGCCCGGGCGATTGGATGAACGTCAGGGCCAGCGCGACCGAACCGACCAGCCACAACCATCGCCGCGACACCGGCTCGGCCGTCGAGCATGAGACCGGCGCTCCGGTCCCCGCCTCCGACCGGCTAGCTACGGTTGCCGTACTCGACCCGGTTGAGCACTGACGACTGCGGATCGCCCCCGGGAAGTGGCGGCTTCGTGTCTTGCTGGACCATCAGCGTGATCCCGAAAATCGCGGCCGCGCCGAGCAACAGGCCAACCACAACGCTCGCTGCGGCGGGCGCAACGATCCGGTTCATTCGACGGCTCCTGAGTGTCGGCTTGCGGTCGTGACTTTCAACCTAGCGCCAACCTAGCAGAAGCCCGCGCCGCCACCGGGCCGCCGGTCACCAGTGCAGACAGTGTCCGTGCACACAGCGGTCGCCGTATTCCACCTGATAGGGACCGGCCGGGAGCGCGGGGCGCTGAACGGGTGGCACCTGCACCAAGCTGTGGTCGGCGACGGCGAGCGTGATTCCGACCGTCGTCGCCACCCCGGCGGACAAACCGACCGCGACGCTGACCGCGGCGGCCAACGTGAAACGGTTCATCGCGGGCTTCCTCCCTGCCAGTCAAAAAGGCGCCCCGACAAGCCCCAGGCCCCTGATCAGCAACGTACCGCTGATGCCCCCTGGAGCCGGGTACGAAACGCCCGTCGTGAAAGCATGGCCCGATGGCATTTTCGCGCACCTTCGCCGTGCTCGCAGTCGCGTCGGCGCTGGTGGCCGGCTGCGGCCACCACGCCGCACACCCGCCCCGCCCGTCGACTTCCACGTCAAGCAAGCCGGTGGCCGCCCCGGCGCCGCCGGTGTGCGCCGACCCGTCGGCGGTGCCGGCCACCCTGAACATCCGCGACAAGCTGGCCCAACTTTTGATGGTCGGTGTGAAGAACGCCGACGACGCCCGGGCCGTCGTCAACGGCTATCACGTGGGCGGAATCTTCATCGGCAGCTGGACCGACCTGTCGATCTTCAAGGGCCCGCTGGCCGACATCACGGCCAAGGCGGGGCCCCTGCCGCTGGCCGTCAGCGTCGACGAGGAGGGCGGCCGGGTCTCGCGGTTGAAATCGCTGATCGGGACGTCGCCGTCACCCCGTGAGCTGGCGCAGACGCAGACCGTCCAGCAGGTGCATGACCTGGCCTCCGACCGTGGCAAGAAGATGCACGACCTGGGCATCACCGTCGACTTCGCGCCCGTCGTCGACGTCAGCGATGAGCCCGATGACGCGGTGATCGGCAACCGCTCGTTCGGCGCGGATCCGGCCACGGTCACCGACTACGCCGGGGCTTATGCGCAGGGGTTGCGGGAGGCCGGGCTGCTCCCGGTGCTCAAGCACTTCCCCGGCCACGGGCACGGCTCGGGTGATTCACACACCGGGGGTGTGGTCACGCCGCCGCTGGACAGTTTGCAGAACAGCGATCTGGTGCCCTACCGGACGCTGGTGGCCGCTGCGCCGGTCGCGGTGATGGTGGGCCACTTGCAGGTTCCCGGACTCACCGGCGACGCCCCGGCCAGCCTGAGCCCCGAGGCGGTGCAGCTGCTGCGCAACGGCGTCGGCTATAAGGGCCCGCCGTTCACCGGGCCGGTGTTCAGCGACGACCTGTCCAGCATGGCCGCCATCTCCGATCGGTACGGGGTGTCGGAGGCGGTGCTGCGCAGCCTGCGGGCCGGCGTCGACGTCGCCCTGTGGGTCACCACCGACGAGGTGCCTGCGGTCTTGGACCGGTTGCAAAAGGCTGTCGCGTCGGGGGAATTGCCGGCCCAGCAGGTCGACGAGTCGCTGGTGCGGGTGGCGACGATGAAGGGCCGCAGCGCCACCTGCGGTCACTAGTGCGTGTGCCGCGGCGCCGCGTTGCTTACTCTTGAGTCAGATAGACGGAGAGGCAAGCGATGGCGGGTGGTACCAAGCGGTTACCGCGTGCCGTCCGTGAGCAGCAGATGCTCGACGCCGCCGTGCAGATGTTCTCGGTCAACGGCTATCACGAGACCTCGATGGACGCCATCGCCGCCGAGGCGCAGATCTCCAAGCCGATGCTGTACCTGTACTACGGCTGCAAGGAAGATCTGTTCGGCGCCTGCCTGAATCGGGAGATGAGCCGGTTCATCGACGTGGTGCGCGCCGACATCGATTTCCGGCAGAGCCCCAACGACATGCTGCGTAACACCATCGCGTCGTTCATGCGCTACATCGACGCCAATCGGGCCTCCTGGATCGTGATGTACACCCAGGCCACCAGCTCGCAGGCGTTCGCCCACATGGTCCGAGAGGGACGCGAGCAGATCATCGAACTGGTGGCCGGGCTGATGCGGGCGGGCAGCCGCAACGCGCGCTCCGAGCGGGAGCACGAGATGATGGCCGTGGCCCTGGTGGGCGCGGGCGAGGCGGTCGCCAACCGGCTGTCCGCCGGCGACGTCGACGTCGAGGAGGCGGCCCAGCTGATGGTCGACCTGTTCTGGTACGGCCTCAAGGGCTCGCCGGCCGAACGCGAAGCGGCCGCGGCGGGCGGCTCGGACGCCGCGGGCGACTAGGCCATCGTTCAGGTGGCCCGGATGAGCGCGCTCGGCTCGGACCGCGGCAACCTCGACTTCTTTTGTGCGGTAACCATCGTCGGGTTGCTCGCCGGAGTTGCCGGATTGGCGACGACGTTCGTGCTGCGCGCTGTCCAGCACGCCACCTACCACTACAGTTTCGGCGCGTTGCTGGCGGGGGTGGCCGCCAGCAGCCCGATCCGCCGGGTCGTAGGCCCGATGATCGGCGGCGCCCTGGCGGGCCTGGGGTGGTGGCTGTTGCGGCGCCGGGCGGAGGTGCCCCCACTGGCGCAGACCATCGCAGCGCGGGAGCCCGTGCCGAGGTTGTCGTGGAGCGTCGATGCCTTGCTGCAGGTGCTGCTCGTCGGGTCGGGCGCGTCATTGGGGCGAGAAGGGGCGCCGCGTCAATTCGCGGCTGCGCTAAGCGATTTCGGCACCGGATGGCTCAAGCGGCTTTCACCGCATGATCGTGAGGTCTTGCTGGCCTGCGCGGCCGGGGCCGGGCTGGGCGCGGTGTATGCGGTCCCGCTGGCCGGGGCGCTGTTCTCGATCCGGATTCTGCTCAGCACCTGGCAGCCGCGCGCGGTGGGCGCGGCGTTTCTCTCCTCCGGCCTGGCGGTCGCCGTCGGCTCGGCGATCACCCGCGACCAGCCCAACCTGCAGTGGCCGATCGAGGAGTCGACGTATCTGCTGACCGCGCACGGATTGCTGCTGGCGCCGCTTGCTCTGGCGGTGGGGCTGGCCTTCAACCGGTTGATGGCCGCGGCGCGCCCCGCCCGTCCGATGCGCACGCCGCTGCTGATCCCCGCGCTTGCCGGGGCGGGCTTGGTGATGGGGATCTGTTCGCATTGGTGGCCCGAGCTGCCCGGCAACGGCCGCAGCATCCTGACGGTCAGCCTGGCCAGCGGCATGACCTTGCTGTCGGCGCTGGCAATTCTGGCGCTGAAACCCCTTCTGACAGCGTTGTTTCTGCGGGCCGGCGGGGCGGGCGGACTGCTCACGCCCTCACTGGCGACCGGCGCGGCCGCCGGGTCCGCGCTGGTGCTGATGATCAACTGGGCGACGGGGACGCACCTGCACGTGCCGGCGGTGTCGCTGGCCGGCGCCGCGGGCGTGCTGGCGGTGACGCAGGGCTCACCGATCTGGGCGGCGATCTTCGTCTGGGAACTCGCCCGGCCGCCGCTGTGGCTATTCCTGCTATTCCTGCTGACCGCGACCAGCGCCCACGGTCTGAAACTGCTTGCCACGGGCCGCAGTTCGACGCACCCGGGCTAGTGGCGTCGGCGCTAGAGCGCCCGGACCGTGCCGGTCAGGTGGGGGTAGCCCTTGGCGATGTTGCGCAACGAAATGTCCCAGCCGCCGTCGTGTTCATCGATGTAGAGTCCCGCGGTCGCGGGCAGCACCACCGGCTTGCCGAACCGCACCGAATACCGGACAGCATCGGGAATCTGCGCCTCGACATTGGCCAATACGGCTGCCGCAGTGAACATTCCGTGCGCGATCACCGTCGGGAACCCGAACAGCTTGGCCGCGACCGAGTTGGTGTGGATCGGGTTGTGATCGCCCCCGACGTCGGCATAGCGCCGGATCAGCCCCGGGCTGATCCGCAACACGGTCGACGGCGGCGGCAGCTTGGGCTGCTTCTGCGGGGGCGGCTTGGGTTCGTCGGACAGGCTGGTCCGCTGCTGGTGCAGGAAGGTCGTCACCTGGTGCCAGGCGGTGTCGTTGCCGACGCTGACGTCGGTCACCAGATCGACCAGCAGGCCCTTGCGGTGCTCGCGCAGGTTCTCGGCGTGCACGCGCACGCCGACGGTGTCGGTGACCGCGATCGGGCGGTACTGCGTGATGTGGTTCTCGGTGTGCACCGATCCCATTGCGGCGAAAGGAAAGTCGAACCCGGTCACCAGCGACATCATCGCCGGAAAGGTCAGCGCGAACGGGTACGTCAGCGGCACGTGATTGCCGTAGCGCAGACCGGTGACCCCCGCGTACTCGGCCACATTCGCGCGGTCGATCGGCAGCTCCTCGATGGTCACCGTGCGGGTGGGCAGCTCACTGCTGCGCGACACCACGGGCAGGGCCCCGGCGGCGGCGCGCAGCATGTTCTTCAGGCCGCTTGGCTGGTTCATGACGTTCTCCTATGCGCCCAGCATGGCCTGGCCGCAAACGCGAATGACGTTGCCCGTCACCGCATTCGAAGCCGGGCTGGCGAAGTAGGCGATGGTTTCCGCGACGTCCACCGGCTGCCCGCCCTGCAGTAGCGAGTTCATCCGGCGTCCGACCTCGCGGGTGGCCAGCGGGATGGCGGCCGTCATCTGGGTTTCGATGAATCCCGGTGCGACGGCGTTGATCGTGATGCCCTTGCCGTAGAGCTCGGGGGCGAGCGACTGGGTGAGGCCGATCATTCCGGCCTTCGTCGTCGCGTAGTTGGTCTGGCCGCGGTTGCCGGCGATGCCGGCCATCGACGACAGGCCGATCACCCGGCCGCCCTCGCCGAGCGTGCCGTTGGACACGAGCCCTTCGGTAAGTCGCAGCGGGGCAAGCAGATTGACCGCCAGGACGGCGTCCCACCGAGCGTCGTCCATGTTGGCCAGCAGCTTGTCGCGGGTGATGCCGGCGTTGTTGACCAGCACGTCGGCGCGGCCGCCGTGGTGTTCGCGTAGGTGTTCGGTGATCTTGTCGACGGCGTCTTCGGCGGTGACGTCGAGCCACAGCGCGGTGCCCCCGACGCGGCTGGCGGTCTCGGCCAGCGCCTCGGCGGCCGATTCCACGTCGATCGCGACCACGCGTGCGCCGTCGCGGGCGAACACCTCGGCGATCGTCGCGCCGATTCCCCGGGCCGCGCCCGTGACGATGGCTACCTTCCCGTCCAGCGGTCGCTCCCAGTCCGCCGGGGGAGTGGAATCCGCCTCACCGACGTAGAAGACCTGGCCGTCGACGTAGGCGGACTTGGCCGACAGGATGAACCGCATCGTCGACTCCAGGCCCGTCGCAGCGGGTTTGGCGTCCGGTGAGAGATAGACCAACGCCACCGTGGTGCCGTTACGCACCTCCTTGCCCAGCGAGCGCGTGAAGCCCTCCAGCGCGCGCTGCGCGATCTGCTCGTGCGGGCTCGCGGCGGCGTCGGGCGTGGTGCCGACCACGGCGACGCGCGCCGAATGGCCGAGGTTGCGCAGCAGGGGGGTGAAGAACTCGTAGAGCCCCCTGAGCCCCTCGGGCGTGGTGATGCCCGTGGCATCGAACACCAGGCCGCCGAATTTGTCGGCCCAGCGACCGCCCAGGTTGTTGCCCACCAGGTCGTAATCGGCGTCCAGCGCCGCGCGCAGCGGTTCGACGACCCTGCCCTCCCCGCCGATCAGCAAGGCCCCGGCCAGGGGCGGTTCACCGGCGGAGTAGCGGCGCAGCGTCTCGGGTTGGGGGACGCCGAGCTGCTTGGCGAGAAACGATCCAGGACCGGAGTTGACGATCTGAGAGAACAGATCGGATGAAGCCTTGGGAGCCACCGGAGCTACCTTCCATATTCTTTCGAAGTCGGGGTATGCCTACAGCACAACCGTATCGAGGACGAACTTACTGCAGAGTAAGAACAGTGGGTAGTATGGCCCCAGACGGGCGACTCCCAAACCGATAGACCGCCAGAAACACGGAGAAAACAGTGGCCGCTGCAAGTTCTGAGGCAAGCAAGCAACGCAGTTCCGAGCGGCGGCCCGTGGCCGTCCTCGGCGGCAACCGCATCCCGTTCGCCCGATCCGATGGTGCCTACGCGGAGGCCTCCAACCAGGACATGTTCACCGCCGCCCTGGAAGGGCTGGTGGATCGCTTCGGGCTGGCCGGCGAGCGGCTGGGCCTGGTGGTCGGCGGTGCCGTCCTCAAGCACAGCCGGGACTTCAACCTGACGCGTGAATGTGTGCTCGGCTCGCAGCTGTCGTCCCACACCCCCGCGTTCGACCTGCAGCAGGCCTGCGGTACCGGGCTGCAGGCGGCCGTCAACGCGGCCGAGGGCATCGCGGCGGGACGCTACGACGTGGCCGCAGCCGGCGGTGTGGACACCACCTCCGACGCGCCCATCGGCCTGGGCGACAACCTGCGCCGCACGCTGCTCAAGCTGCGCCGCGCGAACTCCAACGTGCAACGGCTGAAGCTGGCGGGCACGCTGCCCGCGACGCTGGGCGTCGAGATCCCGGTCAACAGCGAACCCCGCACCGGGCTGTCCATGGGCGAGCACCAGGCGCTGACGGCGAAGAAGATGGGCATCAGCCGCGTCGCCCAGGACGAGCTGGCCGCCGCCAGCCATCGCAACATGGCCGCCGCCTACGACCGCGGCTTTTTCGACGACCTGGTCACGCCGTTCTTGGGGCTGTACCGCGACGACAACCTGCGCGCGGACTCGTCGGCGGAGAAGCTGGCGAAGTTGCGTCCGGTGTTCGGCGTGAAGGCCGGTGACGCGACGATGACGGCCGGTAACTCGACCCCGCTGACCGACGGCGCGTCGGTGGCGCTGCTGGCCACCGACGAGTGGGCGGCCGCGCATTCGTTGACCCCGCTGGCCTACCTGGTGGATTCGGAGACCGCGGCGGTCGACTATGTCAACGGGCGCGACGGCCTGCTGATGGCCCCGACCTACGCGGTGCCGCGGCTGCTCGCCCGCAACGGCCTGAGCCTGCAGGACTTCGACTTCTACGAGATCCACGAGGCGTTCGCGTCGGTGGTGCTGTGCCACCTGCAGGCGTGGGAATCCGAGGAGTACTGCAAGGAGCGCCTGGGGCTGGACGCCGCGCTGGGGTCGATCGATCGGTCCAAGCTCAACGTCAACGGGTCCTCGCTGGCCGCCGGCCACCCGTTCGCGGCCACCGGTGGACGAATCCTGGCACAGGCGTCCAAGCAGCTGGCCCAGCGTAAGGCCGAGCAGAAGGGCGGCGGCACCGTGCGCGCCCTGGTCTCGATTTGCGCGGCCGGCGGCCAGGGCGTCGCCGCGATCTTGGAGGCCTGACGGCCCATCGGCCCTCGCCCGCGCGGGCTCGACGCCCGTAATGAGTTGGGTCACTCCTGGTTAGTCCCATCGGGGCGCGGGTATTCGACCCACCGGATGGCCCCGTGTTGTGGTCTGACCCCCCGACCCCGACGGCAATACGGGGCATCCCCCGAATGCGAGTGCCGGCCCGTTTCACGGACTGGCGTGCGAAAAGGGCCGCCGCTGGAGTGAGGGGATCCAGCGGCGGCCTTTTCGTTGCCGGGGGATTGCGCGGTACGGCAAAAGACAAATCCCCCGCTTCGCGGTCGAAGCGGGGGATTTGCGCGTGGCGTTCGAGGTTGGCCTAGAAGGCGGCCTCGTCGAGCTCCATGATGTCGTTGTCCAGCGTGTCGATGACCTCGCGAGTGCTGGTCAGCAACGGCAGGAAGTTCTTCGCGAAGAACGATGCCACCGCGATCTTGCCCTCGTAGAAGGACTTCTCCTCGCCGCTGGCGCCGGCGTCGAGCGCCGCGACGGCAACCGCCGCCTGGCGCTGCAACAGCCAGCCGATGACCAGGTCACCGACGCTCATCAGGAAGCGCACCGAACCCAGACCCACCTTGTACAGGCTGGTCACGTCCTCCTGCGCCGCCATCAGGTAGCCGGTCAGCGTCGCCGCCATCGCCTGCACGTCCTCCAGCGCCTTGGCCAGCAGCTCCCGCTCGGTCTTCAAGCGGCCGTTGCCGGACTCGCTGTCGACGAACTTCTGGATCTGCTCGGACACGTGCGCCAGGGCCTGGCCCTTGTCGCGGACGATCTTGCGGAAGAAGAAGTCCTGCGCCTGGATGGCGGTGGTGCCCTCGTACAGCGAGTCGATCTTGGCGTCCCGGATGTACTGCTCGATCGGGTAGTCCTGCAGGAAGCCGGAACCACCGAAGGTCTGCAGGCTCTCGGTGAGCTTGGCGTACGCCTGCTCCGAGCCCACACCCTTGACGACGGGCAGCATCAGGTCGTTCACCTTGACCGCCAGCTCGGCGTCCACACCGTGCAGTGCCTCGGCGACGGCCGAGTCCTGGTAGGTCGCGGTGAACAGGTACAGCGCGCGCAGACCCTCGGCGTACGCCTTCTGGGTCATCAGCGACCGGCGCACGTCGGGGTGGTGCGTGATGGTCACCCGCGGTGCGGTCTTGTCGGTCATCTGGGTCATGTCGGCGCCCTGCACGCGAGACTTCGCGTACTCGAGCGCGTTCAGGTAACCCGTCGACAGCGTCGCGATGGCCTTGGTGCCGACCATCATGCGGGCCTGCTCGATCACCTCGAACATCTGCGCGATGCCGTTGTGGACCTCGCCGACCAGCCAGCCCTTGGCGGGGACGTCGTGCTGGCCGAAGCTCAGCTCGCACGTCGCCGATACCTTCAGGCCCATCTTGTGCTCGACGTTGGTGACGTAGACGCCGTTGCGCTCGCCCAGCTCACCGGTCTCGAAGTCGAACAGGAACTTGGGCACGAAGAACAGCGACAGGCCCTTGGTGCCCGGTCCGGCACCCTCGGGGCGCGCCAGCACCAGGTGGAAGATGTTCTCGAACAGGTCGCCGGAGTCGGCGGAGGTGATGAATCGCTTCACCCCGTCGATGTGCCAGGAACCGTCCTCCTGCTGAACCGCCTTGGTCCGCCCGGCGCCCACGTCGGAGCCGGCGTCCGGCTCGGTGAGCACCATGGTCGAACCCCAGCCGCGCTCGGCGGCCAGCTCGGCCCACTTCTTCTGCTCGTCGGTGCCGAGGTGGTGAAGGATCTGGGCGAAGCCCGCCCCTCCGGCGTACATCCACACGGCCGGGTTGGCGCCCAGGAGATGTTCGTGCAGGGCCCACAGCAGCGCCTTGGGAGCGGGCACGCCGCCCAGCGACTCGTCAAGGCCTACCTTGTCCCAACCCGCCTCGATGACGGCGCGAACCGACTTCTTGAAAGACTCGGGCAGTGTTACGGAGTGCGTCTCGGGGTCGAAGACCGGCGGATTGCGGTCGCCCTCGACGAACGACTCCGCGACCGGCCCTTCGGCCAGCCGGCTGATCTCGTTCAACATTTCGCGGGCGGTGTCGGCGTCCAGATCGCTGTATTCGCCTTGGCCCAATGCCTTGTCAACGCCCAGAACTTCGAACAGGTTGAACGCCTGGTCGCGGACGTTGCTCTTGTAGTGGCTCACTACGGTCCTCCTCGTTGAGAATGCCACTTGTGGTTGGGTACTAGGTCTAAGTTACCCACCAGTAACACCGCTAAAATATCGCTAGCGTCAGCGGTATGCAAGCCAATGTGAGCTAGATTTCATTGCCTAATTAACCAACCGGTTGGGAAGCTGCAGGTCACGCCCTGAAAATCGATTTACCTGCGGTGATGACGGGCACATGACCGATGTGCGCGGCGTCACTGCGCTGCCCTCGGAGCTGCCCGCAGTGGATTTGCGGGCCGACCCGGGCCGCCTGCGGGACGCCCTGCGCGTCGCGGGCCACGAGATCGGATTCTTCTATCTCACCGGTCACGGCGTGCCGCCGGAGTTGGTGACGCGGGTCCTGGACGCGGCCCGTCGGCTCTTCGCGCTGCCGCAACCGGACAAGGACGCCGTCGCCATGGTGCGCAGTCCCCACTTCCGTGGTTACACCCGGCTCGGCGGCGAGTTGACCCGCGGGGAAGTGGATTGGCGCGAGCAGATCGACGTCGGGCCGGAACGACCTGCGATCGGTGGGCTGGACGGATCCGACTATCGGTGGCTGCAGGGCCCCAATCAGTGGCCCGCCGCGCTGCCGGACCTGCCCGGGATCGTGGCGGAGTGGGACGCCGCGCTGTCCGCGGTGGCCCGCACCCTGCTGCGGCAGTGGGCGGCCGCGCTGGGCGGCCCGTCCGATGTATTCGACGCCGCCTTCGCCGACGCGCCGGCCACGCTGATCAAGATCATCCGCTACCCGGGCCGCGCGGCCGGCCCGCAGGGCGTGGGCGCGCACCGCGACTCGGGGGTGTTGACGCTGCTGCTGGCGGAACCGGGCAGCACGGGCCTGCAGGTGCGGCCGCCGGGAATCGGCCATTCGAACGGCGGCTGGATCGACGTGCCGCCGCGCGACGGCGCATTCATCGTCAACATCGGTGAACTGCTGGAGGTGGCGACGCGCGGGTGCTTACGGGCCACCGAGCACCGGGTCAACCTGCAGGGGCCGACGGGCGACCGCATCTCGGTGCCCTTCTTCTTCAACCCCCGCCTGGACGCGCGGATACCGGTGCTGTCGCTGCCCGACGAACTCGAGGCACGCGCGCAGCGAGTCGACGATCCCTCGGATCCGATCTTCGCGGTCTACGGCCGCAACGCCTGGAAGAGCAGGCTGCGGGCGCATCCGGATGTCGCCGCGGCGCACGGATATTCGGCAGAACGCTTAGAAAACGGGCGAGGGTGGCCGCGCCCGGGCGAGTGAAGCCGGGTAGGGTCAAATCCGACAAATCCCGTCTCCGGCTCTAGGGGCGAATAAGTCCGGTGAACTCGAATGACAAGTTGACAGCGTCGTCACTGCGGGAGGCCTTCGGTCACTTCCCGTCCGGTGTCGTCGCGATCGCCGCCGAAGTGAACGGAACGCGGGAAGGTTTGGCCGCCAGCACTTTTGTGCCCGTATCGCTGGATCCGCCGTTGGTGTCGTTCTGCGTGCAGAACACCTCGACGACGTGGCCCAAACTCAAGGATCTGCCGATGCTGGGGATCAGTGTGCTGGGCGAGGAACATGACGCGGCCGCCCGGGCGCTGGCCGCCAAGACCGGCGACAGGTTCGCGGGGTTGGAAACCGTCTCGCGTTCCACCGGCGCGGTGTTCATCAAGGGCACCGGCCTCTGGCTGGAAAGCGCGATCGAGCAACTCATTCCGGCTGGCGATCACACCATCGTGGTGCTGCGGGTCAGCGAGGTGACGGTGGACGCCGAGGTGGCGCCCATCGTGTTCCATCGAAGCGTCTTTCGCCGTCTCGGCGCGTAATCCTCGCGGAAGACTAGCGACGGAACAGCTTGTTACCGAGCCACACCACCGGGTCGTACTTACGGTCGGCGACCCGCTCTTTCATCGGGATCAGCGCGTTGTCGGTGATCTTGATGTTTTCCGGGCAGACCTCGGTGCAGCACTTGGTGATGTTGCAGTAGCCCAGGCCGTGCTCGTCCTGAGCGTCGTTGCGCCGGTCGCGGGTGTCCAGCGGGTGCATTTCCAGCTCGGCGATTCGCATCAAAAAGCGTGGGCCGGCGAACGCCTTCTTGTTCTCCTCGTGGTCGCGCACCACGTGACATACGTTCTGACACAGGAAGCACTCGATGCACTTGCGGAACTCCTGGGAGCGTCCGACGTCTTCCTGCGCCATCCGGTATTCGCCCGGCTGCAGGTCCTTGGGCGGCGCGAAAGACGGTATCTCGCGGGCCTTTTCGTAGTTGAACGAGACGTCGGTGACCAGGTCGCGGATCACCGGGAACGTCCGCAGCGGCGTGACGGTGACCACCTCGTCCTCGGCGAAGGTGGACATCCGGGTCATGCAGAGCAGCCGCGGCTTGCCGTTGATCTCCGCCGAGCAGGAGCCGCACTTGCCCGCCTTGCAGTTCCACCGGACCGCCAGATCGGGCGTCTGCGTCTGCTGCAGGCGATGGATGATGTCGAGGACGACCTCGCCCTCGTTGACCTCGACCGTGAAGTCCTGCAGACCACCGTCGGCGTCGTCGCCGCGCCACACCCGCATCGTCGCGTTGTAGGTCATTTGCCACTCCGTCCCGGGTGCCCGGCGAGTTCTTCGTCGGTGTAGTACTTCTCCAGCTCGGCGATGTCGAACAGCTCCAGCAGATCGGGCCGCATCGGCGTCTGATCCTTCTTCGTGATGGTGATGTCCGGAATCACCTCGTCGCCCTCGGCCGCCTCGCACACCAGCAGCACCTTGCGCCACGACGAGTCCATCGACGGGTGGTCGTCGCGGGTGTGCCCGCCGCGGCTCTCGGTGCGCTGCAGCGCGGCCTTGGCGACGCATTCGCTGACCAGCAGCATGTTGCGCAGGTCGATGGCGAGGTTCCAGGCCGGGTTGTATCGCCGCTGCCCCTCCACGTGCAGGTTCTTGAACCGCGCCCGCAGCTTGTCCAGCCGCGCCAGGGCCTCCGTGATCTCGTCGGACTTGCGGATGATGCCGACCAGGTCGTTCATCGACTGTTGCAGTTCCAGCTGCAGGGTGTAGGGGTTCTCCCCGGCGGCGCCGTTGGCCGGCGCGTCAAAGGGTGACAGCGCCCGCTTCGCCGCCGCCTCGACGGCGTCGTCGGCGATGGCCGGACGGCTGCTCAACGCCCGCACGTAGTCGGCCGCGCCCAGACCGGCGCGCCGGCCGAACACCAGCAGGTCCGACAGCGAGTTGCCGCCCAGCCGGTTCGAGCCGTGCATGCCGCCGGAGCATTCGCCGGCGGCGAAGAGCCCGGGGACCGTGGCGGCGCCGGTGTCGGCGTCCACCTCGACGCCGCCCATCACGTAGTGGCAGGTCGGCCCGACTTCCATGGGCTCCTTGGTGATGTCGACCCCGGCCAGCTCCTTGAACTGGTGGTACATCGACGGCAGGCGGCGGTTGATCTCCGCCGGGGTCAGTCGCGACGCGATGTCGAGGAAGACGCCGCCGTGTGGGCTGCCCCGTCCGGCCTTGACCTCGGAGTTGATCGCGCGCGCGACCTCGTCGCGGGGCAACAGGTCCGGGGTGCGGCGGGCCGAGTCGTTGTCCTTGAGCCACTGGTCGGCTTCTTGTTCGGACTCCGCGTACTGGCCCTTGAACACCGACGGGATGTAATCGAACATGAACCGCTTGTCGTCCGAGTTCTTCAGCACCCCGCCGTCGCCGCGAACGCCCTCGGTGACCAAGATCCCCTTCACACTCGGCGGCCACACCATGCCCGTCGGGTGGAACTGGACGAACTCCATGTTGATCAGCGACGCGCCCGCGCGCAGGGCCAGTGCGTGGCCGTCGCCGGTGTACTCCCACGAGTTCGAAGTGACCTTGAACGACTTGCCGATGCCGCCGGTGGCCAGCACCACCGCGGGCGCCTCGAACAAGATGAAGTTTCCGCTTTCGCGGATGTAGCCGAACGCCCCGGCGATCGCGTCGCCGTCCTTGATCAACTCGGTGATCGTGGTTTCGGCGAACACCCGGATCCGGGCTTCGTAGTCGCCGAGCTCGGCGAAATCCTCCTGCTGCAGCGACACGATCTTCTGCTGCATGGTGCGGATCAGCTCCAGGCCGGTGCGGTCACCGACGTGGGCCAGCCGGGGGTAGGTGTGCCCGCCGAAGTTGCGCTGGCTGATCTTGCCGTCCTTGAGGCGATCGAACAGCGCGCCATAGGTTTCCAGCTCCCAGACGCGGTCCGGGGCTTCCTTGGCGTGCAGTTCGGCCATGCGCCAGTTGTTGAGGAATTTCCCGCCGCGCATCGTGTCGCCGAAGTGGGTCTTCCAGTTGTCCTTCGGGTTGGTGTTGCCCATGGACGCCGCGCAGCCACCCTCGGCCATCACCGTGTGGGCCTTGCCGAACAGCGACTTGCACACCACCGCAACCCGCAAACCCCGTTCGCGCGCTTCGATGACCGCACGCAGCCCGGCGCCGCCCGCACCGATCACGACCACGTCATACGTGTGCCGCTCGATTTCAACCATTGAAACCCTCGCTAGCTAAATTCTGATTGATGTCGAAATGGCTTGTCAGCCAACAAATCTCAGGTCTGGGATGGTGCCGCTGGCCACCAGCGCGATGTAGAAGTCGGTGAGCATCAGCGTGCCCAGCGTGATCCAGGCGTACATCTTGTGCCGGGTGTTGATGACGCTGACCTGCGTCCAGATCCAGTACCGCACAGGGTGCTTGGAGAAATGCTTGAGCCGGCCGCCGGTGACGTGCCGGCAGGAGTGGCACGACAGCGTGTAGATCCAGAGCATGATGACGTTGCCGAGCAGGATCAGATTGCCCAGACCGAAACCGAATCCGCCGGGTCCGCTGTCGGAGTGAAACGCGACGATGGCGTCGTAGGTGTTGATCACCGAGATGATGCCGGCGATGTAGAAGAAGTACCGGTGCGTGTTCTGGATGATCAGCGGGAACCGCGTCTCGCCGGTGTAGTGGGCGCGCGGCTCGGCCACCGCGCAGGCGGTGGGCGACTGCCACACCGTGCGGTAGTAGGCGCCGCGGTAGTAGTAGCAGGTCAACCGGAACAGCAGGAGGAACGGCAGCGACAGCGCCGCGTACGGCAGCCACCACACGTCGGGAAGGAACTGCGGCCAGATGTCGCCGGCCTCACCGCAACCCTTGCTCACGCACGGCGAGTAGAACGGCGTCAGGTAGTGGTATTTGGGGACGAAGAAGTAATTCTGTTGAAACGCCCGCGCTGTCGCATAGATAAGGAAGGCGGCGAAGCCGAGATCGATTCGCAGCGGCGACATCCACCACCGGTCGGTGCGTAGGGTGCGTTGCTGGATACGGGCGCGCGTGGGTGAAAAGACACCGGACGCAGGACGGTTCGCCGTTGGTGCGCTCATTTAGTGTGTTCCTCTTCGAACGGGCTGTAGGTCGAAGGGTACACAGAGGAAAGCCCCCCTTTTCTGGGGGGCTTGGGTTGTTCAGGCCCTGTTGTGACCGCCGACACCCTCGTCGTCGACGTCGCGCCAGAATTCGCTGTCGTACTGGGTGTCTGGAATGACGATCTTCTCGCCGGACTGCTGCACGGTGGCGCCGGCCAGGTCCAATTCGGACACGTCGGTGTCGAGCAGGTCGACGTCGGACATGATGCGGTCGGCGTCGATGACGATGCGCCGCATGGCCGGGCTGTCACCGTATCGGGCCCGCAGGGAACTCACGCACCGCCGCAGGCCGCCGATGAGGTCGTGGAGTTCGGCGAATTCGGTCGTGCCAGTCGTGCTCGTCAACGGATCTCCTCGGCAGTGTTTCGGATCACAGTACGCCCTCGATACTATCCACGGCACACGCCACACGTCAGTTTTGTTGAGCCCGGATGCCGAGGGAGCAGACACTTATGACGGGACGCACCCCGCCGGCCGAGCGGGCCGCCACGCTGCTGAAACTGCACCGGCCGGGTGACCCGGTCATCCTGCCGACCGTGTGGGATGCCTGGTCGGCGCGGCTGGCCACCGGCGCCGGATTCGCCGCCCTGACGGTGGGCAGCCACCCGATGGCGGACTCGATCGGCAAACCCGACAACGAGGGCATGTCGTTCGACGACGTCCTCGCCCGGGTCGCCCAGATCACCGCCGCCGTCGATGTCCCCGTGTCGGTGGACATCGAGTCCGGTTACGGGCAGCCGCCGGCCCGGCTGATCGAGGGCCTGCTCAGCGCCGGGGCCGTCGGGCTGAACATCGAGGACACCGTGCACTCGGAGGGCAAGCGGTTGCGGTCGGCCGGCGAACACGCCGAGCTGGTCGGCGAGCTGCGGTCGGCCGCCGACGCGGCCGGGGTGCACGTCGTCATCAATGCCCGGACGGATCTGTTCGTGCGCCAGGACGGCGAGGCGTCCGATCGCGTCGAGCGGGCGGTGGCACGGCTGAATCAGGCGGCGGCCGCCGGCGCCGATGTGCTCTATCCGGTGGGCCGCCACGACCCCGACACGTTGCGGCGCCTCACCGCGGAGCTGGAGTTGCCGGTCAACGCGATCGCGCTGCCCGACCAGGACGACCCGGCGTCGTTCGGTCCGCTGGGTGTGGCGCGCATCAGTTTCGGGCCGTTCCTGCAGGCCGCGCTGGCGACCCGGGCCAAGGAGCTGCTGGCCCGCTGGGGCTGACGCGCCGAATCCGGCGGAGCCGTTGTGACTCCGCCGGATTCGGCTGTTTCTCTCCGAACTGGCCGGAGACTATTTGGTGATCTCGATGCGCTGCGCCTGGTTGTCGGCGTATGCACCGGCGACCCGCACTGTCAGCACGCCGGCGTCATAGGTGGCCGTGATGGCATCGCCGGTGACGTGGCCGGGCAGCTGGAACGACCGGCGGAACGATCCGTACCGGATCTCCCGCAGCGTGCGGCCTTCCTTCTCTTCCGAACGCTGATCGCGGTGCTCGCCGTGGATGACCAACCGTCCGCGGTCGACCTCCACGTTGACGTCCTGGTCGACGTCAACGCCCGGCAGCTCGACCCGTACGACCGCGTCGTCGCCGTCCTTGACGATCTCGGCGGCGGGCTTGAAGCCGCTGGTCGCCGGGGTGTTCCAGTCCGCCGCGGCGGCGGGTCCGAAAAAGTCGCGCAACCACCGGTCGGTGTCCCAGGCCGGCCGCGACCACAATGCGAGGCTGCTCATGGCGCTTCCCTTCTAATTCCTTGAACTTGATTGTGAGATTCCTGTGACCGGTGCCTGTTCGACCGGCTACTAGGTCAAACATGAGTCGACCCCGCTAAAGTTCCACCTTGTCGTTCGCCGGCAGCGAACGATCAATCACAGGCCTTCCTGTGAGTTGTGAGATCCTCGTCATAGGACCGTCACATTGGGCGAAAAGAACGTAATTTCTGGCCGTTACTCTCAAAGCCATGTCTGCAGACGGGATTTCGCGCGCCAGCTGTGCGCGTCGTCACATCATCGTAGTCGGACATGGCATGGTGGGGCACCGATTCGTCGAGGCGCTGCGCGCCCGTGACGCCGAGGGACTCTGGCGCATCACGGTTTTCGCCGAGGAGACCGACGCCGCCTACGACCGCGTCGGCCTGACCTCCTACACCGAAAGCTGGGATCGCAAGCTACTGGCATTGCCCGGCAACGAATACGAGGGTGACGAGCTGGTGCGGCTCGTGCTCAACCAGCGCGTCACCGAAATAGACCGCGCCGCAAAGACAGTGACGACGGCGGACGGCCAGCGGCACGCGTACGACACGTTGGTCCTGGCGACCGGGTCGTACGCGTTCGTGCCCCCGGTGCCGGGCCACGACCTGCCCGCATGCCACGTGTACCGCACGCTCGACGACCTCGACGCCATCCGCGCCGACGCCCAGCGCACGGTCGAAACCTCGCACGCCACCGCGGGTGTCGTGATCGGCGGCGGCCTGCTCGGCCTGGAAGCCGCTAACGCGCTGCGCCAGTTCGGGTTGCAGACCCACGTCATCGAGATGATGCCGCGGCTGATGGCACAGCAGATCGACGAGGCCGGCGGTGGGCTGCTGGCCAGGATGATCGGCGAGCTCGGTATCTCGGTGCACGTCGGCACCGGAACCGAATCGATCGAGGCGGTCGAGCATTCGGACGGCACCACCTCGCTGCGGGTGAGTCTGACCGACGGCCAGGTCATCGACGCCGGTCTGGTGATCTTCGCCGCCGGCATCCGGCCGCGCGACGAGCTCGCGACCGCCGCCGGACTGACGCGCGCTGAGCGTGGCGGGGTGCTCACCGACGTGGCTTGCCAGACAAGCGATCCCGACATCTACGCGATCGGCGAGGTCGCCGCGATCGGCGGTCGGTGCTACGGCCTGGTGGGTCCCGGCTACACCTCCGCCGAGGTGGTGGCCGACCGGCTGTTGGACGGCGTCGCGGAGTTCGGCGAGGCGGACCTGTCCACGAAGCTCAAACTGCTGGGCGTCGACGTGGCCAGCTTCGGCGACGCGATGGGGACCACCGAGAACTGCCTCGAGGTCGCCATCAACGACGCGGTCAACCGCACCTACGCCAAGCTCGTGCTCTCCGACGACGCCAAGACGCTGCTCGGCGGCGTGCTGGTCGGTGACGCTTCGTCCTACGGCGTGCTGCGGCCCATGGTCGGCAGCGAGCTGCCCGGCGACCCGCTGGCGCTGATCGCACCGGCCTCCTCCGGCGGCGGCACCGCGTTGGGTGTTGGGGCGCTACCGGATTCGGCGCAGATCTGCTCGTGCAACAACGTCACCAAGGGCGATCTGAAGTGCGCGATCGCCGACGGCTGCGCCGATGTCCCCGCGCTCAAGGCGTGCACCTCGGCGGGCACCTCGTGTGGGTCATGCGTCCCGCTGCTCAAGCAGCTGCTGGAAGCCGAGGGCGTGGAACAGTCCAAGGCGCTCTGCGAGCACTTCAGCCAATCGCGCGCGGAGCTTTTCGAGATCATCTCCGCCACCGAGATCCGCACCTTCTCCGGGCTGCTGGAGCGCTTCGGCCGCGGAAAGGGTTGCGACATCTGCAAACCCGTGGTCGCCTCCATCCTGGCCTCCACCGGGTCGGACCACATCCTCGAAGGCGAGCAGGCCTCGCTGCAGGATTCCAACGACCACTTCCTGGCCAACATCCAGAAGAACGGCAGCTACTCGGTGGTGCCCCGAGTCCCCGGCGGGGACATCAAGCCGGAGCACCTGATCCTGATCGGCCAGATCGCCCAAGACTTCGGGCTCTACACCAAGATCACCGGCGGGCAGCGGATCGACATGTTCGGCGCGCGGGTGGACCAACTGCCGGAGATCTGGAAGCGCCTCGTCGACGGTGGCATGGAATCGGGCCATGCGTACGGCAAGGCCTTACGCACGGTGAAGAGCTGCGTGGGAACCGACTGGTGCCGTTACGGGCAGCAGGATTCGGTGCAGCTGGCCATCGATTTGGAACTGCGCTACCGCGGCTTGCGGGCACCGCACAAGATCAAGATGGGCGTCTCGGGCTGCGCGCGAGAGTGCGCCGAGGCGCGGTCCAAGGACGTCGGCGTCATCGCCACCGAAAAGGGCTGGAACCTGTACGTCGGGGGCAACGGCGGCATGACGCCCAAACACGCGCAGCTGCTGGCCAGCGACCTGGACACCGAAACGCTGGTCCGCTACGTCGACCGGTTCGTCATGTACTACATCCGGACGGCCGACCGGCTGCAACGCACGGCGCCGTGGGTCGACTCGCTCGACGGCGGGCTCGACCACGTGCGCGAGGTGGTGTGCGACGACTCGCTCGGCCTGGCCGGGGAATTCGAAGCCGCAATGGAGCGGCACGTCGAGAACTACAAGTGCGAATGGAAGGGCGTGCTGGACGACCCGGACAAGCTGTCACGGTTCGTGTCGTTCGTCAACGCCCCGGACGCCGTCGATTCGACGGTGGCGTTCACCGAGCACGCCGGCCGCAAAATCCCTGTGTCCATTGGTATGCCGCGGGTCCGTGCGGCGACAACGGAGGAATGAGGAACCGATCATGACACTTCTCAACGACATTGCGGTGTGGACCAGCGCGTGCGCGTACGAGCACCTCATTCCGGGTCGCGGCGTCGGCGTGCTGCTCGACGACGGTTCCCAGGCGGCGTTGTTCCGGCTCGACGACGGCTCGGTGTACGCGGTCGGCAACGTCGACCCGTTCTCCGGGGCCGCGGTGCTTTCCCGCGGGATCGTGGGTGACCGCGACGGCTGCGTCACGGTTCAGTCGCCCATCTTGAAGCAGGCGTTCTCGCTCGAAGACGGTTCCTGCCTGGATGATCCGACCGTTTCGGTGCCGGTGTACCCGGTGCGGATCACCGACGACGGCTACGTTCAGGTCGCGCGCGACTACCAGCCGCGGGCCGCCTGAGGCCGAACGCCGGGTTCAGCGGGTGATGTCGCCGACCAGGTAGCGCTGCATCGTCGGCCCGATCGCGTCGACGAGTGCGTCCACCGGCATGGAGTGCAGCGGCTCGGATCGGATGCCGTAGCGCATGATGCCCAGGCCTACCAATTGCGAGGCGCACAGCGAGGCCCGCAGGGCCGCCTTGTCGGCACCCAGAATCTTCAGCAGTGGGCCGAAGACGGGTCCGATGAACATGCCCTGCACGATTTCGGCGGTCTTCGCCATTCCCGTCGACGCGACGGCACTGGCCGCGAACGGGCCGCCGCCGGCGGCGTCCCACGTCGTGATCAGCATGCGCAGGGTACGCCGGCCCACCTGATTGGCACCGCCCGTGACGATCCGGTCGATGAATTCCGGTGTGCCGAAGGGCAACCGCAGCATCTTGGCGACCGGGTCGAGGATCCCATGCGACTGCTCTTCGCGACGGGGCATGGTGCCAGGATCGCCCGTCGGCGACCAAAGATCAAGGAACGCCGAGCACCGGCGCGCCTCGCCGGCAGGCGATTTGCGCTAGGGAAGGGAAATTGTGGTTCGAGGGTGGGCCGGCTGATGCGGGCTCGATCGGCGCGACGCGTGCCGGGCCGTCCGGGCGAGGACCGGCGGCAGCGCCCGGCGAAAGCGGTTCGCGACCAGCCGCGCCAGCCCCGGGTGGGTGCCCAGCGGCTCGCTGACCAGGTCGGCGCCACACCCGTGCAGCCGTTGTTGGAACAGGCCGTCGGCCAGTAGATACGAAGCGACCACGACGCGTCCGCCGGTGCGGCGCGCCCGTGCCCGATCCACGGCCTCTGGCACCGGCGGATCACCGGTGGCCGCGAACGCCAGGCTCACCCGGGACCCGGTCAGCGCCGACAACAGCGTCGCCGTGGTGTGCAGATCGGCGCGGGCCTTGTCGTCGGATGTCCCCGCGGCCGCCAGGATCACCGAATCGCCCGGCCGCCAACCGCATTTCAGCAGTTGATCGCCGACGATCCGGGCGATCTGACCGCTCGGGCCCAACGCGGGGGTGACGGTCACGTTCGGGTGTCCACTGATCTCGACGTGTGACGGCAGGTCCGCCCGTACGTGGTATCCGCGCGACAGGAACGCGGGCACCACGATGGCGGGCCGTTCGGCGGCCTTCGCGCGCGCCAGGACTTCGCTGGGGGTGGGGCCGAGAACATCCACGAAGGCAACGTCTACCGTGCTGCGGACGAGCGTACTCACCTGTGCCGCAAGGTCTTCGATCATCGCAACGCCACCCGGCCTGCGGGTGCCGTGGGCTACCAGGATCAATGCCATGTGGAGTCTCCCGGATGGTCGACCGCGAGCCGGTAACCGCGCTTGACGACGGTCGCAACGATGTTCTTGTCGCCCAGCGCCGTTCGCAGCCGCAGCACTGCGGTATCGACGGCGTGGGGATCATTGCTGTTGCCGGGAAGTACCCGCAGCAAGTCGTTGCGTGCGACGACATCGCCGGGACGTTGTGCCAGTGCGCGCAGGGTAGCCATGCTCGATCCCGACAGCGACTGCACCGACCCGTCGACCAGCACGCACGTTCCGCGGATCTCGATGTCGTGCCCGGCCGCGCGGATGGTGCACGACCGCAGCGGCGGGAGCTCCTGGGCGATGTGACGGGCCAACGCGCCCAACCGCATTCGCTCGGGCGAGGACGTCGGGATCCCCGCGCGGATCAACGGCTGGGCGGTGACCGGGCCGACGCACATCGCATGCACGTCGCTGCGAAGCGCTTGCAGCAGTTGGTCTTCGATGCCCAGCTCGCGGCTGCGTTCCAGCAGCGCCGCGCCGGCGGGCGCCGAGGTGAAGGTCACGGCGTCGAATTGCCGGCGCGCGACCGAGGCGACGAGTTGGTCGAAGTCACCGCCGGCCGGCGTCGGCTTCCACCGGTACACATGGATGGGAACCACCTGCGCGCCCGCCGCCCGCAATCCGTTGATGAACTCCGGGAAGGGATCCCAACCGTCGGCTGCACCGTGCAGCTGGACGGCGATGCGCTTGCCGGCGACGTCCGACTCGAGGAGATAGCGCAGGACTTCGCGCGACGACTCTGACTTGGGGGACCACTCCTCGTGCAGCCCGGCGGCCCGCAACGCGCCGGTCGCCTTCGGGCCGCGCGCCACGATCCGCGACTTGGCAAGCGACGCCAGCAGCTGGGTCGCCAGCCCCCAGCCGTCGGCCGCGGCGACCCAGCCGCGGAAGCCTATGCCGGTGTGCGCCACCAAGATATCGGGTGGATCGGCGATCACCGCTTCGGTGTGATTCTGCAGTTCGGCGTCTTCGGGCAGCGCGATGATGTTGATGGCCGCGGCGCTGGAGACCTCCGCGCCGTTACGGCGCAGCAACGCGCACAGCTCCTCAGCGCGGTTCGCCGACGTGACGGCGATCCGGTAGCCGGTCAGCGGCGCGGAGTCTGGTGGGGCCAGTTGAGGGGCCATATGAATTGTGTATGCCTGCGACGTTTCGGTTGCGTTACCTGTCAATTGCTGTGGCATTGCCCGTGTTGCGAGTCCGCTCACACGCGGGCGGCCTCGGTATCCGGCGCCGATCCGGACAAGCCCGGGGCGGACGCGGGACGGCGTACGTAGACCACCCACGTCATGATCGCCGCGACGATGTACGAGCTCAGAAAGACCCAGTAGGCAGATGTTTCCGTGCCGGTGCTCAGGTACGACTGGCGCAGCGCCAGGTTGATTCCCACGCCCCCCAACGCCCCGACGGCCGAACAGATGCCGATCAGGGATCCCGACATGGCGCGGGCCCAATGACGGCGCTCGTCCTCGCTCGTGTTCAGCGACCGACTGCGCGCCTCGTAGACCGAGGGGATCAGCTTGAAGACCGAGCCGTTGCCCATGCCGGACAGGACGAACAGCACCATGAAGCCGGTGACGTAGCCGATCATGCTGGCGGAGTGCGCTGCGGCGTGGTGATCGTCGAGGGTGCTGACGGTGACCAGAAGCCCGGCGGCCACGGTCATGCCGGCGAGTACGCCCAGGGTGACGCGGCTGCCGCCGACGCGGTCGGACAGCCGGCCGCCGTAGATGCGTGCCAGCGAACCCAGCAGTGGCCCGATGAAGGCCACCTGGGCGGCGTGTAGGGCCGCATGTTTGGCGCTTTCCCCGCTTTCGGCGAAGTTCACCTGCATCACCTGCCCGAAGGCGAAGGAAAACCCGATCCAGGAGCCGAACGTGGCGATGTAGAGCAGCGAGATCACCTGGGTATCGCGCTCGAACAGGATCGAGCGCATGGTGCTCAACCGGGTGCCGTGGTGAATGTCGTCCATGAACGACGCGGCCGCGATACCGACCATGGTGAGGAACACCAGGTACACAGCGCAGACCCAGTACGGCGCCTTATGCCCGGCCGCGGCCAGCGCCAGCAGGCCGACCAGCTGGATCACCGCGACCCCGACGTTGGCGACGCCGGCGTTGATGGCCAGCGCGCCGCCCTTGAGCCGCTGCGGATAGAAGGCGTTGACGTTGGCCAGCGAGGCCGCGTAATTGCCGCCGCCGAGCCCGGTCATGGCCGCGCACACCACGAACAACCACAGTGGCAGACCGGGATTGGCCAGCAACACAATCGTGAGGGCCGTCGGGATCAACAACACGAAGGCCGAGAACGTCGTCCAGGTGCGGCCGCCGAAGGCGGCGATACCCAGGGTGTAGGGAATGCGGACACAGCCCCCGACCAGGGTCGCGACCGCGCCGAGCAGCAGCTTGTCGCCGGCGGAGAAGCCGTAGACGGAACCGGGCATGAACAGCGCCATCACCGGCCACAGGGTCCAGATCGAAAACGCCACGTGGTCACCGGCAATGGTGCACAGCAGGTTGCGGCGGGCGATGTTCTTGTTGCCGGCCTCCCAGGCCGCCGCGTCCTCCGGATTCCAGTCCGCCTGTCTCCCAACGACCTCGAACCGGTTGGCGCGCATACAGATTCCTCTCCTCCGGTCTCACGAAATCGCCGCATCCGGCCGCCGCCGTGCCAGGGGTCACCGCGCTCGCCCGATACCGGGAGAGCTGTTCAGGGGCGGCTTTCGACACTTGGGCACCCCAGATCATGGGGCATGCCTTGCCGTGCGGTCCGATGCTCACATTTACGACGCGAGCGGGTCAACCGGAGGGGGCCGTTATCGGCTGTTAGTTGTTTACCAATTGTCTGGTAGATCCCTGGGGGCTGCTTAGCGCGCGAGTGTGCGGTTCCTCCAGCCTGAATCGGCACCGCCACCAAGTGATTTCACGCATAGGCGCCTGCTCGTGTGAGCTGGAATACGGTACCGCCCCCCGCACCGACTATGCCCGCACGAGATGCGTTAGGAAAAGGGCCAACTCGCGGCACCGGAGTGGGCGCCGACCAAAGCCCTGGGCCGCGCCCAGTGCAGCCGCACCGCCTGGCCGGGCCGGACCTGGGCGATCTTGTCCACGTCCTCGTCGACCACCACCCCGATCACCGGATAGCCGCCGGTGACCGGATGGTCGGGACCCAGGATCACCGGTAAACCGTTGGGCGGCACCTGGATTGCGCCGCGGGTAGCACCCTCGCTGGGCAGCTGCCGGTCCGGATAGCAGTGCTGCAGCGGCCGGCCCGTCAGCCGCATCCCCACCCGGTCGGTGCGATCGGACGCCATCCAGTACGTGTGCACCAAGCGGTCTGGCTCGACGAACCAATCGTCACGCGGCCCGGGCACCACGAACAGGTCGACGGCGCCCCCGGTGATGGCCGCGACCGGCGCCTGGTCCAATTCGGGATAGGCATCGGTGTGCTCGCCGATCGGCAGCCGGTCACCGCTCCGCAGCGGCGCCGGGCCGATGCCTGACATCACGTCGTAGCTGCGCGAGCCCAGCACCGGCTCCACACAGATGCCGCCGCGGATCGCCAGATAGCTGCGCAGCCCCGCGCGGGGCACGCCCAGCGAGATCACCTCGCCATCGCGCACATGATGAATGCTGTTGGTGCCGAACTTGATTCCGTTGACCGTCGGGTCGGTGTCCGCACCCGTCACCGCGATGTCCACGTCACCGCCGGTGACCCTGGCCGCGAAGCCACCGAACGTCACCTCCACGGTGGCACGGTCGTCGGGATTGGCCACCAGCCGGTTGGCCAGCCTGTGCGCGCGCCGGTCGGCGGCTCCGGACCGGCTCACCCCCAGGTGGGCAAGCCCCGGGCGACCGCGGTCTTGGAGCACGGCGAACGGTCCGGTGCGCAGGATCTCCAGGATTGCCACGGCTCTCTCCTTAGCTATTGGTGGCGAACCGCTTCGCCCGGCTACGTCGCGCTCACGATCGCCGCCGACTAGACGGCCCGGAACTGAACCCACATGCCCTGCGTCAACAACGCGGGGTTCGGGCGCTGCAGATTCCACAGGACGGCGTCGGTGCGGCCGATGAGTTGCCAACCCCCGGGGGACCGGCGTGGGTACACGGCGCTGAATTCACCGGCCAGGCCCACGGAACCCGCCGGCACGGAGGTGCGCGGCTCCGGGCGGCGCGGCACGCGCAGCCGGGCGTCGCCGTCGACCAGATACGCGAAACCGGGTGCGAATCCGCTGAAGCCGACCCGCCACAGCGTTGCGGTGTGGGCGTCGATCACTCCGGCGATGCTCAAACCGGTGTGGCCGGCGACCTCGGCGAGGTCGGGACCGTCGTAGACGACGTCGATGACCACGTCGGCGCGGCGCTCCGAGGAGGCGTCCGGGGTGGCGGCCACGCGCAGCTTACGCAGCCGCTGGCGGATGACGCCTTGGTAGCGGGGGCCGTCCAGCTTCACCAGCACCGTGCGGGCCGCCGGGACGACGTCGTCCACGCCCGGTACCGCCGCGTCGCGCAGCGCGTCCGCCCATGCCAGCACCTCAGCGGTACTGCCGCATTGCACCATCAGCGCGCGGTCGCCGTAGTCCACAACGGTGTTACCGACGAGGTCGGTCGGCAGGTGGTGGGCGACGTCGCCGCTAAGATCCGTCACGCTCATTACTCGACGGTAACTCCGGGATCGGCGCCTGTGCGAGGGGTAGCGACGGATTTTCGAGCACTGCCAGAGCTGCCTTAGCAAACGCTCAAACAGCCGCGGCGAGCCCGGGTGGCTAGCCCAGAATCTTAGTGAGCAGCGGGGGCAGTTGGTCGGCGATGACGGGGTAGCTCAGCGGCGACGCGAACGCGATGGCGCCGGCCTGTTCCTTCGTGGTGAAGATGTTCCGATTCTGCGCGGTGGTGAGCGACCCGGCGACTTCGGGGTCGGCCAGGATCGCCTTCTGATCGTCCGGGCTCTGGGTCGTCCAGATCACCACGTCGGCGGACTCGAGCACCGCTTTGATGTGGTCGCGCGGAATCATGGCCCGCTGACCGGTGCCGAATGGCTTGATGGTGTCGGAGATGACCAGCCCCATTTGATTCAGGAAATCCGTCCGCCAGCCCGCCATGGTGGCGGTGACGGTGCCCTGCTCCGGCGCGCCGTGCATCAGCAGCGCCTTCTTGCCGGTCCATTGTTGATTCTTCTTGCCGATGTCGGTGAACTTCTGGTCGACGCCGTCGACCGACGACTTCATCTGGTCGGCCTTGAAGACCGCCTGGCCGACGGTGGTTGCCTGTTCTTTCCACGGTTCGAAGAAGGCTTCGCCGTCCGACTGCGCGATGGTCGGGGCGATCGCGGACAGTTTCTGATACGTGTCGGCGTCCAGGCCGGCGTTGACGGCCACGATCAGGTCCGGTTTCAGGCCGGCGATCTGGTCGACGGGAACGCCGTTGTCCAGGTTCAGCACCGTCGGCTGCGCACCGCCGAGTTTGGGCGCGGCCCAGGGCCAGACCGCGAAGGGCTGGTCACCGAACCAGTTGGTCACCGCGATCGGCACCACGCCGACCGCCAGCAGGTCGTCCTGTTCGGTGTAGCCGGCGCTGACGACACGCTTGGGGGGTTCTTTGACGACGGTCTGACCGAACAGGTGGGTGACCGTCACCGATCCCGGGGTCGCTCCGGGAGCCGCACTGCGTGACGAGCATCCCGAGGAGAACGCGGTCGCACCGCCGATCGCGGCGACCCCGGCAGCACCTGCGAGCTGCAAGAATCCCCGTCGATTCCATCCCTGTCGCATCGCGTGAGAGTATCGCGTTCCGCCCGTTCAGATGCATCGCCGCGCGGTTGGAACCCGTCAGCCCAGCGGCATGCCGGCGTCCATGAAATCCAGGGCGCGATAGATCGTGTCGGCGGTCTTCGGCGCGCCGTCGAAAGCGGCCATCATGGCACCCGTCAACGCCCCCGCGAACACTCGGACTTCGAAATCGTCTGCGGCACGGCCGATCCGGTGCGCGATGGCCTCGGCGGCGACGGTCACGGTGCGGTAGTACTCGTCGTACATCGCGGCCTTGAGTTCGGGTATGGAGAACATCAGGCGTTGCCGGGTGCTCTCGAACTCGAGCTGGTCGTCGGGCAGCTGGGCGATGACGGCCTCGTAGGCCCGGCGGAAGGCCTGCGCCGGAGAAAGGTCGCGCGGCTGGGCCTTCAACGCGTCGAGGATCAGCGGGTCGAGGTCGTCGGCCAGCAGCAGCGATTCCTTGGATCCGAAGTAGCGGAAGAAGGTGCTCGGCGACACGTCGGCCGCCTCAGCGATCTGTTCCACGGTGGTGGCGGCGTACCCTTTCTGCTCGATGAGGCGAAACGCCTCGCGCCTGATGGCGCGGCGGGTCTTGATCTTCTTGCGCTCCCGTAGCCCCAGGGGAGCCCCAGTCACCTGCATGCGCCGATTGTCGCGCATCGGCGCCTCGTCGTGGGCGCGCGTTGCGGAAGTACGCAGTCGCGGATAGTGAGTTACCGGTCTAGCTGCGCTTGTACGGTTTCGCCGGGTCGCGGCGCTGCGGTGGGCGTCGCCTGGGTGGCGAATGCGACCGCCGCGCGCACGGCCTTGGGGTTGCGCAGGATCCGGTAGTGCGCGAGGCGCCCAAGGCCGTGCGTGGCGGTCAGGCTTGCCCCCGGCCACGCTGAGGCCAAGTCCTCGCTCATCGCAAAGGGGCTGTCGGGGTCGTCGGGGTCGTGCAGGATCAGCAGCGGAGGCGGATCGTCGATGCACGAGGCCAGATGGGTCAGGTCGGAATGCAGCAACGGGAATCCCAGTCGGCGGTCGAGTCGGCGGTGCAGAGCGTCGCGGATGCGCGGGCCGAAGCCGTGCCGCTGCGCGAACCAGTCGAGGTAGAACGCGAAGCCGCCCATCGGTGCCAGGAAGACCAGGCGCTCCGCGCGTGCTCCCCAGGACAGCGCCAGTGCGGTGGCCTTGGCGCCCAGGGAGTGCGCAATGATCGCGTGCGCGGGCCCGTAGGCGTCCACCATGGCTTTGACCGCTTGGGCACATTCGCCGATCGTCGTGCGGCCGGGCGCCAATCCGCCGGGGTCGGATTCCTGGTGGCTGGGGAGGTCGAAGGCAATCACTCGATGGCCCGCCGCTAGCAGGGGTTTGACGAACACTCCGAGGTGCGCACGGCATCCGCCCCAGCCGTGTATCAGGTACACCGGCGGCCCCTGGCCCCAGGCTTCGCCGACGATTCTGTGACCGGACCATGACGCTTCCACAGGTTCACTGGCGCCCACGCCGGGCGGCATGCGGGCCGATGTCGTCTCGGGCGGTGTGCACCACAGTTCGATGGCCCAGCGCGCACCCAGTCGCGGTGCCGTCCGCTCCAGAATGCCGAATGCTCTGCGCACGCGCGGTGAGACGGGGGGTTCTAGACCCGATCCTTCGCCCGCACATGGGGCATCGAAATCGCTCATGAATGCAGTTCCTATCCGGGCCGTGGCAACGTCGGGGGCTCAGCCGGCCGCTTCCGGCACGGTCATAGTGTCGCGGTCGAGATCGCTGAGGACTCCGCGGGTGGTCGATTCGGCGGGATTCGGCGAAGAGCGACGCGACCTCCATCTTGCCCTGGATGCGTTGCGTTGCGGAGTTCTGACAAACGGGGCAGGGCCGTTGCGATTTCTGCGTATCGCCCACGTAACTGTGCACACCCCGGCCGGTAACAGGGCATCTCTAGCGTCGAATCGTCACTGCCCGCGCCTCACGAAACTCAGGAGTCCCACCAGATGACCACGACCATCAGCCCCGTAACGCAGCCCGCGCCCACGCGCGAGCGTCATGCGGGACGGCACTGGATCGATGACTGGCGGCCCGAAGACCCCGATTTCTGGGAGACCACCGGCAAGCCGATCGCTCGCCGGAACCTGATCTTCTCGATCTTCGCCGAGCACGTCGGATTCAGCGTGTGGATGCTGTGGAGCATCGTGGTGGTTCACATGACCGCGGTCGGCGGACCCGGCCACCCCGCCGCGTCCGGGTGGGCGCTGACCGCCAGCCAGGCCCTGTGCCTGGTCGCCGTCCCCAGTGGCGTCGGGGCGTTCCTGAGATTGCCCTACACCTTCGCGGTTCCGCTGTTCGGCGGCCGCAACTGGACCACCATCTCGGCGGCGCTGCTGCTCATCCCGTGCCTGCTGCTGGCCTGGGCGGTGAGCCATCCGGGCCTGCCGTTCGGCGCCCTGGTGGCGATCGCCGCGACCGCCGGCTTCGGCGGCGGCAACTTCGCCTCGTCGATGGCCAACATCTCGTTCTTCTACCCGGAGAAAGACAAGGGCTGGGCGCTGGGCCTGAATGCGGCCGGCGGCAACATCGGCGTGGCGGTAGTGCAAAAGATCATTCCGCCCATCGTCATCGCCGGTGGTGGGATGGCGCTGTCGCGCGCCGGTCTGTGCTACGTGCCGCTGGCCGTCGTGGCCGCGGTCTGCGCGTTCCTGTTCATGAACAACCTCTCCGAGGCCAAGGCCGACGTGCGGCCGGTGCTGGAGTCGCTGCGGCACCCCGACACCTGGATCATGTCGCTGCTCTACATCGGCACCTTCGGGTCGTTCATCGGTTACTCGGCGGCCTTCCCCACCCTGCTGAAGACGGTTTTCGGGCGCGGTGACATCGCCCTGGCGTGGGCCTTCCTGGGTGCGGGCATCGGATCGGTCATCAGGCCCCTCGGCGGAAAGCTGGCCGACCGGATCGGCGGGGCCCGCATCACCGCCGCGAGCTTCGTGATGCTGGCGATCGGGGCGGGGGCCGCGTTGTGGTCGGTGCAGGCGGTCAACCTGCCGGCGTTCTTCGCCAGCTTCATGTTCCTGTTCGTGGCGACCGGCATCGGCAACGGCTCGACCTATCGGATGATTTCGCGGATCTTCAAGATCAAGGGCGAACTGGCCGGGGGCGATCCGGAGACCATGGTGGCCATGCGCCGCCAGGCCGCCGGGGCGCTGGGCGTCATCTCGGCGGTGGGTGCGTTCGGCGGGTTCGTGGTTCCGCTGGCGTACGCGTGGTCGAAGTCGCAGTTCGGCGGCATCGAACCGGCGCTGCGGTTCTACATCGTGTTCTTCCTCGGCCTGCTCGGCGTCACGTGGCACTGCTACCTGCGCAAGCACAACGCGGTCACGCGGGTGGGGATCTAGGCGAGGCCCGGCGTCAGGTCGACGGCTTCTGCTTTCCGCCGTATCCGTCCCAAGGGCTGTAGTCGGCGATCAGGTCTTCCTGGGGTGGCCGTTCGTCTCCCGGAACGTGCTGCAGGTTGATCCGGATCCGGTACCAGATCGAACTGGGCCCGCGCATCCCGTCGACCAGGACGTCGACCGGCTCGAGTCGGCGGGCCGCGGCGGGATAGCGGTCGCGCCAGACGTCCAGCGCCGCCAGCGCCTCGTCCTTGGTCTTGGTGCGGGCGATCTCGATCAGCGGCATCGTCGATTGCCGCCGGCCTGCCGCTCCGCTGCCGCGCGTGCCCGACCCCTTCGGAGCGCGTTCGGGCGGCCCCATCTCCTCGGCCAGCACCAGCAGCCGGTCGAGCTCGCCGACGGCGTCGTCCATTGCCTCCCACGGGTCGCCCAGTTCGGCAAACCGGTCGGGCACGGTGTCGATGGTGAACGCCGCGGGGTCGCAGCCGGCGACCTCGTCCCAGTGCAGCGGGGTCGAGACCCGGGCATCGGGCGTCGCCCGCACCGAGTACGCCGACGCGACCGTGCGGTCCTTCGCGTTCTGGTTGAAGTCGACGAACACCCCTTCGCGTTCTTCCTTCCACCAGCGGCTGGTCGCCGCCTCGGGCAGGCGCCGCTCGACTTCACGGGCGACGGTCTGCGCGGCCAGCCGCACCTGGCGGAACTCCCAGCGCGGGGCGATGCGGGCGTAGATGTGGAAGCCGCGCGATCCCGACGTCTTCGGCCACGCCGTCAGGCCGTAGTCCTCCAGCACCTCGCGGGCCACCAGCGCGACGTCGACGATGCGGCGCCAGGGCACCCCGGGCATCGGATCCAAGTCCACCCGCAGCTCGTCGGGGTGATCGAGGTCCTCGGCGTGCACCGGATGGGGGTTGAGGTCGACGCATCCCAGGTTGACCGCCCAGGCCAGCCCCGCCGCATCGTGGATCACCGCCTCGGCGGCGGAAGTGCCTCGGGCGTAACGCAGTTCGGCGACGTCGACCCAGTCCGGCCGTTTGACCGGTGCGCGCTTCTGGAACACCGCTTCCTCCGTGATGCCCTTGACGAAGCGCTTCAGGATCATCGGGCGGCCGGCCACGCCGCGCAGTGCGCCGTCGGCCACCGCCAGGTAATAGCGGACCAGGTCGAGCTTGGTGTACGGGCCAGCGGAGAATCCAGCGGATTCGCCGGCGCTCGCCGGGGGGAACACCACCTTGTCCGGGTGCGTGATGGTGACCTCGCGCCCGGCCACCTCCAGCGAAACCGGACCCATGTTCATCATCGTAAGTCGGTGGGTACTTACCCCTGGTAATGCGACGGACGTCACATAGGGTGGGATCCATGCCTAATCTGATCGGCCTGCCCGGGCAGGCGGTTTCCAAGGTTCAGCAATACGCGGAGCGCGGTCTAGCGGAGCTGCACTATGTCCGCAAAATTCTCGAAGCCGGGGGCTTTCCGCTGGAGCCTCCCCAGAACCTTGCCGCGATGGTCAGCGACATCCGCAAATGGGGCGAGATCGGGATGCTTCCCGCCCTGCACGCGCGGCGCACCCCGGACAAGGTGGCCATCATCGACGATGACGGCGAGTTGACGTGGAAGGAGCTCGACGACGCCGCCAACGCGGTTGCCCACGGCCTGCTGGACAAGGGCGTCAAGGGCGGCGACGGCGTTGCGATCCTGGCCCGCAACAGCCGCTGGTTTTCCATCGCCGAGTTCGGATGCGCCCGGGTCGGTGCTCGCATCATCCTGCTGAACAGCTCGTTCTCCGGGCCACAGATCAAGGAGGTCTCCGAGCGCGAGGACGCCAAGCTGATCATCTACGACGACGAATACTGCGAGGACGTCAGCAAGGCCGACCCGCCGCTGGGCAAGCTGCGGGCGCTGGGTACCAATCCCGACTCCGACAAGAAGTCGGGCAGCAAAGACGAGACACTTGCCGAGCTGATCGAACACAGCAGCGGCAAGCCCGCACCGAAGGCGGACAAGCATTCGTCGATCATCATCCTGACCAGCGGCACGACCGGCACCCCCAAGGGTGCGAACCGCAGCACCCCGCCGACCTTGGCACCCATCGGCGGCATCCTGTCGCATGTCCCGTTCAAGGCCGGCGAGGTGACGGCGCTTCCCGCGCCGATGTTCCACGCGCTGGGCTTCCTGCACGCCACCATCGGAGCGTTCCTGGGCTCGACGCTGGTGCTGCACCGAAAGTTCAAGCCGGACGTGGTGTTGAAGGACATCGCGAAGCACAAGACGACCGCGATCGTCGTCGTCCCGGTGATGTTGTCCCGGATGCTGGACGCCCTGGAGAAGATGGACGAGAAGCCCGATTTGTCTTGCCTGCGAATCGTTTTCGTCTCCGGTTCGGCATTGAACGCCGATGTCGCCGAGCGGGGTCTCAAAGAGCTCGGGGACGTCATCTACAACATGTACGGCTCGACGGAGATCGCGTTTGCCACCATCGCCGAACCCAAGCACCTCAAGCACAACCCGTCGACGGCGGGACCGGTCGTCAAAGGCGTCAAGGTCAAGATCTACGACGAAAACGGCAAGGAGCTGCCGCAGGGCGAGGTCGGCCGCATCTTCGTCGGCAACGCCTTCCCGTTCGAGGGTTACACCGGCGGCGGCAAGAAGCAGATCATCGACGGGCTGTTGTCCTCGGGCGATGTCGGCTACTTCGACGAGCACAACCTGCTGTACATCAGCGGCCGCGACGACGAGATGATCGTGTCGGGCGGCGAGAACGTCTTCCCCGCGGAAGTCGAGGACTGCCTCAGCGGGCATCCCGAGGTGGTCGAGGCCACGGCGATCGGTGTGGAAGACAAGGAGTGGGGTCACCGCTTGCGCGCCTTCGTGGTCAAGAAGGACGGCTCCGACGTCGACGAGGACACCCTGAAGAAGCACGTGAAGGACCAGTTGGCCAAGTACAAGGTGCCTCGTGAGGTGGTCTTCCTCGACGAGTTGCCGCGTAACCCGACGGGCAAGATCCTCAAGCGCGAATTGCGCGAAATGGACGTCGAATAGCCCATTCGGGGGCGGCGGGCGTCCGTTCGTTGGGCGGGTTAGCGCCGGTCTTTGATGGCGCGGGTTATTTGCGCCGTGAGCTTGGGGTCGACCAGTAGTTGATCGATCAGCGCCGTGAGCACCTCTTGCCCGGTCACCCGGGCGACTCCCAGCCGGTCGGCGGCTTCACGCTGCCAGATGTCGAGTGCGCGGTGAGTGGCCGCCGCGAGGTCGACGGTTCGGCGCGTGCGCTGGGTGCGTCCCGGCTGGCCGGCCGGCGGCGGGCTGGCGATCCGCGGGCGGCCCTGCCCGAGACTGAGACGTTCGGTGGGGGCGGCGTCCCCGGAGGGCCCGTTGGCCGAGTTAGGCGCGCGAAAGGCCCCAACGCCGGGTCCGCTGTGGCCGCTGTTGAAGTTCACTTCGGTGTCTTCCTCCGTGAGTGCCAATCAGTAAATCAGCGCTCGGTGCCGTTGTGTCAATACTGATTCTGTCACCGACGCCGGCGTAAGTCGCGTCGCCGGGCGCCTACGTTCCGGTCACGAGCCGCGCGGGCCGGGGACTCTGCTGCATGCGCGGCGGCACCTCAGCACCGCACGTTACGAAAGTAGCTGTTTGCTCGGCAACCATTAAATCGGCGCGGCCAATGACACGGTTGGCTATTTTTCGAAATACCGCCGAATCAACGCATCCGTCGATACGGAAAGCCTGAAATCAGTGAACACGTAGTCCGCAGATCAGTACCTCAGTAAACCTTTTGTGCGCTGCGTAAATCGAGTTTTTGATGCCAGAACGCGTCAGTATTCGAGGACAAGTTAAATTGCACGAATGCGTAAATCATATTGCCGAATATCGAAAGCTGTTGCGTGATTGTTATCTAATTCACAGTCAAAAAAGACAAATCTGCCTTGTTTGCCGGAAAACGCGCAACTAACGTTTTAATCAGCGATAGCGAGTGGTTGGAAGGAATGACTTCGATGATCTCCCGGCGATCATTGCGCGGCGCGGCCGCAGGTGCCATAGGTGCCGGAGCTGTGGCCGGCGCGCTGCTTTTTTGCGGCGCGCCCACGGCTCAGGCCGGCCCGGCGTCCGCACCCACCACGAGCTTCGCCAGTGCTGGGCCGCACAGCGGACCGGGCTTCATCCCCGATCGCCCCGGCGGTCGCGGATGGGGCGGCCATGATGGTCGGGGAAATGGCAATGGGGGGCACGGCAACTGGAGCCGTGGCGGTGGCTACTGGGGCCCCCAGCACTGGTGGAACTGGTGGTGGTAACCACCATCTCCGCGCGGTAACGGCCCTCGCCGACACGCCAACCCTCGGGATGGCCGACCGCGTCCGGGGAACCATGCCGGCCTGACCTAGTCAGGTCGGCATGGCCCTGTTTTGGGGCTTTGTGCGACGTTTTACGGGTCCCGGGGCAGGCCAAGCAGCCGTTCGGCGATGATGTTCAGCTGTACCTCGGAGGTGCCGCCGTAAATGGTGGTGGCGCGGCTGGCCAACAGGTATTCGCCCCATTTGCCGGGTAGCTGGCCGGGGTCGCCGATCGCGGCATCGGTGCCGAACGACGAGACCGCGAACTCGGCGTAACCCTGGCCGGTACGCATGGACAGCAGCTTGGAGATCGCCGCCGACGGCATGGCGTCCCCACCGGCCAGCGTCAACAGCGTCGAACGCAGGTTGAGCACCTTGGCCGCATGGCCCTCGGCAATCAATTGGCCCGCCCGATGCTGGGCGATCTGGTCGAAGTGGCCGTCGCGAACGAACTCGACGAACTGGGGCAGGGTGGCCAGGAAGTTCGCGTCGCTGCTGCCGATCGACACCCGCTCCGCGGTCAGCGTGTTGCGGCTGACCTCCCAGCCCCGGTCGACCTCGCCGAGCACGCACCCGTCGGGCACGAACACGTCGTCGATGTAGACGGTGTTGAACATCGCGTTGCCGGTGAGCTCGCGTAGCGGCGTGACCGTCACGCCTTCACTTTTCATGTCCAGCAGGAAGTACGTGATGCCATTGTGTTTCGGGGCGCTCGGGTCCGTCCTGGCCAGCAGCGCACCCCACTGCGAGTACTGCGCGGCGGTGGTCCAGATCTTCTGACCGGTGATGCGCCAGCCGCCGTCGGTCCGGGTGGCCTTGGTGGAGAGGCCGGCCAGATCCGACCCGGCGCCGGGTTCGGAAAACAGCTGGCACCAGATCATCTCGCCGCGGAAGGTCGGCGGCAGGAACCGTTGCTTTTGCTCGTCGGTCCCGAACGCGACGATCGACGGAATGATCCACGCGGCGATGCCGACCTGCGGCCGCTTCACCCGCCCGGCGGTGAACTCCTGGGCGATGATGATCTGCTCCACCGGGCTGGCGGCGCGGCCCCACGGCTTCGGGAGATAGGGCAGCACCCAGCCGCCCTCGGCGAGGGCGACCTTGCGCTGCTCGCGCTCGATCTCCTTGAGCGCGGCGACCTCGGCCCGGATCTCCGCCCGCAACTTCTCGGTGTCGGGGTCGAGGTCGATGTCCACCGGACGCATGCCGGTGGTGGTCGCGGTGTCGACGACTTTCTGTGGGTAGTCCGAACTGCGGCCGAAGGAGGCCGCCAGCATCAGCGCCCGGCGGTAGTAGACGTTCGTGTCGTGTTCCCAGGTGAAGCCGATCCCGCCGTGCACCTGAATGCAGTCCTGGGCGCACCGCTGGGCGGCCGCGGGCGCCAGCGTCGCCGCCACCGCGGCGGCGAAGGCGACGTGCGAACCCGCTGTGTCCCAGCCGTTTTCGCGCGCCTCGTCGATAGCGCGGGCGGCATCCCACACGGCCGCGGTGGCCCGCTCGGTGTCGGCGATCGTCTCGGCGCACTTGTGCTTGATCGCCTGGAACTGACCGATCGGGCGGCCGAACTGTTCGCGAATCTTGGCGTAGTGGGACGCCGTGTCGGTCGCCCAGCGGGCCACGCCGATGGCCTCCGCGGACAGCAGCGTGGTCATCAGCGCGTGCGCGGTCGCCATGCTCAGGTTGGTCAGCACGACGTCGTCAGCGACCTCGACGGCGTTGGCTCGCACATCGGCGATGGGGCGCAGCGGGTCCAGGCTTTTCACCGGCTCGATCTCGAGCTGGTCGGCGCGCAGCACCACCCACGCCTCGCCGCTGTCGATCGCAACGGGCAGCACGAGCAGCGAGGCCTGCGCCGCGGCGGGGACGGCACGGACCTCGCCGCGGATCACCAGTGAGTCACCGTGCCGGGTGGCGGTCAGCGCGCAGCAATTCAGGCCGTAGGCGGCGATTTCGGCGCCCGATGCCAGCTCGGAGAGCACCTTCGCGTCCGGGTCGTGCGCGGAGATCAGGGCACTGGCGATCGCCGACGGCACGAACGGGCCCGGCACCGCCCCGTAACCGAATTCGGCCAGCACGATGGCCAACTCGAGGATGCCAAAGCCCTGCCCGCCGACGGATTCGGCGAGATGAACGCCCTGCAAGCCCTGGTCGGCGGCGGCCTGCCAGTACGGCGGGGGGTTCTCGAGGGGCGTCTCCATGGCCGCGTGCAACGTCTCCGACGGCGCGACGCGCGTCACCAGTGATCGCACGGAATCGGCCAGGTCTTGATGCTCGGGATTTATCGCGATCGGCATTGGTCGCCTTCCGTTGCTGCAGGAGGCCGCGTCGGCCACGTACCTTCCAAGCTAACAACCAGTCGGTTGGTTGACGAGATGGGCCAGGGCGTCTTTCGCGCAGGCGCCGGCGACATGGTCGAGACGTGTCAGCGCCATCGCTTGCTGATCCATTGCGCGATGGTGTCGGCTTGCTCGCTGCGTGCGCCCGGGGTGGTGAAGTAGTGGTCGGTGTCCACCGACGCCTGCGATTTGTCGGTGCCGGCGAGTGCGTCGAAAATGCGCCGGGCGTCGGAGGGAAACACTCCGGTGTCGGCTTCGGCGTTGATCACCAAGGCGGGACAGGTGATTCGGGCAAGGTGCGGTTCGGCGCGGGTTTGCGCCACCCGCAGGCTCCACATGCCCAGCCAGTTGCGCAGCGTGCAGGCCGCCGCGATCCCTTGCGCCGAGCGGTTGGCCTTGGCCGGGACGCCCGCGTAGCACATGTTGGGTTGCCGTTTGGTGGGCTCGATGCCGGCGTCGACCATGCGGGGATCGGCCCAGGTCCGCATCACGGAAAAGGGGCGATCGGAAAACCCCGCCGCGCGAACACGTTTGAGCTCCGTTTCGGCCCAGTCGGTGATCGCGTGATTGCGCGCGGCCTGCGCGGTGCGGTAGCGGGCGAGAAATTCCGGCGAGTAGGGCGGGCCGTTGCGCTCGTTGAACAGGTCGAGGTCGGCGTCGGTGGCGACGGGGTCGTTCTCGTCGACGACGGCGGCGTCCATCCAGGCGGTGAGCACCTCGGGACGCCCGGGATGGGCGGCGGTGGCCACGTAGCCGTCGGCGGGCGGCAATTCGGTCAGCCCGGCCGCCGGACGCATTCCGTCCAGCGGGGTGACGTTCGGTTCGACGGCCTGTGACTGGTACGCGGCCATCAGCGAGCCGCCACCCGAATTTCCCAACAGCACAACTGTATCCACGCCCTGAACGTCACGCAGCCAGCGCACGCCGACGCCGATGTCGACCAGGGCGTGGTCGAGCAGAAAGCTGCTTTCGAAGCCGCGGAACCTGGTGTTCCAGCCCAGAAACCCGACGCCGCGAGTGGCCATGTAGTCGGCGAGGTAGTGCTCGGAGAAGTCGATCTGGTAGTGCGTGGCGATCATCGCCACTTTGGGTTTGCGTCCGACCCCCCGGTGATACAGACCCTGGCACGGGTGCCCGCCCGCGCCCGCGCGCCCCGCGGTGGGGGACGGCAGCCCGACGAATTCGCGGATCACTCCGGCACCGGTGCGACGAGTCAATTCAGCGGTCCCCCTCACGCATAGATGGCTCGGTAGTAGATGTTGGCCAGGGTTTGGATGCAGGCCCGATCATCGGGTTCCGCCGCGCGGGTCCCACCGAGCTGCAGGTAGCAGAACTGGTTGAACATCGCCACGATGGCCTCGGCGAGCAGCCGCGGATCGTCGTCGAGGCAATAGCCCTGAGCCTGGGCGCGTCGGACCGAATCGGCTATGAATGATATTGGTATTTCACAGATTTCGGCCCAGTATCGGGCGAAGTCGTCGTTGATCATCGCCAGCTGCGACACGCTGATCACCTCGGCGAGCCGATTGCGGTAGGTGTGCCAGTGCGCCGAAGCGGCGGCGTGCGCGCGCTCCCGATCGGACAAACCATGCCCGGTCACCGAGAGCGCGCGCTCGTTGGCCTCGTCCCGGAAGCGCAGCGCCCACTGACGCACCATCGCCTCTTTGGAGTCGTAGTAGTTGTAGAACGACGCCGCCGACCGGCCGGCCTCGGCGGCGATGTCGGCGATGGTCGTGGCCAGGACGCCCTTGCGCGCGATGACGGTCCGGGCGGCCGTATCGATGGCCGCCCGCGTGCGCCTGCCCCGAACGGTGGGAAGCTCGGCGGGCCGGCCGCCCCGGCCGGCGGTGGACGCCGCGGTCGACACCTGCGCACCTCCCTGGGCTAAAACTGAAACTGATGTTAGATTCAGATTTGGATCTTGGCCAGGATCGTCAAGCCGGGGACCGAGGGGAGCCACCAGATGATCAAGCCGCACAACACCAACACGGAATTCGAACTCGGCGGGATCAACCATGTCGCCCTGGTGTGTTCGGACATGGCGAAAACGGTGGACTTCTACAGCAATATCCTCGGCATGCCGCTGATCAAATCGCTGGATCTACCGGGCGGGGCGGGTCAGCATTTCTTCTTCGACGCCGGCAACGGCGACTGCGTCGCATTCTTCTGGTTCGCCGACGCCCCCGACCGGGTGCCTGGCATCTCGTCGCCGGGCGCCATCCCGGGCATCGGCGATATCACCAGCGCCGTCAGCACCATGAACCACTTGGCCTTCCACGTGCCACCCGAGAAGTTCGACGCCTACCGTCAGCTCCTCAAGGACAAAGGGGTGCGGGTCGGGCCCGTGCTCAACCACGACGAGAGCCCCATGCAGGTGTCCGCGACCGTCCATCCCGGCGTCTACGTGCGCTCGTTCTACTTCCAGGACCCGGACGGCATTACCCTTGAATTCGCTTGCTGGGTAAAGGAATTCGCCAGCGATGATGCCAAGGCGGTGCCCAGGACCGCCGCCGAGCGCCGGCCCCCGGTGGGTGCGGCGCACTGATCCGACCGGGCCGAGCCGGAGGGTGTTTTGATGACCGACGGCATTCTGACCGACGCGCAGATCGCGGCGCTCACGCCCCAGCAGCGCCGGGACCTGATCACCAGGCTGGAGCAGCCGCTCGGTGACGTGATCGACCCGGACTTCCTGGCGCGGGTGCGGCGCATCCGGTTGAGCCTGATGATCGGTGGCTCCATGGCGATGGTGCCGTGGCTGGGCTACCTGTCGGTGACGCTGCCCGAGAACTACGTCGCGCACAACTGGCCCATCACCTGGATCGGTTTCGACGTGCTGCTGGTCGGGTTCATGTTGACCACGGCGGCGCTCGGGTACCTGCGCCGTCAGCTGCTGGTGCTCGCCGCGTTCACGACGGGGGTCCTGCTGATCTGCGACGCCTGGTTCGACCTGATGACCGCTGGGCCCAAGGACATCTGGCTGTCGGTGATCACGGCGGTGCTGATCGAGGTGCCGCTGGCGATCTTCTTGATCACCAGCGCGGTGCGCATCATGCGGCTCACCATGATGCGGTTGTGGCTGCTGCATCCCGGCATGCGGCTCTGGGATTTACCGCTGTTCCCGTGATCCGGTGACTTGGCGGCGAGCTCTATGCGTCCGCACGTGTTTCGATGAGGCGGTACAGGTTTGGCTCGGCGAGCTCGTCGAGCAGCGCCGCCAGCTGATCGACGAGCTGGTCCGGCTCCAGTTGGACGTCACCTGCCAGCCAGGCGCTGATGGTTTGTCCCACGCCGCCGACCACGAAATGCGCTGCGGCTTTGATGCGTTCGTTCGCCGGAACTTGCAGCGCCTGGCCGACGTGTTGACCGGACAGCATGGCGAACAGCGCGCTGGACTCCGCGCGTTTGCGCACGACCACCGGATCGGCCAGCTGCGTGCTGAACAGCAGCCGCCCCACGCGCGAGTCTTCGGTGATGGTGCGCACGATGTTCGCCATGCCGGCGCGGGTTTGCTCATCGGCCGGCACCGCGGCGACCGCCGCCTGAGTGGTGGCGGCCAACTCGGCGACAACCCAGTCGAAGACGCGGGCGACGAACTCGTCCTTGTCGGCGAAGCTCTCATAGAAGTACCTGGCGGCCAGACCGGCGCTGCGGCACACGCCGCGGACGGTGACCGCCGAGATGTTCTGCCGCTCCGCCCCGAGCAGGTCCAGGCCCGCGGCGAGCAGCCGGTTGCGGCGGGTGGCCAGGCGCTCAGCGGCCTCGACCCCGCGATACGGCCGCACGCTCTCGCTCATGGAAACCATCTTGACACTTACGCCCGGCCGCGACAATATCAGGAAACAAGCGTTCGCACATTAGCGACGCGCTGCGGGAGGACCTGACCATGGCAATTCACGAACCGGTGCACCAACCGGTTGGGCACGTCGAGCGCAGAGTCACCGACCCGCCCCGCGCCCGGCGGCGCAGGCGGGGACGACTGCTGGGTATCGACGAGGGCTTGATGGGAGTCGCACTGCTGGCCGGCCCGGCGAACGTGATCATGCAATTGGCGCAACCCGGCGTCGGATACGGCGTAATGGAGAGCCGCGTCGAAAGTGGTCGGGTCGACCTGCACCCCATCAAACGCGCCCGCACGACCTTCACCTACCTGGCCGTGGCGACCAATGGCACCGATGCCCAGAAGGACGCGTTCCGCCGGGCGGTGAACCGCGCCCATGCGCAGGTGTACTCCACCGCGGCAAGCCCGGTGTCCTACAACGCCTTCGATCCCGCGTTGCAGCTATGGGTGGGGGCCTGCCTGTACAAGGGCGGCGTCGACATCTACCGCATGTTCATCGGTGAACTCGAGGGCGAGGAGGCCGACCGTCACTACCGCGAGGGCATGACACTGGCCACCACTTTGCAGGTGCCGCCGGAGATGTGGCCCGCCGACCGTGCGGCGTTCGACCGTTATTGGGAAGAGTCGCTGGCCAAGGTGCACATTGACGACGCCGTGCGTGAGTACCTGTTTCCCATTGCCGCCAACCGGATTCGGGGCGTTCGACTGCCCCGTGGGCTGCAGCGCCGCTCCGACAGCTTCGCGCTGCTGATCACCACGGGCTTCTTGCCGCAGCGGTTTCGTGACGAGATGCGGCTGCCCTGGGACGCAACCAAGCAACGCCGCTTCGACAGGTTGATCGCCGTACTGGCCGCGGTGAACCGGTATCTACCGCGGTTCATCCGGCAGTTCCCGTTCAACATCCTGCTGCACGACCTGGACCGCAGGATCAAGAAGGGCCGCCCGCTCGTGTGACGGCGCAAGCCGGCAGGCCCGGCTGCTTGAAAACGATAATCATATTCATTAAGCTCCTCACCCTGGTAACCCTTCCAGCCTGAGGAGTGCCTATGACGGCGCCAATTTGGATGGCCTCGCCGCCCGAACTGCATTCCGCGCTGCTCAGCAGCGGCCCCGGACCCGGGCCATTGCTGGCCGCGGCCAGTGCGTGGTCGCAACTGAGCGCCGAATATGCCTCTGCCGCAAACGAATTGAGCACATTACTGGCGGGGGTGCAGACCGGTGCATGGCAGGGGCCCACGAGCGAGTCCTATGCTGCCGCGCACGCGCCGTACCTGGCCTGGTTGGCGAAATCGAGCGCCGACAGCGCCACGGCCGCCGGTCAGCACGAGGTGGCCGCTGCGGCCTACACGGCAGCCCTGACGGCCATGCCCACGCTGGCGGAACTGGCCACCAACCACGTTGTGCACGGAGTCCTGCTGGCGACGAACTTCTTCGGCGTCAACACAATACCCATCGCCGTCAACGAGGCCGACTATGCGCGAATGTGGACCCAGGCGGCCACCACCATGTCCACCTATCAAGCGGTGAGCACCGCGGCCGTCGCGTCGACACCGCAACCCGATCCGGCCCCACCGATCGTGAAATCCGATGCCTCGAACGATGATTCGGGGAGCCCGTTTCACGATCCCAAGATCGACAATCCGCTCAACGACTTCATCGCGAAGATCCTGAAAAACTTCGGGATCGACTGGGACCCCGCCGAGGGCACGGTGAACGGGCTGGACTACGACGCCTATACCAACGCCGCGGACCCCATCTTCTGGGTGGTGCGCGCCCTGGAACTGCTGGAGGATTTCGAGCAGTTCGGTTACTACCTGGTGCACAATCCCGCCTTGGCCTTCCAGTATCTGGTTCAGCTGGCGCTGTTCGACTGGCCGACGCACATCCTCGAGATCTTCACCAGCATGCCGGAGTTGCTGGCCCCCGCCCTGCTGCTCGCGGCCGCTCCCTTCGGCGCCGTCGGCGGGTTCGCCGGCTTGGCCGGCTTGGCGGCCATACCCCAACCGGCCGTCGTCCCGGCGCCCATGCCGATCCCACCCCCGGCGCCCCCCGCCCTGCCCGCCGTCGCAATGGCCCCGAGCCCCGTTGCGACCGCTGCGGCACCTGCCTCGGCCCCGGCGCCCGCGCCCACCCCTACCGCAAACACCGTGGCCAGTGCGCCACCGGCAGCGCCGGCCCCGGTCACACCCGGAGCGGGGTTCTTTCCGCCCTACGTCATCGGCCCCCCGGGGATGGGAACGGGCTCGGGCATGAGCGCGAGCGCCGGCACAAGCGCGAAAAGGAAAGCACCCGAACCGGATAGCGCCGCAGCGGTGGCGGCCGCGGCCGCGCGGCAATCCGCCCGGGCGCGCCGGCGTCGGCGCGCGACACAAAGCGGGGACGAGTTCATGGATATGAACGTCGATGTCGACCCCGACTGGGGCGCGTCACTGGCGTCCGGCAGGGGCGCCGGCACACTGGGCTTCGCCGGGACCGCCCGCCGGGACATGGCCGCAGCGGCCGCCGGATTGACCACACTGGCCGGTGACGAATACGGCGGCGGCCCGACGCTGCCGATGATGCCGGGCACCTGGAGCACCGAGGGCGCCGGCGACCGGGCGCCGCGCAGCGATGAAGGGAACGAGTAGCGCCCGTGACGACGGGTCGACCATCGCGGCCTGGCGAATCGTCCCGAAACCCCTTGTTGGTGCGCGCTGAGATAATGACCCGGTGGAGACGCTGAAGTCCGGGCGCCGGTTACGCGTCGGGTCGATGGAAGTGCTGGTCGCCCTTCTGTTGGCCTGCGCGTTGGCCGCCACGACCCTGCGCAACGCGGTGTTCAACAGCGCGGCGCTCTCGACGGTGGGCACCGTGTTCTGCGGAGTCTTCGTGCAGGCGATTCCCTTTTTGGTGCTCGGGGTCGTGGTCAGCGGATTGATCGCGGTGTTTGTGTCGCCGCAGCGGCTGGCGAGCTGGTTGCCACGCCGGCCGGCGTTGGCGGTGGTGGCGGCCGGCCTCGGTGGTGTCGCGCTACCGGGGTGTGAATGCGGGTCAGTTCCGTTGGCGCGCAGGTTGTTCGGCGAAGGCGGGGCAACCGGAGCCGCGGCGTTGACGTTCATGCTGGCCGCGCCGGCGATCAACCCGGTCGTCCTGGTCGCCACGGCGGTGGCGTTCCCGGGCGAACCCCGCATGGTCTTCGCCCGCATGGGGGCGTCGCTGCTGACCGCGGTCGTCATGGGCTGGGCGTGGTCGCGGTGGGGCCGCGCGGAATGGATCACCCGCCGGTTGCCCGCCGGGGGAATCCGGACCGAACCGCGGTGGGTGGCCTTCGTCGAGGCGGCCCGTCACGACTTTCTGCAGGCCGCATCGTATTTGGTGCTCGGCGCTGCCGCAGCGGCGTTGCTTCACGTCGCGATGCCGCAGTGGGTGTTCACGCATCTGGCGACTGACCTGGTGCTGGGCGTCGCGTCGATGGCAGCCCTGGCGGTGGTGCTCGCGTTGTGTTCGGAGGCCGACGCGTTCGTGGCCGCCAGCATGACGATGGTGCCGCTGGTGCCCCGGCTCGTGTTTCTGGTCGTCGGGCCGGCCGTCGATGTCAAATTGTTCGCCATGCAGGCGGGCATGTTCGGCCGCGCGTTCGCCGCGCGCTTTGCGCCGTGCACTTTCCTGGTGGCCACCGCAAGCGCCTGCGCGATCGGGCTTTTCGTCCTGGGCGCCCGGTGATGAGCCGCGAAGCCGAGAACACCGTGCTGCTCCTGGTGGGCATCAGCATCGCCATGATCACCGTGTCCGGCGTGTTCACCCGCTACGTCAAACCCGGGCTGTTGCCATGGTTGATCGGATCAGCGGTGGTACTCATCGGTCTGGCGCTGATCGCGGTCATCGGTGACATTCGTCGCGGCGGGCCGCGAGTCGGTGACGCAACCGGTGATCAGGGCCACGAGCATTCCCATCGGACCGGCATCGCCTGGTTGCTGGTGGTCGCCGTCCTGGTGCTGATGTTCGTGGCGCCACCGGCGCTTCGGCCCTCGGCCGCCGCCCCATCCGTGACATCGGTATCCAATGATGTTCTGAACAGGGCATTTCCGCCGCTGCCGCCCGGGCCTTCTCCAGAGGTCTCGCTCCCCGAGGTGCTGATGCGCGAAGCGCACGACTCGACCGGATCGTTGACGAACCGGTCGATCACCATGACCGGCTTCGTATTGAACGAGGCCCAGGGCGTCGACCTCGGTCGCATCGTCATCATCTGCTGTGCGGCCGACGCTCAGCTGGCGCGCATTCACCTGCGCGGACCGGCCGCCGGCGCCGCGGCCGGCCTGCCGGACAACACCTGGCTTCGGGTCCAAGGGCAGGTCATACCCACTCCGCGACAACCGAATTCGCCGGCGATTCCGATACTGCAGGCCACCTCGGTCACCCGCATCGACGCCCCGCCCAACCCCTATGCCTACCCGCATTGAGCGATCAGTTGCATCGGCTCACGGCTGTCCCCGCGGGGGTGGGGCCGACGGCAGCCGCTGCGGCCGCAGGTAACGGCGAGCGCCATTACCGTTGCGCGCCACCGGAAAGGGTTTGTCGGCCGCGGGGCGTAGTGTGGTCTTCGTGCGTAGCGAAGGCGATACCTGGGACATCACCACGAGCGTGGGGTCGACCGCGTTGTTCGTGGCAACGGCGCGGGCGTTGGAGGCGCAAAAGGCCGACCCGTTGGCCGTGGATCCGTACGCGGAGGTCTTCTGCCGCGCAGTCGGCGGTTCGTGGGCGGACGTCCTCGACGGCAAGGAGCCCGACCACCAGCTGAAGACCGCCGACTTCGGCGAGAACTTCGTCAACTTCCAGGGCGCCCGCACCAAGTTCTTCGACGAATATTTCCGTCGTGCCGCGGACGCGGGCGTGCGTCAGGTGGTCGTCTTGGCGGCGGGCCTGGACTCGCGCGCCTACCGGCTGGACTGGCCGGCCGCGACGACGATCTTCGAGCTCGACCAGCCACAAGTGCTGGACTTCAAGCGAGACGTGCTCACCGGCGCCGGCGCCCAACCGCGTGCCGAGCGTCGTGAGATCGCCATCGACCTGCGCGACGACTGGCCGCAAGCGTTGCGCGACAGCGGCTTTGACCCCGCCAAACCGTCGGCATGGATTGCCGAGGGCTTGTTGATCTACCTCCCGGCAGCGGCCGAAGAGCAGCTGTTCACCGGTATCGACGGCCTGGCCGGCCACGGCAGCCACGTCGCCGTCGAGGACGGCGCCCCGATGGAGCCCGAGGACTTCGAAGCCGCGGTCGCCGAAGAACGCGCGGCCACCGCGCAGGGCGACGGGCGCGTGTTCTTCCAGCTGGTCTACAACGAGCGGCATGCGCCGGCTACCGACTGGTTCGGCAACCACGGCTGGAATGCGGTCGGCACTCCGTTGGCCGACTACCTTCGGCGGGTCGGCCGCCCGGTGCCTGGACCGGAAACCGAGGCCGGCCCGATGATCGCGCGCAACACCCTGGTGAGCGCCGTAAAGGCCTGACTTCCGCGGTCGCCTTTTCATGAGTTTTCGATGAGTTGACCTCGCGCCGGAACTTTTGCGCGCCGCCCCCCGACTAATGACGGGCTGATCAGTGCGCCGTCCAACAGCCCGGGCGGCATCGGTTTCAGCCGGCAAGGAGTCCGGAGGATGACCGCACCCGTATGGATGGCGTTGCCACCGGAAGTCCATTCCACGCTGCTGAGCACCGGTCCCGGACCGGCCGGCCTGCTGGCCGCCGCGGCCGCCTGGAGCTCGCTGAGCGCTACTTACGCGTCGGCGGCCGACGAGCTCTCAGCGACCCTCGCCGCAGCGCAGGCCGGGGCGTGGGAGGGCCCCACCGCCGAACGGTACGCGGCCGCCCACCTGCCCTATCTCGCGTGGTTGATGCGGGCGAGCGCAAACAGCGCGGTGGCCGCGACCCGGCACGAGACCGCGGCCACGGCCTACACCGCAGCGCTGGCCGCCATGCCCACGCTGCCGGAGCTGGCCGCCAACCACACCGTCCACGGCGTGTTGGTGGCGACGAATTTCTTTGGCATCAACACGATTCCGATCGCCCTCAATGAGGCGGATTACGCCCGGATGTGGGTCCAGGCGGCCACCACGATGACGACCTATCAGGCGGTCTCGACCGCGGCGGTAGCGTCCGCGCCGCCGACCGATCCGGCGCCCCCCATCATGAACGCCAGCGACAGCAGCGGCGAAGACGACGACGATACGGGCATCGTCGACAACGACGGCGGTGACCCGACCCAGCTGAGCTGGTGGGTGAACCGCTTCCTCGAGATCTTCCAGACGATAGGAAAAGATCTGGCGGAATTTCCCGAGGATCCGGCCGACGCAATCGAGGATCTGCTCGAGGACATCTTCGGGCCGGCGGGACTGATCGCCGACGAGTTCACCCACCTCGGGGAGGCCCTTCAGACCTTCCCGCAGCTTGCGGCCATTCCATTGATCGTGCCCGCGGGATTTGGGGGAGGCGTAGCCGGTCTGACCCTGCTGGCCGGGATCCAGCCTGCCGCGGACCCGATTCCGGAACCAGCCGCCGTGCCCGCAGCCATACCGCAGGCGCCCAGCGCGCCGGCCGTCAGCAGCGCCCCGGTGGTGAGCGCGGCTCCCGTCGCCGCGCCGGCGTCGTCCCCGGTCTCCGCCCCCGCTCCGGCGCCCACGCCGACCTCGGCCCCGGTTACCGCGGCACCGCCGCCGCCGGTGACCGGCGGCGAGGCACTCGCCTTCCCCTATCTGGTCGGTGGACCCGGCATCGGCACCGATTCCGGCATGGGCAGCGGCGCGCAGCGCAAGTCATCCGAGCCGCGTTCCGCCGCGGCCGCCGCGCCGGCGGCGGCATCGGTGTCCGAAAGGCAGCGGGCGCGGCGGCGCCGTCGCGCGACGATGCGAGACCACTATCGCGGCTACGAGTACGTGGACCTGGAACCGGATGACGGGCCGGTACCCGATCCTGGCCTGCCGGTGGCATCGGATCGCGGCGCGGGGTCGCTGGGCTTTGCCGGAACGGCGCCGGTGGGGAGCGCCGAGGCGGCGGGGCTGACGACGCTAGCGGGTGACGAGTTCGGAAGCGGGCCAGCGGCGCCGATGTTGCCGGGCAGTTGGGACACCGATTAAGGGGAACTTTTCCGCCCGGCCAGCCGACTACTGGCTGCGTGATCGTTCCGCGGCTACCGGTCGTGGCGGTAGCCGAGTTCACCCGATCGTCAAGGAGTCGTTGTCATGACCGCGCCGGTGCGGACGGTGTCGTCCCTGATCCGCTCGGCGGTAACGGGTGGCCCCGAGGCTCGCACGCCGAGTTGATAATGAAAATGATTTTCATTAAGGTAGGGCCTTGCTGTGAGAGCGCCCGACGTGTGGCTGTGAGTATGCCGAAAATGCGGAGAACTCAGGGTCAAAGCAACCTCAACAGCGGTAAAACAAGGACAGTGCAGTGGTGAGCCGGACAGACCCAAGCGTCTCGACAGTTAGCTTATGCAATGCTAACTTCAGGCGGGTTAGGTTAGGGGAGACTACATACATGAAAAGACGCGGCCGTGGAGCGCGGTGACACCGGCATGCTCACAGCTCAGCCTGTCAATTCGCGGGTTGACGAGGACGTCGTCAGCCGGTTCGCCACGTGCTGTCGCGCGCTGGGCATCGTCGTATACCAGCGTCAGCGCCCCGCCGATCTGGCCGCCGCGCGCTCCGGCTTCACCGCGCTGACCCGCGTCGCCCACGACCAGTGCGACGCGTGGGCGGGCCTGGCGGCCGCCGGCGATGTGTCCCTGCGGGTGCTCGAGGCGGTCTCGCGCAACGTTGCGACCGCGGGCACGCTGCAGCGCCAGGTCGATCTGGCGCCCGGCTCGCTGGGCTTCCGCTACGACACCGGACTGTATTTGCAGTTTCGCGCCATCGCGCCCGACGACTTCCACCTCGCCTACGCGGCCGCGCTGGCAACGGCCGGACGATTTGCTGAAGCCCACGAAATCGTCGCCGGCCTGACTGCCGGCCGCCCGAACTGGCGTGAGGCCCGCTGGGTGTCCGTCGTCATCAACTACCGGGCCGAGCGCTGGTCGGACGTCGTCAAGCTGCTGACCCCGATCGTCAACGACGCGGATCTGGACGAGGCGTACGCGCACGCCGCCAAGATCGCCCTGGGCACCGCGCTGGCCCGGCTCGGCATGTTCGCCCCGTCGCTGTCCTATCTGGAGGAGCCCGAGGGCCCCGTCGCGGTGGCCGCCGTCGACGGCGCGCTGGCCAAGGCGCTGGTGCTGCGCGCGCACGTGGACGAGGACTCGGCGAGCGAGGTCCTGCAGGACCTGTACGCCGCCCATCCCGAAAACGAGCAAGTCGAACAGGCTTTGACCGACACCAGTTTCGGGATCGTGACCACCACGGCGGCCCGGATCGAGGCCCGTACCGATCCGTGGGACCCCGAAACCGAGCCCAGCGCCGAGGATTTCGTCGACCCCGCCGCGCATGAACGCAAAGCCGTGCTGCTGCACGAGGCGGAGCGCCAACTCGCCGAATTCATCGGGCTCGACGAGGTCAAGAACCAGGTATCGCGGCTGAAGAGTTCGGTCGCCATGGAACTGGTCCGCAAGCAGCGTGGCCTCGCGGTCGCGCAGCGCGCCCACCACCTGGTGTTCGCCGGTCCGCCCGGGACCGGTAAGACCACCATCGCCCGCGTGGTTGCCAAGATCTATTGCGGCCTGGGGCTTTTGAAGCGGGAAAACATCCGCGAGGTGCACCGCGCCGACCTCATCGGCCAGCACATCGGTGAGACCGAGGCCAAGACGAACGCGATCATCGACAGCGCGCTTGACGGCGTGCTGTTCCTCGACGAGGCTTACGCACTTGTCGCCACGGGCGCCAAGAACGACTTCGGGTTGGTGGCCATCGACACGCTGCTGGCGCGGATGGAGAACGACCGCGACCGGCTGGTGGTCATCATCGCGGGGTACCGGGCCGACCTGGATAAGTTCCTGGATACCAACGAGGGTTTGCGTTCTCGATTCACCCGCAACATCGACTTCCCTTCCTACGCACCGTCGGAGCTGGTCGAGATCGCCAACACCATGGCCGAGCAGCGCGACAGCATCTTCGAACAATCCGCCCTGCAACACATGGAGGCGTTGTTCAGCAAGCTGGCATCCGAGTCGACTCCGGACGCGAACGGAATCTCGCGGCGCAACCTGGACATCGCCGGCAACGGTCGATTCGTCCGAAACATCGTCGAGCGCTCCGAGGAAGAACGCGAGTTCCGGCTCGACCATTCGGAACACGCCGGCACCGGCGAATTCAGTGACGAGGAGTTGATGACGATCACCGACGACGACGTCGAACGGTCGGTAGAGCCGCTGCTGCGCGGCCTGGGACTGTCGGTGCCGGCATGAGCAACGAGTCCGACGAGCGCCGTTCGTTCACCTCTCGCACGCCGGTCAACGACAACCCCGACCAGGTCGAGTATCGCCGCGGTTTCGTCACGCGCCACCAGGTCACCGGCTGGCGGTTCGTGATGCGCCGAATCGCCTCCGGTATCGCCCTGCACGACACCAGGATGCTGGTCGACCCGCTGCGCACGCAGTCGCGCGCGGTGGCCATGGGGGCGGTCCTTCTCATCACCGGCTTGGCGGGTTGCTTCGTGTTCTCCCTGATCCGGCCGAGCGGCACGGTGGGCACCAACGCCATACTGGCCGACCGATCGACGGCCGCTCTGTACGTCCGCGTCGGCGAGGACCTGCATCCGGTGCTCAACTTGACCTCCGCCCGGCTGATCACCGGCCACGCGGTCGATCCCACCATGGTGAAAAGCAGTGAACTGGACCGCTTTCCGCGCGGCAACCTGATCGGCATCCCGGGGGCGCCGGAACGCATGGTGCAAAACCCCTCGCACGACGCGAACTGGACGGTGTGCGACTCGGTCAGCGAGCCGGCCCAGGGTGGGCATGCAGCCCACAGCACCGGCGTCACGGTGATCGCGGGCCGGCCGGACAGCAGCGGTGCGCGCGCGGCGACGCTCCCGTCGCGGCAGGCGATCCTCGTGGACAGGGACGGCGGCACCTGGTTGTTGTGGGATGGCAGGCGTTCGCAGATCAACCTGACCGACCACGCCATCACGAACGCACTCGGCTTGGGGCAGAACAACTCCGAGGTGCCCGCGCCGCGGCCCATCGCGCTGGGCCTGTTCAACGCGATACCCGAGGGGCCGCCGCTGACCGCGCCGGTCATCCCGAACGCCGGCGCCCCGGCGCCGTTCAGCGTGCCCGCGCCGATCGGCGCTGTGGTGGTCTCCTACGCCCTGGACCAGAGTTCTTCGGGCGCACCGCGCTACTACGCGGTCATGCCCGACGGTTTACAGCAGATCTCGCCGGTGCTCGCCGCGATCCTGCGCAACACCAATTCCTATGGGCTGGACCAGCCGCCGCGGCTGGGTGCCGACGCGGTGGCCAAGCTCCCGGTGTCGCGGATGGTGGACACCGCACGGTACCCCGATCAGCAGATCAGCGTCGTCGATGCGGCCAAATCCCCTGTCAGCTGCGCCTATTGGAGCAAGCCGGCCGGGGCCGCGACCAGCTCGCTGAACCTGATGTCGGGCTCCGCACTGCCGATCGCCGAATCGATCCGCACCGTCGACCTGGTGAGCGGCGGCGCGCCGACAACCGCCACCCGGGTCGCCCTGGCGCCCGGCACCGGCTACTTCACCCAGACCGTCGGCGGCGGCCCGGACTCACCGGGCACCGGCTCATTGTTCTGGGTCTCCGACACCGGCGTCCGCTACGGCATCGACAACGAGGCCGAGCATTCGGCCGCCGGGCACGGCAAAACGGTTGAGGCGCTGGGCCTTAACGGGTCGCCGGTCCCCGCGCCGTGGTCGGTGCTGTCGCTGTTCGCCAATGGTCCGACACTTTCGCGCGCCGACGCGCTGCTGGCACATGACGGGCTGACGCCCGATCAAAGGCCCGGCCGCGTGGCCTCTGCCGAGGGAGCCACCCGATGAGCCGACTGATCTTCGAAGCGCGCCGCCGGCTGGCGCCGCCGGTGACCCGCAAGGGCACCATCGCCATCGAGGCGCCGCCCGAGCTGCCCCGGGTGATTCCGCCGTCGTTCCTGCGGCGGGCGATGCCCTATGTGCTGGTGATCCTGATCGTCGGCATGGTCGTCGCCCTGTTCGCCACCGGGATGCGGCTGATCTCGCCGCAGACGTTGTTCTTCCCGTTCGTGCTGTTGCTCGCCGCGACCGCGATGTATCGCGGCAACGACAACAAGACGCGTACCGAGGAGGTCGACGCGGAACGCGCCGACTACCTGCGCTACCTCTCGGTGGTGCGGGACAACATCCGCACCCAGGCCACCGCGCAGCGCGCCGCCGCGCAGTGGTCCCACCCGGAGCCGACCGCGTTGGCGGCGGTGCCGGGATCCCGCCGCCAATGGGAGCGTGATCCGCACGATCCCGACTTCCTGGTGCTGCGGGCCGGCCGCCATCACGTGCCGCTGGCCACCGCCTTGCGGGTCAACGACACCGCGGACGAAATCGACCTGGAGCCCGTGTCGCACAGCGCATTACGCAGCCTGCTCGACACCCATCGCACCGTGCGCGACGTGCCGACCGGAATCGACCTGGCCAAGGTTTCCCGGATCACCCTGGTCGGCGCGGAAGACCAGGCGCGCGCGGCGCTGCGCGCCTGGATCGCCCAGGCGGTGACCTGGCATGACCCGACCGTGCTCGGGGCCGCGCTGGTCACCCCGAACCTGGAGGACCCGGACTGGTCGTGGCTGAAGTGGTTGCCGCACATCGACATTCCCGGTCAGCTCGACGGGGTCGGACCGGCCCGCTTCATGTTCACCAACGTTGACGACTTGGTGGCGAGCCTCGGTTCGGCCCTCCTCGACCGTCCGGCCTTCACCGGCGAGGCCGCCGCCGCGCTCCGCCATCTGCTGATCGTCGTCGACGACCCCGACTACGACCTGAACGCGTCGACGCTCGCGCTGGGCCGGGCCGGTGTCACCGTCGTGCACCGCAGCGCAACGGCGCCGAACCGTGACCAGTATTCGGATCCGGAGAAGCCGATCCTGCGCGTCGCAAGCGGCGCCATCGAGCGCTGGCAGACGGGCGGTTGGCAGCCCTACATCGACAATGCCGACGAATTGGGTGCCGACGAGGCCGCACACCTGGCGCGCCAGTTGTCGCGCTGGGACTCCAATCCCACCCACACCGGGCTGCGCTCGGCGGCCACCCGCGGTGCCACGTTCACCACGATGCTGGGCATCTCGGACGCGTCCCAGCTCGACGTGCCCACGCTGTGGGCGCCGCGCCGGCGCGAGGACGAGTTGCGCGTTCCGATCGGGGTCACCGCGACCGGTGAGCCGTTGATGTTCGACCTCAAGGACGAAGCCGAGGGCGGGATGGGGCCGCACGGGCTGATGATCGGTATGACCGGGTCGGGCAAGTCCCAGACCCTGATGTCGATCCTGTTGTCGCTGTTGACGACTCATTCGGCGGATCGGTTGATCGTCATCTATGCCGACTTCAAGGGTGAGGCCGGGGCCGACAGCTTCCGTAACTTCCCGCAAGTCGTCGCCGTCATCTCCAACATGGCCGAGAAGAAGTCGCTTGCCGACCGGTTCGCCGACACGCTGCGCGGCGAGGTGGCCCGCCGGGAGACGTTGTTGCGTGAGGCCGGCCGTCAGGTGCAGGGCAGCGCGTTCAACTCGGTGGTGGAGTACGAGGCCGCGATCGCTGCCGGACACGACCTGCCGCCGATCCCGACGCTGTTCGTGGTCGCCGACGAGTTCACGCTGATGCTGGCCGACCACCCGGAATACGCGGAGCTGTTCGATTACGTTGCGCGTAAAGGCCGCTCGTTCCGCATCCACATCCTGTTCGCGTCGCAGACGCTGGACGTCGGCAAGATCAAGGACATCGACAAGAACACCTCCTACCGCATCGGTTTGAAGGTGGCCAGTCCCAGCGTTTCTCGCCAGATCATCGGTGTCGAGGACGCCTACCACATCGAGTCCGGCAAGGAGCACAAGGGCGTGGGCTTCTTGGTGCCCGCCCCGGGTGCGACGCCGATCAAGTTCCGCAGCACCTACGTGGACGGCATCTACGACCCGCCGGTCAAGGCCAAATCCTTTGTGGTGCCGTCTATCCCGGAGCCGAAGCTGTTTACGGCCGGGCGAGTCGAACCGGATCAGGACACCGTGATCACCGCCCCGGAGGAAGACGAGTTGACCGGGCCGCCGCGCAAGCTGATTGCCACCATCGGCGATCAGCTGGCGGGTTACGGCCCGCGGGCGCCGCAGCTGTGGCTGCCGCCGCTGGACGAGCCGATCCCGTTGACCGCCATGCTGGCCCGCGCCGGCGTGCCGCCCCGGCAGTGGCAGTGGCCGCTCGGCGAGATCGACAAGCCGTTCGAGATGCGCCGCGACCCGCTGGTGTTCGACGCCGCCTCGTCGGCCGGGAACATGGTCATCCACGGTGGCCCGAAATCGGGCAAGTCGACCGCGCTGCAGACGTTCATCCTTTCCGCGGCCAACCTGCACTCGCCGCGCGAAGTCACGTTCTACTGCTTGGATTACGGCGGCGGCAAGCTGCGGGCGCTCGAAGATTTGGCGCACGTGGGCAGCGTGGCCTCGGCGCTGGAACCCGAACGTATCCGGCGCACCTTCGGCGAGCTCGAGCAGCTGCTGCTGGCCCGGCAGCGGCGAGAGGCGTTCCGGGATTCCCGCGGTGGCGTCCCCGACGACGGGTTCGGCGAGGTGTTCCTGGTCATCGACAACCTCTACGCCTTCGGTCGGGACAACACCGACCAGTTCAACACCCGAAACCCATTGCTGGCCAGGGTCAGTGAGCTGGTCAACATCGGCCTCGCCTACGGCATCCACGTCGTCGTCACCACGCCCAGCTGGCTGGAGGTGCCGCTGGCCATGCGCGACGGCCTCGGACTGCGGCTCGAGCTCAAGCTGCACGACCCGCGGGACAGCAACGTGCGGGTGGTCGGCGCCCTGCGTCGGCCCGCCGAGGCGGTGCCGCACGATCAGCCTGGCCGCGGATTGACCATGGCCGCAGAACATTTCCTGTTCGCCGCTCCCGAACTGGAACAGGTGGCCGAGCTCAATGCGCGCTACTCGGGCCTGACGGCGCCGCCGGTGCGGTTGCTGCCGACCAACCTCGCGCCGGAGTCTGTCGGGTCGTTGTATCGGGGGCCGGAGCAGGTCGTCATCGGCCAGCGCGAAGAAGATCTCGCGCCGGTGGTGCTCAACTTCGCCGAGAACCCGCTGCTGATGGTGTTCGGCGACAGCAAGTCCGGGAAGACCACGCTGCTGCGCCATCTCATTCGCACCGTGCGCGAGCACTCCACGCCCGATCAGGTGGCCTTCACGGTGCTGGATCGTCGGCTGCACCTCGTCGACGAGCCGCTGTTCGCCGACAACGAGTACACCGCCAACATCGACCGGATCACCCCGGCGATGCTGGGCCTGGCCAACATCATCGAATCGCGGCGGCCGCCGGCCGGCCTGCCGCCTTCAGAGCTGGCCCACTGGCGCTACGCCGGCCACACCCACTATCTGATCATCGACGACGTCGACCAGATACCCGATTCGCCGGCGATGAGCGGTCCCTACGTCGGGCAGCGGCCCTGGACGCCGCTGATCGGATTGCTTTCGCAGGCGGCCGATCTGGGGCTACGGGTGATCGTCACCGCACGTGCCACCGGTTCGGGGCACGCCTTGATGACCAACCCGCTGCTGCGCCGGTTCAACGACCTGCAGGCGACCACGTTGATGCTGGCGGGCAATCCGCAGGACAGCGGCAAGATCCGCGGTCAGCGATTCGGCCGGCTGCCCGCCGGGCGGGCGATCCTGTTGGGCGACAGCGATGCTCCGACATACGTGCAGCTGGTCAACCCGTTGGTCGGGGAGTCCGTGATCGAGGGCGCCAACGAAGGATTCGCACACTGATGTTTACGCAAGTCCAGAAGGACTAGGGAAGGAGTAACCATGACCCTGCGAGTGGTTCCCGAAGGTCTGGCCGCGACCAGCGCCGCGGTGGAGGCCCTGACGGCACGGCTGGCGGCCGCGCACGCGGCGGCGGCTCCGGCGATTACGGCGGTGGTGCCGCCGGCGGTCGACCCGGTGTCGCTGCAGACGGCCGTCGGATTCAGCGCTCAGGGCCAGGAGCATTCGGCCATGGCGGCCCAGGGCGTCGAAGAGCTCGGCCGGGCCGGCGTCGGCGTCGGTGAAGCGGGCGCAAGCTACCTCGCGGGCGACACCGCGGCCGCTGCGACGTTCGGAATCGCGGGCGTCTGACCAATGACCGCCCCCATCGCGCCCATCTGGATGGCGTCGCCACCCGAGGTGCATTCGGCGTTGCTCAGCGCCGGTCCGGGGCCGGGGCCGCTGTTGGCGGCCGCCGGCGCGTGGACCTCGCTGAGCGCCCAATACGCCTCGGCGGCGGCCGAACTCAGTGGGCTGTTGGGGGAGGCGCAGGCCGGCGCCTGGGAGGGGCCGAGCGCCGAGCAATATGTGGCGGCCCACCTGCCGTACCTGGCGTGGCTGCAGCAGGCCAGCGCCGACAGCGCCGGTGCGGCCGCGCAGCAAGAGGTCGCGGCGACGGCGTATACCGCCGCCTTGGCGGCCATGCCGACGCTGGCCGAACTGGCCGCCAATCACACCGTGCACGGGGTGCTGGTGGCAACGAATTTCTTTGGCATCAACACGATTCCGATCGCGGTCAACGAGGCCGACTACGCACGGATGTGGGTGCAGGCGGCCACCACCATGGGCACCTACCAGGCCGTGTCGGGCTCGGCCCTGGCCGCGACGCCGCGCACGACGGCGGCGCCGCCGATCGTGAATCCCGGCGGCCAGACGAACAGTCTCGCGGCCAACGCCGCGCAGAACGGCCCTGGGGACTGGTTGCAGAATTTCCTCCAGCAGCTGTCCAAGTTCCTGCAGGACTTTCTCCAGAACCTCCAGCAGATGTTGCAGAATCTGGCGCCGTTCCTGGCGGCCAACGGCCCACTGCTGTTCTTCATCGCATACGAGGCGTTCTTCATTCCGTTCGGTACCACGTTCTGGACCGTGCTGTTGACCGCGCCATTCTTCATCCCGCTGATCATCGGCATTGCCGCCTATTTCTATCTGAATCCCGAGGTCGCGCCGGACCTACCGGCTGTGGTCCCGGTCCCGGTCCCGGTTCCCGCGTCCCAAACGTCCTCGATGCCGCCGGTGGCCGCCATGGCCCCGCCGGCGCCGACGCCCGCTTCGGCTCCCGCGTCCGCGCCGGCTCCGGCAGCCTCCGGTGCGCCCGCCGCGCCGGCGCCGGCAGCCGCGGCGAGCAACATCGCCTACCTGGTGGCCATGGGCGGCGACCCCGACGCCGGCGTCGGACCCACGCTCGGGGGCCGCGGCGGGGCCAAGGCCCCGGCGGCCACCATCCCGGCGGCCGGCGCAGCGGCGGCCAGCCGGGCCGAGTCCCGGGCGCGGCGCCGTCGGCGGGCCGCGCTGCACGACCACGCGGACGAATACGCGGACATGGATTCCGATTTCGGTGTGCCGCCGAATTTCGGTGACGAGGAGCAGCTGGCCACCGCCGTCGCGTCCGCCCAGGGTGCTGGGGCGCTCGGGTTTGCCGGAACCACGCAGCGGCAGAAGGCCTTTCAGGCGGCCGGATTGACCAAGCTGGCAGAGGACGATTTCGGTGGCGGCCCGCGGATGCCGATGGTGCCCGGCACGTGGGAGCACGAATCCGGTAACGGGGCAAGCCCAACCGAGCCCGGGAAAGGGGGTTAAGGCAGTCAGCCAGATGAAGGCGAATTACCGAAACCCCAACGGAAGCAACAGAAAGGACTCAACATGAGTATGTTGGACGCTCACATTCCGCAGTTGGTAGCCGCTCAATCGGCCTTCAGCGCCAAGGCGGCGTTGCTGCGCAGCACGATCAGCCAGGCCGAGCAGGAAGCGATGTCGGCGCAGGCATTCCACCAGGGCGAATCCTCGGCCGCCTTCCAGGCCGCGCACGCGCGGTTCGTCGAGGTCGCCGCGCGGGTCAACACCCTGCTGGACATCGCCCAGGCCAACCTCGGAGACGCAGCCGGGACCTACGTGGCCGCGGATGCCGCCGCCGCGTCCGGCTACACCGCCTTCTGATCTCACCGCTAGCAACCGCGAAAGGACTTGTCATGTCGCAGATCATGTACAACTACCCGGCGATGTTGAACCACGCCGCCGACATGTCGGGCTACGCCGGCACCATGCAGGGGCTCGGTTCCGATATCGCCAGCGAGCAGGCCACGTTGTCGAACGCCTGGCAGGGTGACACCGGTATGACCTACCAGGTGTGGCAGGCCCAGTGGAACCAGGCGATGGAAAGCCTGGTGCGCGCCTACCAGTCAATGGCCAGCACCCACGAGGCGAACACCATGTCCATGCTGGCCCGCGACCAGGCCGAAGCCGCCAAATGGGGCGGTTAGGTCGTGACTGAACGAGCCTGATGGACTCGACGCCAAACGCCGTCGAGCTGACGGTCGATCACGCCTGGTTCATCGCGGAAACGATTGGGGCGGGGAGCTTTCCCTGGGTTTTGGCGATCACCTCGCCCTATCGTGATGCCGCGGAACGCAACGCGTTCCTCGACCGTCAGAAGGCTGAGCTCACCGAACTCGGTCTGGTCTCGGCGGCCGGGGTCGTCAACCCCGCGGTCGCCGAGTGGATCAAGGTGGTGTGCTTTCCGGAGCGGTGGCTGGACCTGCGTTACGTCGGCCCGGCCAAGGACACCGGTGCGGGCGACGGTGCCGAGTTACTGCGCGGCGTCGTCGCACAGCGCTCCGGTGCGCCCGGCAAGGCGTCGATCACGGTGGTCGCGTTGCGCAGCGCGCAGCTCATCACGTTCACCGTCATGGACATCGATGACCCGCGCGCGCTGGTCCCGGTGCTCACCGTCGGCCTCGCGCAGCGGCCGCCCGCTCGGTTCGACGAGTTCAGCATGCCGACGCGAGTGGGCGCCAGGGCGGACGAACGACTGCGTTCGGGTGCCCCACTCGCCGAAGTCCTTGACTACCTGGGCATTCCGCAATCGGCAAGAAAGGTGGTGGAGTCGGTGTTCAACGGGCCGCGCAGCTATGTCGAGATCGTCGCCGGCTGCCACCGCGACGGCCGGCACTCCACCAGCGAGGTGGGGATGAGCATTGTCGACGCACGCGAGGGGCGGGTACTGGTCAGTCCGTCCCTCGCCTTCGACGGCGAGTGGGTCTCGACCTTCGCGCCCGGAACGCCATTCGCGATCGCGGTCGCGATCGAACAACTGACCGCCCTATTGCCAGATGCCGGATGGTTCTCCGAACACCGGTTAGCCCGAGACTTCTCCCCTTCAACACTGTCCGTCGACATTCGTAATACGAAAGAAGAGAGCACGATGTTCCAGCAATGGCCACAACATGTTTCGAGGGTCCGGTGACGTCCGGAACCGTCATGCCGATCGTCCGCGTGGCAATATTGGCGGATAGCAGGTTGACGGAAATGGCCTTGCCCGCGGAGCTGCCGCTGCGCGAGATCCTGCCCGCCGTCCAGCGTTTGGTGGTTCCGGTCAGCGGCGGCCCGGAAGACGGCGCCGCATCGCGCGGTGCCGCCGAGGTCGGCGCGGCGACCCAGTTGAGCCTGGCCCCGATCGGTGGTGCGCCGTTCAGCCTGGACGCCAGCCTGGACACGGTCGGAGTCGTGGACGGCGACCTGCTGGCGCTGCAGGCGGTGCCGCTCGGTCCGGCCGCGCCCGGCATTGTCGAGGACATCGCCGACGCGGCCATGATCTTCTCGACCTCGCGGCTCAAGCCTTGGGGCACAACGCATATCCAGCGTGGCGCGTTGGCCGCTGCGATCGTGGTGGCCTTTCTGGCGACCGGGTTGTCCGTCGCCTACCGGGTGGCGACCGGTGCGCTGCTGGGACTGGTCGCGGTCAGCGCGGTCGCGGCGGTGACCGCGATCGTCGGGCTACTGGTCACCGCACGCTCGGCGCGCACCGGCATGGCGCTCTCGATCGCCGCACTAATTCCCATCGCCGCGGCACTCGCGCTGGCCGTACCGGGCAAATTCGGCGCCGCCCAACTGACCCTGGCCGCGGCCGGTGTCACCGCGTGGTCGCTGATCGCCTTGATGGCGCCCAGCGCCGAACGTGAACGCATCGCCGGTTTCTTCACCGCGACCGCGGTGCTGGGCGCCGGGGTGCTGCTGGCCGCCGGCGCCACACTGCTCTGGCACCTGCAACCGATCGCCATCGGCTGCGGGCTGATCGTGGCGGCGTTGCTGGTCACCATCGAGGCGCCCCAACTGTCCGCGCTGTGGGCACGCTTCCCGCTGCCGGTCATCCCGGCGCCCGGTGACCCGACCCCGTCGGCGCCGTCGCTGCGGGTGCTCGAGGACCTGCCGCGCCGGGTCCGGATCAGCGACGCGCATCAGAGCGGATTCATTGCCGCCGCAGTGCTACTCAGCGTCCTGGGTTCGGTGGCGATCGGGCTGCGGCCCGAGACGCTCAGCGGTGCGGGTTGGTACGTGGTAGCGGCCACCGCCGCGACGTCGGTGCTGCGCGCCCGGGTGTGGGACTCGGCCGCGTGCAAGGCGTGGCTGCTGGCTCAGCCCTTCCTGGCCGCCGGCGTGCTGCTGGTGCTCTACACCTCGACCGGACGCTATGCGGCCGCCCTCGGTGCGGTGCTGGTCCTGCTCGTACTCGTGTCGGTATGGATCGTGGTGGCGCTCAACCCAGGCATCGCTGCGCCGGAAAGCTACTCGCTGCCGGTGCGCCGGCTGGTCGGCTTCGTCGCGACCGGACTCGACGCGTCGCTGATCCCCGTGATGGCTTTCGTGGTCGGCCTGTTCGGCTTGGTGCTCAATCGATGATTCGGCCGGCATCAGCCTGCGTCGCAGCGGCATTGGCCTTGCTGCCGGCCGCCGCGACGTGGACGAGTCCGCCGGCATCCGCGATCAGCCCGCCGACGGTCGACCCCGGCGCCGCGCCGCCCAGCGGGGCGCCGGGCCCCGGACAGCCGATGGAACAACGCGGCCCCTGCGGCACGTCCGGCGTCGTTCCCGGCAGCGATCCCGGTGCCGTCACGCCAAGCCAGTCGATGCTGAATCTGCCTGCGGCTTGGCAATTCTCGCGCGGTGAGGGCCAACTGGTGGCGGTGCTCGACACCGGGGTGCGGCCGGGCCCGCGGCTGCCCAACGTGGATCCGGGCGGTGATTTCGTCGAGACCACCGACGGGCTGACCGACTGCGACGGACACGGAACGCTGGTGGCCGGCCTCGTCGCCGGCCAGCCCTCGGCCGACGACGGGTTCTCCGGCGTGGCACCCGCCGCGCGGGTGGTGGCCATCAGGACGACGTCGGCCAAATTCTCGCCGCGGACACCGGGTGGTGATCCGCTGCTGGCGCGGGTGTCGGCCGAGGTGTCGACGCTCGCCCGGGCGATCGTGCACGCGGCCGACCTCGGCGCCAAGGTGATCGACATCGGCTCGGCCACTTGCATGCCCGTGGACCGTCCCGTCGACCAGGCCGCCCTCGGCGCGGCCGTCCGTTACGCGGCGGTCGACAAGGACGCGGTGATCGTGGCCGGCGCGGGCAACAGCGGGGCGGGCGCCGGTGGCGCCACGTGTGAGTCCAATCCGCTGACCGACCTGAGCCGCCCCAACGATCCGCGCAATTGGGGCGGTGTCACGTCGGTGTCCATTCCCTCGTGGTGGCAGCCGTACGTGTTGTCGGTGGCATCGCTGACCCCGGATGGGCAGCCGTCGAAATTCACCGTGGCGGGGCCGTGGGTGGGTGTCGCCGCGCCTGGCGAACGCATCGTGTCGATCGGCAACGCCGACGGCGGCGGGCTGGCCAACGGCCTGCCCGACGGGCACCAGCAACTCGCCGCCGTGAGCGGAACCGATTACGCCGCCGGCTATGTGGCCGGTGTGGCGGCGCTGGTCCGCAGCAAGTATCCCGAGCTGAACGCCACCGCCGTGCAGCGTCGCATCACCGCAACCGCACATAACGGCGCCCGCGACCCGTCCAACGTCGTCGGCACCGGCAGTGTGGATCCGGTGGCGGCCCTGACCTGGCAACTGCCCGCCGGTAACCAGCCCGGCGCTGCGTCGGTGAAGCCGGTGACCGTGCCTCCGGCCCCGGCGCCCAAGGACACCAAACCGCGGACCGTAGCGGTGGCCGGTACCGCCGCGCTGGCCGTGCTGGTCGCGGTGGCGGGCGCAGTCACCGCCATCGCCGCACGCCGACGAAAGGACCCCACCCCGTGAACAAGCATCGGATACCGATCCCCGGGAGCGCTCGAATCACGCTGGCGCTGCTGGCCGTTGTGCCCGCCGTCATGGCGTACCCGTGGCGAACGCCGCGCGACTACTGGTTACTGGGCATCGCCGCCGTCGTCGTCATCGTGTTGTTCGGCTGGTGGCGCGGTCTGCACTTCACCACCATCCTCGGCCGCCGCCTGGCGATGATCGGACGCGGCAACGCCGTACCCGCGAGCACCTCCGACTCGGCGGCAACCGCCCTGATTCGTCTCGGCGCGCCCGAGGATGACTCGGAAGTGCTGCCGCTCCCGTTGATCGCGAGTTATCTCGACCGTTACGGCGTTCGGGCGGACAAGATCCGAATCACCAGTCGCGACAACGCCTCCGACGTGTCACGACGCGAGACGTGGATCGGACTGACCGTATCGGCGCCGGACAATCTGGCTGCGCTGCAAGCCCGCTCACCGCGGATCCCGCTGCACGAGACCGCACAGGTCGCGGCCCGCCGGCTGGCCGACCATTTGAGGGAGATCGGGTGGGAAGCTACTACCGTCGGGGCCGACGACGTCCCGCGGCTGCTGACTGCCAACCCCCGCGAGAGGTGGCGGGGAGTGCAGCGCGGTGCCTCGGATTACCTTGCCGCATACCGAGTTCGGGTGGATGACGCGCTCCCGCAGACCTTGGAAGCGATCCGGGCGTATTCCGCGCGCGAAACGTGCACCGCGCTGGAGCTCGCCGGTGACAAGGGTAGGCCCACCGTCGCGGTGGCCTGTGCGTTCCAGACGGAGTCCGCCCCGGATGGCAAAGCCCCGGTGGACGGGCTGGCCCCGCAACGCGGAAACCATCTGCCCGCGTTGACGGACCTGGACCTGCTGTCCGCGCGCCGGCTGGACGGACACGCGCCGGTGCCGGAGAACCTGCTGGCGGAGCTGCACTGGCCCACCCTGCTGGGCGGAGCCCATCGCGCCTCGCTCGGCCAAACCGGCGACGTCGCCGACACCGTCGAGGTGGTCAGAACATGACCTCCTGCAGGAACGTGGTCATCCGGCGCAGGTAATCCAGCTGGCTGACGTGCAGCACGTGGCTGCCCGGAAACCAGTGCAGCGCACATTGATCCCAGTGCCGCCATAGTTTGACGGCGTGGTCCGGCGGCGCCATCCGGTCGCCGAGTCCGGTGATGATCATCCGGCGGTCGCGGGGCACCAGCGGCCGGTAGTTCAGCGGGCAGTGGTACGCCAGCCCCGCCGTCAGGTCGTCGTGGCTGATGTCGGAGACGCGCAGGCCCAGCCGGACCAGCTTGTTGGCCGGGAACCACTCGTCGAACAACGTCGAAGGGGTGACGACGGGGCAGTTGGGGATCACCGCCTCGAGCCGATCGTCGGCCGACGCCACCAGCGCCGAGGTGTAACCGCCCAGCGAGATTCCGGTGAGCGCGATGCGCTCGACTCCCGTGCGGTGCAGATAGTCGATGAGCGACCGAAAGTCGTGCACGGCCTGCGCCATGGCCTCGGCGAAACCGCTGAGCCCGCCGGCGAAATAGCCGAAACCGCTGAAGGGCGAATACTTTTCGGCCCGCTTGCCGTGGAAGGGCAAGGTGTACATCAGCACGTCGTAGCCGGACTGGTAGTACCAGGGCAACGAAAAGAACCGCCCGTTGGCCAGATACGACGATCCCAGGAAGCCATGGATCACGCACAGGGTGGGACGCGGCCCGTCGTCGTGGCGCCAATGCTGCGCGCGCACGGTGTTGTTGGCCCGCCACGCGCCCCACCGGGCGCGCATGGCCGGGTTTATGGCGGTGAAACTGCTGGGGAACGCGATGTTGTCGACCGTGCCGCGCGCGATCCACTCCGCCAGCGGGCTGGCTCGCCGCGATACGACCCGGGGCACATCGGTGGGTGCCGGAAAGGACCGTGACGGATCCTTCGCCGCGCCCAACTCCGCATAGAAGTCGAGGTTGTGGCGCTCGGCAGCGGAATCGGATTGCCGCAGCGCGTTGGCCACCACGAACGGCGCCACCGTGGTGGAGAGCAGCGAGGCCACCCAGGTGCGCAGGGCCAGATCGCCGAGGGCCGATGCCTCGACTACCATTCGCTGGCGGGGCGACAACGCCGAGCGGGGGGGTAGTCCGCCGGCGCCGGCCGGCAGATCGGCGCCGGAAACGTCCGGAACGGGAACGGGCGGGTCGATCGGATCTGAGTCGGGCGCCACGAACGCCGATGGTAGCCGGACGAACGCGCCTTTCCTGGGCGTTTCGTTCGGTTTCGGTCGCCGCGGTGTTATCCCGGGACCAACCGGGCCGCGGCGGCGCACCATAGGAGTTATACGGTTTGCTATCGGCCGGCGAGCGGCGGCGCGAGGATCGGGAGGATCGACATGTGGGATCCGGACGTCTACCTGGCCTTCGCCGACCACCGCGCACGCCCCTTCTACGACCTGCTGTCGCGGGTGGGCGCCGAGCGGGCGCGCCGCGTCGTCGATCTCGGATGCGGCCCCGGCCACCTGACCAAGTATCTGGCGCGGCGTTGGCCCGATGCGGTGATCGAGGCGATGGACAGCTCACCGGAGATGGTTGCCGCGGCCAAGGAACGCGGCATCGACGCCGTCACCGGCGACCTGCGCGACTGGAAGCCCAAACCCGACACCGACGTGGTGGTCAGCAACGCGGCCCTGCACTGGGTGCCCGAGCATGCCGACCTGCTGTTGCGGTGGGCGGGGCAGCTGGCGCCCGGATCGTGGATCGGGGTGCAGATGCCGGGCAACTTCGAGTCGCCGTCCTACGCCGCGGTGCGAGCGCTGGCCCGCCGGGAGCCGTACGCTAAACTGCTGCGCGACATACCCTTTCGGGTGGGGGCGGTGGTTCAGCCGCCGGGGCACTATGCCAATCTGCTGCTCGACGCCGGATGCAAGGTCGACGTCTGGGAGACGACATACCTGCATCAGCTGACCGGCGAGCATCCGGTGCTGGAGTGGATCACCGGCACCGCGCTGGTTCCGGTGCGCGAGCGTCTCGACGACGACACGTGGGAGCAGTTCCGCGAGGAACTGATCCCGCTGCTGCAGGACGCCTACCGGCCGCGTTCCGACGGCGCGACGATCTTCCCGTTCCGGCGGGTGTTCGTCATCGCGGAAGTGGGCGGCTCGAGCCACGGCAACTAGCGCTGCGTGGGCTTACCCTCTTCGATGCCGCGGTCGGCGGCGATGCCGGAGCGGGGGGTCGGTTTCGAGCGATGGATCTGCAGATACGTTTCGGTGTAGCGCGCGGAGATGCGGGTGCCGGCGAATTCCGACGGAATGACGTCACCCGTGCGCTGGCGCCAATCATCCAGCAGCACAGCAAGGTTGGCCGCGACATCGGCCGCGTCGGTCCCGTCGTCGGCCAGCAGGTTGGTGGTCTCGGTGGGGTCGGTACGCAGATTGTAGAGTTCCCGCTCCGGCCGCGGCGCCGTGACGAGCGGCGCGACGGCCAGCCCGGACGGGCTTTCCTGAATGTCCAGCGGCAGATCCAGTAGCGGCCGGGGCACGTAGTTCTCGATGTAGCTGTAGTCCTTGGTGCGGATCGCGCGAATCGGATCGAACGAGTCGTGGTAGGTCTTCATGGTGTAGACGTGTTCGCGCACCGGCGCGGTTTGCGGACCCGGTTCCAGCAGGATGGACGCGTGCGAGACACCGTCGACGTCGGCCGGAGCGTCAATCCCCAACAGCCCCAGCAACGTCGGGACCAAGTCCACGGCGCTGAACAGCTCGTCGTAGACGCGCGGTTGGATCGCCCGGCCGGTCGGCGGGCGAATGATCAAGCCGATGCCGGTGCCGGCGTCATACAGCGTGGATTTCGCCCGCGGGAATGCGGGGCCGTGATCGGTGAAGAACACCACCCAGGTGGTGGCGTCCAAACCGGTGTCGGCCAGCGCGTCCAGCAGCAGCCCGACGGCGGCGTCGGCGGTGCTGATGGCCCCGTAGAAGTCGGCGAGGTCCCCGCGCACCTCGGGGGTGTCGGGCAGGTAATCGGGCGTATCCACCGTGGCGCTGTCGGCCGGTGTGTAGCGGTCGTGCGGATAGGGCCGGTGCGTCTCGAAGAAGCCGGCGGTCAACAAAAACGGCTGTCCGACAAGGCCTTCGGCGCTTTGCCGCAGCCACTCGCCGGCCTTGTCGGCCACGTAGTCGCAGTACGAGTTCGACACGTCGAACTCGTCGAAACCCAACCGCTTCGGGTAGGAGGTCTCGTGTTGCATGCCGAAAAGCGCCGAATACCAGCCCGATTCGGACAAAATCTGGGGCAGGGTCCGGATCCCGTCGCGGTATTCCCAGCCGTGGTGGGCCAGCCCGATGAGGCCGTTGTTGTGCGGGTAGCGACCGGTGAACAGCGATCCGCGCGACGGCGAACACAGCGGCGCGGTGGCGTGCGCCCGGGTGAACAGGATGCCCTCGGCGGCGAGGCGGTCGAGTCGCGGGCTCGACACGTCGGGGTGGCCGTAGGCACCGAGGTGGCGCCCCAGGTCGTGCCAGTGCACGATCAGCACGTTGTCCCGAGAGCCCGTATTTTGTTTTTGCCCGGCGTCGTCCAATGGCGTCACCTCTCACCTTGCCTTGCGACCGGCGACGTTACCGCAACTTCCCCGGGTGCTTTCTCTTCAGTATCAGGGCGTCGGCAACTGGCCCCATCGGTTCTCGCAGACGAACTCCCGCAACGGTCGCCCGACGGCCCACCCGTCCAGTTCCAGCGCCGGGCGATCGGGGAATTCGGGCACCGGCCCCAGACACAGGATGGCCACCGGTTCGGCGCCCGAGGGCATGCCCAGCAGTTCCGCCAGCCGTTGCGGATCGAACAGGGACACCCAGCCCATGCCGAGCCCCTCGGACCGGGCCGCCAGCCACAGGTTCTGGATCGCGCACGACACCGACGCCAGGTCCATCTGCGGTAGCGTTCGCCGGCCGAACACGTGCGCGTCGCGGCCGTCGCCGAGCGCCACCACGAACAACTCCGCGCATTCGAGGATGCCCTCCACCTTGAGCGCCAGGAACTCGTCGGATCGCTCGCCCAGCGCTTTGGCGGTGCGCGGGCGTTCCTCGTCGACCAGGGCGTGAATGCGCCGCCGCAGCGAGTGGTCGGTGATCCGGATGAAGCGCCACGGCTGCATCAGCCCGACGCTGGGCGCCGCGTGCGCGGCCTGCAGCAGGCGCGCCAGTACGGCTTCGTCCACCACCGCACCGGGCACGAATCGGCGCATGTCACGGCGCTCGTAGATGACGCGATAGACGGCCCGCCGCTCTTGCGGGCTGAATGCCTCACCGCTCACGCCTGCCATCGTAGGAAATCGGCGTTAGCGTTGAGCCTGCCCAGACCAAAGGACCTGGTGAACCCCGGGAAGGGAGCGGTGTGAAGTGAAGCCTTCCGATGTGCTCGATCAGCTGGCCGCCGATGGCGCGGGCCGCAATTACGGTGAGCCCTATCAGACCCCGGACGGCACCACCGTCATCGTGGCGACCAAGCCGCTGGGGGTGTTCGCCATCCGCGACGGGCAGGCCACCTGGACGCCGGCCGTGGACAACAGCCGGATCGCGCTGATCGGGGTGATCACCGGCCTGCTGGCCGCGGTGATCGGCACCCTCGCGGTGCTGCGGCAGCCGCCGTGGCCGCGCATCGCGATCAGGGACTATAGGTAACCCCGACCGCGCGGAACACGTATTCCGGCGGCATGTCGAACGCCAGCGACCGCCGGGGCAGGCCGGCCAGAACATCGTCGGGAATCGCCACCTTGTAGTGCAGCGACAGCTCGCCGGCGAACTTCTCGTCGACCCGGGAGACGTCGGCGTCGACCTGCAGCCCGGTCGGCGAGACCTCCACCCGCGCCGCTCCCGCCTGCGGCGCGTCCCAGCGCACGTTGACGGTCGGGCCCGCCAGCCGGGGCAGCATCGACAGCGTGGCCAGCGCTCGCTCCGAGGTGAAGACCAGTGAACCCGTGTAGCTGGCGACGCTGTGCGGCAACCGAACGCCGGGGATGGTGCCGCTGAATCGGCGGGTCACGGCCACGTAATCGGCGTGGTAGATGAGGCCTTCCGACTCGAGCTGGGCGTGCAGCTCGTCGGGCAGCTTGCCGATGCCGAACAACCTACGGACAAAGACGGCCATATCGACAGTATGACGCGCGAGCGCCGGCGAGGACGGGTCGCACGGTGACGCCGGGTGATCGCAAGCGCGGCGCTTGTCGCCGGGTGCAGCGGGTCGCCCGCATGTCATCGACGGGACTGCTGGTATCGGTTGGTTATGACTCGCCCCAGGACGCCGGTGGCCCTGTGCTTCGCGGTGCTGGCTGCCGCCGTGTACGCGACGATGTGGGCGGGCTACTGCCGGCACTGGACCTGGCTGTACCGGATGGATTGGTCGTTGCTGAACGCGGCCCGCGGTGTCGCGCTCAAACATCCGCAGTGGCTGCGGTTTTGGGAAGGCGTGTCCTATGCATTGGGTCCGGTCCCGATGTCGGTGCTGGGCATCGCGATGACGGTGACCGCCCTGGTGATGCGCAATCTGCGGGCGGCGCTGGTGCTGGCTTTCGCGTGCGGGCCGCTCAACGAGTTCGCGACCGCGGCGGCCAAGGCCCTGGTCAACCGGCCCCGCCCGGCGACCATGTTGGTCGCCGCGCCCTCCACCTCCTTTCCGTCCGGGCATGCGCTGGAGGCGATGGCCGCGCTGCTCGCCGTGCTGTGCTTTTTCTTTCCGATGCTCAACCGGACGATCCGCGGCATCGCGGTAGCGGTGGTGACGGTGTCGCTGCTGACGGTCGGCGTCTCGCGGGTGGCGCTGAACGTGCACTACCCGTCCGATGTGCTGGCCGGCTGGTCGCTGGGCTACCTGTATTTCCTGTTGTGTCTCTTGATTTTTCGGCCCTCGATCACGCTATCCGCCGGCCCGCGGCGGGCAACCGAAACCACCGCCACGCGCTAACTGCGCTGTGCCGGCGGCTATTTGGTCACGACGCGGTGACCTAAACGGAGCTAAAGCTTTACTTGACCCCGAAGATGTTCCCGTTCGACGATGGAGTGCATGCACCGACTGCTCGCTTCGCTGTGCGCCGCGGCGTGCGTGATCCTGGCGTCGGTGGGGCTGGCCCCGACCGGTGCGGCCGCGGGTGCTCCCTGGTTCGCGAACGCGGTCGGCAATGCGACCCAGGTGGTTTCGGTGGTGAGCACCGGCGGTTCCAACGCGAACATGGAGATCTTCCAGCGCACCGGCACCGGCTGGCAGTCGCTGCGATCCGGCATCCCCACCCACGTCGGTTCGGCGGGAATGGCCCCTCAGGCCAAGAGTGGCGTGCCGGCCACCCCGATGGGCGTGTACAGCCTCGACTCCGCGTTCGGCACCGCGCCGAACCCCGGCACCGGGTTGCCCTACACCCAGGTTTCCGGGCCGAACTACTGGTGGAGCGGCGACGACCACAGTCCAACGTTCAACTCCATGCAGGTCTGCCAGAAGGCGCAATGCCCGTTCAACACCGGTGACAGCGAGAACCTGCAGATCCCGCAGTACAAACACGCCGTCGTGATGGGCGTCAACAAGAACAAGGCCCCGGGTGGCGGAGCCGCGTTCTTCTTCCACACCACCGACGGAAAACCCACCGAGGGCTGCGTGGCGGTGGACGACGCTCAGCTGGTGTCGATCATGAAATGGCTGCGGCCCGGCGCGGTCATCGCCATCACCAAGTAGCTTCTCAGTCCGAGGCGATGGCGCGTCCGGGTTTGAGAGTGAAGTTCAGGCCCTCCAAAGACATTGTGGCGTCATAGGTTCGGTCGTAGCCGGTGCCGCTGATCTTCCAGCCCGCCTCGGTACGGCGGTAGGTGTCGCGGTAGAACGCGGCCCCGATCAACATGAAGTTGAAGTCGGCGACCATGACGCGGTCCTGCAGATACCAACTGCCCGTTGCGGTGTCGCCGTCGACGGTGATGTCGGGGTGGGTCACCCGGTGTTCGGTGATGACGTTCGCGGGCAGCGAGGTACGCATGTACTCCACCAGGTCGGCCCGGTTGGTGAAGTGCAGCTCGTTGCCGATCGACGGCCCGTAGTCGGCCTTGATGTCCTCGGCCAGGGTGTCGGTGAAGTCGTCCCAGTGCTTGGTGTCCAGCGCACGCAGATACCGGTATTTGACTTGCTTGATCGCTTCGATATCGGCGAGATCGTCGAGGGTCATCCCGTCATTGCAGCACACGGGAAATGCGAAGCCTGAGCCGGTCGGACGGGGTGGGCCGCCGAGACTTAAACCAGTGCGACTTCGCGCGGCGTGTCGCGTGCGTGGTTTACGTGTCGCGGTGTCCCGGGCCCTCGGAGAGGTGGCGGGTGACCATGTCGACGAGGGCGCGCCGTTCCAGGCTCCAATCGATCGCGGTGCCGGTGACCATCTGTGCCAGCACCACACCGCGCAGCGTGGCCCAGATGACCTCGGCCACACCGGCATGCGCCGGATCGGTGGTGATCAGTCGCCCCAGCTGGCCGACAGCGGCGTTCATGTCGAGCAGGTGGCGCCGCGACGACGGGTCCGGACCGCCGCGGGTCTCGCGCAGGATTTCGAAGGCGGCCATCGACGTCGGGCTGCTGTAACAGCTCCACGCGGTGTCGACGACGACCTCGATGCGCCTTCGCAGGGGCAGCTCACTGACATCGGCCGACGACAGGCTGTCGACCAGCCGGGTCACCCCGTCGTCCACCACTGCCATCAGCAGGCCGTTGCGATCCCCGAAGTGGTACTGGATGACCCCCCACGTCACGCCTGCGCGTTCGGCCACGTGCTTGGCCGTGGCGGCAGAGAATCCCTCCTCGACGATGCAGCGCACCGTCTCATCGATGATCTTCGCCCGAGTGTCATCGCCGCGCTTGCGTGGCGCGGTGGTGCGCCGGGTCGGGCCGACCGGGCGTTCCGGCTTCTGGCCAGCGACGATGGACATTATTGACTTTATAACATAGTCGAGTCTATTTTTGGGGCGTGAGCAGCCCCTCGCGATACGCGCGATTGTCCCGCGACGAGCTCGTCGTCTTGGTTCCCGAACTGCTACTGATCGGGCAGCTGATCGACCGATCCGGGATGGCCTGGTGCATCTCCTCGTTCGGGCGCGACGAGATGGTCCAGATCGCCATCGAGGAGTGGGCGGGATCCAGCCCGATCTACACCCGGCGCATGCAGAAAGCCCTGAACTACGAGGGCGACGACGTGGTGACCATCTTCAAGGGCCTACAACTCGACATCGGTGCGCCACCGCAATTCATGGATTTCCGGTACACGGTCCACGACCGCTGGCACGGCGAATTCCACCTCGACCACTGCGGCGCACTGCTCGACGTCGAGCCGATGGGCGAGCAGTACGTGTTCGGCATGTGCCACACCATCGAGGACCCCACCTTCGACGCCACCGCGATCGCCACCAACCCGCGCGCCCAGGTGCGTCCCATCCATCGCCCGCCCCGGACGCCGGCGGACCGGCATCCGCACTGCGCGTGGACCGTCATCATCGACGAGTCCCATCCCGAAGCGCAAAGCATCCCGGCGCTCGACATCGTCAGCCGAACACGCGCTGCGACATGGGAACTCGACGCCATCGACTCCTCGGACGATGGGCAGGCGGATTACTCCGGGCCGTTGCTGTCCGACTTCGACTTCGCCGCCTTCTCGCATTCGGCGCTGGTCCGGATGGCCGACGAAGTATGCCTGCAGATGCACCTGCTGTACTTGTCGTTCGCGATCGCGGTGCGGGCGCGTGCCGCGAACGACGACGAAGCGGTCGGCGTGTGCACCCGCGGCCTGACCGGCATCGCGGGTGTGGCCGCCGAGCGCATTCACCGCGCACTGAAACTTCCGGGCGGCACCGAAGGTGCCCTGCGCGTCCTCGAGCTGCACCCGCTGCTGAACCCTGCTGACTACGTTGTCGCCGAGACGGATTCGAGCCGCCTGCACGTCCACCCGTCGCCGGCGCATGATGACCGATCCTGGATCTCGCTGTGCTCGCCGGAGTCGGTGCAGCCGCTCCAGGCGGTCGCCACCGCGGTGGATCCGCACATCGCGGTTCGAGTTAGCGGATCGGCCACCGACTGGACGGCCGAACTGGTCGAAACCGACACTCCCACCGAGGAACTACCAGAGGTTTCCGTCGTCAGAGTCAGTGGGGGATCGACCTTCCAGTTCGAGCCGAGGCGTTCGCTGCCGCTGACGGTCTTGTAACGAAAGGCGTTTTGTCAAGGGGTTTTCGGTACCGCTTCGGTGACGCAAGGGCATCGAGCGGATACCAATGACATTGCGAAGCATCGGCTTTCCGCGTGTCCGCGGCTATCGTTGACGCTGGCCACCGACCCCTATAGACGAAGGTTTCGCTCTATGTACGACCCACTCGGGTTGTCGATCGGGACCACGAACCTGGTCGCTGCGCGTAATGGAAGCCCACCGGTTACCCGCCGGTCTGTGCTGACCCTTTACCCGCACTGTGCACCGAAAATCGGTGCGCCCGATGAGAACCCGTACCTAACCGAGCCTGGCGTACCGATGAAGGGCTTTATCGAGCGCATCGGTGATTCCGTTGCGCTGGTGTCACCCGACGGTTCGGCGCACGACCCGGAGCTGCTGACGGTGGAGGCGCTGGACGCGATGGTGCTCGCGGCCGGTGCGGATGCGGCGTGCTCGGAGATTTCCATCGCCGTTCCGGCGCATTGGAAACCCGCGACGGTGCAGGCGTTGCGCGACGCGCTGCGAACCCATCTGGGCTTCGTGCGAAGCGGTATGGCGCCGCGGCTGGTTTCGGACGCGATCGCGTCGCTGACGGCGGTGAAGGCCGAGCTCGGCCTGCCCGACGAGGGCGTGGTGGGCCTGCTCGACTTCGGCGGCAGCGGCACGTCGGCCACGTTGGTCAATGTCGCGGGGGACTTCGAACTCGTCAGCGCCACCATGCGTTACGCCGCGTTGTCCGGTGACGAGATCGACCAGGAGTTGCAGCTGCGTGCGTTCGAGGAGTTGGGGCATGGCAGCGGCCTGGACCCGGCCAGCACCGCCGGCGTCGGGCAGCTCGTCGAACTCAGGGAACAATGCCGGGTGGGCAAGGAGCTGCTCTCGACCGACATGACCACCGAGATCACCGCGGTGCTGGGCGGGCGCAGCTGCAGTTTGACGTTGACGCAAGACGACCTCGAAGAGATGATTGCTGACCGGCTGACCGGCTTCATCTACGCCTTCGACGACATGCTGCTGCGCTACCGCACGAACTGGACGGACCTTGTCGCTGTGGTAACGGTCGGTGGCGGCGCACGCATTCCGTTTGTCACCGAACGACTTTCGGCCCACGGCCGGATGCCGATCCTGACGCCCTCGCAGCCCGCGCTGGCCGCGGCGAGCGGGGCGCTGATCCTGGCATCGCGCGGTGGCGAGCTGGATCTGCGCACGCGGACATCGATAGGGCTGCTCGCCTCGGCCGACGCCGCCGGTGACGTCGTCGACCTCGGCGCCGGCGATGTGCTGGTGATCGATGATGAGGCGCTCACCGATCGCGAATTGGCTTGGTCGCAAACGGAATACCCCGGCGACCTGCGGATGCGGTTCGGTGGCGAAACCTACGACGAAGACGGACCGGCCGGCTGGTCGATGCGGCTCAACGTCATTGAGCCGCCCCGGGAACGCCGACCCTGGTTGCGTCTTCGGTTCTCCCAGTTGATCATCGGCATGTCGGCCGTGGTCGCCATGACGGCGATCGGTGGCGTGGCCTACACGCTGACCGGAATAGAGAACCGGCCGGCCCCGCCCTCGGTCGCGCCCCTGCCTGCGCCCCCGGCGAACTCGGTGGCGCCCCGGCCCGCCGCGCCGCCACCGCCCACCGCGGTGCCGCCACCCCCGCCGCCCAGCGCGCAACCCATCCCGAGCCCCCCGCCGCCACCGCCGGAACCGCCGCCGTCACCGCCGCCTCCGCCACCTCCGGTGGTGGTCACCACCGCGCCGCCGGCGCCCGTCTACACCCCCCGGCATACGGCGCCGCCGACCACCGCGCCGCCGCAACCGACGGTCACCACGACGGTGCCGCCGCCACCGTCGGTGACCACCACGGCGCCGCCGCCGCCGGTGGAAACCACCACACCCCCGCCCCCGCCGACCACTACCACCACCACGGTGCCGATGACCACCGAATGGATCCACGTTCCGCTGCTACCGGTCCCGATCCCGGTGCCGGTTCCACAGCAGCAGGCTCCTGCGACTCCGCAGTACCCGCAATATCCCCAGTACCCCCAGTACCCGCAGTACCCCCAGTACCCCCAGTACCCGGGGAGCGCGCAGAATCCGTACCTGGGGCCGGGTTATTAGCGTTATTCCTGCGTACGCACACCGCCTGCGCAATTAGCTGCACGCGCGTAACGTTTATGTCACCAAGTTCGGGCGGGGTTCCTCCCGTCGTGCCCTCGCAGAGGGCGTTGAAAAGGGCTTTGGAGGCGTTACGTGGACATCGTGCTTGGGGTGTCGATGGCTCCCAGGACAGTCCGCCTGGTGGCGATCGAGGGCCAAAATGCGGACGGCGTGACCGTCGAACAAGAAGAGTTCGAGGTTGGGGCCGCTGGGAATTCGGTTAATTCGGCGGCCGGCGCTGTCGACCAGGTGATCGACGCGATCATCGGCAGCCGCGAAGGTGTGTTGGAGGGCGGCCACCGGCTGACCTCCACGGGGGTCACCTGGAGTGACCCCGCCGGCGTCGGCGCGCTGCGGGAGGCGATCGCCACCTGCGAACTGGGCGGCGTGATGCTGGTCGCACCGTTGCTCGCCGCGGCCGCGCTCGCACAGACCGTCGGTTACGCGCTGGGTTACGAACGCCTCGCGATGCTGTTCGTCGAGCCGGCCAACGCGACGCTGGCCGTGGTCGACGTCGCCGACGGTTCGATCGTCGATCTGCACCGGCGCCAGACCGGCGGCGACCACCCGGGAGGTCTGGCCGCCGAACTCGCGACGATGGTCGCCGGTCTGGACGCGCGCGGGTCTCGTGCCGACGGGGTGTTCCTGATCGGCTGCGGAACCGACATCGTGGCGCTGAAGCCCACGCTCGAGGCGGCCACCCCGCTTCCGGTCACCGCGCCCGAGGAGCCGGACATGGCATTGGCCCGCGGCGCCGCCCTGGCCTCGGCGAACGCCCCGCTGTTCGCATCGTCGACGGCGGCCCTGGCCTACGCACTGGATCCGAGCACCGGAGAGCTGAGTCTCCCCGCGCTCGGCCCGAGCTACCTGGACGTCTGGGGCAACGCCGACGTCGGCACCGGCGCGCGGGCCTACAGCGCGGTCGCGGACGAGGACGACACTCCGCCGCGCCGCCCTCGGTCGATGCTGCTCGCCGGCAGCGCCCTGGTCGGCATCGTCGCCGCGATAGGCGGCGTGGTGCTGGTGACGTTGACCTCGGATCGTCCGGCCGACCGTCACACTTCGGGCGTCAGCGTGGCCACCCCCGGCGTCCAGCTGCCCGCGCCTCCGCCGAAGAACCCGCCGAGCAACCCCCCGCAGGCGCAGCTGCCGGCCCCGAGCCCGGCGCCCCCGCCGCCCGCGCCCAGCCCAACCGAGGTGGCCGCCCCGGCACCCGCATCGTCGCCGGTGCAGCAGTCCGCACCGCAGGCCCCGGTCACTCAGGCACCCGCGGCCCCGGTCTACCGCGCCCCGACCCGGCAGGCACCGCAGTACGTGCCGCCGCCCGTCCGGCAGGCGCCCCCACCGGTCCAGGAGGCTGCGCCCCCGCCGGCCGCGGCGCCCGAGCCCCCGCCTGCCGCGCCGCCCCCGCCGCCCGCGGCGCCGCCGCGGCCCCAGCAGCCACCGGTGACGATGTATCTGCATTTCCCGTTCGTCACGGTGCCTATCCCGATCAACCCCCCGCCGCCGCCCGGCCCGTAACCACGTGGCGAACGGCCTCGACTGAGCGCACACTGGCAGTTACGACATCGAGCGCCAAGGAGGTCGCGTGGGCGAGCACAGTGGATTCGGATTCGACCCCGAAGAGTTCGACCGAATGATCCGGGAGGGCAGCGAGGGGCTGCGCGACGTATTCGAGCGGGTCGGCAAGTTCGTGGCCGGGCCCGGTGTCCGGACGGGGTGGTCCGCCGTTTTCGACGACCTGTCGCGGCGTCCGCGCAGCGCCCCCGAAACCGCGGGCGAGGCCGGTGAGGGCGTGTGGGCCATCTACACGGTGGACGCCGACGGCGGCGCGCGCGTCGAACAGGTCTATGCGACCGAACTCGACGCACTGCGGGCGAACAAGGACAACGTCGATCCCAAACGCAAGGTGCGTTTCCTGCCCTACGGCATTGCGGTCAGCGTCCTCGACGACGACCAAGACGACACCGAAGCCGACGCCGAAGAGCCCGCGTAACAATCGTTTTCGCTCAGCCCTGCTGCACCACGTTGGAGCCGCCGGAGTTGCTGATCTTCGGCGCGCCCGAGTGGTAGGTGACCTTGTTGTTGAAGCCGGAGGCGTCGATGGCCTCGACGGCCTCGACCGTGACCGAATTCTGCACGCCCGACACCGACAGACTGGTGCAGTGGCCGGTGATCGTCACCGTGTTGGAAACCCCGCTGACGTTGACGATGTTGTCGTTGCAGGCGATGGTCCGGTTCTCGTTGATGCCGGCGACGCTGAGTTCGGTACCCGGTGGTGCGGTGGTCGACGTCGACGACGAAAGTGATTTCCTCTGTGATGGAACGGGATTCGTCGAAACGCTCGGCGGGAGCAACGTGGTGGAGATGGTCGGCGGCGAGGCGATGATCGACCTCACGCCGGAAACTTGGTGTGCGGCAAAGGCGGCGATGCCCCCCGCCAGGGCCAACACGCCGACGACGACGACCGTGCCGAGAATCCACCAGATGCGGTTACTCGACGAGCGTTGCTGGAATGGCTCGGGGAGCGGGCCGCCGTAATTCCACGAGGCCGGCGGGGGTGGGGCGCCCGGCTGCCCGGCGGGCTGCGAGCTGCCCTGCTCGGACGCCCGCGCCGTCTCGGCGAGCGGGCGCTCGAGTTCCCGGATTCGGTCCTCCGGGTCTTCGTTTGCTGCCATGGGATGAATATGCCATTCGCTTCTGGCTTTCCGGGCCGTTCGGTAGTTTTTACGATCGTGCCCGATTTGCCGAATCGCCAGGTCCTCCTTCGTCGCCGTCCGTCCGGGCTTGTCCAACCGGATGACACCGAAATGGTCACCACGCCCGCGCCCGAACCCGCCGAGGGCGAGGCGCTGCTGCGCACCACCTACGTCGGCATCGACGCCGCCGCCCGCACCTGGCTCGACGACCAGCCCAGCTACCTTCCGCCGGTCCAGCTGGGTGAGGTGATCCGGGCGGCCGGCATCGGCGAGGTGGTGGCGTCGCGATGCGACGCCTATGCGGTCGGCGACGTCGTCACCACGCTGACCGGTTTCCAGGAGTACGTGATCATCCGCGACGACCTGTTCAGCACGCCGATCCCGGGCGAGGACGACCAGCTGGCGATCATGTCGGTCTACGGCCCGACCGGCGCCACCGCCTATTTCGGGATGACCGACATCGGCCGGCCGCAGCCGGGGGAGACGGTGGTGGTGTCGGCGGCCGCGGGCGCCACCGGATCGGTCGCGGGGCAGATCGCCAAGATCGCCGGCGCCCGCGTGGTGGGCATCGCGGGCGGGCCGGAGAAATGTCGGGCGGTGGTCGAGGACTTCGGGTTCGACGCGTGCATCGACTACAAGAATGACGACGTCGCGGCGGCGCTGAAAAAGCATTGCCCGCAACGCGTCGACGTCTACTTCGACAACGTGGGCGGTCCCATCCTCAACGCCGTGCTGGGCCGCCTGGCCGCCCGGGCGCGCGTCGTGCTGTGCGGCGTCATCTCCAGCTATCTGACCGGCGATCACCCCGGGCCTGCCAACTACGTGAACCTGCTGTCGAAGACCGCCCTGATGCAGGGGTTCAACGCGCTCGATCAGTGGGGCCGCTTCGACGAGGCGTTCGCCGCGCTACGCCAGTGGGCGGCCGAAGGCCGACTTCACCACCGGCAGACCATCTTTGAGGGCATCGAGTCCTGTGTCGATGCCCTCAACGGCTTGTTCACCGGCGTCAACGTCGGCAAGACCCTGGTCAGGCTGAGCGAACCCAGTCCCCGCTAGGCGGCGCCGAGCGCCCGGTGCAGCGCCTTGCGCGCATCGGTCAGCGCCTCGAGCACCTTGGTTCGCGCCTCGGCGAGCTGCTGCTTCTGCTCGTCGGTGCCCGTCCATGCGATGGTGCGGGCCAGTCCGGCGATCTCGAAGAATTCCTTGCGGATCTTCACCACGTCACCGAACTTGGCCGCACGGCTCAAGAAGGCGTGGGCGGTCTCGCTGCTGATTCCGCGCCATGCCAACACGTTTCGGCCGAGTTCGGTCAGCGTCGCCACGCCGCCGTCGACGGTGACCACGCCGCGCCCGGCGAGGATGCCGATCGCAAGCTCGGCCACGTCCTGCGGAGGCGTGAACGCGCCGCCGGTCGCGTCGGACACCCGTTGCACCACTTGCGCGGCGTCGGCCGGCCCGTCCAGCAGCAATGCCGCGGTGACGAACGCCGCGCGCTTGAGGCCGTGGCGACCCTTCTTGCCGAAGTGGGCGAAGCCGGGACCGCCGGCGCCCGGGCCGCCGAATCCCGGAGCGCCAAAGCCCGGACCGTCGAAACCGGGACCACCGAAATTACCGAAGAATCCATGAGACATGGCTGTTTCCTTTCTCAAACCATCAACCTCCTTGATACCAGCGGCGGCGCATATGTCAACTAAGTTGATGGTTGAGTCGCGAAATCCCTAGAAGTGGGCCACTCGGCTGCTATCGTCGCTTGTTTATGCCAGGGGGATCGCGGCAGCGGCTCGTGAGCGGGAACGCCGCGCGCGGATCGGGTGCGCGCGGACCCCGACCGCGGCATGCATGCCACCCCACCGCGTGGTTTCATAACACCGTTTGCGAGAGTTGCCTGGGGAGAGTCCGCCGAGCTTGACGAGCCGGCTTCGAACGATTGGTGGATTAGATGGATCGTCGCAGCATGATGTTGATGTCGGGCCTCGGCATGCTCGGGGCTGCGATGCGCTTGCCGGGCGCGTGGGCGACCCCGTCGGGCCCGCCGGTGCCGGCCGCGCCGGCGGCCGGAGGCGGCGGCTACATCTTCGCCGACGAGTTCGACGGCCCCGCGGGTTCGGCTCCCGATCCGGGCAAATGGACCATTCAGACCTGGCAGGACGACGTGTTCCCGCCGGTCGCGGGGATATACCGCGACGACCGCCGAAATGTGTTCCAAGACGGGAACTCCAACCTCGTTTTGCGCGCCACCCAGGAAGGGGACACCTACTACGGCGCCAAAATGCGGGGCAACTTCCGCAGCATGATCAACCAGACTTGGGAAGCTCGGATAAAGCTGAACTGCTTGGAGCCGGGCCTGTGGTCCGCGTTCTGGGGCGTCAACGAGGATCCGCTGCCCGACGGCGAGGTTGACCTCTTCGAGTGGTACGGCAACGGCTCGTGGCCTCCGGGGACGACCGTGCACGCCGCGTCGAACGGCAAGACCTGGGAGGGCAAGTCGATCCCCGGGATGGTCGACGGCAACTGGCACACCTGGCGCATGCATTGGGGCGAAGAAGGATTTCAATTCGCCCGAGACGGGGCACAGTACTTCAGCGTTCCGAACAAACCCATCCATGTTCACGGCGGCGCCCCCGACGACTTCCGGTGGCCGTTCAACAACCCCGGCTACTGGATGACACCCATGTTCACCCTGGCGGTCGGCGGCGTCGGCGCCGGCGATCCCGCGGCGGCGACCTACCCGGCGGACATGCTCGTCGACTGGATCCACATCTGGTGACTATCGCTGGGCTTTGAGCACCTGGACCAGGTTGAACTGCCAGCGCTCCACCAGCCGGAAGCCCAGGTCGTGCGGCACTGCGAAGGCGGTGCTCGCCCAATAGACCGGGCCTGGCGGCAGCGCCGGGCCCTGCTCGTGCGCCGGCTGGGACGGGTCGGCCTGGGTGATGATCCAGACGACGCCGCACTGGCTCAGCGGCGTGGCCACCACCTCGGGGATGAGATTGGTGTCGAACACGTCGTTGCGGTCGGTCGCCTTCTGCCACAGCGTGAGATCGATCAGCTTGCGATAGGCGTCCGGGCGCGCCGCCAGCAGCGGGCGCATGGGCGCCGGCATGAACGTCACCGTGTCGTTCACCAGTAGACAATCGCCCGGTGCCGCCTTCGCGCTGATCAGGTCGGCGACCTGGCTGTAGTCCATGCCGTATTTGGCGTACGGGTTGCGTTGCACGCGAACATAATTCGGAGCGGCGGCCACCGCGAAAAGGCCGATGACCGCCGTTGTCACCCATGGTTTGCCGGCCACCGCGCCACTGCAGACGCCGAGGATCAACGCCAATGCGGGGGCGGTGAAGCACAAGTAGCGCGGCGTGTAGATCGGGTGAACCAGCGCCGAATACGTGACGATCGCGGCCGTCGGCGCCGCAAGCCACCCCGCCGCGAGCACCAGCAGTTGGCGCTGCGGGCCCGCCGGGCGAGCGGACCCGCTGAGCCACAACACGATTGCCGCGCCGATCAGCAGCGCCGACAGCACTGCGAACGGCGGGCATCGCTCGAAATACTGCTGCATCAGCACGTCTTCGACGGTGCGGTGACCGATGGGTGCCACCCAACTGATCTGGTGTGCCTGCCCGGCCACCGCCGTCAGGAACGGCAGCAGTGCGGCCACTGCTGCGGCCGAGGCGATCGCGAAGCCCAGCAACGTCATTCGGCGTCGGTGGAAGATGCACACGAACACGACATAGGCCGCCAGCAACAGCGCGAGGTACGCGTCGAGCAGGATCGAGAAACCCAGAGCGACGGCATACGACAGCCACAGCCACGCGGTGTCGCGGCGCGCGGCGTGAACCAGCAGGACGGTCAGCCACACCGCGGCCATCATCGACAACGCGTAAGGGCGGGCCTCGATGCCCGCCCACGTGGTCCGCGGCAGGATCGCACAGAACGCACCGGAGGCCACCGCGACGCTGCGGGAGGAGAACTGTTTCCCCAACACCACGACGCCGGCGGCCGCGCCGCCCACCGCCAGCGCGCTGGGCGCGCGCGACCAGAACTCGGTCGGCGGAAAGACCTGGAACCAGCCGTGCATGAGGACGTAATACAGACCGTGGACGGCGTCGACATTGGCCAGCATGTGCCACAGCTGGCCCAGCGACCGGCTGTAGGCGGCCGAGATGGTCGCGGCCTCGTCGTACCAGAAGGAGGGCCGGGCGGCGCCGGCCATGCTCACCGCGGCGGCCACGATCGCGATCACCAGCGGGTCCAGCGCGGCCGGCGCCACCCACCGGCGACCGTCCGGCGCGCCGCGGCGACCGCCTGACGCCTCGGTGGTTGCGATGCTCACCGAACCGCCCTGGACGTCGCGGTTTGGCTGAACACACCGCTATGTTGCCAGAAGCCAACTGCCCCGATCAGGGGGCTCAACGATGCGCCTATTCGAACGTATGATCGATCAATGGGTCCGCTCGCGTCGATCGGGTACAACGGCCAACCGGTCCGCAGCCCGTTTCGGGTGGTCCGTCCCGCGATCGCGGTTCTGGTCGACCTGACCGTCCTCTTCCCGCGCGAGCCGCACCGCTCGGGGCGGTATCAGCCCAACGGTCTGCAGCTGCACAAGGTCGTCGAGGGGTGGCTGAGCTGCTGGGCCCTGTGCGAGCAGGGCGACTGGTGGGGCCTGGTGACCTATCCCGTCGCGTACGGATCCAAGCGCAGAACCGTGACGCACTGGGTGCCCGCGTGGACGCTGCGCCGCAAAGGCTGACCGGTGCGGTCAACCGCTGCGTGAGCGTCACGCCAATGCGATGATTGCTGCCCGTGGAGGCAAGTTGGGCCGCGGTGCTGGGCAAAGTCGTCGCGCTGGCGGCGGTCATCGCGCTGTCACCGATCACGGTCATTCCCGCGGTGCTGGTGCTGCATGCGCCGCGCCCACGCCCGGCCGGCCTCGCCTTCCTGGGCGGCTGGCTGCTGGGGCTGGCAGCTCTCACCGCGGCGTTCGTCAGCGGCTCGGAGCTGCTCAGTGGTTTCCACGCGACCCCGCCGAAATGGGCGGCCTGGGTGCGGCTGGCGTTCGGCGTGGCGCTGCTCGCCCTGGCGGCCTACCACTGGTTCACCAGGCATCGTCAGCGCAACATGCCACGCTGGATGCGTTCGTTCTCCACGCTCTCGCCGGTACGCGCCGCAGTGATGGGCGCCGTGCTGGCGCCGGTGCGCCCGGAGGTGCTGATCCTGTGCGCGGCCGCCGGCCTGGCCGTCGGCAACAGCAGCCTGAGCGCCGGCGCCCAGGTGATCGCCGCCGCGATCTTCGTCGTGCTCGCCGCGTCGACGGTCGCCATCCCGATACTGGCTTACGTCGGCGCCGGTGACCGCCTCGAGGACGCCCTGGAACGTCTCAAAGCCTGGATGGAGGCCAACCACGACGCGATGATGGCCGTCATCCTGTTCCTGATCGGGTTGATCGTGCTCTACAACGGGATTCGCACGCTGGCCTGACCCGGTTCGGCGCGTTCGACGTCGCATCGCCCGCGGCGATGGCAGGATGCCGCCCATGGCAGGAAGCTGGGGGACGGTGCTGACCGGCCTCGTTCCGCTCGGACTGGTCATCTCGCTCTCACCGCTCACTGTCATTCCGGCGGTGCTGGTGCTGCAGGCGCCGCGGCCGCGGCCGAGCAGCCTTGCGTTCCTGGGCGGCTGGCTGCTCAGCCTGTCCGCGCTGACGGCGCTGTCTGTCGCGGCCTCCGGCCTGCTGGGCGGCCTGGACAAGGCGCCTCCGCGGTGGTCATCGTGGCTGCGCGTGGTGCTGGGGTCGGCGCTGATCGTCTACGGCATCTACCGATGGCTCAACCGGCACGGTCAGGCCGAATCCCCGGCCTGGATGCGCTCGTTCGCCAGCATCACCCCGGCCCGCGCCGGGATCGTCGGGGCGGTGCTGGCCGTGGTGCGCCCGGATGTGGCGCTCATCTGCGTCCCGGCGGGACTGGGCATCGGCACCAGCGGACTGGGTCTCGCCGGCGACTGGGCGGCCGCGGCCTTCTTCGTGGCCATCGCCGCCTCCAGCGTCGCGATCCCGATATTGGCGTACGTGGCGGCCGGTAGCCGCCTCGACGACACGCTGGCGCGGCTCAAGGACTGGATGGACCGCAACAACGGCGCCCTGCTCGCGGCGGTCTTCGTGGTGATCGGCGCGATGGTGCTCTACCACGGGATTCACGCCCTGTAGCCACCGTCGGACAGGCCGGCGTCCTCTTCGAACCTGTTCACCGCGCCAAACACCAACTCGCGGAACAACTCCCGGCCGTAGCCGGCGAGCATGCCCAGGTAGCCCCGGTCGGCCCATTGCGCGGCGTGCCGCTCTTCGTGATGCAACACCCGGTCCAGGTCGAGGCGGCTCACGCGGGGCGTGCGGCTGCCGTCGAGATACCAGGCGTGCCCGGATGAGACGACTTGGCGGAGCTGCCCGCCGGGGTCGGCGGGCTTGCCCGTGTTCATCATGAAGATGTCACCCCAGGTAGTGCCGCCGCGCTGGCTGAACAACCGTTGCATCCAGTTGCCGCCCAAGCCCATCAGCATGCCGTTGGGGGTGGCGACCAGCCGTCCGCCGTTGCGGTGCACGAAGGGCACGTCGCGACGGTAGCTCCAGCGATTTGCGTTCTGCCGGAACATGATTCGCGCCACCTCGGCGGCGCTGTAAGGGGTGGGAGGAAAGTCGGTCGGCCGCCCGCCCGGCTTACCGTAGCCGGTATCCGCGTTGAGGATGTAGGTCATCAGCGCGGCGTCGCGGGCGCGGGCGCCGTCGGCGTAGGCCGGGATGAGGAAGAACGACTTGCCGTGCGGGTCCTCGAGCTGGGCCATGCCCTCGAGCACTCCGAAGCGTGCGGCCGTGACGCCGTGCCGGCGGGCGATCTCGGCGACGACGTGCGCGTCCACGCCGCGGCGTTCGGCGTTGTCGCGCCACCTCATGCAATAGCCCTGTGCGTCCATGTCTCCGGACCAATTTAGGGTGTAGCGAATGAACAGGGGGCCCCGCCAACGCGGACGCGGCATCAAACAGATCACCCGGGGACTGGGCACGCTGGACCGCGAACTGTTCGATGCCATCGCCGAAACGGACACCCCGCTGCTGGACAGGGTCATGCCGCCGCTGACCCGCGCGGCGGACCATTCCAAGCTCTGGGTCGGCATCGGTGCGGCGCTGCTCGCCACGGGCAGGCAAAGCGCGCAGCGGGGCGCGACCCGTGGCTTGGTGACGCTGGCCGTAACCAGCCTGGTCACCAACCAGGTCGCGAAGCGGATCCGCCGGCGGCCGCGCCCCGGGTATGACTTGGTGCCGCTGATCAGGCAGGTCCGCCGGCGCCCGACGTCGAATTCCCTGCCGTCCGGACACTCCGCCAGCGCCGCCGCGTTCGCCGTCGGGGTGGGGCTGGAGAACGCGCCGCTGGGTTTCGGGCTGGCGCTGCTGGCCGGGCTGGTGGGCCTGTCGCGGGTGGCGACCGGCGCACACTACCCCGGCGACGTCATCGCCGGATTCGGCATCGGCTCGGGCTTGGCCGTGCTGGGCGGGCGGCTCGTCCCGCCGATCACCGAAACCGCCCGGCCGCGAACCGAACCGCTCCGCGTCGCCGCGCCGCAGCGGCCCGACGGCGCCGGGGTGATCCTGGTCATCAACCCGGAGTCGGGCAGCGGCACCGGCGCCCGCGTCGTCGAGGAAGTGCGCGCCGAGCTGCCCAAGGTCGACATCCGCGAACTGGGCCCCGACGACGACCCGGTGCAGGTTCTGCGGGGCGCGGCCGAACAAGCCGAGGTGCTGGCCGTGGGCGGCGGTGACGGCACCGTCGCGGCCGCCGCCGGGGTGGCCATCGACGCGGGACTTCCGCTGGCGGTCTTTCCCGCCGGGACGTTCAACCACTTCGCCAAGGACATCGGCTGTGACACCGTGGCCAAGACGGTCGACGCCATCCGGCGTGGCCACGTTGCGTGCGTGGACCTGGTGTGCCTCAACGAAACTCAGATGGTCCTCAACACCGCCAGCATCGGCGCGTACCCGGCCTTCGTGCGGCGCCGCGAGAAACTCGAGAAACGCATCGGCAAGCCGCTGGCCGGGCTCTACGCGATGCTGCGCACGCTGCGCACGGACCAGCCCGTGCGTATCCGCTATGACAACAAGACCCTGCTGACATCGCTGTTCTTCCTGGGCAATTCGCTGTACCTGCCGAACGGGTTCGCGCCGGCGCGGCGGACCCGGATGGACGACGGCCTGATCGACGTCCGCATCCTCGAGGCCGGCCGGCGCTGGGCGAGGACCAGGATCCTGACCGCGCTCGTCCTGGGGCGCCTGCAGCGCAGCCCGCTCTATCACGAGTTGCAGGTGCCGGAATTCAGCTTCAGTGCCGTCGACGGTCCCACGGTCGTCGCGTGCGACGGCGAGGTCGGCGACAAGTACGACAAGGCCAGCTTCAGCGCGAAGTACCGAATCCTTCCGGTGTTTCGTCCGCTTCGCGACGACCGGTGACTCCCTCGGTGAGGTCGCGCACCCGCGCGTAATGCGCCAGCACCTCGGGCGCGGGCTCCGCGGTGTATTCGTCGGTGGGCGGCGGTTGCCACGCGGGCGGACGGTCCGAGCCGCTCAACGCCCACGCCGCCTGCCGCGCCGCACCCAGCGCGACGTACTGCGCCGGCGCGGGTGCCAGCACCGGCATGCCGAACACCGTGGGGGCGATCTCGCGTAGCGCCCGGGACTGGGCGCCGCCGCCGACCAGCAGGATCCGCCGCGCGGCGACACCGTGCGCGGCCAGATGCGCCACTCCGTCGGCGAGCGAGCACAGCAGTCCCTCCACCGCGGCCCGGGCCAGATTGGCCGGAGTCGCATTCGCGACGCGCAGACCGTGCACCGCTCCGGTTGCGTTGGGCCGGTTAGGCGTTCGCTCGCCTTCCAGGTACGGAATCAGCACCAGCCCGGCGCTGCCGGGAGGCGCCGACAGCGCGAGCCCGGACAGCTCGTCCTGCCCGACTCGCAGCATCGTGGCCGCGGCCTGAAGCACCCGCGCACCGTTGAGGGTGCACACCAGCGGGAGATAGCGCCCGGTGCCGTCGGCGAATCCGGCGACGAATCCCGCGTCGTCGCGCACCGGATCCGCGGTCACGGCGGCCGCCACCCCCGAGGTCCCGATGGAGACGACCACGTCGCCCTCCTCGGCGCGCAGGCCGAGCGCCGCGGCGGCGTTGTCACCGAGTCCCGCTCCGAATGTGCTTGCGCCGCCTTCGGTTCGGTCCGACGGGCCGAGCACGATCGGCAGCTGGGGACGACGGCCGCGCAGCGCCAGTTCCAGCAGATCGAAGCGGTAAGCGCCCGTTGCGGCATCGTAGTAGCCGGTGCCGCTGGCGTCGCTGCGGTCGGTGGTCAGGGTCGTGATGTCGGATTCGCCGCGCAGGCGCCACGTCAGCCAGTCGTGCGGCAGGCAGACCGCCGCGGTGCGGTCGGCGTGCTGCGGCTCCCGGTCGGCCAGCCAGCGCAGTTTCGCCACAGTGATCGCGGCCAGCGGCACGACGCCGACGGCCCGGGCCCAGGCATGCGCGCCACCGAGCTCGCCGACGAGTGCGCGTGCGGCGCCGGCCGATCGCACGTCGTTCCACAGCAGCGCGGGACGCACCACCCGCCCGGCGCGGTCCAGGCACACCATGCCGTGCTGCTGCGCACCGACGGCGACCGCCTCGACACCATCCAGGCCGCCCGCGTCGTCGATGGCCTTACGGGCGGCGATTTCCCATGCGTCCGGGTCGATTTCGGTGCCGTTCGGGTGATCGGCGTGTCCCTCGCGCACCACCCGGCCGGTGGCGCCGTCGCACACCAGCACTTTGCAGGACTGTGTCGACGAGTCGATGCCGGCGACCAGCGTCATGATCCGCCGGCACCGATCAGCGCCCGCAGCGTTGCGCGGGCACCGTTGCGGTGCAGCGAGTCCAGCGCCCACAGGTAGGACTCGCGGAAGCGTTCGTGGTCGACGAGATCACCGAATACCGAACGGTTGGCCAGGAACGCGACGGGGTTGTCGCGCTGCGAGCGGGCGATCGGAACAAGGGACTCGGCGAGCCGGTCCACCACCTCGATTGGTTGGCCCTGCTCGTCGACGCCCTCGGCATAGCGCGCCCAGCTCGCGACGATCGCCGCGGCAAGCCGCACCGCGCCGCCGGTGCGCAGATTGTCACGCACCACGGGTAGCAACCACTTCGGGATGCGATCCGAGGACTCGGCGCACAATCTGGCCACCGTGTCGCGGATGTAGGCGTTGGCGAAGCGCGGCAGGAGTCCGGCTTTGAACTCGTCCAGCCCCGGGATGCGCTGCAGCGTCGGCATGGCCTCCGAATTCATATAGCGGGCAAGGAACTCGGCGATCAGCGGATCCTGGGCGGCGTCGTGCACCAGCCGGTATCCGGCGAGGTACGCGAAATAGCACAGGCCCTGATGGGAGGCGTTGAGCAGCCGCAACTTCATGGCCTCATACGGCGCCACGTCGTCGACGAGTTGTACCCCTGCTTGATTCAACGGCGGCCGGCCGGCGGCGAAATCGTCTTCGACCACCCACATGGCGAAGGGTTCGGCGATGACGGGCCAGGCATCGGCCACACCGAACTCGGAGTCCAGCCGCTCGAGCACGTCGGGCGTGGTCACCGGCGTGATCCGGTCGACCATCGAGTTGGGGAAGGTGGTCTTCTCGCGCATCCATTGCGCGAGTTCGGGATTGATGTGTTCGGCGTATGACGTGAAGACGCGCCGCGCCATGTCGCCGTTCCCGGCGATGTTGTCGCAGGAGACGATCGTGGGGGAGGGCAGGTCGCGCTCGCGCCGCCGATCGCACGCCTCGGCGACCAACTCGAACACTGCGCTCAGCGGTGGCTGATAGCCGCCCTCGGTGATGGTGAGCGAGATGATCCGGGTGGCCGGATCGGCGAGCAGATCGACCACCGAGCCGGGATCGTCAGGCGCATAACGGTAGTCGACGATGGAGCCGATGACCCGCGGTTCCCGCGTGCCATCGGGGTGTTCGAGGATCAGCGTGTACAGATGGTCCTGGCCGCGCAGCGCGTCGCGCATGCGCCGATCACCCGGCAGCACGCCGATTCCGCAGATCCCGAAGTCCTGGGCCAGCCCGTCGCTGAGTAACCGGTCGATGTACATGGCTTGGTGGGAACGGTGAAAACCGCCGACGCCGAAATGCGCTATGCCGACGCCGATTTGACTGCGGTCATACGTCGGGACCGGGATCTTGAGGCCGGTCACGTTCGCTGCGTTGAGCCTCACTCGAGGTCACCCTAGCGCGGACCGCCGCGCGCGGGGCTAAAACGCGTCAGGCGTTGGGGCACAAATCGCGCAGCGCGAAGATCACCACGTCTGCGGCCTGTCGACCGTTGATCCCACCGGTGCCCTGGTCGGCGTCCGAGCGCTGCAGCGCCAAAGCCTCCAGCTGTTGCGGAGAAGCGCCCCACGAAAGCTGCTGGCAAAGGTCGGCACCCATCTGCAACAGCTCCGGGTCGCCGCCGTTGACGGCGTGGATGCCGGCGTTGTGCAGGTCGTTGATGAAGGCGGCCTGGTCGGCGCGCGCCGGGCCGGCGCAGAGGACCCCGGCGAGCACAAGCGGGCCACTCGCCAGCGCCGCACCCACGAACCGGCCAAACGGCCTGCGTGCCGCCATCAACCTTCTCCCTGTGTGCGCCGGATGCCGATGATGCACTTTTACACAAAACCGCGAACACCCGCTGCGCGAACAAGTCGGGGAAGTGAACAGTCGGCCAAGAACGGCGGAGGCTACCCGCGGACCGGCGCAATCCAGGCGCCCACGCTCAAGGGCCGCGAAACTACGGAAGTGTCAGATGAGCCCTAGCCGCCGGGGCAAAGGTCCCGCTCGGCGTAGCCGACGATGTCGTTGGCCTGCTGCGGACTGAGCCCGCCGGCTCCTTGCCGTTCGTCGGACCGTTGCAGCGCCAAACCGACGAGCTGGGATTCGGGGGCGCCCCACGAGAGTTGCTGGCATACGTTCAGGCCCGCCTGCAGCAGAGCGCCGTCACCGCCGGTAACGGCGTGGACGCCGTCTCTGTGCATGTCATTGAGGAAAGTGGTCGCGTCGGCCTGTGCTGGACCGGCCCAGATAAGGCTGGCGAGAAGCGGGCCGCCGAGCAGAGCCGAACCGATGAACCCGGTGGTGAGACGACGTGGGGACATAGCCTCTTCTCCTCGTTACGTCAACAGTTCTAATCTCGATGTTAACTTCTCCGTAACCTTCAAAGCGATAACTGTTCACCAACAGTTTCCTGTGAAGCACCTGCGGAAAATTTAATTCGGTGAGATTCGAAACCCGTCCGGCGACCGCTGGCCTTCGGCGTTTAGTGGCGATCTGCCTTGAGTTCTGATTCGTGACGCCGTTGTGACGTCACCATTTGGAAACGGCACGGTGCGGCGTGGCGCGTGTCGCGCGCGTGGTGCTGACAATTGGCGCGGTCGCGAAAGTGACCTCGGTACGGCTAGGCGGGCCTGCTGCACCAGTGCGAAATAGCTGAGCGTGAATAAAGGAGAGTTGACGCTGATGGCGATCGTCGATCGGTTCAACATCAAAGTAGTTGCCGGCGTTGGGTTGTGCGGGGCTGCTATCGCGTTGAGCCCCAATGCGGCGGCCGCCCCGCTGATCACGGGCGGCAACGCGTGCATCGAGGGGCAGGCCGGCGAGGCGCCGGCCGCCGGCGGTCCGGTCGCGGGCGCAGGGCCCGTGGCTGCTGGTGCGCCGGCCGCCGGGGGCATGTGCGCTGCGCCCATGATTGACATGTCCGGCGTGCCGATGGCCGTGCCAGGCCCCGTGCCGGTCGGTGCTCCGGTGCCGATCGTGCCGCCGTTGCCCCTCGCGCCGCCGATTCCGGTAGTGCCGCCGGTGCCGGTCGTGCCGGCCGGCGCGCCGCTGATTGCGCTGGGTGGGCCGGCGGCTGCCGGTGCGCCCCTGGACGCGGCCGCTCCGCTCATCGACATGTCCGGGGTGAAGGATGCGCCAACGGGTCCGGCACCGAGCGGCGGACCGGTGCCCGGCCAGCCGGTTCCCGCCGGCCCCTCGGGCGCGAGCTGACGCCGAGTTTTGAGTGAACGGGACGGGCCCGCTGGTGTGTCACCAGCGGGCCCGTCCCGTTGCGTGGCGCGCAGGTAAGGCAACGTCGCCGCGTCCCAAAAGTCCCAAAAGCCGCGCACGTCAGGGTGATTGAAGCGACGCACCGGGCTAACGCCTAAGTGCAGAGCTTCCTAATTGTAAGTCGAGTCCACGACCATCACCGGGTCGCCGACGTTGACGTGGTCGTAGTACCACTCGGCGTCTTCGGGACTCAGGCTGATGCAGCCGTGGCTGACGTTCTCGAGCCCCAGTGAGGAGACGGCCCACGGAGCCGAATGCACGAAAAGGCCGCGGTTGGTGATGCGGACGGCGTAGTTCACCGTGAGCAGGTAACCGTTGGGATCGTCGACGGGAATGCCGACGCTGCTCGAATCCATGGTCACCGCAGGATCTTTGGACAACACGGTGTACGTGCCGACCGGCGTCGGGTATTCCGGCCTACCCATCGATGCGGGCATGACGCCTTGCTCGCCGAAGTGCGGCCGGTGGTGCGGCGCCGGCAGTGCGGACGGTGGTCCCGTCTGGACCCCGTCGATGCTCACGGTGAAGGTGTGGTCGGAGATGTTGGCGACCCCGACCACGGCAGGACCCGTTTTGATCTCAGTGGTCACGCCGCCGACTGTCAGCGCAATCGTGCTGTGCGCGGGCCAGTATCTGTCCGGAACCCACTGCGCGACATCGTTGTCGAGCCAGTCGAACTTGCCGGTCATGGCGGGCGTTGATTTGACTTCGATGGAGCGCTCGGCCGCCTGCCGATTGGCTACGGGTGCGGTGAATCTCACCAGCACGGGGTGCGCCACGCCGACCACCTCGTCGCGCGCCGGCAGGATCGACGCGATCGCGAACCCACGCGACTGGTTGGACGCCGCCAGGCTCACGTCGGCCGGCGTCACGACAACACTCGCAGCGGCTCCGATCACCGCAAGAACACACCGAACACCCGTCCGCATGGCTCCAATTCCTTTTGAATGACCTTGTTGTAGTAGGGATGATAAATGTGCGCTGAGCTGCGAAAGTACAAGGGCGCGTTGATGTTTGGCCACACCTCGGTCACGTTTTGGCCAAGGGTGTTCGGTTGCGCGGCCGGCGGTGAATTGGGATCGAGTCGTGACCCGCCCGTGGCTCGGCCGCGCGAACTCGGAGTTGCCACTCACGACCGCGGCGGCCCGGACAGCAAAGACGATCGTGAACTGCAGACCAATATGGCGAAACCCTGGCGCCGCGGAGACGGCGGGTCGAATACTGAGTGGATGAGTAGGCCCGCACCGCCCGTGCTGACGGTCCAATCGAACTGGTCACGGCGCAGTTTTGCCGCCGGTCACGATGTCGTCGTGGGAAGTGACCTGCGCGCCGACATGCGCGTCGCGCACCCGCAGATCGCCCGCGCGCACCTGTTGTTGCGTTTCGATCGCGGCAAATGGATGGCGATCGACAACGGATCCCCGACGGGAATGTTCGTCAATGGCGGCCGGGTCGCCGTCGTCGACATCCGCGACGGCCAGAGCATCAACGTGGGAAGTCCCGACGGGCCGCGGTTGAGCTTCGTGATCGAAAGCCACGACAGGACGGTGGGCCAGCTGCCGCCGACGGTCGAAGGTATGCAGGCCCTCAGGCGCCCCGGCGCCCCGAAACCGGCGCACCCCGAGTACCCGCAGCAACCCGGCGGCTCTTCGCCCCGCATCGCGCGACCGCAGCCCGCCCCGCTCCGTTACGCCCGGGGCGGCCCGCCGCCGCCGGCACCGCAGCAAGCCGGCGGCCCGCGCCGCGCTGTCGGCTATCCGGGCCAATCGTCTCCGCCCCGCGTGCCCCAGCCGGCACCGCCGGCCGAAGGGCCCGCGCAGCCGGCGGCAAAAGGTCAACTGACCGAGATCGGAGCGGAGGCACTCGAAGCCGCGCAGTTCGATAGCACCAACCTGCGGCGGGCCGTGCAGCGGTCGCGGTCGACGCTCGCTGCGCCACCCACGGGCGCCGCCGTGATCGGTCGCGCCGAAGACAGCGACGTCGTCATCTCGGATGTCTTGGCGTCGCGCCATCACGCCTACTTGGTCTCCAGCGCGACCGGCACGGAGATCCACGACGCGCACAGCATCAACGGCACCTTCGTCAACGGCACCCGAATCTTGTCGGCGCCGCTGACGGAGGGCGACGTGGTCACCATCGGCAACGTCGACCTGGTGTTCAACGGCGAGATCTTGCTCCGCCGCGCCGAAGCGGCCACCCGCACCGGCGGGCTGGAGGTGCGCGAGGTCGACTTCGACGTCGACGGCAAACGGTTGATCCAGAAGGTATCCATGACGGCCAGGCCCGGCACGCTGACCGCCCTCATCGGTGGGTCCGGTGCCGGGAAAAGCACGTTGTCCCGGCTGATCGCCGGGGCCACCTGTCCCACCTCCGGCTCAATCACCTTCGAGGGCCACGACATTCACGCCAGCTTCGCGTCCTTGCGCAGCCGGATCGGGATGGTGCCCCAAGACGACGTCGTGCACCGCCAGCTGACCGTGACACAGGCGCTGAGTTATGCGGCCGAGTTGCGGCTGCCGCCCGACACCAGCAAGCAGGACCGCGCACAGGTGGTCGCGCAGGTCATCGAGGAACTCGGGTTGACCAAGCACGCCGATACCCGGGTGGACAAGCTGTCCGGCGGACAGCGCAAGCGTGCCTCGGTGGCACTCGAGCTGCTCACCGGGCCGTCCCTACTGATCCTGGACGAACCGACGTCCGGCCTGGATCCGGCGCTGGACCTTCAGGTCATGACCATGTTGCGGCAGCTGGCCGACGCAGGTCGGGTGGTGTTGGTGGTGACGCACTCGCTGAGCTACCTCGATCTCTGCGATCAGGTGCTGCTGATGGCGCCCGGTGGCAAGACGGCGTATTGCGGCCCGCCCGACGAAATCGAAGCGACCATGGGAACCACCAACTGGGCCAAGATCTTTGGCATGGTCGGCGCGGACCCCGACGAAGCCAACCGCCGTTTTCTGGCCCAACTCAAACCACCCCCGGCCGCAGCCGAGGCGGATAAGCCGGCGGACCTGGGCGCCCCGGCCCGCTCCAGCACCCGCCGCCAGTTCGTCACGATCGCCCGCCGCCAAATTCGGTTGATTTTCGCCGACCGCGCCTACTTCATCTTCCTGGCGCTGTTGCCGTTTGTGATGGGGGCGCTGGCGCTCACGGTTCCGGGTTCGACGGGTTTCCGCGTCGCCGATCCAAACGGTGACGGCTCCGATGAGCCGGGCTCGGTACTGATGTTGCTCACCATGGCTGCCGTCTTCATGGGCACAGCGCTGACGATCCGCGACCTCATCGGCGAGCGCCCGATCTTCCGTCGGGAACAGGCGGTCGGCCTGTCCACCAAGGCGTACCTGCTCGCGAAGATGGCCGTGTTCTCCGTGTTCGCCGTCGTCCAGTCGGCGATCGCGACGACCATCACGATTCTGGGCAAGGGAGCACCGACGCGGCCGGCGCTGCTCCTCGGCAGCGCCACCCTCGAGCTGTACGTCGCGACCGCCGCGATGTGCGTCACCGCGGCGATGATCGGGTTGGTGCTGTCCTCCCTCGCCCGCTCCAACGAGCAGATCATGCCGCTGCTGGTGGTTTCGCTGATGCTGCAGTTGGTGCTGTGCGGCGGGATGATCCCGGTCACCGACCGGCTCGGTCTCGACCAGATGTCGTGGGCGGTGCCCTCGCGCTGGGGTTTCGCGGCGCAGGCCTCGACCGTCGACTTGTGGACGATCGAGCCCGGACCGCTCGCACCGAAAGACAGCCACTTCAAACACACTGCGCAGGCCTGGCTGTTCGACGTGGGCATGCTGGGGGTGCTGACGGTCGTGTACGCGAGTTTCGTGGGTTGGCGCAGCCGGCTCAAGCGCCATTGACCCACGTATCCGCTAGATGAAGTCCAACGCCTCGACCGTGGCCACCGGGCCTTCATGGGTGGGCCGGTTCGCCCCACCGATGCAGTAGACGGTGTTGCCCACCGTGGCGACCGCCTCGGCGTGGCGCGGAGTTGGCATGGGCGGCAACGTGTTCCACGTTCCATTGGCGATGTCGTACATCTCGGCCACGCCCACCACCTGCGTCGGTTGCTCACCGCCGACCGCCAGGATTCGGCCGTCGATCAAGGTGGCGCCGTAGCTGCCGCGAGGGGTCGGCATGTCGACCAGCTTGGTCCACGTCCCGGCCTGCGGGTCGAATCGTTCGAACGCCGCGGAGTTCTTGTCGGACGACAGGAACCTCCCGCCGACCGCGTACACGTAGGTTCCGTCAGACACCGCGGCCAGATGTTCACGCGGGGTGGGCATGTTGGCCGCGTCGTGCCACGAGCTGCCGTCGAAGACCTCGGTTTGGCCGACCAGCTGTTTGGCGTTCTGCCCGCCGACGACTACGAGTTTGTCGCCGACCGCAGCGGCGGCCAGCGCTGCGCGAGGGTGAGCGAGGCTGGGCAACTCCACCCACTTGCCGGCGCGCAGCGCGAACACCTTGGCGGACGCCTGCGTGAGGTCGCCGCTGGCGCCCCCGAGCACCACCACCTCGCCGCGATAGGTTGCCGCCGCGGCGTGATGCAGCGGGACGGGCAATGGGGGTTGCGGTTGCCAGATGCCGGTGCGGGGGTCGTAGCTTTCGACCGTTTGCAGCGCGACCCCGTCGCGCAAGCCGCCCACGATCCAGATCTTGTCGTCGAGCACCGTCCACGCCGTCATCAATCTCGCCGTCGGTGCGTCGGGCAGGGAACGCCACTGCGCGGCCGGCTGCATTCGACGCGGCGGTAGTTGCAGCGCCTCCGCGGACGAGGTCGCTTGGCCGTCGCCGACATCGCTCGACCCGCCGATCGAGTACACGGCTTGCCCAACCGCGGCGACCGACATGCCGTGCCGCGCCGTCGCCATGTCCGGCAGGCCCGCCCACGTGTTGGTCGTCAGATCGAGCACCGACACGCTCTTGAGGACCTGCCCCGCCGACTGCCCCCCGACGGCGACCAGGCGCCGGTCGGCTATTGCCACGCCCAGGTCTCCGCGCGGTTGGGGAAGGTCCGGCAACCGCGTCCAGGTTTTCGCGGCAGGGTCATACGCCTCGACCGTCGCCAGCTCGGCGGTCCCGTTGGTGCCGCCGACCGCGTACACCACCTTCCCGTCCGACGCCGCGGACAGCATCTGGCGGGGGGTCGGTATGGGGGCGCCGAGGGTCCAGGAATTGCCGTCGAAGATCTCGACGGTGTTCAGCAGCGCGCCATTCGAGTCGACCCCGCCGCTGACGATGATGCGGTCGCCCACCACCGCCGCCGCCGCTGCCGCCCGGGGCTGCAGCATATGGGGGAGTTCAACCCAATGGCTGTTGACCACCCGCCAAACCTGGTCGCTGGCAACCTTTTGCGCGCCCGCGGCGCGCCAGCCCCCGAGGACGATCGGATTGCCCTGCCACGTCACCGCCATCGCGTGTTGTACCGGAACAGGTAGATCGTCACCGCTTTTCCAGCTGTCGATGACCGGGTCGTAGCCCTCGTGGTTCGGGACGAGCGCACGGTTGCTGCCCATTCCGCCGAATATCCAGATGGTGCCGTCGGCTTGCGTGGTCGCCGCCGCTTGGCGAGCGATGCGGGCATTGGTGATCGGCTGCCATTTCACCGGTTGGCCGCCCGGTTGGTTCGCGGTGGTGCTGTGCTGCTTGTTGCCTTGCGAAAGCAGTACGTAGACACCGATGCCCAGCACCAGCACCGCCACCAGGATTCCCACGGCGATCAGTGGCGCCGTTACGCGGTTGCGCTTCTTTTTCGACGAGCCCATCCATGCCACCGCTCCGGCGGCCAGCCCGCGGCGCCCGACCGCGGGTGGGTCCGCCGGCGGGGCGATCGCCTCGGTCATGCTGGTGGCTTCGGCAATCGCTTGGGTCGGCTCAGATGTGTTCGGCGGGGCCGAATTTGGTCTGCGGGCGTCTACAAAGGGGCTGCGAGGACCGGAGGGTTGCGGACCGGCGGGCTGTGACGGCGACGCCGTATTCCCACGGCCTTTCAGCGGATTGATCAGCGAGGTGGCGTTTTCCGCGTCGGCACTGCGCGGGCCCGGCTTGGCGATTCTTGGCGGCCGTTGGGTCGACGCGCCCGCTTTACCGCCACGCCCGGCCGGCGATAGGGTCCGCGTCTCCGACAGACCCGCCGAGGTGCCCACCGTGCGTCCCGAACCGGCGGAGGCAGTGATGGCCATCGCATCGGGCTTGAGGCCGTTGCGGCGCTGCGTCTCCTGCAACCCGCGACCGAAATCCGCTGCTGATGGCGGGCGTTCATCCGGGTCGGGCGACATCGCCATCTCGATCGCCGAGCACACCGCGTCCGGGATTCCGTTATGACGCAAGTCCGGGATCCGCGTGTTGTTGATCCGCGTGTAGTGGGCGAGAAGGTCTTCGTTTCCGCGGCGCTCGTAGGCGGCGTTACCGGCGATCAGCGCATAGATCGTGGCGCCGAGCGAGTAAACGTCGCTGCCAACCGTCGCGGGCTCGCCCGTCATTATCTCGGGCGCCAGGTAATCGATTGTGCCGGAGAACAATCCGGCCGCCGTCTCGTATCCGCCGGGGACGTGGGCGGTCCCGAAATCGGTCAATTGCGGTTCGCCGTAGTCGTTGACGAGTACGTTCGCCGGCTTGATATCGCGGTGCAGGGTGCCGCTCAGGTGTGCGGTTTCCAGCGCCCCGCACAACTTCACACCGATCCGCACGGCTTCGGGCCAGGCGATGGGTCCCTCGCGCTGCACCCGTAGGCCCAGCGAACCCGCGGGGCAGTACGACATGACGATGTAGGGACGGCCCTCGGGGGTGACGCCGACCCGCAGGATGTTGACGATGTTCGGATGCCCGGAGAGCCCACCCATCGCGTAACCCTCACGGAGAAATCGTTCGCGGCCCGCGTCATCGCTGAATGGCGGCAGCACCTTGATCGCAACGTTGCGCCCCAGCGCGGTCTCGCGACAGCAATACACCACTCCGGCGGCGCCTCGAGCGACCTGGCGCGCGTTGTCGAATCCGGCAGCGGCTAACTCCGCCACGACCTCGCGCCGTCCCGACGCCGGGGCGCGAGTCTTGGGTCTTTCAGCCATTACCTGGCCTCAACTTCCCAGGGATTTACGAATCGGGTCAAGCGTAGCGAACATCCGCGCGTCGTCCGGGCGGTTCAGGCGACGATCTTGAGAGGCGAGCGGCGCTACGATTTCTCCGTTGGCGTCGCCCCTGGTGAGTAGTTAGCGGGCATCCGTCGTCGACAGCGGCTGACGTTCGACGGAACGCCCGAGGACGACCTTCGCCGTGATCACACCCAACTTGGCCATGCCCAAGTACGTCGACGGGTTGAACAGCGTCGGCCACACCGTGCGGGTTTTGTGTTCGTCGACGGGCCGATCGGCGAATCGGTCGCGCAGCCACCTCAGCGTCATGGGCGCCGACAGTGGATGCAACAGCAGATGCCCACAGAACCGGTCGCGGTGATAGGTGACCGCCGCGCCGAGGCCTTCGTATTCGTCCACCAGCGCATCGATGTCGTCGACGCTGATGATTCCGTCGTGCACCGCCTGCACGACCAGCACCGCGGGTTTGGGCCTGGACTTGCCGAGCTTGGTCGCATCGAAGATGTGGCGCACGTCGGGTAGGTCCCACAGCTCGTCGGCCGTCATGTCGACGTAGGACCCGATGTCGACGTTGCGGAAGCGCCATACAGCCTGGGCCGTCGACATCGTCTGCAACTCGTCGAGCAACGCCTTGCCCTCGTTGGTCGCGTGCTCATCGACGACCCTCTGCGCGCCGGGGAAGACTTGCGTCAACGCGGAGATCATCAGCGCGGCGAGGCCGGCGAAGAAGCTGCCATTGAGGCGGCGCGCCACACTGCCCGGGTCGCCGACGGGCGAACCGAGAACGGCGCCAACGATATTGAGCTCCGGTGCATACCGCTCACACAGCTCGGCCGCCCACGCCGACGCCAGCCCTCCTCCCGAATATCCCCACAGACCCACCGCTGCAGACGGTGACAATTCCAAGCGCTCGCACCGCATCGCGGCCCGCAGCCCGTCCAGAATCCGGTAGCCGGGCTCGACCGGAGCGCCCCACATGCCGTGGCAACCTTCGTGATCGGGTACGCAAACCACCCAGCCCTCGGCCAGCGCGGCCGTCACCAACAAGTACTCGGCTTGGACGAACGCACCGATCGGTCCCGCGCCGCGGCGCATCGCAAACGAAGGAAAGCAGCGCGACGCAACAGCGTCGATGGCGCATTGGTAGGAGAGGACCCGATCAGCGACGTCCGACTCGCGCCGCGACGGGACAAGCACCGTCGTCACCGCGACTTCCGGTTCTTCGTGCAGATTCGTGGTGCGGTAGAGCAACTGAGTGGCCTTCACCGGCTGACTGATGAGACCCAGAAATCCGATCTGCACGTCGCGCGAGCGCAACACCGTCCCCGGCTCCGTGTGCTCGTAGCCCTGTGGCGCTCGGTAGAACGGATCATCGTCGGGTGAGATCGGAAGTTCACCGCGTCGAAGCTCATCGTGTGGCGGGCTTGCGACTTTCACCGGCGTGGCGGAATGGCTATCCATTGATGTGGCGACCCCCTGGGCATGTCGCAGGCGGGGCGCGCTCGCGCCGCCCGCGGTTTTGCATTACCCGCGATGCCCGTGTTCAACCCTGTTTGCGGTCGATCAATTTGTTGGGCTACCACGCTTTAGACCGGATTGGTCAACGCATCGTCGGTGAATCCGTAATATCGCGTCATGAGGCTTGTCGCGAGAACACCGGGCGAGCATCGTGTCTTCAACTTTGCGGCCGCCGGCCTGCCCGCCGCGACTTTGGTGATCACCCTGGCAGCCATGCATTTTCCGGTATCGGCGCTGATTCCGGCGGCATCGGCGGCGTGCCCCGATGCCGAAGTGGTTTTCGCTCGCGGCCGAGAGGAACCACCCGGCGCCGGCGCAGTCGGCGACGCATTCGTCAATTCACTGCGTGGCAAGACGCGTATGTCGCTCGGCGTTTATGGAGTTAACTACCCCGCCAACATAACCACCGTCGGTGGCGCCAACGATATGAGCGCCCACGTGCAATTCATGGCCGCAAGTTGCCCGAACACACGGATAGTGCTCGGCGGCTATTCGTTGGGGGCGGAGGTGGCTGATCTCGTGACCGGGGGCCGCGCGGCATTCGGGTTCACCAACCCACTGCCGCCAGGCGTGGATCAGCACATCGCGGCGGTCGCGTTGTTCGGTAACGGCACTCGGCGACTCGCCCCTGCCTTCGCCGGTAAGACGATCGACCAGTGCGCGGCCGGCGATCCCATCTGCGGGAGAGGAACGAATTGGCCGTCGCATCTGCAGCCCTCATACATCGACTCCGGATTGGTGGATCAGGCGGCTAGCTTCGTCGCCGGCAAGTTATAGGTGAAGCGTGCGCTGGGCTGCGCCAGCCGCGGGCTAGATTCGGCTCGTGCGCAGGACCATTGACTGGGACGGCGACGCCGTCACGATCATCGACCAGACCGCCTTGCCGACGGAATACCGCGTTGTCAGTCTGCGCACCGTCGACGAGCTGATCGACGCGATCCGCCGACTGGCGGTGCGCGGCGCCCCGGCGCTCGGCGCGGCGGGGGCGCTCGGCGTCGTGCTGGCGGCCCGCGAAGGAGGCGACATCCGGGCTGCGGCCGAGCGAGTTGCGAAGGCGCGACCGACCGCCGTCAACCTCAGCTGGGGGGCCGCGCGTGCGCTCGAGAAACTTGACGACGGCGCCGAAGCCGTGCTCGCCGAAGCGCTGAAAATCCTCGACGAGGACGAACGTCTCAACCGTGCGGCATCCGCCCACGCCGCCGAGATCGTGCTCGCACTATGTGATCGCCGCCCGCTGCGGCTGCTAAGCCATTGCAACGCAGGCCATCTCGCCACCGTGGCCTGGGGCAGTGCGCTCGGTGTAGTGTGGCATCTGCATGAGCGCGGACTGGTGGAGTCGGTGCTGGTCGACGAGACACGTCCGTTGCTGCAGGGCGCCCGGCTGACGGCGTGGGAGCTGGCGCAGGCGGGCGTGCCCTACCGGGTGCAGCCGGACGGCGCCGCCGCGGCGGCGATGGCACGCGGCCTCGTCGACTGCGTGCTCGTCGGCGCCGACCGGATCGCCGTCAACGGCGACGTCGCCAATAAGATCGGCACCTACGGCTTGGCCATCGCGGCCCATTATCACCACGTGCCGCTCGTCGTGGTCGCGCCTTCGTCCACGGTCGACGGATCGCTTGCCACCGGCGCCGAGATCGCCATCGAGGAACGCGCGCCCGACGAACTCAGGACGTTCAGCGGCACCACGATCACCCCGCCCGACGCGGGCGTTTTCAATCCTGCCTTCGACGTGACCCCGGCCGGGCTCATCACCGCCGTCGTAACCGAGCACGGCCCCTACCGGCCCCAGGATGGCCAGCGTTAAGGGTGTGCTGCACGCGCCAACGCCCGCGGATCTTTTCATGCCGTCCACCCAGGAGGGCGTGCTTTGAAGGTCCTTCGCTCCTCTCCAGAGGCTTCATGATGTTGTCTATTTGAAGGGATTGAAGGTGCGGCCGAGGAAGTACTGAGTGCGCTGTGGGACCGGGCGTATGGCCGCGGCGGTGAGCTTGTTCACGGTGCCCGGTATGCAGACGGGCTTGCCGTTGGTCACGGCGGCCCATCCCTCGCGGACAACGGGATCAGGCTGTTGCCACAAGAAGCCCGGCAGGCGGTCGGCGGCATCGCGGGTGCCCATCACGTCGTGGAACTCGCTGTGGGTGAAGCCGGGGCAGAGCGCAGTCACATGGATGCCATGAGGTTTGAGTTCCATGTCGAGGGACTGGGACATGTTCAGTACGTAGGACTTGATGCCGGTGTACAGCAACCCTTCTCCCGGAGGGGACATCGCAGCCAATGAGGACAGGTTGATGATGCGTCCCCAGCCTCGTTGCTTCATGCCAGGGATGGCTCGGTGGATCAATTCGGTTAGTGCGGTGACCATCAGTTGAAGTTCTCCGGCGACCGAGTCCCAGGAGGTGTCGGAGAATTTTGTGCTGGCCGAAAGTCCTGCGTTATTGATAAGCACGTCGATGGGCAGGCCCAATTCCGTTGCGCGGGTGGTGATCGCAGCGGGTGCAGAGGGGTCGGTGAGGTCGGCGGCGAACACTTCGGCGCGCACGCCGTTTTGTTGGTGTAGTTGTGTGGCGAGTTCTTCGAGGCGCTCGGCGCGTCGGGCGACGAGCAGCACGTCGTAGCCCTCGGTCGCGAGGTGGCGAGCGAAGGCCGCTCCAATGCCGGCAGATGCCCCCGTGATCAGGGCGGCACGTCGGGCCGTGTTCATGGATGGGTGTTCCTGTCTGTGTATGGCTTCGGCCATCATGGCCGACGGATCGGGGGTGCGCGCGTGGCGCGCCGCGGGGTGGGATGTCTGCCGGATCGAGAGGCCGCCTGGCGGTGGGGTCACACCAGTGGGACGTGGCGATTAAGGAAGTCGATCTGGTCGGCCACGATCCCGTCGAAGTGCGGGTCCAGGTACGGCTCGAAGTGCGTGCAGTCATAGGAGCGGACTTCGCCGTGGGGGATGCGGGCCACGATCTTCTTGGCTTTGGCGTAGGGAGTGACGTCGTCACGTTCGGCGAGCTGCACCAGTGTCGGTGCGGTGATGTCTGCGACCTTTCGTCCCGGTGAGTACAACGGCACGCGCAGGGCGATGCGCGCGGCGACGTCGTTTTCGGCGAGGAGCTGCTCGCGCTTGTGCTCGGCCGCTTCGCCCCCGGCCATCTCCTCCACGAGCTCATAGGCGCCGGGTGAGGTCATCATCGCGACCTCGCCGGGCCTGCCGACGGACTTCACCCGGTGCGGTGCCCGCCCGAGCCATGCGCCGACCTGATCACGCAGAGCTGCGGCTATCAGGCGTGCGACCAAAGTGGGGGATTGGGAGAACGCGGATGCGGGTCCGGTGACGTGGGGCACCTGGACGATGGCGGCTGCGAGATCGTGGTCGTGGGCGGCCAAGTTGAGAACGTGGCCACCGCCGAAGGACGAACCCCATCCCACCACCCGGGTGGTGTCGACGTTGTCCAAGCTGCGGGCGTAGGCGATGGCGGCCCGCCAGTCAGCGTGCTGTTTGGCGATGTCAAGGATGCGGCGGGGCTGTCCTTGGCTGGCGCCCCAGTGCCGGTAGTCGAACACCAGTGCGGCGTAACCTGCCTGGGCGAATCGTGCGGCGTAGGCGTCCAGGCGCAGTTCGCGGAAGGCGGCAAACCCGTGAGCCAGTACGACGATGGGCGGGTTCTTGACGCCTTCGGGACGGTAGAGCCACGCGGCGCAAGCTGTCTCCTCGGACAAAAAGGTCACGTCGTGTCGGACGTAGCTAAGTGGCTGGTTCATCGTCGCGGGTCTCCATCGGGTATCTTGAATGACGTTCAACAAAAGGTACCAAGCTCTTGAATGTCGTTCAACATAGTGTGATCTAGTCGATGCAGAGGGAGCCATGGCACGGAACAAGCGTCCACAGGCCGCCGAAGAGAAGCGGGCAGAAATCGTCGCGGCAGCACGACGGCTGTTCATCGATACTGGCTACGACGCCACCCCGATGAGTCGCCTCGCGAAGGAAGCCGGGGTGGCACCGAACACCATCTACTGGTACTTCGGGGACAAGGACGACGTTCTCATCGCTGTGCTCGACTCCGTCATGGCCGACGTCTGGCCGCAGTACCAACAGGTTGCGACCGAACCGATCCCCGCTCGAGTGCTGTGGGTGGTTCGTCAGTTACAACAGATGAGCCGCCTGGTGACGACGGTGCACGCCCGCGTCGAACATTCGGCCGCCATCGCCGAATGGCATCGCAACTTCCATCTGATCACCGGCGGCATGTTCCGTTACGAATTGGAGACTGCGGGAGTCCCGACTTCGACCGTGGAAGCCGAAGTGATGATCGGCATCTTCACCGTCGAAGGACTCCTCATGCACGACCTGAATGAGGTTGAGCAACGCACCATTTGCGACACCCTGGCTTCACGCTGGACTGTGACCCAGCCGCGCCCGTCCTGAGCGAGGAAGTTGACGTGCTGTCTGTTGTCTAGCCGCCCATCTCCGCTCGAGTGCACTGGATCGCCGTCACTGAGGCATTGACCGGGTCCATTTCACCTGCTCATATGTGGAGCCGATGACGGGAATCGAACCCGCGTATTCAGCTTGGGAAGCTGATGTTCTGCCATTGAACTACATCGGCACTTCTCGCCAAGGAAGGCTAGCACCCGACGGCAGCCGTCGAGGTCAGGACGGCTCATCGACGGGTTCCTCCGCGCCCGTTGTGCGCCATCGCGCCCAAACCCGAGTTATTCCTTTCACAAATTCACATGCTCATATTTATTATTCCGTTATCGCACCGTAATGTGCTGCGGGTGGGTCGACACCGATTAGCCAGGAAGCGGCGTAAACCGTCAGTGGCCCTGGCAGCAGTCGTCGCCCCTGCGGCGGTGTTCTTCGCGGTGTCGGCGGACGTCCACCCATTTGCACCCCGTACCGAGGCCAAGCCCGTTATCAGCGACGTCGCCCCCTGCTGCGTACAAATCGTCACCGCGGCATCGAATCGGCTTATTAAAGAAGCCGCTGACGGCGAGCCGACGGCGGCGTCGCGCTACCACACCCGGGCCCGCTTCCTGACCGCCGACGTCGCCCCGGAACGGGGGCTGCAAATCCGGACGATCCTGACCGCGCGCAACATCACCGCGGAATTTCCGCAGATCCACGAGATGGGGGGAGTGCGCCCGGATCCGTTGCCGTGGCACCCCCTAGGCCTGGCGATCGACGTGATGATTCCGAACCCGCAATCGGCCGACGGTATCGCGCTGGGCAATGCGATCGTCGCCTACGTGCTACAGAACGCCAACCGGTTCGGCATCCAGGATGCGATCTGGCGAGGCGTCTACTACACGCCGAACGGAGCGCAGGCGAGCCGGCTCGGCCACTACGACCACGTACACGTCACGACGACCGGCGGCGGATATCCCACCGGCAGCGAGGTCTATCTCCGCTGAGCTCGATCGGGGAGAAGCTAGGCTCGTCGCGTGCTGCTCTCCGATCGCGACCTCAGGGCCGAAATCACCGCCGGGCGGTTGGGCATCGAGCCCTTCGAAGGCAGCCTGGTGCAGCCGTCCAGCATCGACGTGCGGCTCGACACCATGTTCCGGGTGTTCAACAACACCCGCTACACCCACATCGATCCGGCCAAGCAGCAAGACGAGCTGACCAGCCTGGTCGAACCCGCCGCCGGGGAGCCGTTCGTCTTGCATCCCGGAGAGTTCGTGCTCGGCTCGACGCTGGAACTCATCACCCTGCCCGACGACCTCGCCGGTCGCCTGGAGGGCAAGTCGTCGCTGGGCCGCCTGGGCCTGCTGACACACTCAACGGCCGGCTTCATCGATCCCGGCTTCAGCGGCCACATCACGCTGGAGCTGTCCAACGTCGCCAACCTGCCGATCACCCTGTGGCCTGGCATGAAGATCGGTCAACTGTGCATTCTGCGGTTGACCAGTCCCGCCGAACACCCTTACGGCAGTACGCAAGTTGGCTCGAAGTATCAGGGTCAGCGAGGACCTACGCCGTCGCGCTCCTATCAGAACTTCATACGGACTACATAGGTTCTGCGGGGCTCTCACGCTCCCCGTGTGGGCGATACTTAGTTAGCCATGGTTTTTTCCTCCGCCCGGCCATGGTTCGTCGTGCAATACCTTTGGAGGGGTTTGTATTGGATATCGTGCTCGGGGTGTCGATGGCGCCGTCGTCGATCCAAATGGTCGTCCTGGAAGGCGAATACGCCGACGGCGCCACGGTAGAAGAGGACACGTTCGACGTCGCCGACGTCGAAAATGCAGCTGCGACGACCGGGCCCGATCAGGTGATCTCCGCGATCCTGGGCACCCGCGAGGGTGCCGCTGATGCCGGCCTCGAGCTGTCGTCCATCGGCGTGACATGGACGGATCAACTCGAAGCCGCTGCGCTGCGCGATGCGCTGTCCGCTCACCGGATCGACAACGTGATGCTCATCTCCGCGTTCTTGGCCGCCGCGGCGCTGGCGCAAAACGTCGGCGGCGCAATGGGTTACGAGCGCACCGCGGTGCTCCTGGTTGAGCCCGACACCGCGACTCTGGCGGTCGTCGAGACCGCCGACGGTTCCATCCCGGACGTCTACAAACAACAGCTGCACGCCGACTACTACGGCGATGTTGCGGCGCAGCTCGGCGCGATGGTCGCCGGGATGGAGAAGCTGGAACTTTTGCCGGGCGGCCTATTCCTGGTCGGCTCGGGGGTTGACGTCGCGCCGTTGAAGCCGGTGTTGCAGTCGACGACGTTCCTCGACGTGAGTGTGGCCGAGGAGCCGGAGACGGCGCTGGCCCGCGGCGCGGCACTGGCGTCGGCGAACGCGCCGCTGTTCGCCTCGTCGACCGCCGCGCTGGCCTACGCGCAAGACCCCGGTACCGGCGCCGTCGACCAGTACTCCCTTCCCGAGTATCTCTATGTCCCGTTCGGGCAGCAGTCCGGCGACGACGAACTCGCCTACAGCGCGGTGGCAGACGACGACGCCGATTCGCCGACCGTCGTCATCGAAAAGCTTTTCCTTCCCGAAGAAAGCCAGCCCAAGCGGCGGCCGGCACTGCTCGTCGGCAGCGGGCTGGCGGTGGTGGGGATCAGCGCCGTGCTGGCGCTCGAGATCGCGCTGGCCATCGGCATCCGCACGACGGGAACCGTTGCCTTGCAGCCCACCCCTGGTCAGCACCTGATCGTCCCCGAGCAGGCGCCGGCCCCGGCGCCGGTGCAGGCGTCCGAACCGCTGGCGAAGATCAGCCTGCCCGCCCCCGCGGCCGCGCCCCAGCCGTTGAGCCCGCCGGTTGCCGCGCCGCTGCCCGCGGTTCCCCCGCCGGCGGCACCTCCGCCGCCCGCGGCCCCGGTTGCTCCGGTTCCCGTCGTGGTTGCTCCGGTGCCGATTCCGGTGCCCGTCCGCATCCCGATTCCCAACCCGGTCGAGAGTCCCCCGATGCTGGAGGCTCCGCGGTTGTCCATCCCGCAGCCGGTGCAGCCCCAGCCGCCGGTGCGCCTTCCCCAGCCGCCGCAGGTCACCGTTCCGCAGTCACCACCGCAGGTCACTGTTCCGAAGTCACCACCGCAGGTCACCGTTCCTCCGCAGGCACCGCCGAAGGTCACCGTTCCGCAGTCGCCGCCGCAGGTCACTGTTCCGAAGTCACCGCCGCAGGTCACCGTTCCGAAGTCACCACCGCATCAGACGCCCCCCGGCGAGGGCACCCCTCCCAAGCCGACCGGTCCCGGCAACTACGGCGGCGGCCACAATCCCACGCCTGGGGAAAACGGTCCCGGCGGTTTGGGTGGTGGGCACGTTCCCGCCCCTGGTAGCGGTCCGGGCGGTTTGGGCGGCGGTCACGTTCCCACGCCTCCCGCAGGTGTCCCCGGCGGTGGCGGTCTCGGCGGGTTCGGTGGTGGCCCCGGCGGCTTTCCCGGCCTCGGCGGCGGTCATGCGCCGGCTCCCGGCGGTGGTGGCCCCGGCGGTTTTCCCGGTTTCGGTGGCGGTCATGCGCCGGCTCCTGGTGGCGGCGGTGGTCTCGGGGGCTTCGGTGGCGGCCACAGCGGTGGGGGCGGTGGTCTTGGGGGCTTCGGCGGCGGCGGTGGCTTTGGCGGCGGCCACAGCGGTGGGGGCGGCGGCGGTGGCGGCGGACATCACTAGTCCGATTGCCAACTAACCCACAGCGCTCCGCGCTCGCTGTCGAGATCACACGAGTAGGGTCGGGGTATTGAGGCTGGTCAAAAAATGCCGCCAGACCCGCCAGAATTTCATCAGCCCAGCATCGTGTGTGGGCTCGCAGCCCGCCCTCTGCTATCGGCACGAAATCACTGGTGATCGATTCAATAGTGGTGTTGGAGGAGCGTAAGCGGTGGTGGGCATCGTGCTCGGCGTCTCGATGACGCCGACGAAGGTGCGCATGGTGCTGGTCGAAGGCGAAAGCGCCGACGGGGTCACCGTGGACGAGGACGACTTCGACGTCGACACGCAACGCACCGCTCTGCCCGGCACCGCCCCCAACGAAGTGATCTCGGCGATCCTCGGCACCCGGGAAGGCGCCGCCGACGGCGGCTACCAACTGCTTTCGACCGGTGTGACGTGGACCGATCACGTCGAAGCGGCGATGCTGCGCGACGCCCTGATCTCGCACAAGGTCGAAAACGTCATGCTGGTCTCGGCTTTCATGGCCGCGGCCGCGCTGACGCAGGCCGTCGGTGACGCCACCAACTACGAGCGCACCGCCCTGCTCTTCGTGGAGCCCTACAGTGCAACCCTGGCCGTGGTCGACACCGCTGACGGCTCGGTCTCGGAGGTGCGGCGCAGAACGCTCGCGGACGACGAGGATCAAGCGGTAGCCGAACTCGTCGACATGGCGTCCAGCGCCGAGGCGCTCGAAACGCACCCGCAAGGACTGGTTCTCGTCGGTTCCGGGGTCGACATTCCGCTGATCAAACCGGTCCTGGAGGCCGCGACCTCGCTCGAGTTGTCCGTGCCCGACGAGCCGGAGATGGCTCTGGCGCGAGGCGCCGCGCTGGCTTCGGCGAATGCGCCGCTGTTCGCGTCATCGACGGCCGCCCTGGCCTACGCGCTGGACCCGGGCACCGGCGAAGTGGACCCGCTCGCGCTCGCCGGACAACATCCCGGCCTGCTTGCCGCGTATCAACCCGAATACCGCAGCCACATCGCGGCCCTGGCCGCCGACGCCGACAACGGCAAGACCAACGTCGCGTACAGCGCCGTGGGCGACGAAGACGCCGACGCCAAAACCATGATCGCCCTTGATGAACGCGCGCGTCGGCGCAAGTCTGTGATGCTGGTCAGCAGCTCGCTCGCGGTGATCTTCATCGCCGCGGTGGTGGCGCTGGAAATCGCGTTGGCGATCAGCATCCGTCCGACCGTCGCGCTGCGGCCCAGTCCCAACCAGAACATCGTCGCCCCAGCCCCCACGCCGGCCCCGCCCAATCCGGCGCCGCCCGTGCAGGCTCAACCGAAAGTCGCGCCGCCGCAGCCGCGGCCGTTGGCTGTGCCGCACCCCGTCGCGCCGGCGCCGCCCGTGGCTCCGCCCGTACCGGTCCTGCCGCCGCCCGTGTTCGTTCCGCCGCCGCGGCTGCCGGTGCCCGGCCTGGGCGGTGGTGGTGGGGGCCACGGACCCTTGGGCGGTCATGGACCGTTCGGCGGTCACGGTCCATTCGGCGGCCACGGACCGTTCGGAGGGGGTCACGGGCCGTTCGGCGGTGGCCACGGTTTCGGTGGTGGTCATGGATTCGGCGGCCACGGCTTCGGTGGTGGTCACGGATTCGGCCATCGATAGCGCGTTCACGGTTCGCGCGCGTGTCTGACCCGTCGGGCTAGGGTGGCGGACTAGGGTGTGGCCGCGGCCAGAACTGTGATTAGTCCGGCTGACTCGCGAATCGCGGGACCCCAAGGCGGTGGCAACGCAGCCGTACGGCATGGCGCAGCAACCAATTTGGACGATTTGGAGGAGCGGTGGACGTCGTACTTGGCGTGTCTATGGCACCTGAGACAGTCCGCATGGTGCTCATCGAAGGTGAAGCTGCCGGCGGGGTGACTGTCGATCAGGACGGTTTTGCGGTCGCCGACGATGAAACGCCCATTGTCGCAGCGAATCACGTCGTCGCGGCCATTCTCGGCACGCGAGACAGCGCTGCTCAGGGTGGGTACCGGCTCAAATCCAGTGGAGTGAGCTGGACCGACCCCGTCAAGGCGGCGGCGCTGCGAGACGCGTTGGCAGCACGCAAGATTGAGAATGTGATGCTGGTCTCGGCGGTCATGGCAGCCGCGGCGCTGGCGCAGGCCGTGGGCAGCGCCACCAACTGGGCGCGCACCGCGTTACTGCTCATCGAGCCGGCCAGCGCCACCCTGGCGGTCGTCGACACCTCCGACGGAACGGTCACCGACTTGCATCGGCACCCGCTGCCCGGCAGCGACGACGCCGCGCTGGCGGAGCTGACCGCGATGATCTCGGGCGCCGAGTCGATGAGGGCGCGGCCGGAAGGGGTGTTTCTGGTCGGCTCGGAGGTCGACATCCCGTCGATCAAGCCCACACTCGAGGCGGCGACCGCACTGTCGGTGACCACACCCGAGGAACCCGAGATGGCTCTGGCGCGGGGCGCCTCGTTGGCAGCGGCGAACGCGAACCTCGGAGCGCCGCGGACGGTATCGATCCCGGCCGCGCGGACTTCCCCGGCGGCTGCGGCCGAACGCGCCTACAGCGCCGAAGACCACGCCGTCTCCGACCACCGGCGTACCGACGCCCCGTCGCGCCGGCAGCCCAGCCGCAAGTCGGTGTTGACAGTCGCCGCCGTCACGATGGTCTTCATCGCCGGCATCCTGGGGCTGGCGCTGGCGCTCGCCGTCGGTATCCGGCCGCACGCGGACCAGCGCCCGAACGTCGGCACGAACGTCGTCGCGCCGCAGAATCCCAATGCCGGCCCGCCCGGCCCACCCCGGCCGACGGACGCTCCAGTGGCGCCGCCCCAAGCGCCCCCGCCTCGGCCGCAACCTTCGCCACACTCCGGTGACCATCAACACTGGGAGGATTGGCTGCACCGCCACCTCGGCACTCAAATTCCGTCCCCGTAGCCGCGCCTGGGCCCGGCACCGAGCCACCGCCCGAGTGCCGAACGCGCGTAAAATCGGGTCTTTAGGGGAATACCGGTGGGATCTCGGAGAGGTCTCGCGTCACCGCAAAGTGCGACGAGCCTGCCGCCACCGTGAACGGCTAGCAACCGACTATTGGAGGAGCTTTGGACACCGTACTTGGTGTGTCGATGGCGCCGACCGCAGTCCGGATGGTGCTGGTCGAGGGGGAAAATGGCGACGGCGCGACCGTCGATGAAGACAACTTCGACGTCGCTGCGCCTGATGATGCAGCAACGGTAGCCGCCTCGGACCAGGTAGTGTCGGCCATCTTGGGCACGCGTCAGGGCGCAGCAGAGGGCGGCTATCAACTGGCATCGACCGGCGTCACGTTCACCGACCCGCTCGAGGCCGCCGCGCTGCGCGACAAGCTGGCCGCCCACAAGGTCGAAAATGTGATGCTTGTCTCGGCCTTTTTGGCCGCGGCGGCGCTGGCCCAGGCGGTAGGCCATCGGACCAACTATGCACAGACGGCGCTGCTCTACATCGAGCCCGACACCGCGACGCTGGCGGTCGTCGACAGCGCGGACGGATCCATTTCCGACGTCCGGCGGCAGGTCCTGCCCGATGACGACGAGGCGGCCGTAGCCGAGCTGACTCGTCTGATCTCCGGCGCGGAGCACATGGAGACGCGCCCGGATGCGGTGTTCGTCGTCGGCTCCGGCGTCGACATCCCGCTGATCAAGCCCGCCCTGGAGGCGGCGACCACCCTGCCGCTGACGGCGCCCGAGGAACCGGACACCGCACTGGCCCGCGGCGCGGCCCTGGCGTCGGCGCATGCGCCCTTGTTCTCGTCGTCCACCGCGGCCTTGGCCTACGCGCAAGATCCCGGCACCGGTGCGATCGACCCGCTGGCCGTGGCACCCGGTTACTTCGAGACCCCGGGCCAGGCCGGTGTGGACGGGCTCGCGTACAGCGCCGTGCCCGACGACCCGGACGAGTTCTTCACCGGCTCGCAGACCGCCGCGACGGCACTGGTCGGAGCGGACTACAACGAGCGCAGGTCGTTCAAGACGGTTGGGGCCGCGGTGGCGGGGATCTTCGTCATCGGCGTCGTGGCGCTGGTCGTGTCGCTGGCCATCGCCATCCGGCCGACAGCCAATGTGCGGCCAAGCCCGAACCAGAACGTTGTCGTCGCGCCCACCCGGCCGGCTCCCGCTCCCGCGGCCCCGACACCCGCGCCGGCGGCACCCGCCCCGGCTCCGCAGGCTCCGGCACCTGCGCCCGAAGCCGCACCGCAGGCACCCGCTCCGGCGCCGGCGGCTCCCGCCCCCGCTCCAGTGCCTGAGGCTCCCGCGCCCGCTCCTGTGCCCGTGCCGGCGGCACCGCCGCCAGCACCCCCGCCGGTTGCGCCCGTCCCGGTACCAATTCCGCTGCCAATTCCAGGTCTCGGCGGGCCAGGCTTCGGTGGGCCGCCGGGAGGCGGGCACGGCGGCGGTGGTGGCCACGGGGACGACGGCGGCGGTTTTCCCGGACGCGGGGGCGGCGGCGGCCATGGTCACGGAGGATTCGGCGGCGGCGGCCCGCACATTGGCATCCCGGGCATTCCCGGGCTGTAATCCGCGGGGCAGACGCCACCTGTCATCTGCCGTTTGCCTTCCGCTTAGCCCCGCGATGCACTTAGCTCATCGCGGCCGCCTACACCGGACGTATGCGATGCACCGTGTTCGGCACGGGTTACCTCGGCGCCACCCACGCGGTTGGGATGGCGGCACTGGGACACGACGTGCTCGGGATCGATATCGACCCCGGCAAGGTGGCCAAGCTCGCCGGGGGTGACATCCCCTTCTACGAGCCCGGCCTGCGAAAGCTGTTGAGGGAGAACCTGGCTGCGGGCCGGCTGCGCTTTTCCACCGATTACGACATGGCGGCCGGCTTCGCCGACGTGCATTTCCTGGGCGTGGGCACACCGCAGAAGAAGGGCGAATACGGCGCCGACCTGCGCCACGTCTATGCCGTCATCGATGCGCTGGTGCCGCGGTTGACGACTTCGGCGGTGCTGGTTGGCAAATCGACCGTTCCGGTGGGCACCGCGGCCGAACTGAACCAGCGTGCCGCCGCGCTGGCGCCGGATGGTGTCGACGTCGAAATCGCCTGGAATCCAGAGTTTTTGCGCGAGGGTTACGCGGTGCAAGACACCCTCAATCCGGACCGGATCGTGCTGGGCGTCAACCCGGATTCGACCCGCGCCGAGGCCGCCGTTCGTGAGCTGTACGGGCCGCTGCTCGAGGCCGGGGTGCCGTTTCTGGTGACGGATCTGCAGACCGCGGAACTGGTCAAGGTTTCCGCCAATGCCTTTCTGGCGACGAAGATTTCGTTCATCAACGCCATTTCCGAGGTATGCGAGGCCGCTGGCGCCGACGTCAGCCTCCTGGCGGATGCGCTCGGCTACGACCCCCGGATCGGACGCCAATTCCTCAACGCCGGTTTGGGTTTCGGCGGTGGCTGCCTGCCCAAGGACATTCGGGCGTTCATGGCGCGCGCGGGCGAGCTGGGCGCCGACCAAGCGTTGACGTTCCTGCGCGAGGTGGACAGCATCAACATGCGCCGCCGCACCCGGATGGTGGAACTGGCCAGCGCGGCCTGTGGTGGCTCGCTGCTGGGCGCCAACATCGCGGTGCTCGGCGCGGCGTTCAAGCCCGAATCCGACGATGTGCGTGACTCACCCGCGCTTAACGTCGCGGGCCAGCTGCAGCTCAACGGCGCGGCGGTGAATGTCTTCGACCCCAAGGCCCTCGACAACGCGCAGCGCCTGTTCCCGACGCTGAACTACGCCGTGTCGGTCGAAGAGGCCTGCGAACGCGCGGATGCGGTGCTGGTGCTCACCGAGTGGCGCCAGTTCGTCGACATGGACCCGAACGTCCTGGCCGACCGCGTGCGGGCCCGCGTCATCGTGGATGGCCGCAACTGCCTGGATGCCGCCGGCTGGCAGCGGGCGGGCTGGCGGGTATACCGGCTGGGCGCCCCGCGGCCCTAGGAGAACGGGTCGAAATCGGCGGGCCGGGGTGGGGGCGCCGGGTTGCTTGCCGGTGGATGCCGCGGTGTAGGGGCCCGGTTGCTTGCCGGTGGATGCTGGGGTGGCGCCGTGGCCGTCGGTGCGTGCTGCGCCGCGTTCACTATCTCGGCGAAAGTCGGAGGGGGAGGCGGCTTGTGGGCGTCCCGGTGCAGGTATGCGTTGGACGCGGGCAGGAATAGCAGGACGCCGGTGGCGACCGCGGTGACGGCCGCGGTGACGGCGCCCGCCTGCGTCAGGTGAGTGAACCAGGCCACCGCACCGCCGGGTCCGACGATGAGCCCGAACGCGGCGAGCGCCAAGGTCAGCCCGCACGCGAGCACGGCGACCGGCCGAGCGAGACGTCGATGCCTGACGATCCGGATCGCCTGCCAGATGATCGCCGCACCGAGCAGCACGCCGGCCGCCGCCGCTGACAGCGCAAGCCAGGTGTGGCTGCCGTAGTACCAGTCGAATTCGGGGATGGCCATCGCGACCGCGATGGCCATCGTCAGCATGACCGCGCCGATGCCCGCGAACAACCAACTGGCGAACGCCACGGTGTCCGGCAGCTTGGAAGAGTCGACGGCCTGTGGCGCCGGGTTCGACCGCGCGGGCGCTGCCGGTGGTGGCGGAAGTGCTTGCGACGCAGGGCGTGCGCGACGGGGAGCCGCCGGGGGCGGCGGCGCGCTGTGGGCCTGCTGTTGGAGCCAGGCGGTGGCTTCGCTCCGGCCGAACGGATCGGAGCCGGGGCCGGCGAACGGATCGGCGCCGAACGGGTCGGATGCGGTGTTGCCGAACGGATCGCCACCGAACGGGTCGGACCCCGCCGCGTGCTGGTCTGGATGTTGCGGGCCGGCCATGTCAGCGCACCCCAGCCGCTCGTCGTCGGCGCCAGAGGAGATATCCGCCGCCGCCCAGCCAGGCCACCGCGGGCAGAATCACCAAGTAGAACAACGGCTTTGACGGCGCCGTTGCCGGAGCCACGAACGGCACCCACGGACTCAGCTTCGACGGCCAGATCTGGTCCAGTGGCACTGAGCTGACCACGTTGCCCAACCACACCTGCTTGGCGTTGTCCTGGACCAGCGGACCGATGATCGATGGCCCCGCCGTCTTTGCCACCGAGTCGTACTTCTGAGTGAACTCCGGCGCGCCGATGTCGTGGGTCTCCACCTTACTGAAATCGACTCCGCCCCATGACCGTGTCCACGTCGTCCCCTTGGCGTCGGTCCAGCTGAAGGTGGGCTCGGGATGCTTCGTGGAATCCAGGTAACGCTCCCACACCGCGCGCGGATCCCATGGCACAGTCAGGTCGTCGATGTTCCCGGAATCGATGAGCTTCGCGTACTGGGTTGGCTTGTTGGCGTTGCGCTTTCGGTACCACTCGGCCGCCACCCGGCTGGTGTAGACGCGGCGCAGATCGGCGAAATCAGGGTTGTGATTCACCGCGTCGATGAGCGCGGGCATGATCATCTGCTGGTACAGCTGACCGTTGTGGTCGGTGGCCACCGGATCCTGGTCTTGGCACAAGTCTGTGCCCGGGGTGACATCGCTTTGATCTGTTCCGATCTTCACCGTGAGCGGCGTGTTGAGAATGTAGAGCTGGTCGCCGTCTTCGTGGACTTCGGCCGGTTGCGGCACGATCCATAACCGCCTGCCCAGGTAGCATTTGTTGCCCTGCATGGCGTCGACGAAACGACGACCGAGTTCGGTGTCGGTCTTCTGCAGTCGGGCGGACACCAGTTTCATTTCCAGGTCTGCCTCGAGCAGCACCTCGCCGGCTTCGGTCCGGCCGAATGCGGCCTCGATGATGCGGTCAGGTTCGGTGGGCTTGAGGTTCACCCAGAAATTCTGCGGTGGCAGTGCCAGCCAGACATAAAAGGCGTCCAATGCCATCTTCGCGTTGCGTCGCCCACCGTAGGAGGCCTCCGTCGCCGGCAGGGTGTTCGCGCTGAATGCGTACTGCATGGCCGGTTTGCCGTTGACGGAGTCGGTCACGTAACGCATCTCGAGCGAGGTGAAGTCGATCCCGCCCAAGGGGGCAGGCGATGCCGAGACGGGTATGCCCACCGGGGGAGACGGTGCGGACGGGGGCCGCGCGGGCACCGGCGCCCGCGGTGCGGGAGCTTGCGGTGCGGGCGCCCGCGGTGCGGGAGCTTGCGGTGCGGGTGCCCGCGGTGCGGGCACAGGAGCTCGTGGCGCGGGCATAGGCGCTTGCGGCGCGGGAGCTTGCGGCGCGGGTGCTCGTGGCGCGGGTGCTTGCGGTGCGGGTGCGTGTGGTGCCGGTGCTTGTGGTGCCGGTAGCGCCGGGGGCTGCGCGGGCACAGGTGCTTGCGGGGCGGGAGCCGGTTCTTGCTGCGCGGGCACAGGTGCTTGCGGGGCGGGAGCCGGTTCTTGCTGTGCGGGTACGGGCGCTTGCGGCGCGGGAGCCGGTGCTGGATTTGCGCCCACCGGGATCGGCGCGTTGGCCGGTGCCTGCCCGGGCACCGGCTGCTCGGGGGGGTTGTCCTCCGCCTCGAGGCCACTGGCTATCTGGTCCTCGAGTGCTTGGTCCTCGGGCGAATCCGCCGATTCATCCAGAACGGGATCCGGCGCGGGTCGCGGAGCCGAATTGCCCGCCGCGGAGCCGGGATCCGTTCTCTCCTGCGGTTTGGCGGGTACGTAGCGGGCGCAAAATGCGGGGGGCATCTTCACGCCGGCGGCCCTCAAATCATCGATTGTTTGCTTTATCCACTTCTGCGTCGAATCGGTCGGCCTGCCCCCGAACATGATCATCAGCGACGAGCCAAGCTGCCCCATTCTCTGAATGTGGTCGATGAATTGTTTGCGGGCGTGCGCACCCAGCGTGGTGCCGGACTTGGCTTCGATCATCAGCCATTTCGAGACCGGCACTTTATCGGCGATGTTGAAGATGTCGAAGACGGGACCGTTCGACAAAATATTCTTGGGCAGCTGTTTATTGGTCTGCCAGCCGGCTTCGGGTGGCAAATCGCCTAGCTTCAAGCCTTCGAAAATAAACTTCTCAAAGGCCGGGCCCACGCGCCGGTTCTGAAGGACGTTGATATAAGCGTTCTTCCACTTTTCCCAAGGCTTGGAGCCGCCGCTATTCACATAAATCTTCCAGCGAGCCAGCATCCCATCGAGGGTGTCTGCGTTTCCCCTGACCGCATTATTGACGCTGATCCGCTCCAGCTTGTCCGGACTCGGTTCCTCCGCATTGCGAACGTCCTGGCTCAGCGGATCGTAGTTGTAGGTATGCATTTCGTCGGGCGGAGCCATCTGTGTCGCGTCATAGCCAGGCATCGGAACTCCAGGGTCGCAGTCGCCGTAGCCGCCGTAATTCGCGTGGGCTACGGGCACGCCATGAAGACCGAAGCAGATGACCAGTATCAGGACAACGAGCCCCCGCAACCACACCGTCACGATTGGCCACCCTTGAAATAATCGACCCACTCATCGTGAAGTCCGCGCGCCTCGTGCTCTTTTGTCGTGATGCTGAGGCGCAATAACCGGAACGGCGATGCCGTGTCGGAGTCGTCGCTCGTCTGCACCTGATAACCCGCGACCGCCGGGGCTCCGTCGCGCGCCGCCATGTGGGGGCGATGCACCCAACGTGCCCCCACGCTGCGCAGCAGCACCTCACCCACGTACCAGGAGGCGCCCTCGACGAAGTCTGCGTTGGCCGGATCGTTGAATTCGTCAGTGGTGGGAGTGAGCTTGAAAGCCAGCTCGGTGACGGCGTCGATGCTATCGGGACTGTAATCCCAAGTGCCGGGGTAGCGGTCGGCCCACCCGGCAAATTCTTGCTGGCGTGCGGTCAGCCAGGAATCCAATTCCGTTGAGGCAGTAGGCGAATCGAAGATATCGATACCCGGTACCCCGGGCTTCGGTGCGGTGGACACCTTCGCTCTCCAAGCGGAGTAGGTTCGCGCGACCGGCCCGTCATCGTTGCCCGGCTCTTCGACCACTGCGGCCAGCAACAGATGCAGCGGAGAAATGGGCTCAAGTCCCAGCTTGTCGCCCGGGACCGCAATGGGGATGCCGGGCGGGCCCGGTGCGCCCGTTGACCACGACCAAGTTTGATTGGTGATCGGCTCCGCGAGAGCACGGTCGCTGAGGGGAGGGCGGGCGCGTACCGCGAAATCGGGTGCATCGTCCCAATCCCAGTGGCCACTGGTCAGGCGGACCAGAGACAGTCCGATATAGGCCATCAATGCCTGAACCAGAGCTCGTTCCCGGGGGTCTAGCACGTGCTCGGGTTCCTCGAATAGATTTCGCGTTACGGACTCCACGGCACGCAGCGACTCGATCGAGTAGTCCAGGTGCAGGCCGTGGGGACCAACGTTATCTTGCAGCCCGCCCACCGCCGGGGCGATCCCGCTCTCCCAATCGGCAGCCAGCTCTTGGCGATCCAACCCGGCGCTCCTCCCGACCGCTATTCGACTAGGTAAGACTGCACCGACCAACCCCGCCCGTACAAGTCAAGCGATGGCCGGTCGCGGACACGACCACGAGCGTTCAGCTGGCGCAGCCTGACCATCATCACAATCTCTGCGGTGCCTTACCCACTTGTCGTAAACGCTTCGCGCCTTTGGTTGCCCCGTCGTCAGGCACAATTCCAGCAGCAGGAACGGGTTTGTTGTGGCGGCTTCGTCATTGGTTTGAATGTGATAGCCGACGAGGGCGGGCTCGCCGTCTCGCACCATGTGTGGACGGTCCACCCAGCGGGCGGGATCCGCGCGGCACAGCATCTCGCCCAGGTACCACGTGGCGCCATGGACGAAGTCCGCGTTGGCCGGGTCGTAAAGACTATCCACCGTCGGCGTGACGCTGTGTGTCAATTCGGTGAGTGCGTCAATGCTTTCCGGGCTGTTGTCCCACGTGCCCGGATAACGAGCTGCCCAAGCGGGAGAATCTTGCCGGCGCGCGGCGAGCCATGCGTCCAATCCTGTTGATGCGGCAGGAGTGTCGTAGATGTCGATGCCGATCACACCGCGCTTCGGCGGGGTGGACACCTTCGCTCTCCAAGCGGAGTAGGTTCGCGCCACCGGCCCGCTGTCATCTTCCGGTCGGTCCGCGACCGTCGCCAGCAACAGATGCAATGGAGAAACGGGTTCGAGGCCCAGCCCGTCGCCCGGGACGGCAACGGGAATCCCGGCCGCAGTGTGTTCGGCATCGGGCCACGCCCAGATCTGGGTGGCGACCGCTTCGGCAAGCGAGGCGTCGGCCAGCGCCGGACGGGCCCGTTGCGCGAAGCCCGGTTCGTCATCCCAGTCCCAGCGCCCGCCGGTGAGACGTATCAGGGAAAGCCCGACGTAGGCCATCAACGCCTGGACGAGCGGACGTTCCTCGGCGCGCAACACGTGTTCCGGTTCGTCGAACAGGGTTCGTATCACGGACTCCACGGCGCGCAGCGACTCGATCGAGTAGTCCAGCTGCAGGCCCCGGGCTGCGGCGTTGTCCTGCAGCCCGCCTACGGCCGGTGCGATCCCACTGTCCCAATCGGCGGCGAGCCCTTGGCGATCCACCCCAGCACTCCTCCCGACCCGTATTCGTTAGTAAGACTGCACTGTCGACCCAACGCGCTCAAGTCACGGCGGCAAAGCGCCGGCGGGCACGCCGTGCGGGTAGCGTGACCGGCGTGGACTTCGCCGGCGCATTCCTCGACGAGAATCGGGCATTCGCAGAGCTTTTTCAGGACGCCGATGAGTCGACGCCCGTGCCGACCTGCCCGGGCTGGACCCTGCGGCAACTGTTCCGTCACGTCGGCCGCGGCGATCGCTGGGCGGCGCAGATCGTGCGCGAGCGACTCGATAGCTACCTCGATCCCCGCACGGTGGAAGGCGGTAAGCCGCCGCCCGATCCGGCCGGAGCGATCGCCTGGCTGCACGGCGGTGCCCAGCGGCTGATCGACGCCGTCGAGCTGACCGGGGTGGAAACGCCGGTCTGGACCTTCCTGGGTTCGCGCGCGGCGAACTGGTGGGTCCGGCGCCGGTTGCACGAGGTCGCGGTGCACCGCGCCGACGCCGCGATCGCGCTGAGCCGCGACTTCACCCTGGAACCCGCCGTGGCCGCCGACGGCATCACCGAATGGCTGGAGCGGGTGGCGATCCAGGCGGGTGGCGAAGGGACGCCGCTTCCGCTGGAGGAGGGCGACACCCTGCATCTGCACGCCACCGATGCCGGGCTGGGCGACGACGGCGAGTGGACCATCGCCGTCGAGCAGGGCCGGATCGCCTGGTCGCATCGGCACGGCAAGGGCAGCGCCGCGCTGCGCGGTGGCGCGACCGAGTTGCTGCTGGCGATACTGCGCCGCCGGCCGCTGGCCGAGACGGGCGTCGAGCTGTTCGGTGACGACGCCGTGTGGGAGCGCTGGTTGGCCCGTACTCCTCTCTAGCCGGGGAGCCGCACGGTAATTTGCACACCATGACCACATCGGAGATCGCCACCGTACTGGCATGGCACGACGCCCTGAACTCTTCTGACCTGGCCACCCTGGAGTCCCTGTCCAGCGAGGACATCGAGATCGGCGACGCGCACGGAGCCGCGCAGGGCCACCAGGCGCTGCGTAACTGGGCCACCTCGCGCCGGTCTTCCGCGCAGCTCGGCCAGATGTATGTGCACGACGGCGTCGTCGTCGCCGAACAGAAACTGGGCAGCGCTGACGGCCCGGGGGCGGGCGCCGACGCGCTGGCATTTCGCGTTGTCCGCGACCATGTCACCTCCGTTTTCCGGCACGACAGCTTGGCGACGGCGCTGGCGGCGACCGAGCTGACCGAGTCCGACGCCGTCGAATAGGGCAGACCAAGGCATCAGGAGCCATCCAATGCGCGGAATCATCCTGGCCGGCGGATCGGGCACTCGCCTGCATCCGATCACCACCGGCATAAGTAAGCAGCTGCTGCCGGTCTACGACAAACCGATGGTTTACTACCCGCTGTCCACCCTGATGATGGCCGGCATCCGCGACATCCTGGTGATCACCACTCGACACGACGCGCCCGGATTCCAGCGACTGCTGGCCGACGGCTCGCAGTTCGGGGTCAACATCAGCTATGTGACGCAGGAACAGCCCGATGGTCTGGCCCAGGCATTCGTCCTGGGCGCCGGGCACATCGGGAACGAGCCGGTGGCTTTGGTGTTGGGAGACAACATTTTCTACGGCCCGGGCCTGGGCACCAGCCTGAGTCGATTCCAATCCGTCAGCGGGGGAGCGGTTTTCGCGTACTGGGTCGCCAACCCATCGGCATACGGCGTCATCGAGTTCAGCGATGACGGTAGGGCGCTGTCATTGGAGGAGAAGCCCAAGACGCCGAAATCCAACTACGCGGTGCCGGGTTTGTACTTCTACGACAACGACGTGGTCGAAATCGCGAAGGGCCTGAAGAAATCGGCACGCGGCGAATACGAGATCACCGAGGTCAACCAGATCTACCTGAGCCGGGGCAGGCTCTCGGTCGAGGTGATGACCCGCGGCACCGCGTGGCTGGACACCGGGACGTTCGACTCGCTGCTGGACGCAAGCGATTTCGTGCGCACCCTGGAGCGGCGGCAGGGCCTGAAGGTCAGCGTCCCAGAGGAAGTGGCGTGGCGGCGCGGCTGGATCACCGACGACGAGCTGGCCGAGCGCGCACAGGGCTTGCTCAAGTCCGGCTACGGCGGCTATCTGCTGGACCTGTTGGAGCGGAGTCGATTCTAGGTTTGGCAAGCACCGCGGCGATTGCCGTCGTCAGCGGCACCGACAGCGCCAGCGCCATGCCGCCCACCGCCGAGCGCGCGATCTCGATCGCCACGCTCTCGCTGGTCAGCACGTCAGTCAACGAGCGGTTGGCGACGCTGAACAGCAACAGCAGCGGCAGCGAACTGCCGGCGTAGGCCAGCACCAGCGTGTAAACAGTGCTGGCGATGTGATCGCGGCCGACCCGGATCGCGCCCACAAAGATCGCCCGCCGCGAGCCGCCGAGGTGGGCGAGCTCGAACACCGTCGAGGCCTGGGTCACCGTCACATCGTTGAGCACACCCAACGACCCGATGATGAAGCCGGCGAGCAGCAGGCCGCTGATCGACACGCTGCCAAGATACGCGCTGACGGTGCTGTTCTGTTCGTCCGATAAACCGGTCAAGTGCGCCAGTTGTATTGCCGCCCATGATAATCCGGCCGCCAACAGCAGCGCCGACAGGGTGCCCAGCAGTGCGGCGCTGGTCCGCAGGTTCACCCCGTGCGCGAGATAGATGACCGCGTACAGGATCGCCGCCGCCGCCACCAGCGCCACCGGAACAGCCGGTGCGCCGTCGCGCAGCGCCGGCAGTAGGAACGTCACCAGCACCACGAACGCGACCACGATGCCCACCAGCGCGAGCAGCCCACGCCAGCGCGCCACGGTCACGATCACCACCGCGAACGCGATCGCCAAACCGCCTAGCGCCCAACCACGTTCGAAGTCGTAGAACGCATAACTGGTCGCGCCCTGATCGTCGACCTGACGGACGAGTCGAATGTGGTCGCCCACCGCGAATTTCGGTTGGCCGGGGCCAGGGGAGGACTCCAGTAGTGTCTGGGCCCCGGCATTGGGTCCAGAATCGATCGAGACCTGGGTCAAAACGCACCGTCCCGCGCCGGGCAGGGCCTGCTGCGGCGCGCCGGTGAGGACCTGGCTGGCCGACGGGCTGCCGCAGTCGCCCACCGCGCTGGACAGCACGTGCCCGGCCTGCGTGCTCACCGCGCCGCCCGCCGCGTTCTGCAGCGGCATCGGGATGTCGACGTGCTGGCGGCTGGGCCAGAGCACGATCGCGCCGACGGCTACCGCCACGCCGATAGCGACCAATAACCCGACGACGATCCTGGCGGGCAACGGATCGACCCCGGACGGGCCCTCCGATGAGCGGGCCATGCTGTGCGAGTGGGAGTGCGTCACCCGCTCCACCGTAGAGGCGGCCGCGCGGATGCTTACGGCCGATAGCCGACGAGGAAGTTGCCCAGCCGCTCGATCGCGGCCGCCAGATCGCGGGCCCACGGCAGCGTCACGATGCGCAGGTGATCCGGTGCCGGCCAATTGAAGCCGGTGCCTTGGGTGACCAAAATCTTCTCCTGCAGCAGCAGGTCGAGGACGAGCTGTTCGTCGTCTTCGACGTCATAGACCTCGGGGTCAAGCCGGGGAAACGCGTAGAGCGCGCCGGCGGGCTTGACGCAGGACACCCCCGGGATCTCGTTCAGCTTGGTCCACGCGACGTCGCGCTGCTCGAGCAGCCGCCCGCCCGGTAGGACCAAGTCGTCGATGCTCTGGTGACCGCCCAGGGCCACCTGAATCGCGTGCTGCGCCGGAACGTTGGGACACAGCCGCATGTTCGCCAGCAGGTTGATGCCCTCGATGAAGCTGCTGGCGTGGTCCTTGGGCCCGGTGATCGCCAGCCAGCCGGCCCGATAGCCGGCCACCCGGTAGGCCTTGGACAGGCCGTTGAACGTCAGGCACAACATGTCCGGCGCCAGCGTGGCCAGGTTGATGTGCTTGGCGTCGTCGTAAAGGATCTTGTCGTAGATCTCGTCGGCGAGCAGCAGCAGCTCGTGCTTGCGCGCCAGATCGACGATCTGGGTGAGCACTTCGCTGGTGTAGACCGCGCCGGTCGGGTTGTTCGGGTTGATCACCACCAGCGCCTTGGTGCGGTCGGTGATCTTGGACTCCATGTCGGCGATGTCCGGCTGCCAGCCCTGCGTCTCGTCGCACAGGTAATGCACCGGCGTGCCGCCCGCAAGGGATGTCGACGCCGTCCACAGCGGGTAGTCCGGCGACGGGATCAGCACCTCGTCGCCGTTGTCGAGCAGGGCCTGCAGCGTCATGGTGATCAGCTCGGACACCCCGTTGCCCAAATAGACGTCGTCGACGTCGAAGCGGGGGAATCCGTCGATCACCTCGTAGCGGGTGACCACCGCCCGGCGGGCGGGCAGGATGCCCCGCGAGTCGGAGTATCCCTGGGCGTACGGCAGGGCCTGGATCATGTCGCGCATGATCACGTCGGGCGCCTCGAAGCCGAACGGCGCCGGGTTGCCGATGTTGAGCTTGAGAATGCGATGCCCCTCGGCCTCCAGCCGCGCGGCGTGTGCGTGCACCGGCCCGCGGATTTCGTACAGGACGTCCTGAAGCTTCGACGACTGCGCGAAACTGCGCTGCGGCCGGTGATGAGCCGACGCGTGCAGAGGCAGCTGATGGGTGGTCACACCACCAATGGTGCCATCACTGTCCACTGATATTTGCTACGAAGCCGCAACGATGCAGGTCACCGCTTCCCGGGGGGACGCGCCCCACGGGCGATGCCCAGGCCCTTGACGGGTGGCTGCGACGGTGCGCCGTCGCCGTCGGTCTGCTCTGCCGGCTCGGCCTTCGGCGCCGGCTCGGGTTCGGCGTCCGCCGGGCCGGCGGGCGCAGCCTCGGCCTTGGGCTCCTCGGCCTTGGGCTCCTCGGCTTTCGGCTCCTCGGCCTTGGGGGCCGCGGCCGCCGGTGCCGACTTCTTGGCGCCGGGCCGCTTGGCGCCCGCGGCGATGCCCAGGCCCTTGACCGGGGCGGCGGGTGCCTTGGCTTCGGTTTTGGTATCGGTCGCCGCTTCGGGGGTCGCGTCCGCGGTTGCCTTGGCCTCGGGGGCCGCGGCCGCCGGGGCGGCCTTCTTGGCGCCGGGCCGTTTGGCGCCGGCGGCCAGACCCAGGCCCTTCGCCGGTGCGGCGGATGCCTTGGCTTCTCCGCCGTCGGCCGGTGCCTCGGCCTTAGCCGGTTCGGCAGCGGCCTTCTTGGCGCCGGGCTTCTTCGCGCCGCCGGCAATACCCAAGCCCTTGGCGGGCGCGGCGGGAGCCGCGGTGGCCTCGGACTTCGGCGCGGCCTCGGCCTTGGCGGGTGCTTCGGCCTTGGCGGGCGCCTCGGCCGGCGCCTCAACCGTGGCTGCCGAGGCCTTGGGCGCCTCAGCCGCCCGCTTCTCGGCCTCCTTAGCAGCCGTGCCCTTCTCCGGCAGCGTGGCCTTGTCGTACTCGAGGGACCCGAGCAGGATCTGGGCGACGTCGAGCACCTCGACGCCGCTGCGTCCGGCTTCCTCCTGGCGGTCGTTGACACCGTCGGTGACCATCACCCGGCAGAAGGGGCAACCCGTGGCGATCGTGGCGGCCCCGGTGGCCAGCGCCTCGTCGACGCGCTCGTGGTTGATGCGCTTGCCGATGTGCTCTTCCATCCACATCCGCGCGCCGCCGGCGCCACAGCAGAAGCTGCGCTCGGCATGCCGCGGCATCTCGGTCAGGGTCGCTCCCGCGGCCCCGATCAGCTCGCGCGGCGCCTCGTAGACCTTGTTGTGCCGGCCCAGGTAGCAGGGGTCGTGATAGGTGATGTCCTGCGACACCGGCGTCACCGGCACCAGTTTGTTGTCCCGGATCAGCCGGTTGAGCAGCTGGGTGTGGTGCAGCACCGAGTAGTTCGCGCCGAGCTGGCGGTACTCGCGGCCCAGGGTGTTGAAGCAGTGCGGGCAGGTGACGACGATCTTGCGGTCGACGGTCTCCACGCCCTCGAAAACCCCGTCCAGGGTCTCGACGGCCTGGGCGGCCAGCTGTTGGAACAGGAACTCGTTGCCCGAGCGGCGGGCGGAGTCGCCGTTGCAGGACTCGCCGGTGCCCAGCACCAGGTACTTCACGCCGGCGATGGCCAGCAGCTCGGCGACGGCCTTGGTGGTCTTCTTGGCCTTGTCGTCGTAGGCGCCGGCGCAACCCACCCAGAACAGGTACTCGTAGCCGTCGAAGCTGTCGACGTCCTCGCCATAGACGGGCACGTCGAAGTCGACCTCGTCGATCCAGCTGGTGCGGTCCGACGCGTTCTGGCCCCATGGGTTGCCCTTGGTTTCCAGGTTTTTGAACAGCACGGAAAGCTCGGAGGGGAACTCCGACTCCATCATCACCTGGTAGCGGCGCATGTCGACGATGTGATCGATGTGCTCGATGTCCACCGGGCACTGTTCGACGCAGGCGCCGCAGGTCACGCAGGACCACAACACGTCGGGGTCGATGACGCCGCCCTGTTCCTCGGTACCGACCAGCGGACGGGTGGCCTGCTCCGGCCCGGAACCCATGACGCGGCCGAAGCCGGACTCCGGGACGTGGTGCGCCTCGGCGTGCTCCTCGCCGGCCAACTTCTCACCGAGTCCACCCTCCGGGGTGGACTCGGTCGGAGATTCCTTCTGGCCCAGGATGTAGGGCGCCTTGGCCATCCAGTGGTCGCGCAGGTCCATGATGACGAGCTTGGGCGAGAGCGGCTTGCCGGTGTTCCACGCCGGGCACTGCGACTGACAGCGCCCGCACTCGGTACAGGTGGCGAAGTCGAGCGCGGCTTTCCAGCTGAAGTCCTCGATCTTGCCGCGACCGAATTCGGCGTCGTCGGGCGGGTTTTCGAAGTCGATCGGCTTGCCGTCGTGTTCGAGCGGCAGCAGCGGGCCGAGGCCGTTGGGCAGCCGCTTGAAGATGACGTTGATCGGCGCCGTGAAGATGTGCATGTGCTTGGAGTGCAGCACGATGATCAGGAACGCGAGCATGACCAAGATGTGCAGCAGCAGCGCGGTCGTTTCGATGATCTCGTTGGCGGGCTGGCCCAGCGGTCGCAGGATGGCGCCGAACAGCTGGGACAGGAAGGCGCCGTTGCCGTAGGGCAGCGTGCCGTTGTTGACCGCGGCTCCGCGCACGAACACGTAGGTGAAGACGACGTTGAAGATCATGAACAGCACCAGCCAGGCGCCGCCGGTGTGCGAGCCGTAGAACCGTGACTGGCGCCCGATCTCCTTCGGGCTGCGCATCAGCCGGATGATGGCGAAGGTGACGATGCCCAGGAAGACTGCGGTCGCGAAGAAGTCCTGCAGGAAGCCGAGTGCGTCCCAGCGCCCGATGATCGGGATGTGGAAGTTGTCCTGGAAAAGCAGACCGTAGGCCTCGATGTAGACCGTGAGCAGAATGAAGAAGCCCCACATGGTGAAGAAGTGCGCCAGCCCGGGGATGGACCACTTCAACAGCTTGCGCTGACCGAACACCTCGGAGACCTCTGCCCAGACGCGTTTGCCGGGATCGTCGGTGTGACCCGGGCCCGGCTTGCCGGACGTGATCAGCTTGAACAGCCACAGGACACGCCGTGCGGCGAGTGCGGCCACGACCAGCGTCATGCCCATGCCCACGATCAGCCTGATGAGCATCTGCGTTGTCACAGAAGGTCTCCCCAATGCATAGATAAATTCGGCTGTGCTTATTTGCCTGCTAAAGCCCCGCTCATAGTTACATCTTTGCGGCTTTCAGCGCGAGAAAGGCTGCCCTAACTTAAGAGGCGACGCTCGCCGAAGTGATGAGCGCCACCATGCTTCGCTGAATGGCCCTTCGACGGCCGCCGCTTGGCGGCCATCCGTGTCTGGTGCGTCAGCGCCCGAAGATGGGCGGCAGGGGCCACCCGCGCGTGGTCGTCGGCGCGGTGGTGGTGGCCGTCTGCGACGTTGTGGTGGGCGCCTGCGACGTCGTGGTGGGCGCGGCGGTCGTGGTTGTGGTCGTGCTCGGCGGCGCCGTGGTGGTGGTCGTCGTCGTCGACGGCGCCGGCCCCGGCGTCGTGGTGGTGGCCGACGGCTCGGTGGACGGCGGCGGCGCCGGGATCACGGTGACGGTGGTGCTGTCGTTCGGCCCGGTGATGGTCACCGTTTGCGGGGGCTGGGTGGGTGGCGACGTGGGACTGACCGGCGTTGACTTGGTCGACAACAGGTTGATCGCCAGGATCAGGGCCACCAGCACCGCCGCGGCCGCCCCCGCCACGCTCAACACCAGCGCCGTGCGTTTGTACCAGGGCAGTCGCGCCTGGGGGGCAGCGTAGCGGCTGCCGGTCGCGCCGTCGAATTCCCTTGCCTCGTTGGCGTATTCGCCGGTGGCGTCGCGTCCGGTATATGGCACCGGCTCGTCGTTGTCGGCGTCCTGCGACCACGCCAGGGCGTCGTCCACGTCGGTGGCCTGGGCCCCCCATGCGGCCTGGGTCATGTCGAGCCCGGCGGTGCCGACCAGTTCGGTCGGTGTTTCCACGGCGGCGGCCGCGGCGGTCGGAGCTCCTCCCGACGTGTAGTGCGGGCCGAGCACCGCCGCGCCGAGGGCGGCGCTGAGCGCCGGCTGCACGGTGCTGTGCACCGGCACCCCGAAGCGCTGCGACAAGCGCGCTTTGAGCAACGGGATGTTCGCACCGCCGCCGGCTATCGCCACGGCGCTCAGTCCTGTGTTCGGAATCGCGTTGCGGCGCAACGACTCCTCGACGAATGAGAGGAACCGGCCCAGCGGCGCGGAGAGCAATTGGTCGAATTCGGTGCGGGAGAGCTGGGAACCCTCACCGGAAGCCCCGGCGATCGTGCTCACCGCGGCCGTCGACAGCTGTTCCTTGGCGCGCCGGCATGCGCCGAGCAGGCGGGCCTGCGGGCCGACCCGCGCGGTGCCGCCCAGCATGGCGGTGCTGACGTCGGAGGCCAGCAGGTGGTCCAGGATGAGCTGATCGATCGCGTCGCCGGAGAATTCGGTGTACCGCGCGGCCGGGCCGACGGACGCAAAGCCGGCCTTGGCGTCCATCAACGTGACGGTGGTGCCGCCCGCGCCGAAGTCGCACAAGGCAATAACGCCGTCGGCCCTGAAGCCCGGCGTGCCGCGCAGCGCCGCGAGCGCGGCAGTGGCATCGGAAACCAGCATGGGCGCCACCCCGCCGCGCGCCAGGTCCGACTGCGCGAAGAACTCCTCGCGCAGCGCCGTGAACTGGTCGTGGGACCAGTAGGCGGGCACCGCGATGGTGATCGGTGTCCCGTAGCCGACCGCGCGGGCCATGGCCTCGATCGCCTCGACCGTCAGCGCCGCGCCGAGGTATTTGGTGCCGTCGGCCGCCACCAATGGCGCGCGGTCGCCGACGCGTTCGACGAATCCCCGCAGCACCAGTCCGGGTTCGGTCAGATTCGGATTCTCTTCCGGCAGGCCGACTTCGGTAGGTCGCTGTTCGAACAGGGTGACCACCGAGCTGCGGGTTATCGGAGCGCTGCCCGCGCGGGCGGCGACCAGGTTGGCCACCCCGATCGATAGCCCGAGCGATTCGCTCATCTGCTGCACCCCTGTGTCAGTTGTCCCGTTGCCCTCGCGCGGTCGCCCTCACCGCAGCGACCGTAGATTGCAGCGAGTGTAGGGCTTCGCCCGCGCTGCGCGGCGCAACCGTGATCGAGGCTGCCACCGACTCGCTACCGCAGCCCGGGGGGCACCGTGACCGGATTCGGCACCCCCGGAACGGTGATCACCGGCGGCAGCTGCGGCAAATGGTGGTGATGCGACGGCTGCTGCGTCTGCCCGCCCGTGGGTTGCTGTTGCGGCGGCTGCGCCGGTGGCTCTTGCGTCGGTGACTCTTCGCTGCTGGGCGAGGACGTGGTGGTCGTGGTGGTGGTCGGGGTCGTCGTGGTGGTGGTCGTCGTGCTCGTCGTCGTCTTCGGGACGTGGTTGACGGTCTGCTGTCCGTGAGTGAGCTCGATGACTCCGAAGACGATCAACGCGATCAGGACGACGACGGAGATCAGCCAGGCGATCAGCATCGCGGGCTTGCGGTACCAGGGAGTGGGCTCGGTCTCCTGGTCAAACGGGTCGACATCGCCGGGCCCCTCGGGCTCCCGGGGCGGGTTCGGCGGCGGACCGGAGGACGGAACCTGGCCGGTCGGCGGCTGTTCGGGTGCGCCGAACTCGCCATGCTGGGTCGGCTGGTTGTGGAAGTCGTCGCGTGGGCCATTGGATGCCACGGCACCGATGGTACTAACCGCACCTGCCAATCTGCTGATGCCGGCCCGTGTAGTGGTTAGGTCGAGGTCGTGGATTCCCTGGTGAAGTTGTTGCGAGACACGGTCGCGGTTCGGATATCGGTCTGCGTGGCCCTCGGAGTGGCGGTCGCCGTCGTGGTCGGCAACACCGCCGGATGGCGTTATGCGCTGGCCGGCTGGATCGCCACCGCCGGAATGTATGCGGCATGGACGCACCTCACCCTGCTCGGCATGGATGCCGAGCAGACCTGCCGCTGGGCAACGCGGGAGGACCCCACCCGATGGGTCGCCGACGCCGTCATCCTGTCGGCGAGCGTCGCGAGCCTGGTCGGAGTCGGCTACGTGGTGGCCGCGGGCTCACGCTCGGGCCACGAAGCCCTGGCCGCCGCCGTCGTCGGCGTCCTGACCGTCGCCGCGTCCTGGGTCGCCGTGCACACGCTGTACTCCGTGCATTACGCGCGGCTCTACTACTCGGATGACCCGGGCGGCATCAACTTTCACGATCCCGAGCCGCCGCGCTTCCGGGATTTCGCCTATCTCGCATTCACCGTCGGCATGACGTACCAGGTGTCGGACACCGAGATCGGGCTGGCCTCGATCCGGGCGACGGTCCTGCGCCATGCGCTGGTGTCCTACCTGCTCGGGGCGGTGGTGCTGGCGGTGACGATCAATCTGATCGCGGGGCTGGGCTCCAAGCTCTGATCGGTCCCGTCACACGCCGGGCGTTGAGCGGCCTCGGAGAATCCCTTCGATGCGATCCAGCAGCTCGCCCGGGTCGTCGCGGGCGCCGTCTCGCCAGGCAATGAGTGCGTTGAGCAGGTTGACCGGTTGAACCGTCAGCCGCAGGCCGAGCAGCACCGTCTTGGTAGTGCCGTCGCCGATCTCCACGGGGCGGTAAGCGATTGCGACTTGCAACGAGTCAGCACGCGGCGGCAGCGGGACGAGCTTGGGCTCGATCGACGCAACCAGCTCACGCCGAATTTCGGTCAACTGGCTCCCACGCTCGGCCAACCGCACGGTCAACATCGACGGGCTAAAGCAGAGAAGAGAATGCAGCCACATACGAACGATGCCCCAGAGGGACAGCGGGGTCACACCCGCCAGGAGGATGACGCCGCCGTACAGCAGCCATCTCGGATTGCCGGGTGCGAGCCCCAAGGCCACCATGGCAACCCCCATCAGCGGGAGGAGCACTAACGCGCTGTAGGCATTGCCCTCGTACCAGGGAATGTAGCGGCAGACGATCTCGTCACCAGTTCGGCTGACCCCGGCGCGAAAGATCCGGCGGTGACCGATGAGGATGATTCCGCCGGTCACAGCGCCGCCGAGAGCTAGGGGCCATGGCGCTCCGACCAGCACGTTAATGACCGCAAGCAGGCACAGGGCGCCACCTATGGCGTAGCGCAGCATCCGCCGCCAACGGCCTCTCTTCCCGCTATCGGCCATCAGAGCCCTTTCGTATTTCCGGTCAGCGGGGCGCGGTGACCCGCGAGCGCTGGACTTACCACCGGCCCCGGAACGGCCTTCAGCCAGATGTGTGCCCGGTCCACCAGCGAATCGGTGAGGGCCGTCATCGTGAGTTGCGCAATCAACGTCTCCTGCTCCGTCGTGATGATCCGGGACTTCGACTCGCTGTCGATCGTGCCGAGTTCATGCGCGATCTTCATTGCGAGCAACCCCGTGACGCCGGCACCTTCGGTGGCTACACCCAGTTCGCGGCTTTGCTCTCGACAGCCCGGCGCCGCCTGCAACTGCTGTTCGACCAACATCGCGAAAACGCCGGCTGGGTCCAAAGCAGCCTCGACGCGATGCATCGTCAGAACCGCGTTAGCGCAAAACACTTCGATGCATGGGTCGTTGCGCCAGGCCCACACCCGCGCCCCGACAGCCGAGTCGAAGGGTTCCCAACCCGGTGGTACTCCCACCTCAACCACAAACCCGGCAAATCGATCGACCGGGTACACAGCCAGGCTGTGCTCCTGCACGAAGTCATCGAATCGCATCGAAGTCGCTCCTACCCGAACCCGAAGACGGATTCCACGCCGTGCACCGCGCTGCCGACGGCATCGGCGACCGGCTCCCAGGACACTTCGACTGCTTTGGACGCCACCCAGGCGGCGCCCGCTCCCACGACGGCGCCTGCCACCAGACCGACCGCTGTCCCGGCACCGGGAACGACCGAACCGATCAGTGCGCCGGTTTCCGCGCCCGCGGCCAGCCCGGCGGCGACACCAGCAGTCTCGCGGGTTATGGCCTCTGGCACCGAGTTTCCGTCATGGATGTCGGACAGGACGGCGGGCACCGCGCTGGCCACACCAACCACCCCGCCGATACGGGTGAATCCCGGGAGTTCAACTCCGGCGACCTTGGGATCCTCGAACCACTTCAACAGCCACGGATCAGCCTTGCCGGGACCCGTACCCGGGGACTCGGCGAGCAGGTTGAGCGTCGTCTGACGCACACCGTCGGCGGTCCCGCCGGCGATCGCACCCGCGCTCCCGATCGCCACTTCCCCCGGTGACGGGGTCAATGCGGGACCCCCGCCGGGTTGGCCCGGTGGCGCCGGGCCGGGACCCCCGCCGGGTTGGCCGGCTGCCGGCTGACCGGGCGCCGGCCCGGCACCGGGAGCGTCATATCCGTCCGCGTGCAGAGTCCCCATCGCGTCCTGAAACGACTTGGAGTAACCGTCGCGTGTCGCCTGCAGCTGGCCTAGCGCCGACTTGGTTGCCCGGACGGCATCGTCTTCGCATGTGGCGATAAACGCCTCCAGCGCATCGAAATCGGCCTGGCTGAGGTCCTCGTCGTCCTCCATCTCGTCGGCTTCGCCGATCAAATCGTCGAGCTCTTGCAGCCTTGCTTCCAGCGACGCGATCTGACCGGCCGCGGCTTTCTGCGCCTCGGCCAGCGTCGCGGCGATGTTCTCCAGGTCCGCACCGATCTTCGGTATCTGCAGGGACTGCGCCCCAAGCGCTTTCGTCACCCGCTGAACTTCGTCGGAGTCGTTGATCGGGTGACCGCCGTCCTGGTGATTCCAGGCGGCTTCGAAGCGGGTACGGGCCTGTTCGAACGCGTTGCTGGCCTCCGTGGTGCACCGGCCTGCGCGAAGAAATGCCTGGGCAAGATTGGAAATCTGCAGCGGGCTGCCGGCTTGCAGGCTGGCATTGATCGCCCACGGGTCGCCGCCGGCCGCGCCGATCAGCGCGGGGATGCTCAGGTATCGCAGTTGCATGAGATCGTCAGGTGCTCGCCCGACTTCGGATCCACCCGGTTCCGGACGTGGCGGGCAGTGCGCGGGGCGCCTGGGAAACCGACCGCGGCCTACCGGCACCGACAAGCATCGCCGCCCCCTCCCGAGCTCATCGGCAAGATTACCGACGTCGGGTTGGCAATCAATTCACGCGCGCTCGGGCTCCCGCGATGGAGCCCGGCTCAGAAGGTGTTGACCTTCTCGACGCTCACGAACATGCCGTGCTTGGTCTGGTCGTTCGTGAAGCGGGTGCCGTCGGCGTTGGCGACGATCGTCCAGCCCTGCGCCGCGTAGGTCTTGTAGTCGATGGTGACCGTCGGGATGGCCCCCAGGTTGCCCAGCACCCACTGCACCTTGCCGCCGGTGTTGATGCTGACGCCGTTGGCGTGCTCACCGTCCTGCAGCGGGGAGTTGGTGAACGGTGCCTCGCAGCCGACGGTGTCCTTGTTGATCTGGCAGCGCGTCACGCCGGATTTCGTCTCGATGAAGACGTAACCGTTCTGGTCGGGTGGCAGCGGGATGGCGCCCGCCGGAGTGGTCGGGTTCGCCGGCGCGGCGGACGGGCCGGGGCCGGGGGCCGGGGCGGCGGTGGCCGACGGCGGGGTGGATCGGGGCGTGGGGAAAGACGGCTCGGTGGGCCCGGCTCCCGGCGACGCCACGGGGCGGCCCCCGATGATGGAGCTGCAGCCCGAGAGCGGCTCCGTACCGGCCAGCAGGGCCACGAGCAGCAGCGAACCACCGGCCAGGCTCCGCCGCCCATTCTCCGAAAACCGCACCCGCCGCTCCCCAGACGATTCGAATAGCGGCACTTAGGTTACGCACCGAGAAGCGGACCTAGCTGCCCCGGCGCGACGATCGATGCAGAGCCGATGGCCGGGGTTTATCTCCGCGTGACCGCCGATCCTCGGCAGCGCCGAAGTTTTTTTGCCACCCCCGGGAACAAGGCGGGACGGACCGCCGTTAACATGAACGACAAGTTGAGCGAACCACACTCAATGCTGGGTTGACAGCCCACCGGCCCCAAGGGCAGGCTTGAGCGGGGTTCACTCAGCATAGTGGCACCAAACAAGCTCTACACATTCAGGAGGAATCACTATGGCTCGTGCGGTCGGTATCGACCTCGGGACCACCAACTCCGTCGTCGCAGTTCTCGAGGGGGGCGACCCTGTCGTCGTCGCCAACTCCGAGGGTTCGCGGACGACGCCGTCTATCGTCGCCTTCGCGCGCAACGGCGAGGTGCTCGTCGGCCAGCCCGCCAAGAACCAGGCTGTCACCAACGTCGACCGCACCATCCGTTCGGTCAAGCGGCACATGGGCACCGATTGGTCCGTCGAGATCGATGACAAGAAATACACCGCTCAGGAGATCAGCGCCCGCGTGCTGATGAAGTTGAAGCGCGACGCCGAGGCATACCTGGGCGAGGACGTCACCGACGCCGTCGTCACCGTGCCCGCGTACTTCAACGACGCCCAGCGTCAGGCGACCAAGGAGGCCGGCCAGATCGCCGGCCTGAACGTGCTGCGCATCGTCAACGAGCCGACCGCGGCCGCGCTGGCCTACGGACTGGACAAGGGCGAGAAGGAACAGACCATCCTGGTCTTCGACCTCGGTGGCGGTACCTTCGACGTCTCGCTGCTCGAGATCGGTGAGGGTGTGGTCGAGGTCCGCGCCACCAGTGGTGACAACCACCTCGGCGGGGACGACTGGGACGACCGCGTCGTCGAGTGGCTGGTCGATAAGTTCAAGGGCACCAGCGGAATTGACCTGACCAAGGACAAGATGGCGATGCAGCGGCTGCGTGAGGCCGCCGAGAAGGCCAAGATCGAGCTGTCGAGTTCGCAGAGCACCTCGATCAACCTGCCTTACATCACCGTCGACGCGGACAAGAACCCGCTGTTCCTCGACGAGCAGCTGACCCGCGCCGAATTCCAGCGCATCACACAGGATCTGCTGGACCGCACCCGCAAGCCCTTCCAGTCCGTGATCAAGGACGCCGGCATCTCGGTCTCCGAGATCGACCACGTGGTGCTGGTGGGTGGTTCCACCCGCATGCCCGCGGTGACCGAGCTGGTCAAGGAGCTCACCGGGGGCAAGGAGCCCAACAAGGGCGTCAACCCCGACGAGGTTGTCGCCGTGGGCGCTGCCCTGCAGGCCGGTGTGCTGAAGGGCGAGGTGAAAGACGTTCTGCTGCTTGACGTTACGCCGCTGAGCCTGGGTATCGAGACCAAGGGTGGCGTGATGACCAAGCTCATCGAACGCAACACCACCATCCCCACCAAGCGGTCGGAGACCTTCACCACGGCCGACGACAATCAGCCGTCGGTGCAGATCCAGGTCTATCAGGGTGAGCGCGAAATCGCTTCGCACAACAAGCTGCTCGGCTCCTTCGAGCTGACCGGCATCCCGCCGGCTCCGCGCGGCGTCCCGCAGATCGAGGTCACCTTCGACATCGACGCCAACGGCATCGTGCACGTCACGGCCAAGGACAAGGGCACCGGCAAGGAGAACACGATCAAGATCCAGGAGGGCTCCGGCCTGTCCAAGGAGGAGATCGACCGGATGATCAAGGACGCCGAGGCGCACGCCGAGGAGGACCGTCAGCGTCGCGAAGAGGCCGACGTCCGCAACCAGGCCGAATCGCTGGTCTACCAGACGGAGAAGTTCGTCAAGGATCAGCGCGAAGCCGAGGGCGGTTCGAAGGTCCCCGAGGACACACTGTCCAAGGTCGACGCCGCGATCGCCGAGGCCAAGTCGGCCCTCGCCGGCACCGACATCACCGCGATCAAGGCGGCGATGGAGAAGCTGGGCCAGGAATCCCAGGCGCTCGGACAGGCGATCTACGAGGCCACCCAGGCCGCCGGCGAGCAGGCCGGTGGCGGTGCGGCCGGCGACGGGTCTGGCTCCGCTGACGATGTCGTGGACGCGGAGGTGGTCGACGATGACCGGGAGTCCAAGTGACGGAAAGCAACCCACAAGAACAGGTGACAGTCACCGACAAGCGGCGAATCGATCCGCAGACCGGTGAAGTGCGGCAGGTCCCTCCCGGCGACGCGCCGGGAGGGGCGCCGGCCGCCGAGCCGGCGGACCAGGGCGACGGCAAAGTCGCCGAGCTCACCGCCGATCTGCAACGGGTGCAGGCCGACTTCGCGAACTACCGCAAGCGGGCGCTGCGCGACCAGCAGGCCGCGGCGGATCGGGCGAAGGCCGCGGTTGTCAACCAATTGCTGGGCGTGCTGGACGATCTCGACCGGGCGCGCAAGCACGGCGACCTCGAGTCCGGACCGCTGAAGTCGGTGGCCGACAAGCTGGAAAGCGCGTTGACCGGCCTCGGCCTGTCGGCGTTCGGCCAGGAGGGCGAGGACTTCGACCCGGTGCTGCACGAAGCCGTCCAGCACGAAGGTGACGGCTCCCGGCCGGTGATCGGCACCGTCATGCGACAGGGCTACAAACTGGGCGATCAGGTGCTGCGCCACGCTCTGGTCGGCGTCGTCGACACGGTCGACGACGAGGGCGACGCCGGGACCGGTGAGTCGGCCGCGGCGGCCGGGGAAACCGGGCCGGCCGAATCGGACGATAACGCCGGCACATCCGGTGACTAGACCACACAATCAGCACAACAAACGAAAGGTGAGGGGGTGACGCGACATGGCCCAGCGCGAATGGGTCGAAAAGGACTTCTATAAGGAGCTGGGCGTCTCCTCCGACGCCAGCCCCGAAGAGATCAAACGCGCCTATCGCAAGTTGGCGCGCGATCTGCACCCTGACGCCAACCCCGACAACCCGGCCGCCGGCGAACGCTTCAAAGCCGTTTCCGAGGCGCACAACGTCTTGTCGGATCCGGCCAAGCGCAAGGAATACGACGAAACCCGAAGGCTGTTCGCCGGCGGTGGTTTCGGCGGGCGCCGGTTCGACGGCGGCGGGTTCGGGGGCTTCAACGTCGGCGGTGACGGCGCTGAGTTCAACCTCAACGATTTGTTCGATGCCGCCGGCCGAAGCGGCGGCACCAACATCGGTGACCTGTTCGGCGGCTTGTTCGGGCGCGGTTCGGGCGCCCGTCCCAGCCGGCCGCGCCGCGGCAACGACCTCGAGACCGAGACCCAGCTGGATTTCGTCGAGGCGGCCAAGGGCGTGGCGATGCCGCTGCGGCTGACCAGTCCGGCACCGTGCACCAACTGCCACGGCAGTGGCGCGCGGCCGGGCACCAGCCCGAAGGTGTGTCCCACCTGCAACGGCTCCGGCGTGATCAACCGCAACCAGGGCGCGTTCGGCTTCTCCGAACCGTGCACCGACTGCCGGGGCAGCGGCTCGATCATCGAGCACCCCTGCGACGAGTGCAAGGGCACCGGCGTCACCACCCGCACGCGCACCATCAACGTGCGGATCCCGCCGGGCGTCGAAGACGGACAACGGATTCGGCTGCCCGGCCAGGGCGAGGCGGGTTTACGCGGTGCGCCGTCGGGTGACCTGTACGTGACCGTGCATGTGCGCCCGGACAAGGTGTTCGGGCGCGACGGCGACGACCTCACGGTGACGGTTCCGGTCAGCTTCACCGAGTTGGCCTTGGGCTCAACCATTTCGGTGCCCACGCTGGACGGCAAAGTCGGTGTGCGGGTGCCCAAGGGCACGGCCGACGGTCGGATCCTGCGGGTGCGGGGACGCGGTGTGCCCAAGCGCAGCGGCGGCAACGGCGACTTGCTGGTGACCGTAAAGGTCGCCGTACCACCCAATGTGGAGGGTGCCGCTCAGGAGGCGCTGGAGGCGTACGCCGCCGCGGAGCGTTCCAGCGGCTTCGATCCGCGGGCCGGATGGGCGGGTAATCGCTGATGGCCAAGGGTTCGAGCAATTCAAGGAAAGAGGACGCGCGGACCTTCTTGATCTCGGTGGCCGCCGAGCTGGCCGGCATGCACGCCCAAACGCTGCGCACCTACGACCGGCTCGGCCTGGTCAGCCCGCGCCGGACTTCCGGTGGGGGACGGCGGTATTCGGAGCACGACGTCGACCTGCTGCGTGAGGTGCAACGGCTCTCCCAAGACGAGGGGGTCAACCTCGCCGGCATCAAGCGGATCATCGAGCTGACCAATCAGGTCGAGGCGCTGCAGTCCCGGGTCAAGGAATTGACCGAGGAGCTGGCGCAGACGCGGGTCAGCCAGCGCCGCGATGTGGCGGTGGTGCCCAAGAGCACCGCGCTGGTGGTGTGGCAACCGCGCCGGGGACGCTGATCACACCCGGATCGAAAACTGCGTGACCGCCGGTTCGCCCGGGCGCGCGCAGCGGTAGCCGCCCCGGCGCAACGCGTCGGTGGGTGCGGTCATGGGCTCGAAGCACACGATGGTCTTCGTGGGGTCGTCGGGCGCCGGCGCGAAAATCTGCGCCGCCGGGTAGCCCTGCTCGAAATGCACCTCGATGCGCCGCCCGCCGCCGGACACCGCGAACACCGCGCCTTCGGCGACCTGGTCGTAAGCGTCGTCGAAAGTGTTGTCGCCCAATGTTTCTCGGCGCGCCGGCTGCGACTCGGAAACACCGCTCGGCAGGCCCTTGTCATCGAGCCCCAGGTGCCGCAACGGGGGTGTCTCGATGACCCAGTCGGCCCGCGGGGCGTCGGGCAGTTGCAGGTAGGGATGAAACCCGAAGCACAGCGGCACCGCCCGGTCGCCCGTCGCCGTGACCGTGGTCCGGACCGTCAGCGTCCGGTTGCTCAGCCGAGCCGTCACCTCCAGCACATGCGGGTACGGGAAGCTGGCCAGCAGTCGGGGATCGGCGCCGAAATCCAGTTCGGCGGTCAGCTCCTCAGCGTTCTCGGCCGTCACCCGCCACCCGGGGTAGGCGGCCAAGACCCCATGGATGGGTAACCCGTTGGGGTCGGCGCGCACCCCATTTTCCCCCGGCGTCAGGGTCACGGTGACGTCCTGCGCGGTATAGGTGTTCTCGCTCAGCCGATTTGCCCACGGATACAGGATCGGGATGCCCATCGTCTTGCCGTCGGAGATGTAGGCGTCCAGGCCGCGGCGCTGGCCCAGCAGCTCGACGCCGGCGTCGCGCAGCGACGTGCCGATCATCCCCGCCCCGGGGACGAACTGGGCGACCAGCGGGGCCGAGGGATCGCGCAGGGTGACGACGTGCATGGCTACCTCCATAGCGGGTCATGCTGAATGTGTTGGGGCGGAGCACCTTTGGCGGTCAGCGCGGCCTTGGTGGCGTTGACCATCGCCGGCCCGCCGCACACCAGGATCTGCCGGTCACCCCAGGCGCCGTACTTGGTCACCACGTCGGGCAGCCGCCCGATCTGGTGCACGTGCAGGCCACGCGGCGGCGTGACGTCGGGATAGTCGGCGGCCCACGACGGGTCGCTGTTGTACTCCGAGACCGGCGATACCGACAGCCACGGATTGTGCGAGGCGATCTGCCACAGGGTCGGCAGATCGTAGAGTTCGCAGCGGTATCGGGCACCGAAGAAGATATGTATCCGCGGGTTCACCGCGAACCTCGACAGGTCCATGATCAGCGCCCGCAGCGGCGCCAGGCCCGTGCTGCCGGCGACCATCAGCACGTCCTCCCCGTCGCGGTCGACCCGCAGGCCGCCGTGCGGGCTGGACAGCCGCCACCGGTCGCCGCCGCGCGTTTCGTTGACGATCGCGGTGCTGACCAGGCCGCCGGGGACCAGGCGGACGTGAAACTCGATCCCGCCGCTCGGGTCGGCCGGAATCGCCGGGCTCAGGTACCGCCAGCGGTGCGGGCATTGGGGCACATGGACGTTGACGTATTGGCCGGGGTGGTAGTGCATCGCCTGATCGAGCTGCAGCCGGACCACCGCCAGATCCCGCGACACCCGCAGGTGCTCGATCACGGTGCCGTCCCACCAGGCGGGTCCCTCCTCGGCGTCGGCGGCGCCGCTCATCACCCCGGTGATCAGGTTCAGCGACTGCACGGCCGCCTCGTCGAGGGCATCGGTCCAGGCCGCGCCCACGTGGGCGCGCAGCGTCACCAGCAACGCCCGCTGCAGCGTCTCGTAATGCGGGGACAGCACACCGTATTTGCGGTGATCGCGGCCGAGTTGGGCCAGGAAGGCCACCGGCTCTTGCGTGCGCCGCGCAATCAGCTCGCCGTACACCCAGTGCAACGCGTGGCCGAAAGCTCGCCGCTGGGCGGCCATTTCGGGCGGGAACAGGTCGCGCACCGAGCTGTCGAGGGCGAACCAATGGGTGTAGAAGCGGTGGACGAGCTCGCCGGAACCACCGGCCGGCCCGGCACCCTCAGATGCGAAGGCATCGCGCAGCACCCGCAGTGCGTCGACATCCTCCAGGCCCACGGGCCCCGATTCTAGGCTCGGCCGACGCTGACTCAGCCCTGTCGGACGATGTTGGTCGTCCCGACGTCATCGATCTTGGGCGAACCCCAGTGGTACAGAACGACGTTGCCGGTGCCCGACGCGTTCACCGCATCGGTGCTGTCGACCGAGACGTGGTTGCCGCTGCCGGAGACGCTGACGCTGGTGCAGTGCCCGGTGAGGGTGACGGTGTTGTTCTTCCCGCTGACCGAGAGGTAGCCGGCGTGACAGGGGATGGTCTTCGTGGTGCCGGTCCCGCTGACCTGCAGCGTGCCGGCTTGAGGCACGGTGGTCGACGGGCTATCGCCGGTGAGATCGGTGTGCAATCCGACGATGACCAGGCCCGCGAGCGCCAGTCCGGCGGCCACCGCGGCGAGCCAGAACGCCCGCGGAACGCGACGCGGAGGTCTGGCGGGCTCGGCGTCGGCGTGGTCGGGTGGCTGCGTCGTCTGCGTCATCGGTACCGGGGTACCCCGAAGGGCATATTGCTCAAAACTCGGTAGAGTTGAGCGGAACAGACTCAACCTTGACGGCGTTGAACATGCGGACAAGCATTTTCTTCTACGAACGGAGGTGTCGTGGACTCTTTCAACCCGACCACCAAGACCCAAGCGGCGCTGACTTCGGCGCTGCAGGCGGCCTCGGCCGCCGGCAACCCCGAGATCCGGCCGGCGCACCTGCTGATGGCCCTGCTGACGCAGGCTGACGGCATCGCGGCTCCGCTGCTCGAGGCCGTCGGCGTCAACCCGGCCACCATTCGCGCCGAAGCCGAGCGCATCGTGGAACGCTTGCCGCAGGCCAGCGGCGCCAGCTCGCAACCGCAACTGTCGCGCGAGTCGCTGGCCGCCGTCACCACCGCGCAGCAGCTGGCCACCGAGATGAACGACGAATACGTCTCGACCGAGCACCTGCTGGTGGGGCTGGCCACCGGTGATTCCGATGTCGCCAAGCTGTTGACCGGCCACGGCGCCTCGCCCCAGGCGTTGCGCGACGGGTTCGTCAAGGTGCGCGGCAGTGGGCGGGTCACCAGCCCGGAGCCGGAGGCGACCTATCAGGCGCTGGAGAAGTACTCGACCGACCTCACCGAGCGGGCCCGCGAAGGCAAGCTCGACCCGGTCATCGGGCGGGACAACGAGATTCGCCGCGTCGTGCAGGTCTTGAGTCGTCGCACCAAGAACAACCCGGTGCTGATCGGTGAGCCCGGCGTCGGCAAGACCGCGATCGTGGAGGGCCTGGCCCAGCGCATCGTCGCGGGCGATGTGCCCGAGAGCCTGCGCGACAAGACCGTCATCAGCCTGGACCTGGGATCGATGGTGGCCGGGGCGAAGTACCGCGGCGAGTTCGAGGAACGGCTCAAGGCCGTCCTCGACGACATCAAGAACTCCGCCGGACAGATCATCACCTTCATCGACGAGCTGCACACCATCGTCGGCGCCGGAGCGACCGGCGAGGGCGCGATGGACGCCGGCAACATGATCAAGCCGATGCTGGCCCGCGGCGAACTGCGGCTGGTCGGCGCCACCACGCTCGACGAGTACCGCAAGTACATCGAGAAGGACGCCGCGCTGGAGCGCCGCTTCCAGCAGGTGCTGGTGGGCGAGCCCTCGGTGGAGGACACCGTCGGCATCCTGCGCGGGCTGAAGGACCGCTACGAGGTGCACCACGGGGTGCGCATCACCGACTCGGCCCTGGTGGCCGCCGCCACGCTGTCCGACCGCTACATCACCGCCCGCTTCCTGCCGGACAAGGCCATCGACCTGGTCGACGAGGCCGCTTCGCGTTTGAAGATGGAGATCGACTCCCGGCCCGTCGAGATCGACGAGGTCGAGCGGTTGGTGCGCCGCCTCGAGATCGAGGAGATGGCGCTGGCCAAAGAAGAGGACGAGGCGTCCAAGGAGCGGCTGGACAAGCTGCGCTCCGAGTTGGCCGACCAGAAGGAGAAGCTGTCCGAGCTCACCACCCGCTGGCAGAACGAGAAGAACGCCATCGACGTCGTGCGCGAGCTCAAGGAGCAGCTGGACACGTTGCGCGGGGAGTCCGAGCGCGCCGAGCGCGACGGCGACCTGGCCAAGGCCGCCGAACTGCGGTACGGACGCATCCCCGAGGTCGAGAAGAAGCTCGACGCCGCGCTGCCGCAGGCTCAGGCCCGCGAGAACGTGATGCTCAAGGAGGAGGTCGGTCCCGACGACATCGCCGACGTGGTGTCGGCGTGGACGGGCATCCCGGCCGGACGGATGCTCGAGGGCGAGACCGCCAAGCTGCTGCGCATGGAGGACGAACTGGGCCGGCGCGTCATCGGCCAGAAGAAGGCCGTGACAGCGGTCTCGGACGCCGTGCGGCGTTCCCGGGCCGGCGTCGCCGACCCCAACCGGCCCACGGGATCGTTCATGTTCCTCGGCCCGACCGGCGTCGGGAAGACCGAGCTGGCCAAGGCGCTGGCGGAATTCCTGTTCGACGACGAGCGCGCGATGGTCCGCATCGACATGAGCGAATACGGCGAGAAGCACTCGGTGGCCCGGCTGGTCGGCGCCCCGCCCGGATACATCGGCTACGACCAGGGCGGTCAGCTGACCGAGGCGGTGCGGCGGCGCCCGTACACCGTCATCCTGTTCGACGAGATCGAAAAGGCGCACCCGGACGTGTTCGACGTGCTGCTGCAGGTCCTCGACGAGGGCCGGCTGACCGACGGGCAGGGCCGCACCGTCGACTTCCGCAACACCATCCTGATCCTGACCTCCAACCTGGGATCCGGTGGCAGCGAGGAGCAGGTGATGGCCGCGGTGCGCTCGGCGTTCAAGCCGGAGTTCATCAACCGGCTCGACGACGTGATCATCTTCCACGGCCTGGAGCCCGGAGAGCTGGTGCAGATCGTCGACATCCAGCTGGTTCAGCTGCAGAAGCGGCTGGCTGCGCGCCGCCTCACGCTGGAGGTGTCGCTGCCGGCCAAGCAGTGGCTGGCCCATCGCGGATTCGACCCGGTCTACGGCGCCCGGCCGCTGCGCCGCCTGGTGCAGCAGGCCATCGGTGACCAGCTGGCCAAGATGTTGTTGGCCGGCGATGTGCACGACGGCGACACCGTTCCGGTGAACGTCAGCCCGGACGGCGACTCGCTGATCCTGGGCTGACCCCCGGGGGGACCATCGGCGGTCCGGCGATAGGTGGCTGGTGCCAGCTGTGATTGGGTTGTGACCTGGTCGCCTTCTATCTTCTTGGCCAATAGCAGATACCCTGTTTTGGATGGTCCCCCTCTGGTTCACGCTCTCCGCGCTGTGCTTTGTCGGCGCGGGGGTGTTGCTGTACGTCGACATCGATCGGCGGCGCGGGCGCAGCAGGCGCCGCAGGTCGTGGGCCCGGTCGCACGGGTTCGACTACGAAAACGAATCAGCCGACATCCTCAAGCGGTGGAAGCGGGGGGTGATGTCGACCGTCGGCGACGTCGCCGCCCAGAACGTGGTGCTGGGTCAGATCCGGGGCGAGGCCGTCTACATCTTCGACCTCGAAGAGGTCGCCACCGTCATCGCGCTGCACCGCAAGGTGGGCACCAACGTCGTGGTGGACCTGCGGCTCAAGGGGCTCAAAGAGCCACGGGAAAGCGACATTTGGCTGTTGGGTGCGATCGGGCCGCGGATGGTTTACTCCACCAATCTCGACGCCGCCCGGCGCGCCTGCGACCGCCGCATGGTCACCTTCGCGCACACCGCACCGGACAGCGCCGAGATCATGTGGAACGAGCAGAACTGGACGCTGGTGGCCATGCCGATCACCAGCACCCGCACCGAGTGGGACGAGGGATTGCGCACCGTGCGCCAGTTCAACGACCTGCTGCGGGTGCTGCCCCCGCTGCCGGAGGAGGCCCCGCAGGAGGCCGGGGCACCGTCGGGTCCGCGCAACGCCTCACCGAGCCGGCCGTTGGCGCCGGCGGGCCGCGCGGAGCTGCCGCCCCGGCGCGCGCAGCAGGACGTGGCGGGACTGCTGGGCCCCGACCTGCAGCCGGGTCGCCGCGCCGCCGAGCCGGTCCGGCGCGACCAGCCCCGGCCGGCCGATGGGCGCTCGGAAACCATCCGCCGTCCACCTCCCGCCGGGCGCAACGGCCACCAGGCCAACAACTATCAGCGCTGACGCCGGGCCCCGGGCACCTCAGGGCCCAATGCAGCCGCCGTCATTAGGATGTCGCTCATGCCCCGCCCCGTAGCCCTGATCACCGGGCCTACGTCCGGGATCGGCGCCGGATTCGCGCGACGCTACGCCGGCGACGGCTACGACGTGGTCCTGGTCGCCCGCGACGTCGACCGCCTGACCAAGTTGTCCGACGAGCTGCACCAACACTCCGGCAACGTCGAGATCCTGCCCGCGGACCTGGCCGATGCCGCCGGCCGTCAGCGCGTCTGCGACCGGCTCGCGGCCGGGGGAGTGCGCGTCCTGGTCAACAACGCCGGCTTCGGCACCTCCGGCGACTTCTGGTCGGCCGATCCCGCGCTGCTGCAGTCCCAACTCGACGTCAACGTCACCGCGGTCATGCACCTGACCCGCGCCGCCCTGCCGGCCATGCTGGATGCCGGCGAGGGCACCGTCATCAATATCGCCAGCGTCGCCGGGCTGGTGCCCGGGCGTGGGTCGACGTATTCGGCATCCAAGGCGTGGGTGATCTCGTTCAGCGAGGGCCTGTCGGTCGGCCTGCAGGGCACCGGCGTCTCCGTGCACGCGGTGTGCCCGGGCTACGTGCGCACCGAATTCCACGACCGCGCCGGGATCGACATGGCCAAGTCGCCGTCGTTCATGTGGCTCGAGGTCGACGACGTGGTCAGCCAGAGCATGGCCGATATCGCCCGCGGCAAGGTCATCAGCATTCCGGGACTGCAGTACAAAGCGATCATCGCCGCCGAGCGCCTGATTCCGCGGCCCCTGATGCGGGCGGTCACCAAACGAATCGGGAGCGGTCGTGGCCGGACCTGACCGCAAAGAGCTGGCCGAGCTGGTGTCCCGCCTGTCGGTGGTGCACGGGCGGGTCACGCTCTCCTCCGGCAAGGAGGCCGACTACTACGTCGACCTGCGGCGGGCCACGCTGCACCACCGCGCCTCGGCACTGATCGGCGCGCTGATGCGCGAACTGACCGGCGACTGGGACTACGACGTGGTCGGCGGCCTGACGCTCGGCGCCGACCCGGTGGCAACGGCCGTCATGCACGCACCGGGCCGCCCGATCGACGCCTTCGTCGTACGTAAATCGGCGAAAACCCATGGGCTGCAACGTCTTATCGAGGGTTCCGAGGTGTCCGGCAAGCGGGTGCTGGTGGTCGAGGACACCAGCACCACCGGCAACTCGGCGCTCACCGCAGTGCGCGCCGTCCAGGAGGCCGGCGGCGAAGTGGTGGGGGTGGCCACCGTGGTGGACCGCGCCACCGGGGCGGCCGAGGCCATCGAGGCCGAAGGCCTGCCCTACCGAAGTGTGCTCGGCCTCGCCGATCTGGGGCTGAGCTAGTTGCCGGCTGATCTTCGTAGCCCGGGCGGCTGACTCATGCGCGCCTTCCTTGCGCTCGCAGCCTGTTTAACGCTGTGCCTGGCCGGCTGCTCCTCCTCAGGCCAACCCGTGCGCCCCTTCGGCGCCCAGGGCGCGCGGCTCGGCGAATCGCTGGCCCTGCTGGGGTGGAACATGTCGGTGTCGAACCTGCGCTGGGACGGCGATTACGTGCTTGTCGACGTCGACGCCAGCGCGGCCTCGGCCAACGACCCGCACGCGAAACCCGAAGACATCCGCTTCGGGCTCTACGGCGCGCTGGCCCACCCCCTGGAGGCCGCCGGCCTGGGCAGCTGTGACACCGCGAAGACCAGCGTGCGCGACATTCCCGCGCCCCTGTCGGCGCCGCGTGACCGGCTCACGGGCACGGTTTGCCTTGGGCCGCTGAAGGATCGGAGTCAGGTGCGCGGTATCTACGCCTACTCGCCGCGCGACCGGATTCCGAACAGCTCGTCGGCCTACCCGGTTGCCTTCCCGGTCGGACTGCTGCCCACCAACGCCAACGACAGCGGCGGCCTGGCCGTCAAGACCATCAGCCTGTCGGCGTGGCGGGCCGACGGCATCCCGGTGACCAAGGCGCAGCTGGGCGACCCGGGAGCGTTCACCGGCAACGGCTACATGCTGCTCGGGCTGGAAGCCACCGCCGTCGCGGCCCGCTACCGCGACGAGTCCGTCAAACGCGGGGGGCCCATGATGCTGCTGGCATCGCCGACCCTGCCCGCCCCGGGACTGAACCCGGCCTGCGCGACCTACGGGTCGTCGGTGCTGATCCTGCCCGACGCCTCGTTGGACGCGGTGCACGTCAACGCGTCGCTGTGCACCCAGGGCGAGATCAACGACGCGTTGCTCTACGCGACGCTGGCCATCGACGGCACGCACGCCGGCGTGTGGACGCCGCGATGAGCGGCCCGGGCCCCACCGAGTGGGCGCCGACACCGCCGGCCGGCGTCGGGCCGTGGCCGGGCGAGCCGCCGGACGACCCGCGGTATGACCCAGTCCTGTTGCGCGAGGGCGACACCCGCAACGTCGTCGACGCCTACCGGTACTGGACCCGGGAAGCGATCATCGCCGACATCGACCGGCGCCGGCATCCGCTGCACGTGGCGATCGAGAACTTCGGTCACGACGCCAACATCGGGTCGGTGGTGCGCACCGCGAACGCCTTCGCGGTGCACACCGTGCACATCGTGGGGCGCCGCCGCTGGAATCGCCGGGGTGCCATGGTGACCGATCGCTATCAACGCTTGTGCCACCACGACAGCACCGCCGAGCTGCTGGACTTCGCGACCGCCGCCGGCCTGACCGTGGTCGCCGTGGACAACGTCCCGGGCGCGGCGCGGCTCGAGGAGGCCGCGCTGCCGCGCGAGTGTCTGCTGGTGTTCGGCCAGGAGGGGCCGGGCATCACCGACGACACCCGCACGGGCGCGACGCTGACGGTGTCGATCGCGCAGTTCGGCTCCACGCGCAGCATCAACGCCGGCGTCGCCGCCGGCATCGCCATGCACGCCTGGGTCCAGCAGCACGCCGACCTGTCCCGCGCCTGGTGAAACCCGATGGGGCAGGATCGACAGCTATGGATCAGCTCTGGGTCAACCGCGCGGCCAGCTGCGAAGCCGCTGTCACGCAACGACATCTGAAGCGGTTGTGGGGGCTGCCCGCCACTCAGCTGGGGGTGGTGGCCTGGCCGCCGACGCGGCGTGACCGCTGGTTCGGCACCTGGCACTACTGGTGGCAGGCCCACCTGCTGGATTGCCTGATCGACGCCCAGGCGCGCGATCCGCAGCCGCACCGGCGTGCCGAGATCAACCGGCAGGTCCGCTCGCACCGGCTGCGCAACAACCTCTCGTGGATCAACAGCTACTACGACGACATGGCCTGGCTGGCACTGGCGCTCGAACGCGCCGCCCGGATCGCCGGCGTGCAGCGCCGGCGCGCCTTGCCCAAGCTGGCCAACCAATTCGTCCGGGCATGGGTGCCCGAGGACGGCGGCGGCATCCCGTGGCGAAAGTCCGACCAGTTCTTCAACGCCCCGGCCAACGGCCCCGCCGGAATCTTTCTCGCCCGCTACGGGGACCATCTGAAACGTGCTGAGCAGATGGGCAATTGGATCGACCAGACGCTGATCGACCCGGAGACGCACCTGGTGTTCGACGGCATCAAAGCCGGCTCGCTGGTGCGCGCGCAGTACACCTACTGCCAGGGCGTGGTGCTGGGCCTGGAGACCGAACTCGCCGCCCGCACCGCGGTCGAGGTCAGGCAGCGCCACGCCGCCCGGGTGCACCGGCTGGTCGCGGCGGTGGACGAACAGATGGCGCCGGCCGGGGTGCTGGCCGGGGCCGGCGGCGGGGACGGCGGCCTGTTCGCCGGGGTGACCGCGCGGTACCTCGCGCTGGTGGCCACGGCGCTGCCGGGGGAGGCGGCCGACGACGTGCTGGCCCGCGACAACGCCCGGCGGATCGTGCTGGCCAGCGCGAAGGCGGCCTGGGACAACCGGCAGACGGTGGACGGGCTGCCGGTGTTCGGCCCCTTCTGGGACCGCGACGCCCAGCTGCCCACCGCGGGCGGCAAACAGGCGGAGTTCGTCGAGGGAGCGGTGATGGCGTCCGAGGTCCCCGAGCGGGACCTGTCGGTGCAGCTGTCGGGCTGGATGCTCATGGAGGCCGCCTGTAACGTCTCCGCCGAGTCGAAGAACAGGAGCCCCGGTGAGCAATAAAGTCCACCCCGACGCGGAGTCGGCCCTGCACGGCCTGCTGGAAGACGGCATCACCGTCGCCGCGGGCGGGTTCGGCCTCTGCGGCATCCCCGAGAAACTGATCCAGGCTCTGGTCGACAGCGGCATCAAGGACCTCACCATCGTCGGAAACAACGCCGGCGTAGACGATTTCGGCATGGGTCTGCTGCTCAAGGGCCGGCAGGTGAAGAAGGTGATCGCCTCCTACGTGGGCGAGAACAAGGAGTTCGAGCGCCAGGTGCTGGCCGGCGAGCTGGACCTGGTGCTGACGCCGCAGGGCACGCTCGCGGAGAAGCTGCGCGCCGGCGGCGCGGGCATCCCCGGCTTCTACACCCGCACGGCCTTCGGCACCAACCTCGCCGAAGGCAAGGACACCAGGGTCTTCGACGGCACCGAATACGTTCTGGAAGAAGGCATCCGGGCCGACGTCGCGATCGTCAAGGCGTGGAAGGGCGACACGGCCGGCAACCTCGTCTACCGCAAGACGGCGCGCAACTTCAACCCGATGATCGCCACCTGCGGCGCGATCACGGTGGCCGAGGTGGAAGAGCTGGTCGAGGTCGGCGAGCTGGACCCAGACCTGATCCACACCCCCGGCATCTACGTCGACCGCATCATCGCGGGCACCGGCTACGAGAAACGCATCGAGTTCCGCACCACGAGCGGCGGCGCCGCGCTGAAGAACGACAGCCCCATCCGCGAGCGGATGGCCCAGCGCGCCGCCCAGGAATTGCGCGACGGCTTCTACGTGAATCTGGGCATCGGCATTCCGACGTTGGTCGCCAACTTCATCCCCGAGGGCATCAAGGTCACGCTGCAATCAGAAAACGGCTTGCTCGGCATCGGGGCCTACCCGAGCGAGGACACCGTCGACCCCGATCTCATCAACGCGGGCAAGCAGACCATCACCAGCCTGCCCGGGTCCAGCTTCTTTTCCAGCGCCGATTCCTTCGCGATGATCCGCGGCGGCCACATCGACCTGTCCATCCTGGGCGCCCTCGAGGTCGCCGAAAACGGCGACCTGGCCAACTGGATGGTGCCGGGCAAGATGGTCAAAGGGCCGGGCGGCGCAATGGATTTGGTGTCCGGCGTCAAGCGCGTGATCGTGTTGATGGACCACACCGCGAAAGACGGCAGCCCCAAAATCCTCAGTCAGTGCACGCTGCCACTGACCGGCAAGAACGTGGTCGACATGATCGTCACGAACCTGTGCGTCTTCGACGTCGAGCCGGGACGGGGGCTGGTGCTCACCGAGTTGCAGCCCGGCGTCACGGTGGAGGAAGTACGGGCCAAGACGGGCTGTGACTTCAACGTCGCGGTCTGACCCCGCGGCGGGCTACTCGGCCGCCGGCAGCCGTTCGGCTTCCCGGTCGTCTGTGTTCTGCGCGCGCCGTCGCCCCCGATAGCTTCGCCAGGCGGCGATGAACGCCGGCATCAGGGAGACGAAGAGGATGGCCAACAGGATCTTCTGCAGGTTGTGGTGCACGAACGGCACGTTGCCCATGAAGTAGCCAGCCAGCGTGACACCGCCGCCCCACAGGATGCCGCCGACGATATCGAAGCCCAAAAACACCGTGTAGCGCATGTAGGAGACCCCGGCAACCGGCGGGACGAACGTCCGCACGAAGGGCGCGAACCGGGCCAGGATGATCGCCCAAGGCCCATATTTCTCGAAGAACGCGTGCGACTCCGTCACGTAGTGCTTCTTGAAGAACCGCGAGTCTTCCTTCTTGAACAGCGCCGGGCCGATCCGCCGCCCGATCCAATACCCCGTCTGGTCGCCGAGTATCGCCACGGTCGCGACGGCGGGGGCCAGCACCCAGATGCTGGCCGGTGGGTTCGGGTGCGCGGCCAGCAGGCCGCCGGTGAACAGCAGCGACTCGCCGGGCAGCAGCGGAAACAGCAGCCCGGTCTCGATGAAGACGATGACCAGGATGCCGGGCAGCACCGCGGACCCGAAGACGCCATCGGCGCCCAACCAATACATCGGGTCGAAGATGTCGGGCAGGGCCGTCACGGCGGTGCTCATGATCCCTCAACATACCGGCCCCGGGTGAGCCGCCGAGCCACCTGGACGATACTGAGGGGACCCGGCCGCAGAAGGGGGTTGCCATGCCCATCGCCACGCCCGAGGTTTACGCCGAGATGCTGCGACGCGCCAAGGAGCATTCGTACGCCTTCCCGGCGATCAACTGCACGTCATCGGAGACCGTCAACGCGGCCATCAAGGGGTTCGCCGATGCGGGCAGCGACGGGATCATCCAGTTTTCCACCGGCGGCGCGGAATTCGCGTCCGGGCTGGGCGTCAAGGACATGGTGGCCGGTGCGGTGGCGCTGGCCGAGTTCACCCGTTCCATCGCGGCCAGGTACCCGATCAACGTTGCGCTGCACACCGACCATTGCCCCAAGGACAAGTTGGACACGTATGTCCGCCCGCTGCTGGCGATTTCGGCCAAACGGGTGGCCGGGGGCCAAGATCCGCTGTTCGGGTCGCACATGTGGGACGGTTCGGCCGTGCCGATCGACGAGAATCTTCACATCGCTCGGGAACTGCTCAAGGACGCGGCGGCGGCCAAGATCATCCTGGAGATCGAGATCGGCGTGGTGGGTGGCGAGGAGGACGGCGTCGCCCACGAGATCAACGACAAGCTCTACACCTCGCCGGACGACTTCGAGAGGACCATCGATGCGCTGGGCCACGGCGAGCACGGCAAGTACCTGCTCGCCGCCACCTTCGGCAACGTGCACGGCGTCTACAAGCCCGGCAACGTCAAATTGCGCCCCGACATCCTGGCGCAGGGGCAGAAGGTGGCGGCCGCCAAGCTGGGGCTGCCCGCGGACGCCAAGCCGTTCGACTTCGTCTTCCACGGCGGTTCCGGTTCGCTGACGTCGGAGATCGAGGAGTCGCTGCGCTACGGGGTGGTGAAGATGAACGTCGACACCGACACCCAGTACGCGTTCACCCGCCCCATCGCCGGCCACATGTTCGCCAATTACGACGGCGTGCTCAAGGTGGATGGCGAGGTCGGCGTCAAGAAGGTCTATGACCCGCGCAGCTATCTGAAGAAGGCCGAGGCGTCGATGTCCGAGCGAGTGGTCCAGGCCTGCACCGACCTGCACTGCGCCGGAAGGTCTGTCAGCTGATCAATCGCTTGAGCGTGAAGTCAGCTTCACGCTCGGCGCCCACTGTGAAGCCAGTTTCACGCTCGGCGGACCGACCTGGCAGCACCTAGCTGGCGGACTGGCAGACCTTCCACTGGTCGTCGCGATATTGCAGATCCATGCTGCGGGTCGAGCGTAGCTGCGGGTCGTAGGCCATGAACGTGGTGACGTTGGCCTCGGCGTGCTGGCCGTTGACCACCACCTGATCGATGCTGGCGATCACCGGATACTGCTTGGCCGCCGACACCCGGCGATAGGTTTCGTCCCACGCGTGTTCGTCGTAATCGGCGTAGCCGTCGCGGGTGGTGCCGCACGTGATGGTGCGCAGCGTGGTCAGATCACCCCGCTGGATCGCGACGTCGAAGTTCTGAATGGTTTGCCGAACCTGGTCTTCCCGCGAGGCATTCGAGTGTTTGCCCCGGGTGAGCAGCACCGTGCCCAGGATCGCGATGGCCGCCAACGCCAAGACGATCACGACCAGCGCCAGTATCCAGCCCCAGTTGAATTGCCGCGACGTGCGCAGCTTCCCGCCGAGCCGGGGTGGGATCGATTGCGGGACAGCGGCTTTGGGCGGCACGCCGAACTGCGCGGTGCCGTCCTGTCCGGGCGGGGCCCCGAAGACCTCGGTGGCGGGCTCCGGCGTGGTGGCGATGACGGTGGTCTCTTTGGCGTCGAAGCCCGGCGCGGTGAAGCGACGTTCGCGCTGCGGCCCGTCCGGTGTTTCTTCGGGGCCGCTCTGCGGCTCGGGCCTGTTGATGACCTCGGTTTCGGTCTCGGGATCGCTGGGGACCAGGGGAACGCCCTCGGTGGCGTCGTCTCCGGTTTCGAAGCCGGACTCGGCCCCCCACTCGTCGCCCGGTTCGCTGCGAGACTCGCGTGGGTCGAACCCGGGCCGTTTCGGCGCGCCGCCGCGGTCGGGATCGGATCGTTTGGGCATGAGTACTACTGTCCTCCCGCTTCGTCGGGTAGTTGCAGAGCTTAGCGACCGGGTACCCCGCTTCCGGCGTTGGCCGAGGTGCGTCTCGCGGGCAAAAGGGGCGAGCTGCAGAATAGAGCCATGTCGCCGATGGGAGACCTGCTAGGACCCGACCCGATCCTGCTGCCCGGGGATACCGATGCCGAGGCGGAACTGCTCGCCGGGGAGGAGCCCGGCATCGTGGCCGCCGCGCATCCGACGGCGTCGGTGGCCTGGGCGACGCTGGCCGAAGAGGCGTTGGCCGACGAGCGGGCCATCACCGCGTACGCCTATGCCCGCACCGGCTACCACCGCGGCCTGGACCAGTTGCGGAGAAACGGCTGGAAGGGCTTCGGCCCGGTGCCTTATTCGCACGAACCCAACCGCGGGTTCCTGCGGTGCGTGGCGGCCCTGGCGCGCGCCGCCGACACCATCGGTGAAACCGACGAGTACTCGCGCTGCCTGGACCTGCTCGACGATTGCGACCCCGAAGCGCGTAAGGCGCTGGGGCTCTAACGCTTTAAAAGCTGTCCGAACAATCGTTGTCGTCCGGGCAGTCGATCTGGACGGTGGCGTGCTCCAGTCCGCGAGCCGATAACACCGCGCGCGCGTCATGCAGCACTCGCGCGGAGTCGCCGGCGCTGATCAAGTGTGCGGTGCACATGTCCTTGCCGGGCGAAAGCGTCCACACGTGCAGGTCGTGCACGTCGCTCACCCCGTCGACGGCGCCGAGCGCGGCGCGCAGTTCCTCGACGTCGATATGGGCCGGCGACGATTCGGACAGGATCCGCAGCGCGTCGCGGGCCAGCGCGACGGCCCGGGGCAACACCCAGAGCGCCACCAGCACCGCCACCACCACATCGGCGTAGGGCCAGTACGTGGTCACGGTGACCACCCCGGCGATCAGGACGCCCAGGCTGCCCACGGTGTCGGCGACGACCTCTAGGTAGGCGCCCTTGACCGCCAGGCTGCCCGACGAATGGGAACGCAACAGCAGCGCGACCACGAAGTTGGCGGCGAGCCCGGCCAGCGCGACGACGATCATCGGCACGCCGGGGACGGCGGGCGCTTCGCGCAGCCGCCGGATGGCCTCATAGAGGATGAACAGCGCCACGCCGATCAGCAGGCCGGCGTTGGCGACGGCGGTGAACACTTCGGCGCGATGCCAGCCGTAGGTGCGGGCGGGCGACGAGCTGCCGCGGCGCGCCAGGCTCACGGCGGCCAGTCCCATGAAGACGGCCACGACGTCGGTCAGCATGTGGCCGGCGTCGGCCAGCAGCGCGATCGAGTTGATCAGCAGCGAGGTGACCAGCTCCACCACGAAGAACGCCGCCAGGATTGCCGCGGCCGTGATCATGCGCGGGATCAGCCGAGCATCGTCCGCGCCGGCGGGGGTGTGGTTGTGGCCTGCGCCCATGGGCCGAAATATATGCGCAGAAACGCATATATGGCAAGGGTCAGAACCAGCGGCTCCAGAAGCGGGTCAGCGCGTTGCCCCAGCCCACCAGCACATCCGGCACGCCGGACAGGTCGAACAAGGACAACACGAGCCCGAAGAACCATTGGTTGAGCACCGGCGCCAGCAGCAGGAACAGCAGGATGACGAAGCCCCACTGCTTGGCCGGCGCCAGCGCCCGCTGGGTCTGGGGACTCAGATGCGGTTCCAACGCGTCGTATCCGTCCAGGCCGGGGATGGGCAGCAGGTTCAGCAACACGGCGGTGAGCTGAAGAAACGCCAGGAACGCCACCCCCGACCACAGCACCACGTGCGTGGGGTCGAAGAACAACCGCGTCGCCACCAGCAGCAGCACCGCCAGCACCAGGTTGGCCGCCGGGCCCGCCAGGCTGACCATGGTGCGCCGTGCAGGAGTCATGAACCAGGTCCGCACATAGACCGCCGCGCCGGGCAGGCCGATCCCGCCCAGCAGGATGACCACCATGGGCAGCAACAGCGACAGCGCGGGATGGCTGTAGCGGCGCGGGTCCAGCGTCAAATAGCCGCGCACCGCGGCGTCGTGATCGCCGAACCGCCAGGCGGTCACCGCGTGCCCGAATTCATGCAGACACAGCGACACCAGCCAGCCGGCGATGACGAAGATGAACACGCCGGCATAGGCGAGCGGCCGGGTGCTGATCCCGGCCGACCAGGCGAGTGCGGCGCCGACGCCAGTCAGCCCGATCAGGCCCAGGAAGATCGGGCTGGGCCGTACCGATTCGTGTTGGGAGGCAGGGATGCTCACCGATCGAAACTAGCCGACCAACAGCCAGCCTTCGACGTTGCGGTAGAACGCCGAGCGGCGGGCGGCACGCGCCGCGGGAACGCCGTCGCGCAGCACGGCGACACCGGTGCTGCCCAGCTGGGCGGCCCGGCCGGTGACCCATCGGCGCCAGAGGCGGCCGGGACCGCGGCCCGCGACCGCCGCGCGCAGGCCCGGCGCGGCCGGCATCGGCTCGATCCACACGCCGCCGACGTCGCCGTCGAACAGCGTGGTGTCGTCGACCACCGCCTCGCCGTGGATCCAGCGCGCGCCGTCCGGCGGCAGCCAGCAGGCCCGCCCGACCACCACCGACCCGGTCTCGTCGCGGATCAGCGTCACCCGCCGGGCCGAGCCGCGCCGGGCCCGCCGCGCGGCCCGGAATCCGGCCGGCAGGCGGTAGATCCCGGTCGCCCGGGTGCGGCGGCGCGGCACGTAGGCCACCTCGACGTCCAACCGCTCGGCCCGCAGCAGCCGGGTCAGCACGGCGGCCAGCTCGGCGTCGCCGCCCAGCACGACCAGCCGCCGGAACGCCCCGATGGCGGCATCGATGGCTTCCGGGTCGCCGGTGCCGTCGGCGCGGACGAGGGCCAGGCCGGCGAGCGGCCGTGGCACCCGGCGGTCGCCGAACACCACCACGGCCATGTCCGCGATGTCGGCGCCCGCCTCGACCGGCTCGGTCATGCCTTTCTCGCCACCTCCTGGCTTAAGCTGATTTGCCCGGCTCCACAGCCGGCCACCGGTGGCCCGTGCGGTCACCAGGCTAGGGTGGGTCACCGGCTGGACCACAATACGCAGGCGAGATCAGGTGGGAGCGTGTCATGCCGGCAATCGTCCTCATCGGCGCCCAGTGGGGCGACGAGGGCAAAGGTAAGGCCACCGATTTGCTCGGTGGGCGCGTTCAGTGGGTGGTGCGCTACCAGGGCGGCAACAACGCCGGGCACACCGTCGTCTTGCCCACCGGCGAGAATTTCGCGTTGCACCTGATCCCGTCGGGAGTGCTGACCCCCGGTGTCACCAACGTCATCGGCAACGGCGTGGTGGTCGACCCCGGCGTGCTGCTGGACGAGCTGAAGGGCCTCGAGGACCGCGGCGTCGACACCTCCAAGCTGCTCATCTCCGCCGACGCGCACCTGCTGTTGCCGTACCACGTGGCCATCGACAAGGTCACCGAGCGCTACATGGGAAACAAGAAGATCGGCACCACCGGCCGCGGCATCGGTCCCTGCTACCAGGACAAGATCGCGCGCATCGGCATCCGGGTCGCCGACGTGCTTGATCGGGAAGTGTTGACGCACAAGGTCGAGGCCGCGCTGGAACTGAAGAACCAGATCCTGGTCAAGATCTACAACCGCAAGGCGCTGGATCCGCACCAGGTGGTCGAGGCCCTGCTCGAGGAGGCCGAGGGCTTCAAACACCGCATCGCCGACACCCGGCTGCTGCTCAACACCGCGCTGGAGGCCGGGGAGACCGTGCTGCTGGAGGGCTCGCAGGGCACGCTGCTCGACGTCGACCACGGCACGTATCCGTATGTGACGTCGTCGAATCCGACGGCCGGCGGCGCCGCCGTGGGTTCCGGAATCGGTCCCACCCGGATCACCGCCGTGCTCGGGATCCTCAAGGCCTACACCACCCGCGTGGGCTCGGGGCCGTTCCCCACCGAGCTGTTCGACGAGAACGGCGAATACCTGTCGAAGACGGGCGGCGAATTCGGCGTCACCACCGGACGGCGCCGGCGCTGCGGCTGGTTCGACGCCGTCATCGCCCGCTACGCCACCCGGGTCAACGGCATCACCGACTTCTTCCTGACCAAGCTCGACGTGCTGTCCAGTCTGGAAACGGTCCCGGTGTGCGTCGGCTACCGGATCGACGGTCAGCGCATCCACGAGATGCCGATGACGCAGAGCGACCTGTCGCGCGCCGAACCCGTCTACGAGGAACTGCCCGGCTGGTGGGAGGACATCTCGCACGCACGGGAATTCGACGACCTGCCCGCCAAGGCGCGCGACTACGTGCTGCGGCTGGAAGAGCTTGCCGGAGCGCACATCTCGTGCATCGGTGTGGGGCCCGGACGCGAGCAGACCATCGTGCGCCGCGACGTCCTGGCGGCCCGTCCGTGACGGATGCCGCTGCCGATCCCAAGGACCTCGACCCCGAATACACCCATCACGGCGGCTTCCCGGAATACGGGGTGGCCAGCCCCGGCCCGGGATTCGGGCGGTTCGTGGCGGCCATGCGGCGGCTGCAGGACCTCGCCGTGTCGGCCGATCCCGACGACGACCTGTGGGACGACGCGGCCGATCGCGTCACGGCCCTGACCGAGCTGCTCGGCCCGTTCCAGGCCGCCGTCGAGGGTCAGGCCCCGGCCGGACGGACGCCGGGCTTGCCCGGCATGGGCAGCCTGCTGTTGCCGCCGTGGACGTTGACGCGATACGAGCCCGACGGCTGCGAAATGCGCGGCCATTTCACCCGGTTTCACGTCGGAGGCAACCACGCGGTGCACGGCGGCGTGCTGCCGCTGTTGTTCGACCACATGTTCGGGATGGTCTCGCACGCCTCGAACCGCCCGATCAGCCGGACGGCATTCCTGCACGTCGACTACCGCAAAATCACCCCGATCGACCTGCCGTTGGTGGTGCGCGGACGGGTCACCAGCACCGAGGGGCGCAAGGCGTTCGTGTCCGCGGAACTCCTCGACGACGCCGGCGCGCTGCTGGCCGAGGCCAACGGCCTCATGGTGCAGCTACTCCCAGGCCAGCCCTAGCTCGGCGGTGCATCGCGGGAATCGACCTATCCTTGAGCCGTGACTGACGGCGTGAGCGACGGACGGGACGACGAAACGACGGTACTCGCCGTACCTCAGCCGGCTCCCGCGCCCGGTGAAGCCTTGTCCGCCCCGGCCGATGACAGGCCGACGGTGGTGCTGCTGGGTTCCGGCGAGACCAGCCGGGAGCTGGCGATCGACCTGGGCCGCCTCGGAGCGCGGGTGGTCGCCGTCGACCAGGATCCGCACGCGCCGGCGCACGGCGTGGCCGACCAGGCCCTGGTGCTCCCGCTGACCGACGCCGCCGAGTTGTCCGCTGCGCTGCAGCGGCTGCGACCCGACTTCGTGGTGACCGCGACGGACACCGTCGCCGGCCCAGCCATTGAGGCCCTTGAGAGCCTCGAGGCCTCCGGGTCCGGCGGGAACCACACCGAGCTGGTCCCCAGCGCCCGCGCCGTGCGGCTCAGCGCCGACCGTGAGGGCCTGCGCCGGCTGGCGGCCGACGAGTTGGGGCTGCCCACCGCGCCGTTCTGGTTCGTCGGGTCGCTGGGCGAGCTCGAGGCGGTGGGTGCGCACGCCGGCTATCCGTTGTTGGTGAAACCGGTGTCTGTGCCGACCGGGCCGGGGCAGTCGGTCGCCGCGCGCCGCGAAGACCTCGGACCGGCGTGGCAACGCGCGGTAGCTGGTCACGCGGGCCCCGGACAGCCGCGGGTGCTGGCCGAGACGGTGGTCGAGGTCGAGTTCTACGTGACGCTGCTGGCCGTGCGCAGCGACGGGCCGGCGGGTCCGGTGATCGAATTCTGTTCGCCCATCGGTCATCGTGACTCCGGCGGGCGCGTGCTGGAATCCTGGCAACCCCAGAAAATGAGTGCGGCGGCGACGGACGCCGCGAAGTCGATCGCCGCGCGAATGGTGAAGGCGCTGGGTGGACGCGGCGTCTTCGCCGTCGAACTGATGATCAACGGCGACGAGGTGTACTTCGCCGACGTCACCTCCCGCCCCACCGACACCGTCTGGGTGACGCTGCGCAGCCAGCGGCTCTCCGCGTTCGAACTGCAGGCCCGCACGATCTTGGGCTTGCCGGTGGACACCATGATGGTTTCCCCGGCCGCCGCCCGCGCGATCGACGCCGTCGCCCACGGTGCCGCCGCGCTGACCGGCGCCCTGAGCGTGCCCGAAAGCGACCTGCGGGTGGTCGGGCGCGGCTACCGCGCCCTGGCCACGGCCCCGGAAGTGACGGCCGCGCGCGAGCGGGCCGGCCAGGTCGCTGCTCGACTCGCCGGTCCAGATCCACAGGGCTGAGCCCGCGCGGCCGTTCGGGCGAATCGACCGCCCCCAGCCGGGCGCGGCGACGGCCTCGATACCATCGCAGGTCAGATACCGCTGCCGGGCCGGGGGGCGCTCCGGCCGGGGCTTGACCGCCCGGGCGCGGATAGGGTGGCTGACGACGGACGATGAGGGAAACGAGCATGAGCACAGAGCACGCACACTCCTACGCCGGGGACATCTCACCCCTGGAGGCCTGGAAGTTGCTCAGCGACAACCCCGACGCCGTGCTGGTCGACGTGCGCACCGACGCCGAATGGCGCTTCGTCGGTGTGCCCGATCTGTCCAGCCTCGGCCGCGAGGTGTTGTTCCTGGAGTGGAATTCCTCCGACGGACAGCGCAACCCGAATTTCGCCGACCAACTGCGCGAGCAGGTGGCGCCGGCCGAAACCGGTGCGCAGCGCCCGGTGCTGTTCTTGTGTCGCTCCGGAAACCGCTCCATCGGCGCCGCCGAGGTCGCGACCGAGCTGGGCATCACGCCGGCGTACAACATCCTGGACGGCTTCGAGGGTCAACTCGACGTCAATGGCCACCGCGGCGAAACGGGTTGGCGGGCCATCGGATTGCCGTGGAAACAGGGCTGAGCCGGCGATGACCCCGGCCGACAACGATTCCGTTCGCGTGCCCGCGGCGCTGCCCGACGGCGTCAGCCAGGCGACCATCGGCGTGCGCGGCGGGCTGTTGCGTTCGAATTTCGACGAGACCGCCGAGGCGATGTTTTTGACGTCGGGCTACGTCTACGAGTCGGCGACGGTCGCCGAGGGGTCGTTCACCGGCGAGGTGGACCGCTTCGTCTACTCGCGCTACGGCAACCCGACCGTGTCGATGTTCGAGGAGCGGTTGCGCCTGCTCGAAGGGGCCCCGGCGGCCTTCGCCACCGCGAGCGGCATGGCGGCGGTGTTCACCTCGTTGGGCGCGCTGCTGGGCGCGGGGGATCGACTGGTCGCCTCGCGCAGCCTGTTCGGCTCGTGCTTCGTGGTGTGCAACGAGATCCTGCCGCGGTGGGGCGTCGAAACCGTCTTCGTCGACGGCGACGACCTGGCGCAGTGGGAGCAGGCGTTGTCCGTGCCCACCACCGCGGTGTTCTTCGAGACGCCGTCGAACCCCATGCAGTCGCTGGTGGACATCACAGCGGTGAGCGAGCTTGCGCACGCTGCGGGCGCAAAAGTGGTGTTGGACAACGTGTTTGCGACACCGCTTCTGCAGCAGGGCATTCCGCTCGGCGTTGACGTGGTGGTGTACTCCGCCACCAAGCACATCGACGGTCAGGGCCGGGTGCTCGGCGGGGCCATCCTGGGCGACAAGGAGTACATCGACGGTCCGGTGCAGAAACTGATGCGGCACACCGGCCCCGCGATGAGCGCCTTCAACGCCTGGGTGCTGGTGAAAGGGCTCGAGACCATGGCGCTCCGGGTCGAACACAGCAACAACTCGGCCTTCCGGATCGCGGAATTCCTGGAGGACCATCCGGCGGTGAGCTGGGTCCGCTACCCGTATCTGTCCTCGCACCCGCAATACGACTTGGCCAAGCGCCAGATGTCCGGCGGGGGAACGGTGATCACGTTCGCACTCGACTGCCCCGCCGACAAGGCCAAGCAACGGGCCTTCGAGGTGCTGGACAAGCTTGCGCTGATCGACATCTCGAACAACCTCGGCGACGCCAAATCCCTTGTCACGCATCCCGCGACCACCACGCACCGGGCGATGGGCCCGGAGGGTCGCGCGGCGATCGGGCTCGGTGACGGCGTGGTGCGGATCTCGGTCGGCCTGGAGGGCACCGACGACCTGATCGCGGACATCGACCGGGCGCTGAGCTAACCGGCCTGTTTCTCGGCCGCGTCGAGGCGGTCGGCCGCCGCCAGGGTTCCCTCTTGCGCCTGCTGCTCCACCCAGTCCACCACCGGCCGGGCGTACATCATCTGGCTGGTGATCGCCATCTGGCCGCGGGTGCGGCCCAGGAACGAGATTCCCCAGGAGAACATGGCGGCGATGCGGTTGCGGTGGCCGACGAGGTAGTACAGGTGCAGCAGCAGCCAGGCGAGCCAGGCGATGAAGCCGCCGAACTCCAGCTTGCCGACCTGCGCGACGGCGCTGTACCGGGAAACCAGCGCCATGCTGCCCTTGTTCAGGTACTTGAACGGCTTGCGGTTGGCGGGATCGTCCTGGCCCTTCACCGCCTGCTTGATGAGCTTGGTGACGTAGTGCGCCCCCTGGATCGCGCCCTGCGCCATGCCGGGCACGTCGGGCACCGACATCAGGTCGCCGACGACGAACACGTACGGATGCCCCTTGATGGACAGGTCGGGCTCGACGATCACCCGGCCGGCGCGGTCGGTCTCGGTTCCGTCGGACTGCTCGGCGAGCATCGCGCCCAGCGAGCTGGCCTGCACGCCCGCGGCCCACACCTTGCACGCACATTCGATGCGCCGCTCGCCGCCGTCCTTCTCCTTGACGGTGATGCCCATGTAGTCCACCGCGGTCACCATCGCGTTGAGCTGGATCTCGACGTCCATCTTCTGCAGCCGGCGTTGCGCCTTGAGACCCAGCTTGGGACCCATCGGCGGCAGCACCGCGGGCGCCGCGTCGAGCAGGATGACGCGACATTCGCTGGGAGTGATCGTCCGGAACGCCCCGGCCAGGGTGCGCTCGGCGAGCTGGACGATCTCGCCGGCCAGCTCGACCCCGGTCGGCCCGGCGCCGACCACCACGAACGTCAGGCGCCGTTGCCGTTCGGCCGGGTCGGTGGCGACCTCGGCGGCCTCGAACGCGCCGAGGATGCGCGCCCGCAGTTCGAGGGCGTCGTCGACGCTTTTCATGCCGGGGGCGAAGGCCGCGTACTGGTCATTCCCGAAGTACGACTGCTGCGCGCCCGCGGCGACGATGAGGCTGTCGAAGGGCGTCACGGTATGCATTCCCATCAGGTGTGACGTGACCGTCTTCGCCGTCAGGTCGATCTCGTTGACCTCGCCCCACAGCACGCGGACATTCTTCTGCCGCCGCAGGATCAGCCGGGTGGTCGGGGCGATATCGCCCTCGGACAGGATGCCGGTGGCCACCTGGTACAGCAACGGCTGGAACAGGTGGGTCGTCGTCTTCGAGATGAGGGTGACGTCGACGTCGGCCCTCCTGAGCGCCCTGGCGGCGTTCAGCCCGCCGAATCCGCTTCCGATGATGACGACGTGATGACGCGACATGCTCACCCCTTCTGTCTTTCCGCAAGCCCCCTGCGGCGCATACCCAGCCTATGACTCCGCTGCCCTAGAAAGGCCAGCCGTTGGAGTTGTCCCTGAATTTCGCGTTGACCGCGCTGCAGAAGTCGTCGGCGGTTCCGGCGAGCATGACGTAATAGGTCTCGCCGCGGCGGCTCTCGAAGGTGTTCGGGGTGCTCCACCCGGAGTTGCACAGCGAACTCGGCGTGCCGGCCGTGGCTCTGCGCCAATTGGTCTTGGCGCAGGCGACCAGGCCGTCGGGATTCGGCGTGGCGCTTTTGGCGGCGACCACCATCGCGCCTCCCCATTGCCCGTCGCTGCGCCGGAAGGCCCGCGCCCCGAATCCGGCGTTGTTGGTCTGGCACGCCAGCACCCGGCGCATCAGCGAAAAGGGCGCGGCCAGTTGAGAATTCGTGCTCGCGGCGGCGGTCGTGACGAATTGCGCGGCGTCCGAGCCGTCGACCTCCTGCACGTCGGGCTTGCCGAAGCTGAACAGCTGCTGCGCGATCCCGGCGTTGATGCCGCCGCCGACGATCGGTCCACCGCCGCTGGACGTCATCGCGGGCAGCGTCGCATCGGCGTCCGCCGTGGGCATTCCGGCGGCGGCGCCCAGGGCCAGCAGCGCGATCGCGCCGCGAATCGGGCGGGCGGTGCGTCTCATGACCCTTATTTCAGCACGTGCGCGTAGTCGGCGCGGCGGTCGTCGGCGATCAATCCGGTCAGCACGTGGCGGGTCTGCAACGCGATGTATTGATCGATGCCGTAAATCGTCCCGAAGTGCCAGTGTTTGAGCGCCCAGCCGTGGGCGAGCAGCATGATGTCGAACACGATGAGGTCGACGTCGACGGCACGAAAGACCCCCCGGGCGATGCCGTCCTCGATCACCGCGCGCAGGGGTGCGGCGCTGGCGATTTCGAGGTCCTTGATCTGGGCGCGGCCGGGCGCCCCGAGGGTGCGGCTCTCCCGGTAGGTCAGCACCACGCCGTCGAGGTTCTCGTCCACGATCTGCACGTAGCGGCGCACGCCCGCGGTCAACTGGTCGACGACGTCGTCGCCGGCGGCCGCGATGACCGGTGCCAGCTGATCGCGGAACACGTCCAGGATCCGCACGATCGTCGCGAGCAGCAGGTCCTCCTTGCCGCCGAAGTACTTGTAGATCAGGCCGACGCTGACCTTGGCCTCGGCGGCCAGATCCTGCATGGACATCTGGTGAAACCCGTTGCGGCCCATGACCTTTACGGCGGCGTCCAGCACCTGGCGGCGCCGCGAACTCGCCCGGGCCGCGCGCACGGCCTCGTCGGCGGGAAGATCGCTGTAATCGGTGACCATGACAACCTCAGATGCCCAGGTCCTTGGCGATGATCGTCTTCATGATCTCGTTGGTGCCGCCGTAGATTGTTTGAATGCGGGCGTCGACGAAGGCGCGCGCCACGCCGTATTCGCGCATGTAGCCGTACCCGCCGTGCAACTGCAGGCAGCGGTCGGCGGTGCGCACCTGCAGGTCGGTGGTCCACCACTTCAGCCGGGCTGCGCGCGCGGCGGTCAGCTCACCCGCCAGGTGCTGGGCCAGGCAGTCGTCGAGATAGGTTCGGGCGATGTCGATTTCGGTTGCGAGCTCGGCGAGCACGAATTGGCTGTTCTGGAAGCTGGCGATCGGTGAGCCGAACGCCGTGCGGGCGCGCACGTAGTCCAGGGTCTGCGCCAGAATGCCTTCGGCGGCGGCCACCGCCCCCACCCCGAGCGCGAGCCGCTCCTGGGGCAGGTTCTTCATCAGCTGGTAGAAACCCCTGCCTTCGCCTTCGAGCAGGTTGGCCCTCGGCACCCGCATATCGGTGAAGGTGAGCTCGCTGGTGTCCTGGGCGTGCAGGCCGATCTTCTCCAGGTTGCGGCCGCGGGCGAAGCCGGGTGTGGCCGGGTCGACGACCAGGAGCGAGAGCCCCTGGTGGCGGTCCGGCGAGGTGCGCACCGCGATGACGAACAGGTCGCCGATCTGCCCGTTGGAGATGAACGTCTTGGCGCCGTTGACGACGTAGTCGTCACCGTCTCGCACCGCCGTCGTGCGGATTCCGGCCAGATCGCTACCGGTGCCGGGCTCGGTCATCGCGATGGCGAGCACCGTCTCGCCGGTGACCACCCCGGGCAGCCAGCACTGTTGCTGTTCGGGCGTGGTCAGGTCGGTGAGATAGGGCAGCACCACGTCGTTTTGCAGAGTGAAGGCGATGGCCTCGGCCGCCGCACCCGCGCGCTGCAATTCGTCGATCACGATCGCGTTGTAGCGGAAGTCGCGCACGCCCGGGCCGCCGAGACGCTCGGGCACCGAGAAGCCCAGCAGCCCGAGTCTGCCCGCCTCGATGAACAGCGAGCGATCCCACTGGCCGTCCCGTTCCCACTTCTCGTGGTTGGGCACCACCGTCTGCCGCACGAAATCGCTGACCAGTTCCCGGAACTGGTGATGCTCGGTGGTGTACTCCAGGCGGGCGGTCATCGGTGCTCGGAGTCAGCGGAAGGCGTCGCTGCCGGTGAACGCCTGGCCGAGGACCAGCTGATGCATCTCGGGCGTGCCCTCGTAGGTCAGCACCGATTCCAGGTTGACCATGTGCCGGATCACGGGGTACTCCAGCGATATTCCGTTGCCGCCCAATATGGTTCGCGCGGTGCGGCAGATCTCGATCGCCTCGCGGGTGTTGTTGAGCTTGCCGAAGCTCACCTGCTCGGGCCGCAGCCCGCCGCTGTCCTTGAGCCGCCCGAGGTGCAGCGACAGCAGCTGGCCCTTGTGCAGCTCGACCGCCATGTCGACGAGCTTGGCCTGGGTCAGCTGGAAACCGGCGATGGGCCGGCCGAATTGGGTGCGTTGCGTGGCGTAATCGAGCGCGGCCTGCCACGCCGAGCGCGCCGCACCCATCGAGCCCCAGATGATCCCGTAGCGGGCCTCGGACAGGCACGACAGCGGCCCGCGCAGCCCCTTGGCCTCGGGCAGCATCGCCCCCGCCGGCACCCGCACGTCGTCGAGCACCAACTCGCTGGTGATCGAGGCCCGCAGCGACAGCTTGTGGTGAATCGTGTTGGCGCTGAATCCGGGCGTCTTGGTGGGCACGACGAAACCGCGGATCCCGTCGTCGGTGGCGGCCCAGACGACGGCGACGTCGGCGACCGAGCCATTGGTGATCCACAGCTTGCGTCCGTTCAGCACCCAATCCGAACCGTCTTGGCGCGCCCGGGTTTTCATCGCGGCGGGATCGGAGCCGACGTCGGGTTCGGTCAGGCCGAAGCAGCCGAGCAGCTCGCCGGTGGCCATGCCGGGCAGCCATTCCTGCTTCTGCTCCTCGGACCCGAAGTTCCAGATCGCGAACATCGCCAGCGAGCCCTGCACCGAGACCATCGATCGGATGCCGGAATCGGCGGCCTCGAGCTCGGTACAGGCCAGGCCGTAGTGCACCGACGACGCCCCCGCGCAGCCGTACCCGTCCAGGTGCATGCCCAGCAGGCCGAGTTGCCCGAACCCCTTGGCCAGCTCGCGGACCGGAAGGTCCCCGATCTCGAACCACTCCGCGACGTGCGGCAGGACGTGCTCGGCGCAGAACCCCCGCACGGTGTCGCGGACCGCAAGCTCGTCGCTGGATAGCGAGGCGTCCAGGCCCAGCGGGTCGTCGCGGTCGAAGGCCGGTGGCGTGTGAGTGCTCATGTCATCAGCCTGCCATCGTCAAGCCGCCGCTGACACTGATCACCTGTCCGGTGATGAACGAGGCGGCCTCGGACGCGAAGAACAGCACGGGCGCGGCGACCTCCTCGGGTCGGGCCAGCCGGCGAAACGGGATGGCCTTGACCAGTGCTTCCCGCAGTTTCTCGGGTTGCGCATGAAACAGCGGGGTGTCGGTCGGGCCGGGGCACACGCAGTTGACCGTGATGTGGTGGCGGGCCATTTCGCGGGCCAGCGACTTGGTCAGGGCGATCACCCCGCCCTTGGCGCCGGCGTAGATGCTCTCGCCCGCGCTGCCCACCCGGCCGGCGTCACTGGCCAGGTTGACCACGCGCCCGCCGCCGTGCGTCTCGATCATCCCCGGCAGGAACGCCGAGCAGACGTGCACCGGCCCCAGGTAGTTGATGGCCACCACCTTCTGAGCGAATTCCGGTGTGGCGTTGAGGAATTGGTCGGTGCGGTCCCATCCGGCCGCGTTGACGACGATGTTGGGCACGCCGAGGTCGGCGTGGATCCGGTCCCGCAGGGCGCCAACCTGTTCCGGGTCGGCCACGTCCACCGGTAGCGCGGTGATCTTCTCGGGGCGTTCGCCGGCGGTGGCCGACGCCGCCGCCGAGTCTAGGTCGGCGGCGACCACGCGCTCGCCGCGCGCGGCGAGGCCCAGCGCTATTGCCTTGCCGATGCCGGAGCCGGCGCCGGTCACCACCGCCAGGCCGCCGTGTGAATGCGCATTCATCGCTGACGAATCTAGATTCACCGCGGCCGGGCGGTCAAGGATCGCGCGGCGCCCCGGTAGTCTGCCTGAATGCTTAGGCTCCAGCGGCCTGCCTGGCTCGCGGTGGATGTCGTCGGTGTGCTGGTCTTTTGCGCCGTGGGGCGCCGCAGCCATGACGAAGGCCTCGATGTCACCGGAATCGCCGCGACGGCGTGGCCGTTTCTCACCGGCACGGTCGTCGGATGGCTGGTCTCTCGCGGGTGGCGGCGGCCGACCGCGGTGGCGCCGACCGGGATAGTCGTGTGGTTGTCCACCGTCGTCGTCGGCATGCTGCTGCGCAAGGCGACGTCCGCGGGTGTGGCGGCGAGCTTCGTGGTGGTCGCGGCGACGGTCACCGCGCTGTTGCTGTTGGGCTGGCGAGTGGCCGCCGGGCTGACCATGCGGCGTCGCTCCGGCGTCTGAGGCGACCATGGTGCAGACGGCCGACGTGGCGGCAACCGCAACCTTCGGTGCGGCCGCGCGGGCGGTGGCCACCGACCAGGGGCTGCTGAACGACCCGTTCGCCGAGCCGCTGCTGTGCGCCGTCGGGATCGACTTCCTCACCCGGGCGATCAAGGACCGCGTGTTCGCCGAAGACGACGGCGACGACCCGGCGTTGACGGCGCTGCTGCACGCGCTGGCGGCGCACACGCGATTCGTGGACGAATTCCTGGCCGATGCGGTCCGGGCGGGCATTCGGCAGGTGGTGATCCTGGCGTCGGGCCTGGACACCCGGCCCTACCGGCTGTGGTGGCCGCGCGGGACCACGGTGTATGAGGTCGATCAGCCGCAAGTGCTCGATTTCAAAGCCGAGGTGCTGCGCGGGCTGGACGCCGAATTGGCCACCCACCGGTGTGCGATCGGCATTGATCTGAACCACGATTGGCCGGCGGCGCTGCGGCGGGTCGGGTTCGACGCCGCGGCGCCCACGGTCTGGGTCGCCGAGCAATTGCTCGCCGGCTACCTCTCGCCCGGCGAGCAGAAACGATTGCTGGACGCCGTCACCGCCGCGAGCGCCGCGGGCAGCCGGTTCACCGCCGATCACATGCCCACCTGGAATCCGTTGCGGCTCGGGGCCGAGCGCGCCTTCGTCGACGGCTGGCGCCGGCGCGGCCTGGACGTCGACCTGGCCAGCCTGACCCACCCCGGCGAATACCATTATGTGCCAGAGTATTTGGCGTCGAACGGCTGGCAGACGGCCGGCCTGGGCAGCACCGAACTGCTGGGCGCGGTGGGGATGGGCAGGCGGCGGCGGACGGCCCCCGGCGACGCGGAGTTCGTCCCGGAATACCTCACCGCCACCCGCGTTTGAGCTGTCGTGATGCCGGAATCAAGCTCTAGACCACTGCGGTTCGTGTCGGCAACCCACGACGACCCGCTGGCACAACCGCTGCTGGCCGAACTGGCCGTCGAGTACGCGCAGCGATACGGCGGCACGCCGAGCACCCACCTGACCTGGCTGCCGGTGCCGCGGGCGGAGCTGGCGCCGCCGGACGGCGGCCTGCTGATCGGTGTGCTGGACGGCGTGCCGGTGACCGGCGGGGCGTTTCGCCGTTACGACGCCAACACCGCTGAGCTCAAGCGGATCTGGACAGACGGTGCTCATCGGCGCCGCGGTTATGCCCGCGCGCTGCTGGCGGCGCTGGAGGCCGAGGCCCTGGCACGGGGGTATCGGCGGCTCTACCTGATCACCGGCAATCGCCAGCCCGAGGCCGAGGCGCTCTATGACGCGACGGGGTATACCCGGATACCGCCGGACCCGCTGCCCGACTGGGGACCGTTCATTCCGATCGCGTTCGAGAAGTGGCTGGCCTAGGGCAAGGTCTGAAGCGTCGAGGGTGAATCGTCGGCGTTGAGTGTGAACCCTGGGCGGCGACACGCCGACAATCCCCCACCGCACTTTCCCACTCAAAGCCGTTGGTTCACAATCGGTTCGAGCAACACTGCTCCTCTACTGAGCCAACGAGATGGCCCGCGCGGTCGCTTCCCGGATCGGGCCGCGCCACACGTCGCCGTGCCCGGGCAACAAGATCTCGGTGTCCAGCAGGGCCAGGGTGTCCAGGCTATGCAGCGCATCCTGCTGGCTGCGGCTGAACACCGCCGGCAGCAGCTGCGGCCCACCGCGGCGCAGTAGCGGGTGCCCGGTGATCAGCGCGTCGCCACTGACCAGCACGCCGTCCACCACGTACGAGCAGTGGCCGCTGGTGTGCCCGGGGGTGAACACCGCCGTCGGGCGGCCGGGCAGCGCGGCGGCCACCTCGTCGGTCAGCGGCCGGGTGGACGCGATGCCGTCGCGGATCAGGCCTCCGCTGCGCAGCACATGCAGTCCCCAGGTCGCCCAGCGCGGCCGCCAAATGCGCAGGGCCACATCGAAAACCGACGCCTGTTCCAGATACTCGCGCTTGGCGTGGCCCACTTCCTGGGCGTGGCAATACACGTCGGTGCCGTATTCGTTGGCGAGCCAGATCGCCGAGCCCAAATGGTCGATGTGGGCGTGCGTGAGCAGGACGGCGCGCACGTCGCCGGGCCCGTAACTCAGCTCCCGCAGCGACGACAGCACACCCTCGCGGTCGCCGGGATATCCGGCGTCGATCAGCAGCACGCCGGTGCCGTCGACGACCAGCGTCCAGTTCACGGCCTCGCCCTGCGCGAGGTACACCGTGTCGGTCACTTGAACGAGAGTTGGCGCCGATCCCATGCCCGCGAGTGTAGAAGCCAGCCAGTCGCGACCATCGAGACAGGAGTAGAAAGAACGGGTGGCTGAACTGAAACTCGGATACAAAGCGTCCGCCGAACAATTTGCACCGCGCGAGCTCGTCGAACTCGCTGTCGCCGCCGAGGGGCACGGCATGGACAGCGCAACCGTCAGTGACCACTTCCAGCCGTGGCGACACGAGGGCGGGCACGCACCGTTCTCGCTCGCCTGGATGACCGCCGTCGGCGAGCGCACCAAGCGCCTCCAGCTGGGCACCTCGGTGCTCACGCCGACCTTCCGGTACAACCCCGCCGTCATCGCGCAGGCGTTCGCCACGATGGGTTGTCTGTACCCGGACCGCATTTTCCTCGGCGTCGGCACCGGCGAGTCGCTCAACGAGATAGCCACCGGATACGAAGGCGAATGGCCGGAGTTCAAGGAACGCTATGCCCGGCTACGCGAATCGGTGCGGCTGATGCGCGAACTGTGGCTGGGCGACCGCGTCGACTTCGAGGGTGAGTACTACCACACCAAGGGCGCCTCCATCTATGACGTGCCGGAGGGCGGCATCCCGATCTACATCGCCGCGGGCGGCCCGCAGGTGGCCAAATACGCGGGTCGCGCCGGTGACGGCTTCATCTGCACCTCCGGCAAGGGCGAGGAGCTGTACAAGGACAAGCTGATGCCCGCCATGAAGGAGGGCGCGGAGGCGGCCGGAAAAAACCCCGACGACATCGACCGGATGATCGAGATCAAGATCTCCTACGACACCGATCCGGACAAGGCGCTGGAGAACACCCGGTTCTGGGCGCCGCTGTCGCTGACGGCCGAACAGAAGACCAGCATTCACGACCCGCTTGAGATGGAGAAGGCCGCCAACGAGCTGCCGATCGAACAGGTCGCCAAGCGCTGGATCGTGGCGTCCGACCCCGACGAGGCGGTCGCGAAGGTGAAGGATTACGTCGACTGGGGCCTCAACCACTTGGTGTTCCACGCGCCCGGCCATGACCAGCGTCGCTTCTTGGAACTGTTCGAGAAGGACCTGGCGCCGCGGCTGCGGCGGCTGGCCGGATAGGCGCACGGGGTGGCCACCGGTTCCGTGTCTGCGATCTATATCGCCGCCCCCGAGCCGGAGACCGGCAAGTCAACGATCGCGCTGGGGCTGCTGCACCGGTTGACCGCGACGGTCGCCAAAGTCGGTGTGTTCCGGCCCATTACGCGCACCGATTCAATCGAGCGCGACTACATCCTGGAACTGCTCCTGACGCGGACCACCGCGGATCTGTCGTACGAACAGTGCGTGGGCATCACCTATCAGCAGCTGCACGCCGACGGCGACGCCGCGATCGCCCGCATCGTCGACGCCTACCACGCGGTGGCCGAGGCGTGCGACGCGGTGGTGATCGTCGGCAGCGACTACACGGACGTGACCCGGCCCGCGGAACTCGCGACCAACGCGCGCATCGCGGTCAACCTCGGTGCGCCGCTGCTGCTGACGGTCAGCGGCAAGGGGCGCACGGCCGCGGAGATCGCCGGCGTCGTCGACGTCTGCCTGGCCGAGCTGGACGCCCAGCACGCCCACACCGCGGCGGTGGTGGCCAACCGGTGCGAACCGGCCGAGCTGGCCGACGTGGCCGAAGCGCTGCGCAGATTCTCCCAGCGCAGCTATGTGCTGCCCGACGAGCCGCTGCTGTCCGCGCCGACGGTGGCCGAGCTGGAGAAGGCGGTCGGGGGGACGCCGGTCAGCGGCGAAGAGTCGCTGCGCGAACGCGAGGTCACCGGCGTGCTGGTCGCGGGGATGACCGCCGACCACGTCCTGGAGCGGCTGCGCGACGGCATCGCGGTCATCACCCCCGGCGACCGCTCGGATGTGGTGCTCGCCGTCGCCAGCGCCCATGCCGCGGAAGGCTTTCCGTCGCTGTCGTGCATCGTGCTCAACGGCGGCTTCGCGCTGCACCCGTCCATCGCCGCGCTGGTCGCCGGACTGCGGCTGCGGTTGCCGATCGTCGCCACCGCACTGGGCACCTACGACACCGCCGGCGCGGCGGCGGCGGCGCGGGGCAGGGTCACGGCGGCCTCGCAGCGCAAGATCGACACCGCGCTGGCGCTGATGGACAGCCATGTCGATATCGCCGATCTGTTGGCGCAGCTTGCCATCCCGATCCCCACCGTCATCACGCCGCAGATGTTCATCTACCAGCTGACGCTGCAGGCGCGGTCGGATCGCAAACACATCGTCCTTCCCGAAGGCGACGACGACCGCATCCTGCGATCCGCCGGCCGGGTGCTGCAGCGCCGCGTCGCCGAGCTGACCATCCTGGGCGACGAGGCCCGAATCCGCCAGCGCGCGGGAGAACTCGGGGTCGACCTGGGCGACGTCACGGTGATCGACCCGCGTAACAGCCGGCTGCGCCACGAGTTCGCCGAGCAGTACGCGCAGTTACGCAAGGCGAAGGGCGTCACCGTCGAGCAGGCCCGCGACGTCATGCGCGACGGCACGTATTTCGGCACCATGCTGGTGCACACCGGGATGGTGGACGGCATGGTGTCCGGCGCCGCGCACACCACCGCCCACACCGTGCGGCCCGCGTTCGAGATCATCAAGACGGTCCCGGATGTCGCTACCGTGTCCAGCGTCTTCCTGATGTGCCTACCCGATCGCGTGCTGGCATACGGCGACTGCGCGATCATCCCGAATCCGACACCCGAGCAGCTGGCCGACATTGCGATCTCGTCGGCGCGCACCGCCGCGCGGTTCGGCATCGAGCCGCGGGTCGCGATGCTGTCGTACTCGACTGGCGACTCGGGTACCGGCGCGGACGTCGACAAGGTAAGGACGGCAACCGAATTGGTGCGGAAACGGAATCCCGACCTGCCGGTCGAGGGACCCATCCAGTACGACGCCGCGATCGAACCATCGGTCGCCGCCACCAAACTGCGCGACTCGCCGGTAGCCGGTCGCGCGACGGTGCTGATCTTCCCCGACCTCAACACCGGCAACAACACCTATAAGGCGGTCCAGCGTAGCGCCGGCGCGCTGGCCATCGGGCCCGTGCTACAGGGCTTGCGCAAGCCGGTGAACGATCTGTCCAGGGGCGCATTGGTCGAAGACATCGTGAACACCGTGGCCATCACCGCGATCCAGGCCCAGGGGCAGCCATGACGGCCAATGGCGACGCCCGCCTGGTGTTGGTGATCAACTCCGGCTCGTCATCCCTGAAATATCAATTGGTCGACGCCGATTCGGGTAACGCCCGGGCGACGGGTCTGGTGGAGCGAATCGGAGAGGATTCGTCGTCTGTTCCCGACCATGATGCCGCGCTGCGCCGCGCGTTCGACACGCTGGCCGACGACGGTATCGATCTGCGGTCGAGCGGCATCGTCGCGGTGGGCCATCGAGTGGTGCACGGCGGCAACACTTTCTATCAGCCCACCCTGCTGGACGACGCGGTGATCGGCAGGCTCCACGAATTGTCGGAGCTGGCGCCGCTGCACAACCCGCCCGCGCTCAAGGGAATCGAGGTCGCGCGCAAACTGCTGCCCGACCTCGCCCACATCGCCGTGTTCGACACCGGGTTCTTCCACGACCTGCCGCCGGCGGCGGCCACCTACGCCATCGATCGCGACCTGGCGCAGCGGTATCAAATTCGCCGCTACGGGTTTCACGGGACCTCGCACCGCTACGTCAGCGAGCAGGCCGCCGCGTTCCTGGACCGATCGGTCGGCGACCTGAAACAGATTGTCCTGCACCTTGGTAACGGTTGCTCCGCCTCGGCGATCGCCGGCGCCCGGCCGCTGGACACCTCGATGGGCTTGACGCCGCTGGAGGGCTTGGTGATGGGCACCCGCAGCGGCGACATCGATCCCAGCGTCATCGGCTACCTGTCCCACACGGCCCAGATGGGCGTCGACGACGTCGAGTCCATGCTCAACCAGCGCTCCGGGGTGCTGGGTCTGTCCGGCGAGCGCGACTTTCGCCGGCTTCGGGAGATGATCGAATCCGGCGACGAGTCAGCGCAATTGGCCTTTCATGTGTTCACGCATCGGCTGCGCAAGTACATCGGCGCCTACCTGGCGGTGCTGGGGCACACCGATGTCATCAGCTTCACCGCCGGAATCGGCGAGAACGACCCGGCGGTGCGCCACGACGCGGTCGCCGGCATGGAGGAACTGGGCATCGTCCTCGATCAGCGCCGCAACCTCGGCGGCGGCAAGGGTGCGCGCCAAATCTCCGCGGACGATTCACCGATCGCCGTGCTGGTGATCCCGACCAACGAAGAGCTGGCCATCGCCCGCGACTGCGTGAACCTGCTAAACCGATAGGAAGCCCAGGCTGCTTCGTCCGGTGCCCACCGCCGGGGCGGGATCGGTCCCGATCGTTCGCGCCAGCAGCTCGGCATAGATGTCACGAAAATCGGTGGTGTACTTCAAGTCTCCATTGTCGAGGTCGGCGAGGCTCGGCTGTTCGCCGTAGAAACCGCCCTTGACGGGAGAGCCCGCGATGAAAACGGGGCCGGCCGTGCCATGGTCGGTGCCCTGCGAGGCGTTGGCGCGCACCCGGCGCCCGAATTCGGAATACGCCAGCAGCACCACGTCACGGCCCGCCGTCTCCTGGACGAACGCGCTAATCGCCTCGTCGAATGTCTGCAGGAGTCGCTGCTGGGTGCCGCGTTCGCCGGCGTGGGTGTCGAAGCCGCCCAGCTGCACCGTGTAGACCCGGGTGGGCACGTGGGCCTTGATGGCTTGAGCCACCGTGCTCAGCTGGGCCGCCAGTGAATTACGTTCCCCGGCATTGGGTTTCACCGATGCGAACGTGGTGTCGGCGGTGCGTGCGGCTCGGTAGGCCTTGCACACCGCGGCCATCGCCGGGGTGTCGTCGGGATCGTCGTCGCCCAGCGCGGTCATCACCGCGTCGAACTTCTCCGCCTTGCCCGGCGCGCCGCCCGGCGAAAGGGCTGCGGCCGTGCACTTCGCGCCGACGGCCAGCGGAGGAAGGACGGCGCCGATGTTGACCGCTCGCAACGGATCATCTCCGGTCGCGTCGAGCCAGCGGCCGATCCAGCCGGTCGCCACCGGCTCGGCCGGTGACGCCGTCTGCCAGATGTCCATGGACCGAAAGTGGCTGTGGTCGGGCTTGGGGTAGCCCGCGCCGCGCACGATGGCGAGCTGCTCCCGGTTCCACAGGCCCGCCAATCCCTTCATCGCCGGGTTGAGGCCCAGCTGCTGATCGAGGTGCAACACGTCGCCCGGTGCGTAGGCGAGTTCGGGGCGAGCGTCGTGATAGGCGTTGTCCGCGTAGGGGATCACGGTGTTGATGCCGTCGTTGCCGCCATACAGCGTGGCGATCACCAGGACACCGGAGCCATCGGCCAGCGGCCGGTCCCTGGCCGCACGCATCAGGTCGGGCCAGCTGACCGCTGACAGCAGGCCGGCCGCGCCGACGCCAGCGCTGGCGATCAGGAATCGGCGACGGTTCATCTGGGGCATGGCTGTCTCGCTAGGACGTCAGGTATTCGGGAGTGTTGACGGCGGCCGCCACCAATTGCGCCGGTTGCCGCACCAGCGGCTGCAACGCGTGGGCGGTGCGGTCCGACCAGGAGCCGACGCCGATCAGATAACCGACCGCGTCGACGCGGTCGCCGGCGGCGGTGTCCTCGATGCCGGAGAGGTCGCCCGCGCGGGCCAGTTCGGTCGCGGCGCGCAGGCGGGTTCCTGCGCTGGCGGTGGACAGCCACAGCTGGCCGCTGGGCCAGCCCCCGACGCTGGGCGGATAGAACGGTCGCTGGCCCAGCGCGCGCAATGTGCCGTCGATCATCTTCAGGCGCTTGGTGTCGTCGACCGGCACCCGCAGCGCCCTGACGACGCCGACGAGCCACTCGACCGGGGTGTTGACCACCGCGGCGCGGCTGCTGGTGAATTCGCTGTCGGTGAGGATCGCCCGGGTCAGCGCGCGCAGGTCGCGGTTGGGTCCGTAGGCGGCGACCAGGCGCTCGAGCACCTGCGGTGACGGCGGGTCGTCGGACGCCAATTGCCGCCACAGGCGTCCCGCGACGTATTCGGCCGATTTCGGTTGCGCCAGCACGGTATCGCAGAACCCGGCGGCATTGAAGTTGCGGCTCTGCCCGAACAGCGTCTTGGCGCCCGCGTCATGGCGTTTGGGCGTCATGGAGGTTTCGCCCCCGGGGCCGATGACCCATCCCGTCAGGGCCCGCGCACCGTTGCGCACGTCGCTCTCGGTGTAGCCGTTGCCATGTCCCAACGCGAACAGCTCCATGAATTCGCGGGCCAGGTTTTCGTTGGGCGCCTTGGCGGTGCTGCGCGACGCGTCCAGCCAGCGCAGCATCGCGGCGTCGGTCAGCATCGCGTAAGCCAGGGCGCGAAAATCGCCCAGCGACCCGGCGCGCAGTTTCTGATTCTGTGCGGCCAGGTACGACGCGACCCGCACCTTCTGCGCCGAGGTGGCAAAGTGGTTGTGCCACAACAGCGTCAGCTTTTCGTGCACCGGCTGCCCCACGTCGGCCATGCGGCGTATCCACCAATTCGACAGCACGTCCAACTGTTGGGTCACCCGCTGGTTGTACTGCTGGCGCGCGGCCGGCGTAGCGCCCTTGCCCGGCGGCCTGGGTGCGTCGAAGGCGGGCATCGGCGTGGCCGCCGCGCCCGGGTCGGCGTCGGGATCGGTGGCCAGCATCGCGTCCACGTAGCCCGGCCAGTCCCGGCCGACGACCGCGTCGACCTCGGGCCCGGTCACCCCGAACCCGGCCCGGCGCAGCATGCGGGCCGTGCTGACCCACCTGGTGGACTGGCCTGCCATGAGATAACTGTGCGGCGTGCAACTGAGATTTTGCTGTGTTTTGTTGTGATTTGCGTGAGAGTGGGTGCTTTTCATCAGTGTGCGGTCGGTGGTCTCATGTTCCTTGGGGGCGGCCCAGCGCATCTCGGTGGGCTTTGCTTCTGGGCTGGCCCCGCCGCGCCAATAAGTAGCCGTGGGGGTACCGCGGTCGGCGACAAGGCCGATCGTGCCGGTGCCCAGGCGCCGGTGGCACCAGGTTTTTGGCTGTCGCGAGCGTGCCGATTCAACGTGAAGCCCGCGACCCGAACCAGACACTCGCCTGGGCGCGGGGAATCCTGGGTCGGGCCCTCGAGCACCACCATGACGGGCCCGACGGCTCTTTCAGCTGGCCGGCGCCGCAGCCGGCAACGCAAGCGCTGCCAGCGCTAGCACCTCGCCGGAACTTTGTCTCCAGATGACGACTCTCGCGCATCTGTGGATTCTCTGCGCCCATCGAAATTACTGACGGAGTCCGTGCGGAGGTAAGTTCACTCTCCGTCCGGCGCTGCCCGCAAGGGTCAGTCACGGACGTGGCCTCGTGGCCTCGTGGCCCTGTGCACAGATGTACTCGCGCACCGTGGCAGACATGCGATGGTCGCGGCGTGGAGGAGCCGTTTGTCGGCAGCGAGGTGCTGCGCTGTGGGGCGTTGAGCCGACACCAGCTGCGGACGCGATACCGCGCGGTGTTTCCCGATGTCTACATCTCGAACGACGCCATGCTCTCTCTTGACTTGCGCATCACCGCTGCATGGCTGTGGTCTGGTGGCCGAGCCGTTATCGCAGGGGCTGCCGCCGCTTTCCTGCACGGCGCCAAGTGGATTCCCGACGGTGTGCCGGTTGAGCTGATACACAGCAACAATCGTCCGCCGGACGGGGTACTGACGCGTCGGGCAACGCTGTGTGCCGGTGAGATGCAGCTGCGTGACGGGCTGGCCCTCACCACACCGGAGCGAACCGCCTTCGATATCGGGAGGCGCGGGGCGATCCGCTCGGCGGTTGTTCGGCTCGATTCGCTCGCGCGTGCAACGGGTTTCAAGGTGGACGACGTACTGGGTGTCGCCGGGTCGCACCCACACGCGCCCGGACTACGGCGACTAGAGACCGCGCTCGACCTGGTCGACCCTGGTGCACAGTCGCCGCGCGAAAGTTACCTGCGGCTACTGCTCATCGACGCCGGCCTGCCCCGGCCGCAGACCCAGATCCCGGTGCCGGGCGTTGACGGCTTTCCGATCGCATACCTGGACCTGGGCTGGCCGGAGTCGATGGTCGCCGTGGAGTATGACGGCGACCAACATCGCACCGACCGAAGGCAATACGTCAAAGACATCAAGCGCACGGAGATGCTCGAGCAGCTGGGGTGGATCATCGTCCGGGTCGTCGCGGAGGACCGGCCCGAAGGCATCGTCCGCCGCGTGCGGGCGGCGCTGGCGAAATCGAGAGTGAAGCAACGGCTTTGAACGTGAACCTACGGTGGGGGTTGTCGGCGTGTCGCCGCCCAGCGTTCACACCGAAAGCCGACGATTCACACTCAACGAAGCCGGCCCAAACCCCGGCCCCCAAACCCCAGCCCTAGAACGTACTGGTGGGACGCACCCGGTTCGCCATGTCCACCAGCGCGTAGCGGTGCCGCTGGGTCGGGGCGACGCGGGCGAGGTTGCGCAGCGAGGCCTCGACGCCCAGCCGCAGCCCGTGTTCGGTGAACGGGAAGCCGAGGATGTGGTTGGTGCTGGCCTTGTTGTCCTCCAGCCAGTCCATCGCACAGCCCAGCACCAGGGCGCGGATCTGCAGCACGCGGGGCTCGGTGGGCGGCAGCGCCTCCACCCGCCGGGCCGCGTCGCGGATGTCCTCCTCGGTGATCTCGCTCTTGGTGCGGCCGGACAGCAGCGTCACCGCGCTGGTCAGTCGCGCGGTGGTGAAGTGCCGGGAGGTGGCCGGCACCTCGTCCAGCGTGCGAACCGCGGCGGCCCGATCCCCTTCCGCGGACAGCGTTCTGGCCAATCCGAACGCGGCCGAGATCACCCCGTCATTCGTCTTCCACACGGTCTCGTAGAATTTGTGGTCGTCGACATCGCCGGCCAGTTCGGCAGTGGCGGCCAGCGCAAGCTTGGGCGCCAGCTCGCCGGGGAACGTGTCCAGGACTTCGATGAAATGCTTTGTGGCCGAATCGAAGTCGCCGGTGAGCAACTCGGCGACGGCCTTGTACCACACCAACCGCCATTGCCAGCCGACCCGCTCCGCGAGGTCGTCGAGCTTGCGGGTGGCCTTGGCGACGTCGCCGAGATCCAGCAGCGCGCGGACCTCCATCAGCGGCAGCTCCACCGACTCCGACACCTCGACGCCGTCGGCGTCCAGCGTCCCGTGCCGGGCCGCGCGCAACGAGTCCAGGGTCTGCACCGGCTGGGACAACACGGTCGCCTGCAGGACGGGAGCGGCGACGTCGGCGGGGTCGACCAGCGGAACCTGCAGTGCGGTAACGATTTCGCGAGCGGTGAGCTTCTCCGAGTGGACCTGGCCGTCCAGGTACACGTCGGTGTGGGCGACCAGCAGGTCGACCCCGAACGTCGAGCGGCTGGGGCTGAAGATGGTCGACAGGCCGGGCCGCGGCACCCCGCTGTCGTGGGCGACCACCTCGCGCAGCACCCCCATCAACTGCGCTGACATCTCCTCGGTGCTGCAGAACCGGCGCCGCGGGTCGGGATCGGTGGCGCGGCGCAACAACCGGCGGAACGAGTCGTAGATGGCCAGCACCGGGTCGTGCTCGGGCAGGCCGTCGACGTAGCGGCCGTTGCGGGTCTGCAGGTTGAGCGTGAGGGCGGCCAGTGTGCGGCCCACGGTGTAGATGTCGGTGGCGACCGTCGGGCCGGTGCGCACGATCTCGGGCGCCTGGAAACCCGGTGTGCCATAGAGGTATCCGAACGAGTTGATCCGCGACACCGCACCCAGGTCGATCAGCTTGAGCTGCTCTTCGGTGCGCATGATGTTCTCCGGCTTCAGGTCGTTGTAGACCAGGCCGATGGAGTGCAGATAGCTGAGCGCGGGCAGGATCTCCAGCAGGTAGGCCACGGCCTCGGCGACGGGTAGCTTCTCGCCCTTCCCGTGCTTGAGCGGCTGACCGCCGACGTACTCCATGACGATGAGGCCGACCGGATTCCCGTGCTGGTCGACGTGCTCGACGAAATTGAAGATCTGCACGATCTGCGGGTGGACCACCTCGGCCAGGAACTGCCGTTCGGCCATCGCGATCGCCTGTGCCTCCGCGTCGCCGGAGTGCACCAAACCCTTGAGCACCACCGGCCGGTCGTTGACGTTGTGGTCGACCGCCAGGTAAACCCAGCCCAGACCGCCGTGTGCGATGCAGCCCTTGACTTCGTACTGGCCCGCGATGATATCGCCGGGATTCAGTTGCGGCAGAAAGGAATACGGGCTGCCGCAGGACGGGCACCAGCCCTCCGACGTGCCTTTGGATTTCTTGCTGGACCGGCCCACCGGCTTTCCGCAGTTCCAGCAGAAACGCTTGGACTCCGGCACCACCGGATTGGTCATCAGGGCTTCGAGCGGATCGATGTCGCGCCCACGCGGGATCTCGACCAGGCCACCGCCGAGCTGTCGGACCGCGGGCAGCGACCGCGTCGCGACCGTCAAGCGGTCCTGCGGATCGGTGTCGAGGGCACCCAGCGAGATGTGCGGGAAGTCGTCATCGTCGTCGTCGAAATCGGGACGGAACAGCGCCTGGGTGGCCTGCAGCCGCCCGGTCGCCGCGCCGGTCTGCACGTCTGCCGGCTGGGTGCCCGGCGCCACGTCCGCCACGTCCTCGGCGCCGGTTTCCGGCTGCTCGGTTTGCTTGTCCGGCTCGGCCATCAGTCCAGATACCTCGGCGTGGGTGGGGCCGGCGCGGGCCCCAGCACCGTCAACCACTTGCGGTACAACGTGTTCCACGTACCGTCCCGGCGGATCCGTTCCAGGGTTCCGTTGACGAACCGCACCAGTCCCGTGTTGTTCAGATTGACCCCGATGCCATAGGGCTGAGTGGCCATGTTGGGGCCGACGATGTGCAAGTAGGGGTCCTCTTCGACCAGCCCGGCCAGGATCGAATCGTCCGTGCTGACCGCGTCGATCTCGCGCTGCTGCATCGCCACCAGGCAATCGGCCCAGTTGACCACCGAGACCACGACCGGCGGCGGATCGATCTGCTGGATCCGGTGCAGCGACGTCGTGCCCTTGGCCACGCAGACGCGCTTGCCGGACAGGTCAGAGACCTTGACGATCGGCGAGTCGCGCGGGGCGAGGATGCGCTGGTTCGCGTCGAGGTAGACGGTCGAGAAGTTCACCAGCTTGCGCCGGTCGCAGGTGATGGTCATGGTCTTCACCACGACGTCCACCTCGGAGTTCTGCAACGCGGTGACCCGCTCGTCCGACGACAGGATCCGGTACTCGACGTGCGAGGGCGCCCCGAAGATGTCGCGCGCGATCTCGCCGGCGATGTCGACGTCGAAACCGGTGATCTCGCCGGTGATCGGGTCGCGGAAGCTGAACAGGTTGCTGCCGATGTCCAGCCCGACGATGAGCCGACCGCGGGCCCGGATGTCGGCGACGGCCGCATCCGCCTCCGCCTTGGTGGGGAAGGGCCGCAGGCTTGCCGTCAGGTCGCAGCCCTGGTTCGGGCCGTCGGGCGGCAGCGGCGGCTGTGGCGGCAACTGCTCCATGCCGACCGGTGTCGGCGGCGGCAACGTCGGCACGCTGGCCACCCGCAGCGATTCCGTGTGTCCGCAACCCGCCAGTACCACCACCGCGCCGGCCACGGCGCACACCCGGCGAAGCAGCGGCAGCCGGGCCATTATCGGTACTCTTTCAGCCTCGGCCACAGCCCGAGCGCCACCGCGATCGCGGCGCCGAGGCTGAGCACCACGCCACCCACCTGGGCGCCGGACAACCCGCTGCGGGCGTTGATGACGTCGTTGCGCAGGGTGATGCGGCCCTGATCCATGGCTTTGACCAGCTCGCCATCGAGCTTGTCGAATGCCGGGGTGGAGTCTTCTTCGCTGCTGCCCAGGGCCACCTGCGTCGCGGCGCGGTAGTTACCCACCGAGATGTAGGAGGTGATCCGGTCGTTGGCCTGCCGCCAGCGCAGCAGCAGCTGATCGGCGCCTTCCAGGTCCGGCTTGTCCACCGCGTCGCTGCGCGACATGTACTGGTCGAGCTGCCGGTGCATGGAGTCGATGCGCTGGTAAAACGACTGCTTGCGTTTCTCTTCGTCCCCGCGACGGATCAGCGACAGCGTCTCGTCGGCGCGCGCCTGCTGGGCGGTGATCGCGACGTTCGTGACGGTCTTGAGGGATTCGGCGGCAGTGTCCTTCGCGCTACGACTGGCCGTCGTAGAAATGGTGAGCGCAGTCCCAACCCAAACCACCATGACGAGAATAGCGAGCGCGCCGACCACCAGGCCCGGGTTGATTCGGCGCCGCGTGCGGCGCGCCAGCCAGCGGTGGGAGAACGCGCCGAAGATCACGGTGGCGCCGACCACCATGATGACCGGCGCGGGGATCTGCGTCGACGCGGTGGTTTCGGCGTCCACCCGCTCCGACGTCGCTTTGTAGAGCCGCGCCGCGTCGGGCAGGATCGTCGATTGCATCAGCCCCGACGCCTCCGACAGGTACGAGGAGCCGACCGGATTGCCCTCCCGGTTGTTGGTGCGGGCTATCTCGATGAGGCCGGTGTAGACGGCCAGCTCGGCATTGATCCGGCCCAGCAACTGCACCAGCGGTTCGTCGGTGAGCCCGCTCGACGCCCTGGTCACCGCCACCGCCGCGTCGGTGATGGCCTGCTCGTAGCGCTGGCGAACGGGCTGCGGTTCCGCCTCGGCGATGAACGCGGTGGCCGCCGCCGCGTCGGCCACCGACAGGGTCGTGTAGAGGCGCCCGGCGGCGAAGGACAGCGGCTCGGTGTGGTTGAGCACCGTGGTGAGCACCTGCTGCCGGTGGTTGATGGTGGTCGAGGTGGCGAAGGCGCTGATCCCGCCGAGCGCGGCCAGCACGATGCCGATGGTCAGGATGCGGCCCGGCGTCGTCGAGATGAACCACCAGCGTGGATGGGCTGGTTCGGCCGGTGACCGCGATCCCTGCGGCTCGGTCGACGGGTGCGCCAGCTCAACCGTCACGTCTTATCAGCCCTCGTCTCTCGGCCACCGGATTTCGCTGCACGGACCTCTATAAGCGAAGTCTAAGAGCATGTTCGGGTGGATGGGTGGAGGCGGACGCAATTCGCGACGCCCCAACCAAGTCTGCATATCCTGAGTCGGTGCAGGGCGACGGTGACGGCTGGGTGATCTCCGACAGCGGCGCCCACTACTGGGGTCGCTTCGGTGCGGCGGGTTTGCTGCTGCGGGCCCCGCAGGCCGATGGCACGCCCGCGGTGCTGCTGCAGCATCGCGCGGTGTGGAGTCATCAGGGCGGGACCTGGGGCCTGCCGGGCGGCGCCCGCGACAGCCACGAAACGCCGGAGGAGACGGCGGTCCGCGAAGCCAACGAAGAGGCCGGTCTCCCGGGTGAGCGACTGGCCGTGCGTGCGACCGTCGTCACGGCCGAGGTCGCCGGGATGGCCGGCACGCACTGGAGCTACACCACCGTCGTCGCCGACGCCGAGGAGTTGCTGCACACCGTGCCCAACCGGGAAAGCGCCGAGATGCGTTGGGTCGCCGAAGACGAGGTGGCCGACCTGCCACTGCATCCCGGCTTCGCGGCCAGCTGGCAGCGGCTGCGCACCGCACCGACGGTGTTGCCGCTGGACCACGGCGACGAACGACGCCAATACCTGCCGCGCACTATCGAAATCGAGGCCGGCGTCTTCGTCTGGTGTATGCCCGGCGAGGCCGGCGGGGCCGGTCAGGAGCCCTCGCAGCTGACCCGCCGGATCAGCTCGCTGCTGCCAGCGCCGAACTGAGCCGTTCGGCCGCGGCCCGTGGGTCGGCGGCCGCAGTGATCGCCCGCACCACCACGATGCGCCGGGCACCGGCCGCGAGCACCTCGGGTAGCCGCCGCTCGTCGATGCCGCCGATCGCGAACCACGGCTTGCCGGTTCCCAGCTCGGCGGCGGCCCGCACCAATCCCAAGCCCGGCGCCTGGCGTCCCGGTTTGGTGGGCGTGGGCCAACAGGGGCCGACGCAGAAGTAGTCGGCCTGGCCGGCGGCTGCGGCAGCCGCCTGCTCGCGGTCATGGCTGGACAGTCCGAGCAGGACGTCCGTCCCGACGAAGTCGCGGGCGACGTCCAGCGGCAGGTCGCCCTGCCCGAGGTGCAGCACGTCGGCGCCGGCCGCGCGGGCGATGTCGGCGCGGTCGTTGACGGCGAACAAGGCGCCGTGCCGGCGGGCCGCGTCGGCCAGGATCCGGCACGCCGCCAGCTCCTCGCGCGCTTCGAGCGGGCCGAACCGCTGCTCACCGGCCGACCCCTTGTCGCGCAGCTGGATGATGTCCACGCCGCCGGCCAGGGCGGCGTCCGCGAACTCGGCCAGGTCGCCGTGCTCCCGGCGCGCGTCGGTGCACAGATACAGCCGCGCCGCCAACAGGCGGGTACCACGTGGATGCACACCGAGACGCTAGCGCGCTAGCGTGGAGCGCAGAGAATTACCAGACACGGGAGTCCCGGGAGCGGGGCTGAGAGTGGGCACCACCGGGCTTGCGCCCGACCGGCCCTTACCGTCACACCTGATCCGGATAATGCCGGCGAAGGGAGGTTCAAGCATGACCGGGACACCCTCGGGCCCGCCGCCGGGGTCGCTGGCCGTCATCGGCGGCGGCGTCATCGGGCTCGCGGTGGCGCGCCGCGCCGCGCAGGCCGGGTGGTCGGTGCGGGTGCACCGCAGCGACCACAAAGGCGCATCCTGGGTCGCCGGCGGCATGCTGGCGCCGCACAGCGAGGGCTGGCCCGGCGAAGAACAGTTGTTGCGTCTCGGCCTGGAATCGCTGCGGCTGTGGCGCGAGGGAGGCTTCCTGGACGGGTTGCCGGCCGAGGTGGTCACGGCGCGCGAGTCGTTGGTGGTGGCCGTCGACCGCGCCGATGCCGCCGATCTGCGCACCGTCGCGGAGTGGTTGTCCGCCCAGGGGCACCCGGTGGTCTGGGAGTCGACCGCCCGCGACGTCGAGCCGCTGCTGGCGCAGGGCATCCGGCACGGCTTTCGGGCGCCCACCGAGCTGGCCGTGGACAACCGGGCGGTGCTGGACGCCTTGATTGACCAGTGCGAGCGTCTCGGGGTGTCGTGGGCGCCGCCGGTGCACGAGTTGTCGCGCGTCGCGGCCGACGCGGTGGTGATCGCCAACGGCATCGACGCGCCGGCGTTGTGGCCCGGCCTGCCGGTCCGCCCGGTGAAGGGCGAAGTGCTGCGACTGCGGTGGCGCAAGGGCTGTATGCCGTTGCCGCAGCGGGTCATTCGCGCCCGGGTGCACGGACGGCAGGTGTACCTGGTGCCACGCGCCGACGGGGTGGTGGTCGGGGCCACCCAATACGAGCACGGGCGCGACACCGCCCCGGTCGTGTCGGGGGTGCGTGACCTGCTCGACGACGCGTGCGCGGTGCTGCCCGCCCTGGGCGAATACGAGCTGGCCGAGTGCGCCGCCGGGTTGCGCCCCATGACACCCGACAATCTGCCGCTGGTACATCGCCTGGATGCGCGAACGCTGGTGGCCGCCGGCCACGGCCGATCGGGATTCCTGTTGGCGCCCTGGACGGCTGAACAGATCGTGTCCGAACTGTCCCCGGTGGGAGCACGCCAATGATCGTCATGGTCAACGAGCAGAAGGTCGACGTCGACGCGCATGTCACGGTCGCCGCGCTGCTGCACTCCATGGGTTTTCCGGACCGCGGCGTCGCGGTGGCCATGGACGACGCGGTGTTACCGCGATCCCGTTGGAGCACAGAACTTTTCGACGGCGCCCGGCTCGAGATAGTGACGGCGGTGCAAGGTGGCTGATGCAAAACTGACCATCGGCGACCGCAGTTTCGCGTCGCGCCTGATCATGGGGACCGGGGGAGCCGGCAACCTCGCGGTGCTCGAGGAGGCGCTGGTGGCCTCGGGCACCGAACTGACCACCGTCGCCATCCGCCGGGTCGACGCGGAGGGCGGCACCGGCCTGCTCGATCTGCTCAACCGGCTGGGCATCACGCCGTTGCCCAACACCGCGGGATGCCGCGGCGCGGCCGAGGCGGTGCTCACCGCGCAGTTGGCGCGCGAAGCGCTGGACACCAACTGGATCAAGCTCGAGGTGATCGCCGACGAACGCACGCTGCTGCCCGATGGAGTCGAATTGGTGCGAGCCGCAGAGCAATTGGTCGATGACGGGTTCGTCGTCCTGCCCTATACCAACGACGATCCGGTGCTGGCACGCCGGCTCGAAGACGCCGGCTGCGCGGCCGTCATGCCGCTGGGTTCGCCGATCGGCACCGGGCTTGGTATCACCAATCCGCACAACATCGAAATGATCGTCGCCCGGGCCGGCGTTCCGGTGGTGCTCGACGCGGGCATCGGAACGGCCAGCGACGCGGCGCTGGCCATGGAATTGGGTTGCGACGCCGTGCTGTTGGCCACCGCGGTGACCAGGGCCGCCGATCCGGCCGCGATGGCCGCCGCGATGGCCGCCGCCGTCACCGCCGGGTATCTGGCGCGGCGCGCCGGACGGATCCCGAAGCGGTTCTGGGCGCAGGCGTCGAGCCCGCAACCATGAGTCGTTATGTGGCGCTGGGCAGTTCGATGGCCGCCGGTCCCGGCATCCGCCCCCGCGCCGCCGGGGCCCCGCGTTGGTCGGGCCGATCCGCACGCAACTATGCGCACCTGATCGCGCAGCGATACCGGCACGACTTGACCGACGTCACCTTCTCCGGGGCGACCACCGCGCACGTGCTCACCGAGCGCCAACACGGCGCGCCACCCCAGATCGCCGCCCTGGACGGCACCGAGAGCCTTGTCACCGTGACCATCGGCGGCAATGACGTCGGCTACGTTCCGCTGTTGATGGCCGCGGCACTGCCGCATTCGCTGCGTCACCTGCCGCTGCTGGGTGATCGCATCTCCGAACTGCTGGATCGCCGGGCGCGGGATCGCGCCCTGGACGCGGTGTTTGAATCGCTGTGCGCGGTCGGCCGGGCGCTGCGCCAGCGATCGGCGCGGGCACGGATCTTCTTCGTCGACTACCTGACGTTGCTGCCGCCGCCGGGCGTGCCGGCCGAGCCGCTCTCGCCGTCCGACGCCGACCTGGGCCGGCACGTGGCCGCCACGCTGGAGACGATGACGGCCGACGCCGCCGCGGCGACCGGCTGCGAGGTCATCCGCGCCGGCGCGGCGGGTCGCGAGCATCACGCATGGTCGGCAGAGCCGTGGACGACGCTGCCCGCACGCTTCGGTATTGGCCTGCCGCGCCGCCCCGCCCCCTTACACCCGAACGCGGCCGGGATGCGGGCGGTGACGGATCTGATTGCGGCCCAGCTGTAAACGTCAGCCGTTCGTGCGCCACCACTGGTAGAGCGCGTTGACGTCCGAATTGGATGCGGTCAGGTGGCCCAACACGTTCTTGGCGTCGGTGGTCCAGGTCAAGGTGGCGTAGTTCTTGTAGGTGCCACAAGCGATCTGGCCGCCCGTCTGGCCGTTCTGTTTCCACGTTCCCGGCGACGCCCCGGCGTCCCCACACGCGGCCAAGGACACGTCTTTGATGGTGGAGCTGAAGGCGGAGCCCAGGTTCGTGCTGTTGGAGAAGAGCGCGTAAACGCCGGAGCCGGGTCCGTTGGAGTCTGGGCTTTGCCCACACACCAGTTCGGCCAGTTCACCGGTCTCGGAAAGCTCTTGCGGCTTGCAGTTGTTCAGGCCGTAGCCCTTCGACAGCGAGGCGGCCAACGTGTTCATGTCCGTCGCGTTGCCGGTGTTGGGTTCGGCGTTCGCGGCGCCGACGCCCGCGAAAGCCAGACTGCCCGTTATGGCTGCGGCCGACGCGACTCGCAGTGCGGTGTTCCGATGTGACATTTTCCTGACTCCCTGCGGTTGATGGAAATAAAGAGGGGCGAACGTTTCTCGGATCTCGGTTCGAAGAATCGGCTGCGGCGCAGCGGGAGCGTCACCCGTTTGCACGCCACCACTGGTAAAGCGCCGCAACGTCGGTGTTGGACGCGCGCAGGTAACTCAATGTGTTCGTTGCGTCCGTGGTCCAGATGATCTCGGCGCCGTTTCGATAGGTGCCGCAGGCCGCCTGACCGGCGCTGGCGGTCGAGCCGTCCTTGTGCCAGCTCGAGGGCGACTGGTGGGCGTCCCCGCAGGGGCTGAGCACGTCCTCGTTGATGGTGGCCCTGAACGAGGTGGCCAGATGGTCGGCATTGGTGAACAGGACGTACTTGGCCTGCGCCGGTCCGCGCGGATCGGGGCTCTGCCCGCACGTGAGCACGGCCAGTTGTGTGCTGCGGTCGATGTTCTGGGCGGTGCAGTTGTTCAGGCCGTAGCCCTTCGACAGCGAGGCCGCAAGCGCATTGATATCCGAAGAGCTCCCGGTGGTCGCGGGATCCGCGCTCGCTGGGGCGCCGCCCGCTAAGGCCAAACCCGCGGTGAGTGTCGTTAAGATCGCCGCCCTCAGCGCGTTGCTGAACTCAGACATGAATGGCTCCTTAACGGCCGCTTCTAAACACGGATAGTAGGGCTATGTCGCGGTAAAGCAACACATTCCGTTGGCAATTGTCTGTGTGGGCATCCTTCCTCGGCTCAACCCCCGGACGACCAGGCAGACGGTGATGACACGCCCGTCGGCGCGCGGAATCTCGAATTATGTTGAGGCGCCGCGGTATTTCAGACTTTTGGCGAGGCGGGGGCCTTGCCGGCGCGTCGTGCGCGGGGCGGACTAAACCAAGATTTTTTCATTGCTGGTGCCGATCAGAGCCCGCTCGGGTATGGTTAGCACCGCTTTACGTCAGCTAACTTCTCTTGACTGGAGAATCCATGACACAGCCCCCTCCTCCGCCGCCCGACTATCCGCCGCCGTCTCCGGGTTATCCGCCGCAGCCGCCGGCCGGCCAAGCGCCGAATAACTATCTGGTGTGGTCGATTCTGGCGACCCTGTTCTGCTGTCTTCCCTTCGGAATCGTGGCGATCGTCAAGTCGAGCCAGGTCAATGGTTTGTGGGCGCAGGGACGCTATGCGGAGGCGCAGGCGTCCGCCGAGAGCGCCAAGCGATGGGTGATCTGGTCCGTGGTCATCGGCGTCGTCGCAGGCATCATCTACGGCATCTTGCTGGCGATCGGTGCGCTGAACACGAACACCAACGCGGCACTCGCCGCGATGTTCTAAAGACTCGGATCATGGTGACCCGCTGGGGGGCGGCGCACGCGAATCTGGGTGCACCACTGGTGGTGGCGGCATCCACGACGCTGATGTGCGCCGCCATCTGGGCGGGCGATCCGACCACCCCGAACGGCCCGCTGCCCGTATGCCCCACCAAGGCGTTGCTGGGTATCGACTGTCCAGGGTGCGGCAGCTTGCGCATGGTGTATTCGCTCATGCACGGCAATCTGTTGGCGGCCGCCAGGTTCAACGCATTGGGCCTGGCGGCTGTCGCGCTGTTGGTGTGGGCGTATGTGTCCTGGACCTACGGCCGCGTGGTGGGCCGGCGGGTCCGCAGTTGGCAGCACCGACGTTGGGCGGCCGTCGTGACGCTGTCGTTGGTGCTGGCCTGGTTCGTGGTGCGCAACATCCCCGTTTCGCCCTTCAGCGCGCTGTATGTCTGATACCGCCGTGTCCTGAACCCGGCCGCCTGGGCCGCGGTCTAACCTGGGGCGCGATGGTGAACAAATCCACGACGATTCCGGCGTTGCTCGCCGTGGTCGCCCTGACCGCATTGTCGACCGGCTGCTTCCATCGGTCGTCTGACTCGCAGCAAACACATCCCGCCGCGGGCGAATTCGCCTCCGCATTGCGCGACAAGGTCACGACGGACGCGATGATGGCACACCTGTCCAAGCTGCAAGACATCGCCAACGCCAACAACGGCACCCGGGCGGTGGGCACACCCGGATATGAGGCCAGCGTCGACTACGTGGTTAAAGTTCTGCGCGGCAGTGGGTTTGACGTGCAGACCCCCGAGTTCTCGGCGCGAGTGTTTCACGGCGACAAGCCGGACGTCACCGTCGGCGGCAAGCCGGTGGAGGCGCACGCGCTGGACTTCAGCCTGGGCACCGCGCCGGACGGCGTGACCGGGCCGCTGGTCGCCGCGCCGGCGAACAACCTCGGTTGCGCGGCCTCCGATTACGCCAACTTGCCGGTGCGCGGCGCGGTGGTGCTGGTCGATCGCGGCACCTGCCCGTTCGCTCAGAAGGAAGAGGCCGCGGCACAGCGTGGCGCCGTGGCGATGATCATCGCCGACAACGTCGACGAACAACAGATGGGCGGCACGCTGGGGCCAACCACTGACGTGAAGATTCCGGTGCTGAGCGTGACCCGATCGGTGGGGCTGCAGCTGCGCGGGCAACCGGGACCCACCACGATCAAGCTCAATGCCACCGCCCAAAGCTTCCGGGCGCGCAACGTGATTGCGCAGACCAAAACCGGATCGGCGACCGACGTGGTGATGGCGGGGGCGCATCTGGACAGCGTGCCGGAGGGGCCGGGCATCAACGACAACGGATCGGGTGTCGCTGCTGTGCTGGAAACAGCTGTGCGGCTGGGGAGTTCGCCGCCGGTGCACAACGCGCTGCGGTTCGGCTTCTGGGGCGCCGAGGAACTCGGGTTGATCGGGTCGCGCAACTATGTCGAGTCCCTGGATCTGACGGCGCTGAAAAACATTGCGCTGTACCTGAACTTCGACATGCTCGCGTCGCCGAACCCCGGCTATTTCACCTACGACGGCGACCAGTCGCTGCCGCTGGACGCTCGTGGCCAGCCGGTGGTGCCGGAGGGTTCGGCAGGCATCGAGCGGACGCTGGTCGCTTACCTGAAGGCGGCCGGAAAGACGGCGCAGGACACCTCGTTCGACGGCCGGTCTGACTACGACGGATTCACGCTGGCCGGGATTCCCGCCGGCGGCCTGTTCTCGGGCGCCGAGGGCAAGATGTCCGCGGATCAGGCCAAGTTGTGGGGCGGGACGGCCGATCAACCGTTCGACCCCAATTACCACCAGAAAACCGACACCTTCGACCACGTCGACCGCACCGCGTTGGGGATAAACGGCGGCGGTGTGGCTTACGCGATCGGTCTCTACGCGCAAGACCTCGGTGGCCACAACGGCGTTCCCGCGATGGCGGACCGCACCCGGCACGTGCTCGTCAAGTCATGATTTCCCGGCTGGGCGCGACTCTGCTGTCGATCGCGATGGTGGCCGGTTGTTCGTCGACGCGGCTGGCGCTGCCGACAGCGACACCGGACCTGGGGCACAGCCTGGCCAAGAAGGTGACTGCCGAGGGCATGCTGACGCACCTGCGTGCGTTGCAGGACATCGCCAACGCCAACGGCGGCAACCGCGCGGACGGCACGCCGGGTTTTGACGCGAGCGTGGACTACGTCGCTAAAGCCTTGCGCGACAGGGGTTTCGACGTTCAGACGCCGCAGTTCGACCGGCTCTACACCGTCTCGTTGGGCAAGCCGGCGGTGACCGTTGCCGGCCGCACCTATCCCGTCGACCAGGCCTCGCTGCTGGTACAGACCCCGCCCGGCGGACTGACCGGGCAGCCGATCCGTCCGGCGCAGCCGTCGGGTTGCCGGGCCAGCGATTACCCGGCCGTGGTGCCCAAGGGGGCGATCGCCGTGGTCGACGACGCCCAGTGCTCGGTGGTCGACAAACAGAACAGCGCGGTGGCCAGGGGTGCGAGTGCGGTGATAGTGCTCAGCTCCCCGACCGGGCGCGGAGCTCCACCCACTTTGTTCACCACCGGCTACTTCAAACAGTTGACCGTGCCGGTCGCCGTGCTGGGATCCTCCGGCGCCGCCGCGCTGACGGGCGCGACCGCACCGGTACGGCTGGTGCTGGATGCGCAGAACGTCAAGATCACCTCCCGAAACGTCGTGGCGCAGACCAAGTCCGGGTCGGCCAACGACGTCGTCGTAGTGGGTGCGCATCTGGACGCTTCGCGCGCCGGACCCGGGATCAACGACGACGGCTCCGGGGTGGCCGCCGTGCTGGAGACGGCGCTGCGACTGGGCCCGCTGGCGCCGGTGAACAACGCGGTCCGGTTCGTGTTCTGGGGTGCCGACGAGGACGGGCGCAACGGCGTCATGGATTACGTCTTCGGCATGGACCGTGAGCAACTCAATGACATCGCGCTGTACTTGAACTTCACCATGCTGGGTTCGCCCAACGCCGGATTCTTCACCGACGACGGCGATCAGTCCGGGCCACCCGGACCCGGCGTCTCGGCCGCGGATGTGCCCGAAGGCTCGGCCGGCATCGAACGCACGCTTGCCGGTTATCTGAACCTCGCCGGCAAGCGGCCCGCGGACATGCCGTTGGACACCAGGGCCGACTACCACCCCTTCATGGTTGCGGGCGTGCCCGTCGGGGGCATGACCACCGGAGCTTCGCAGCCGAAAACTCCCATCCAGGCCCGGTTATGGGGCGGACAGGCCGGCGTGGCGTTCGATCCGAACTTCCAGAGCCCTCGAGACACCGTCGACAACATCAACCGGGATGCGTTGGCGGTCATGGGTTCTGGCGTCGGGTTCGCCGTCGGCAGCTACGCGGAGTCGATCGGTGGGATCAACGGTGTGCCGCCGCACAACAAGAGGCATCGCACACGCGTGCCCTGACGGCTTCCGGCCGCGGCATTTATCCACAAGCCGCGACCCTGCCAAATAGTTTGAGTCAGTAGATCGCGCTAGTATCGAACCTATGTTCGAATGGTGGTATGCCTCGCGGGAGACCCCGGAGTCGGCCGCGCTGCTCGACCGGGTGCGTGAGGCGGGGCGCGCGGAGGCACGGGCGGCCGCCGAGCGACTGGTGGCCGCCGGCGACTTGCTGGTATTGCGCTGCCGCGAGTCGGGGGAGCGCGCGGAGTGGTCGGCGGACGCGTGGGATGCGGTGGCTGCGCAGTTGGGCGCGGCGTTGGGGTGCAGTGTGGCGATGGGCCACAGTTACTTGCGCTACGCCATGGCGATGCGGGAGCGGCTGTCCCAGGTGGGCAAGGTTTTTCAGAACGGCGACATCGACTACCGGGCGTTTCAAACGATCGTGTTTCGCACCGATCTGATCACCGATGCCGAGGTGTTGGCTCGGGTCGACGCGCGGTTGGCGGTGCTGCTGTCGCGGCGTCCCTCGCTGACCAAGGGTGGGTTGGCCGCGGCGGTGGATCGGGTCGTGGCATTGGTGGACGCCGATGCGGTGCGCCGCGCCAAGGACGCGGTCGCCGACCGCTATGTGGATGTCTTGGCCAATGAGTCGGGGATGGCGTATGTGGAGGGCAGTGTCTTTGGCCCCGACGGCCTAGCGCTGGACCGGCGACTCGACCAATTGGCCGCCACGGTGTGCCAGGCCGATCCGCGCACCGCCGCGCAGCGGCGCGCGGATGCGTTGGGGGCGTTGGCCGCCGGAAGTTCGCGGCTGGTGTGCGGCTGCGGGCGTGCCGAGTGTGCTGCGGGTGAGCCGAGCGTGAGCAAGCCCAAGAGCAATGTCGTGATCCACGTGATCGCTGAGCAGGCCAGCGTGGAGGGCAGGGTATCGACGCCTGGTGCCCTGCCCGGCGTCGAGGGACTCATCCCGGCAGAGGTGCTCACCGAGCTGGCCAAGTCGGCGCGGCAGGTACCACTGACGACGCCGACAGGCGCCGAACCCCGCTACGCCCCCTCGGCCGCGCTGGCCGACTTCGTGCGCTGCCGGGATCTGACGTGCCGGGCGCCGGGCTGCGATCGTGCGGCCACCGAATGCGACCTCGACCATACGGTCCCTTACGCCGACGGCGGCGCGACGCACGCCTCGAACCTCAAGGCGCTGTGCCGTCTTCACCATCTGATGAAGACGTTCTGGGGCTGGCGCGACCGGCAGCTGCCCGACGGCACCGTGATTTGGGACCTGCCCGACGGGCACACCTACGTCACCGCTCCGGGTAGCGCGCTGTTGTTTCCCCAGCTGTGCACGGCCACCGGCGTCGCGCCCGCACCAGCCCCGCAAAGACCAGACCCTTGCGCCGACCGCGCCGCCATGATGCCCCGACGCGAGCGCACCCGCGCCCAAAACCGGGCCGCACGCATCGCCGCCGAGCGGCGGCAAAACCACCATGCCCGCCAACCGGAACGTCGAGAGCGCGAGGCCGCGTGCCTCGGCCCCGCCCCGCCGGCCGAAGGCGACGGCGAGCCACCGCCTTTCTAGTGCCTTGCCGCAAGTTTGCTGGGTCCCTCGATTTGTGCTGCCGTGTAGGGTCAATGCCTCTAGGATGAGTTTCCTTGATGCTGCCCTGTAGCCGGTCGGGATGAGGTTGGTCATGAATAGGCATGCGCTCAGGTCGGCAGTTGTGTGGGCGGCGGCGGTGCTCGTGGTCGCCGGATGCACGACATTCGTCGGCGGGCGCGCGCTGTCGATGCTCAACGACCCCTTTCTGGTGGGTGGTCTGCCCGCGACCAACGGGCCCAGCGGAACCCGTTCGAACGCACCCAGTCCCAACGGCAAGGTGCTCAACACCGACAACGGGCCCATCGACACCTTGGCGCTGCTGTCGGTCAACGACATCGAGGACTACTGGCAGTCGGTGTACGACCAATCGCTGAAGGGCAAGTTCGTTCCGGTCAGCAAGATGGTGTCGTACAACTCGAGCGATCCGCGCAGCCCGATCGTGTGCAACAACGACACCTACAAGCTCGTCAACGCGTTCTACACCGGCCGATGCAACCTGATCGCTTGGGACCGCGGCGTATTCATGCCCATCGCGCAGAAGTACTTCGGCGACATGTCCGTCACCGGTGTGCTGGCGCACGAATTCGGCCACGCGCTGCAGCAGATGGCGAAGCTGGTGACCAGACGGGACGCGACCATCGTCCGCGAACAGCAGGCCGACTGCTTCGCGGGTGTCTATCTGTACTGGGTCGCCGACGGCAAGTCGCCGCGCTTCACGCTGAGCACCGCCGACGGGCTCGACCACGTGCTGGCGGGCATCATCACCACCCGTGACCCGGTGATGGACAGCGAGACGCAGAACGACGACGCGCACGGCTCGGCCCTGGACCGCGTCAGCGCCTTCCAGATGGGTTTCCTCAACGGCGCCTCGGCCTGCGCGGCCATCAACCGCAACGAAATCGAGAAGCGCCGCGGCGATTTGCCAAACGCCTTGCGGGTCGACAACTCCGGGGCGGCGGAGACCGGTGAGGTGCCGATCAACAAGGACACCTTGTCGAATCTGATGGACCTGCTGGGAAAGATCTTCGCTCCGACGAATCCGCCGGCGCTGTCCTACCAGCCGGCCGATTGCCCGGACGCCAAGGCGACGCCGCCGGCGTCCTACTGTCCGAGCACCAACACGATCGTGGTCGACCTGCCCGGGCTCGCCGAAATGGGCGCGGTCGCCGACGAGAAGCAACACACCCTGCCGCAAGGCGACGACACCGCGCTGTCCGTCGTGATGTCGAGATACGCGCTGGCGGTGCAGCACGAGCGCGGTCTGGCGATGCAGAGCCCATGGACCGCGCTGCGGACCGCATGCCTGACCGGTGTGGCGCATCGCAAGATGGCCGAGCCGATCGACCTCCCCTCGCACAACCAATTGCTGCTCACCGCAGGAGATCTGGACGAGGCGGTCGCCGGTCTGCTCACGAACCATCTGGTCGCCAGCGACGCCGACGGCACCAGCGTGCCGGCCGGTTTCACTCGGATCGCGGCGTTCCGCGGCGGCGTGACCGGCAACGCGGACGCCTGCTATTCCCGCTACCCCGGATGACGAATACCGAACGCCGTCAGCCTATTTCGGCGATCCGCGGAATCACCTCGTCGCCCAGGCGGCGGACGAACCCGACCGGATCCGGAGTGCCGGGCATCGGGCCGATGTTGATCATGTCGACACCCAGCGCGGCGTAGCGTTCGACGATCTTCAAGAATTCGTCCGTGTTGTCGAAGGGGTCGGCACCGGCCAGGCCACCGGACGTCCTGCGGACCTCACCAGGATCCCTGCCCACCGCGTCGCAGTGCCGGTTCAGCACCTCGATCTTGTGCTGGAGCTCCTCGACATCGTTCGACATGCTGTTCCAGATGTCGGCGTACTGCGCGACCAGGCGCAGCGTCTTCTTCTCGCCGTCACCGCCGATCAGGATCGGGGGTCGCCGAATCGGTTGCGGCTCACAGATTGTCTCGTCCAGCCGGTAGTGCGTGCCGGTGTAGGGCCCGTCGTCCGCACTCCACATCTGCCGGCAGATCTGCAGCGTCTCTTCCAGCATTTCGAAGCGGGCGCTCAGTGGCGGATACGGAATGCCCAGCGCGGTGTGCTCGCGTTCGTACCAGGCCGCGCCCAGACCCAGCATCGACCGGCCGTGCGACAGCACGTCCAGGGTGGTGACAGCCTTGGCCAACAAACCGGGATAGCGATAGGTCACGCCGGTGACCAGCAGGGCCAGGTCGATCGTCGTGGTCTGGCCGGCCAGGAAGCCCAGTGATGTGTAGCCCTCTAGGAATGGATTCTGCGCGGGCGCAAGCTCTTCCATCTGGAAGAGGTGGTCGGCGAGGGTGAACAGGGTGGCGCCGCCCTGCTCGGCGGCCTTGGCCGCGTCGGCCAGCGTCGGGCCCAGCCTTGCTGGGTCTCCGGGTAGAAAGTCGATGAAGTGCAGTCCTACTTGCATTGTGGCACCTGTCCTTTCATTGCTCGGTCAAGCGCTCGAGTAGCGACAGCGCGTCGACGATGACGCGCCGCTCTGCCTCGGTGTAGCGCTCCTGGATGGCGCAGGCCAACCACTCCTCGCGGGCGCGCCGGTCGCTTTCGGCGCGCCGCTTGCCCGCAGGGGTCAGCGAAACAATCTGGCGCCTACCGTCATTCGGATCCGGTGTGCGCTCAATGAGCCCGCGTTGGCCCAGGGCGGCCAGGATGGTGGCCATCGACTGCGGGCGCACCTGTTCGGCGCCGGCCAATACGCTGGCCGACGACGGCCCCTCTTTCCAGAGCCGGGTGAGCACCGCGGTCTGTGAAGGCGTCAGACCATCGGTCGCGATGCCCTTCAGCCGGCGCCGTAGCCGGCTGAACACCACCCTGATGTCGCGCGCCGCCGCCACCGCGGAGTCGCTGATGCCATCCACGCCACCACCCTAATCTAGACAGTTGAAACTGTCCAGCTTCAGCTGTCTAATGCCGCCCCAGCAGCTGCAGGGCGGCATCGACGGCCAACGCCGGGACGTTCAACGTCTTCGATCGCAGATCGTGTCGGGCACTGGCGATCTCGACGACGGCGGTCGTCCCGGTGATCAGCGCGGCGGCGGCACGCAATTCGTCGGGAGTGCCGAACGGGTCGGATGTGCCGTGCGTGAACACCGTCGGCACCGTGATGTCGGGCAGGTGTTCGGTGCGGGCGCGTTCGGGTTTGCCCGGGGGATGCACCGGATAGGAGAACAGCGTCAGCGCATCCACCACGGCCTCCCCGGCCGCAACCACCATGGACGTCTGCCGACCGCCATAGGAATGCCCACCGGCGATCACCGGGCCGCCGGCAATGCCGCGGCACAGCGTGATCGCCTCGACGATGCCGGCCCGGTCGGTGGCGGCCGAGCCCGACGGCGGGCCGGTGGGCCGGCGGCGCCGGTAGGGCAGGTTGTAGCGCACCGCCAGCCAGCCGCGCCGCGCCCACTCGTCGCAAACCTGTTGCAGCAGAATCGCATCGCGATTACCGCCGGCGCCGTGGGTCAGGACGACCACGCCCTTGGGGGCACCGTCCGGTTCGTGCGCGATGCCCGCGATCTGATCCAAATTCATGACAGCCGAAACAACGGGGAGACGGGGCCATGGCCATGGCCCAGGGGATAGGCGGCGCGCAAAGACTCAGTAACCCAACGCTTCCCGAACCCGACGGCGTCCGGCACGGTGAACTCGTGCGCCAGTGCGCACGCGACGGCGCTGGCGAGCGTGTCGCCACCGCCGTGGTCGTTACCCGTGGCGATTCGCTGGGTGTCGAACTCGTGGAAATCGGCGCCGTCATAGAGCAGGTCGCAGCTGCGATTCGATGACCGCAGGTGACCGCCCTTGACCAGCACCCATTGCGGGCCCAGCGCATGCAGCGCCTCAGCCGCCGCCCGCTGCGACACCGGGTCAACCACGTCGATGCCGACCAGCAGCCGCACCTCGTCGAGGTTCGGTGTCACCAGCGTCGCCAACGGAAACAGTTGACTGCGAAGCGAATCCAGGGCGGCGGGTGCCATCAGCGCATCGCCGTGCATGGAGGCCGCCACCGGGTCCACGACGAGCGGAACCGTCAACCCGAGCCGGGTCCAGGTGGTGGCCACGGTGTCGATGATCCGCGGCGACGCCAGCATCCCGGTCTTGGCGGATTGAATGCCGATGTCACCGACCACGGCCTCGATCTGTCCGGCGACGACGTCGCCGGGCACCTCGTGAAAGCTCTGCACTCCCAACGTGTTCTGCACGGTGACCGCGGTGACCGCGACGCACGCGTGCACACCCAGCAGAGCCATCGTGCGCATGTCGGCTTCGATGCCGGCGCCGCCCCCGGAGTCCGACCCGGCGATGGACAGCACCCGCCGCGGCGTCGTGCCCGGAGCGGGCAGCGGCAGGAACGTCACTGGGCTAAATGGTGGCGACCCGCTATACCCGCGCTTGCGATCACTGCTGGGCCAGCGGTAGATACACCCGGTTGCCGTGCTCGGCGAACTCACGCGACTTCTCCGCCATGCCCTCGGACATGGCCGCCTCGATCGCTTCCTCGCTGTCCAGGCCGTGCTTGGCGGCGTAGTCGCGGACATCCTGGGTGATACGCATCGAGCAGAACTTGGGCCCACACATCGAGCAGAAGTGCGCGGTCTTGGCGGGTTCGGCGGGAAGCGTCTCGTCGTGGTACTCCCGCGCGGTGTCCGGGTCGAGCGACAGCGCGAACTGGTCGTTCCACCGGAACTCGAAGCGCGCCGTGCTCAATGCGTTGTCGCGTTCCTGCGCGTGGGGGTGCCCCTTGGCCAGATCGCCTGCGTGCGCGGCGATCTTGTAGGCGATGACGCCGTCCTTGACGTCTTTGCGGTCCGGCAGCCCCAGGTGTTCCTTGGGGGTGACGTAGCAGAGCATCGCGGTGCCGGCCTGGGCGATGATGGCCGCGCCGATCGCCGACGTGATGTGGTCGTAGGCCGGCGCGATGTCGGTGGCGAGCGGGCCCAGCGTGTAGAACGGGGCCTCCTCACACCACTCCTCTTCCAGGCGCACGTTCTCGACGATCTTGTGCATCGGGACGTGCCCCGGCCCCTCGATCATCACTTGCACGCCATGGGATTTCGCGATCTTCGTCAACTCGCCCAGGGTGCGCAGCTCGGCGAACTGCGCCGCATCGTTGGCGTCGGCGATCGATCCCGGCCGCAGGCCGTCGCCGAGGGAGAAGGTGACGTCGTAGCGGGCGAAGATCTCGCAAAGCTCGTCGAAGTTGGTGTACAGGAACGACTCCCGATGATGCGCCAGGCACCAGGCCGCCATGATCGAACCACCGCGCGAGACGATGCCGGTGACCCGCTTGGCGGTCAGCGGCACATAGCGCAACAGGACGCCGGCGTGCACGGTCATGTAGTCGACGCCCTGCTCGCACTGCTCGATCACGGTGTCGCGGTAGAGCTCCCAGGTGAGCTCGGTCGGGTCACCCTTGGTCTTCTCCAGGGCCTGGTAGATCGGCACCGTGCCGACCGGCACCGGGGAGTTTCGCAGGATCCACTCACGAGTTTCATGGATGTTCTTGCCGGTGGACAGGTCCATGATGGTGTCGGCGCCCCACCGGGTGGCCCACACCATCTTGTCGACCTCCTCGGCGATCGACGACGTCACCGCCGAGTTGCCGATGTTTGCGTTCACCTTGGTTGCAAACGCCTTGCCGATGATCATCGGCTCGATCTCGGGGTGGTTGTGGTTGGCCGGGATCACCGCGCGGCCCCGCGCGACCTCGTCGCGAACCAGCTCGGCGGGCATGCCCTCGCGGGCGGCGATGTAAGCCATCTCGGCGGTGATCTCGCCGGCGCGGGCGCGCTGCAGCTGGGTGCCGCGATCGCGGACCACCCCAGGCCGCGCCGGCAGCCCGGCCGTCAGATCGATCGACGCGTCCGGATCGGTGTACGGGCCCGAGGTGTCGTACAGGTCGAAGTCGTCGCCGGTCGACAGGTGCACGCGCCGCAGCGGCACCCGCAGGGTGACCCCGTCCGGGCCGGCGATCTCGCGGTAGGCCTTGCTGCTGCCCGCGATCGGGCCCGTGGTCACGGCCGGCTCAACACTGGGCGAAGCGGTGCCCGACGCAGTTCCGGAAAGGACATCAGTCATTTTTCATCTCCCTACGCCGGCATTACCCGGTCAGGTTCGTACGGTCGACGGCCCCGAGCCGTCCTCTCAGCGCACTCGGCGTGCGCTCCCGCGTCGTATGGATGGGTCCGCACGCGACGTTACCCCCACAAGACACCGCGTGGCACGATCGACGGCCATTTCCGCCGGGGCGGTAGCCGAGGGCATTCCCGTAGTGGAAAAATGCAAACGTGCAACAGCGCAGGCGAACAGGGGAATCGTCATCCAACGGGGACGGCGCGCGGTTTTCCGATCCCGTCGAGCCCGCCCCCGGATACCTGAACGTCGGCGCGTTCCGCTTCTGGTTCGTGGGTCAGCGCTGGGAGTGGTCGGACGAGGTCGCCAGGATGCACGGCTACGAACCGGGAGAGGTCGTGCCGACGACCAAACTGCTGATGTCGCACAAGCATCCCGACGACCGCGCGCATGTGCAGGAGCTGCTCGACTACGCGCTGCAGTCCGAGGAGTCGTTCTCGAGCAGGCACCGGTTCCTCGACACCGCGGGCACGGTGCACGACGCCATCGTCGTCGCCGACCGCATGCGCGACGAGTCGGGCGCCGTGCTGGGCACCGAGGGTTACTACATCGACCTCACCAACACCTTCGACGAGACCAGGCAAGAAGTGCTCGACGAGGCGCTGCCGGACCTGTTCGAGAGCCGCGCGGCCATCGAACAGGCCAAGGGCGTGCTGATGTTCGTCTACCGGGTGAGCGCCGAGCAGGCGTTCCGCGTGCTGCAGTGGCGCTCGCAGGAGACCAACATGAAACTTCGCGCACTGGCCAAGCAGTTGCTTGCCGAGGTGCCCACCTTGCCCGCGCCGGCGGCCGCTCTGCAGGGTCAATTCGACCATCTGCTGCTGACCGTGCACGAGAGGATCCCCCCCGAGCCCAGCGGGTAACCAGCCAATCGGTAAACGGGCAGTTCGGGTAGGGGATAATGTCTGGTGGTCTGCGATGCGCGACCGCGCATACCGCCGCGTCAGCGGGCTTCGCGGCTGCAGACCTCACGTTGGCTGCGGCGAAAGGCATGAAGTTGTTGGCGGTCGAACACGAGGCCCACGACGATGCAGTGATCGTGCGCGTCAAAGGCGATGTCGACTCCAGTACCGTCGCTGAGCTCGCCGCTCAGCTGAGCAACGCGCTCGGGCTGGCGTCGGCGCAGCCGGTCCGACCCGTGGTCGTCGATTTGTTGGCTGTCGAGTTCTTCGGAAGCGCTGCGCTGAACGCTGTGCTCGACTGCCACGAAGGCGGGAAAGCCGACGGGACGCCGGTTCGCCTGGTCGCCGACCACGACCAGGTGCTGCGACCGATTCAGGTCACCGAACTGGACCGCGTCTTCGACATCTACCCCACGCTTTCCGCGGCGTTGCAACGAAGACGACAGTGATGGATTCGCGACTGCCGGCTGACCTGGCCGCTGCTGTTTCCCTGGGCGGTGAGATGGGCCGGCGGTTCGCTGAATTCGACTGGGACGGTCATCCGCTGGGCCCGCCGCAACAATGGCCGGCCGAGTTTCGCGTGGCGGTGGTGACGGCGTTGACGTCGCGGTTTCCCATCGTGTTGTGGCTGGGCCCGCAGGATCTCTTCCTCGTCTACAACGATGCCTACATACCTGCTCTGGCCGACAAGCATCCGGCCGCGCTGGGGCGGCGCGGACGGGAGGTGTGGTGGGACATCTGGGACTCCATCGCGCCGATGCTCGCCGGGGTCGTCGCAACCGGTGAGGCGACGTGGGCGCGCGACCTCTTGCTGACCATGGTGATAGAAGGCCGACGGCAAGACCGGTATTTCACCTTCACTTACGGCCCGATGATCGCCGGTAACGGCGATGTCTCCGGGATCTTCTGTGCGGTCACCGAGACCACCGAGCGGGTGATGGGGGAACGGCGGCTGCACGTGCTCAACGCCGTCGCGTCCGCAGTGATGGAAACCCAGACCATTGATGACGCGGTGAACGCGACCGTCGAGATATGTGCGGCACAACCGGCGGATCTCCCGTTGATCGCCGTCTATGTCGCCGGCCCCGAAGGTGACGCCATGCTGCGGGGCGCTACAGCCTCGACGCTGGCATTCCTGCCGGATTCGCTCGCGCGGTTGACCCACTCGGACCGGGCGTCGTGGTCCCGGGGCGATGTACAAGAAATCGGCGACATCGCGGCAAGGTTTCCTCGCATCAAGGAAGTCCTGGGCGACGACTGCCCCGAGAGCGCGCTGGTGCTGCCGGTGGGTAGGCAGGCGAGGCCTGGGGCTTTGGTCGTCGGCACGAACCCGCGCTGTCCCCTCGACACGCAGTACCGCGGCTTCTGCCAACTGCTGGCCGACCAGCTGTCGTCGGCATTCGCCTCGATCGTCTCCTACGAGCAGCAACGGCAGCGAGCCGATGCGCTGGCCGAACTGGACCGGGCGAAGACGGCATTCTTGACCAACGTCAGCCACGAGTTCCGCACCCCGCTGACCCTGCTGCTGGGGCCGCTGGACGACGCGCTGTCGGACGCGGCAGCGGGTAGCGTGCTCGCGGAGCGGCTTACCACCGCCGGACGCAACGCGCGGCGGCTGCAGCGCCTGGTCGACTCGCTGCTCGACTTCTCCCGCATCGAGGCCGGCCGGGGCAACGCGAGGCTGGTGCGCACCGACGTCGGCGCGCTCACCGCGCAGATCGCGTCGTCGTTCACGGAGCTTTGTCACCGGGCCGGGCTCGAGCTCGAGCTGGACTGCGGGCCGGCCCTGGCCGACGTCGATCCGGGCATGTGGGAGACGATCCTTCTCAACCTGCTGTCCAATGCCGTCAAATACACGCTGCAAGGCACGATTTCGGTGCAGGTACGAACCGAGGCGGGGGACTGCGTGATCGCCGTGCGCGACACCGGGGTCGGCATCGGCGCCGAGGATCAAAAGCTGTTGTTCGAGCGCTTCTACCGCGCCGACAACGTTCGTGGCCGCAGCGTCGAGGGCACCGGGATCGGTTTGTCTCTGGTCCGGGGCCTGGTCGAATTGCACGGCGGCACTACGCAAATCGACAGCGAGTTGGACCGCGGGACCACCGTGACCGTCAGGGTGCCGCGATCGCTGTCGGGCGCGGTCGTCGGCCCGTCGCACGCCGGGCCCGATGCGACCAATCCGTATGTCGCCGAGGCCAGTCAGTGGGTGATGACGGCCGCCGAACCCGTCGCCGCCGGGCCCGAGAGGACCCGCCAACTGGTGCTGATAGCCGACGACAACGCGGACATGCGGGCGCACCTGGACCGGGTGTTGTCGGCCCGCTGGGAGACGGCTCTGGTCGGCGACGGCGAGTCGGCGCTGGCCGCGACCCGGAAGTTACGCCCGGACGCGATCGTCACCGACGTGATGATGCCCGGGCTCGACGGCTTCGGCTTCGTCGCCGCCGTACGCGCCGACCCGGAATTGGCCGCGACGCCGATCCTGATGCTGTCCGCCCGCGCCGGCGCCGAGGCCGTCGACGAGGGCTACGCCGGCGGGGCCGACGACTATCTGCCCAAGCCGTTCCGGTCCCAAGAGCTGATCGACCGGCTGGCGTCGAGGTTGTCCGCCGTCGGCCGCGAGCGTGACCGGCAGCGTCGCGAGGCACAATCGGGCCTGGCCGCCGAACTGGTGCACCTCGACTCGGCGCTGCAGGGCGCCGGCTCGGTCGGCGAGATCATGGACGCCCTGCTGGGTTCCTCCTTCGGCTCGGGCGACGCCGGTGCGGTCGCGATCGGAGTCGTCGACTCCGAGCAGTCCGTGCGCTTCGAATACGCCGGCGATCTGCCCTCGGAGATCCGCGACCGCTACCACGTCGTCGCCCACGACGCCCCGCTGATCGGAGCCGATGTCGTGCGCACCGGTGAGCCGATGGTCGTCACCGACACGTTCGAGCTGCCACCGCGCTACGCGCACGCCGTGCAGGACAGCGCCGCGAGCATCCGCGCCTGCGTAGCCCACCCGCTGCGGGATGGCTCCGACCGCATCCTGGGTGTGCTGGTGCTGCTGTGGCCCGCGCCGCGCCAATTCGACGCCGCCGAGCTCGAAGCCTTCGCCCGCATGGGCGAGCTCACCTCCGCTGCCCTGGACCGGGTCCGTCTGATGGCCCGCGAACACGAGATCGCCGTCGACTTCCAAGAGCACCTGCTGGAGCTGGATCGCGGCTCCACCGCCGCGGTCGTGTCGGCCGTCTATCAGCCGGCGGCGGAGGCGATGCGGGTCGGCGGTGACTGGTATTCGGTCACCCCGCTGGATCACCCCGGCAGGATCGCGATATCGGTCGGTGATGTGGTCGGGCACGGCCTGGCCGCGGCGATCGTGATGAGCAGGCTGCGTGCCGCGGTCGCCGCCTCCGCGCTCACCGCGGGCGAGCCGGACGCGGTGCTGGGCGCCCTGGACCGATATGCCGCCAGCGTCGCCGGAGCGCGCTGCGCGACGGTGGCGTACGCCCAGATCGACACCGAAGCCCGCGGCGGCGCTGCCACCATTAGCTACAGCTGCGCCGGACACCCCTATCCGCTGCTGGTGCTACCCGACGGGCGCGCGGTCTACCTGGAGTCCGGCCGGCGTGCCCCGGTGTCGGTGAAGGCAAACGGTGTGCACGGGGCGTCGGACCAACCGCCCGGTGACACCGCGACGGCCGAGCTGCCGGCGGGCGGTTTGATTCTGCTCTACACCGACGGACTCATGGAACGGGCCGGCGAGTCGCTCGACGACGGATTCGACCGCCTGCGGGCGGTCGCGGCGCAGTGCGTCGGCCTGCCCGTGGAACAGATCTGCGCGGAGCTGCTGGCCCGGATGGCCCCGCCGTCCGGCTACCGCGACGACGTCGTGGTGCTCGCGCTGCGGCCAAGCCACGCGGCCGCGGGCAGCTTCGCCACCGTGGTGCCGGCCGCACCCGCTCAGATCCCCGTCGCGCGCCACCAGCTGCGGGATTGGCTGGACTCAATCGTCGTCGCGCCGGGTCGCAAAACCGACATTCTGTTGGCAACCGGCGAGGCGGTCACCAACGCGATCGAACACGGCAGCCGCAACGAGCCACGCGAGACGGTGTCGATCGAGGCCTTCCTGCGAGACGACGCCGTCGCGATCACCGTCAGTGACACCGGCCGGTGGGTCGGCGATTCGTCGGCCAGCCTGCGCAGCCGCCGCCGCGGGCGCGGCCTCACCCTGATGAGCGGGCTGGCCGACCACGTCGAAACGCGTCGCACCCCGGCCGGCACCCGGGTCACCTTGCGGTTCGACCACGCGGTCGCGGAAAGCTCAGCCGCGAGCTGACCGGCTCTAGGCCTCCTCCATCGCCTCGCCGAGCTCTTCCAGCAGCTTGTTGTGGTGGTTGCTGGCCAGGAAGTGTCCGGCGGCGACGACCAGGGCCACCGGCCAGTCGATGAGTTCGAGGGCGGCCAGGGCCGCCAGCCCACCGAAGTAGGCCAGCTGCTCTGGCCTGGGGATTTCCACCTGGCCGATCGCGGGCAGGTTCACCGCGAAGGTCTCACCTTCGCGGACCTTCGCCACCGCCTCGCGCTGAGATGTGCCGCGCCGCGACTTCTTTTCCGCCATCATTTGCCTTTCGGTAACGAAGGGTTTCCCATCTCGCTGGGTCGCGCGTCCACCGTCGGACTTATGTCGACGATGACCGGCACCGGGGGCGATCCGCTAGTTTCGTCGTTTGCTTCGGTGCTGAGGGTGCCGCTACTCGAACTCTATGCGCTGTTGTGGCGCGCCGGGGTTGTCGAGATCCGGCACAACGATCGTGCGCCGCGCCGCGGCGCGAAGGCGCACTCCCGGGTGGTTCGGGGCCCGATTTGTCCGGATCCATCCGCCCACTCCGACGGTCGCGTGGTGCGCCTGCCGTTGCCGGAGTCGGCCTCCGCGGTGTACGGCCGGGCAACCGGCTGATCGGCAGCGGGCGCTAGTTGGTGCTGCGCAATTTCGTGGTGCCCGCTCGGCGTCCGGCCGTCTTCTTGGCCGTGGACTTCGCGGGGGCTTTCGCGGGCGCCGCTTTGCGCGGCGCCGGCTGGGCGGGCACCGCCTTGAGGTTCGCCTTGACGGCGCGGGTTTCGCCCTCCTGGTGCCGGCTCAACTTCTGCAACAGCAGAGCGCTGCCGCCGACCGCCAGCAGCAGCGGCCACTCGACCAATCCGGCGACGCCGAGCGCGCCGATGGCCAGCGCCGCCGCGGGCGCCGAGTGGCTACCGCTGCTCATGCCGCGCTTGACGCCCTCCGCGGCTCCGGTGACGCCACCGATGACCCCGTTGACCGCCGCGCCGCCCACGGCACCGGCGGCCGCGGTCGTCGCGGTCGCCGCGCGGTTCACCGCCTGACTCACGCCTCGGACTGCTCCGCCGATGACACTCATGATGACTCCCTGCCATTGTTTCTAATCCTCAAAGCCTGCCACCATGTCTTCGCGCAGACAACGAGAAGCCGCATGAGAATTGCGTGAGCTTGATGTGAGGCGGGGTTGAACCCGGCCGTCAGGGATTCGGCTCGGCGCGCCTCACATCGATGAGCACCGGCGCGTGATCGCTGGCCGCCTTGCCTTTGCGTTCTTCGCGGACGATCTGCGCGTCGATCACGCGGCCCGCCAAAGCCGGTGAGCCCAGGATGAAATCGATGCGCATGCCTTGTCGCTTCGGAAACCGCAACTGGGTGTAGTCCCAGTAGGTGTAGACACCGGGACCCGGCGTGAAAGGTCGCACCACATCGGCGAATTGCGCCTCGACAATGGCTTGGAAGGCGCGGCGTTCGGGCTCCGAGACATGCGTGGCGCCGGTGTAGAACTCCATACTCCAGACGTCGTCGTCCTGCGGGGCGATATTCCAGTCACCGGCCAGCGCGATCGCCGCGGTGGGATCGTCGCGCAACCAGCCCGACGCCGAATCGCGCAGTGCGGCAAGCCATTCGAGTTTGTATGTGTAATGCGGATCGCCCAGGGACCGGCCGTTGGGAACGTAGAGGCTCCACATCCGGACGCCACCGCACGTGGCGGCCAAAGCCCGGGCTTCCGCGGTGGCCGCGACTTCTGGCTTGCTGCTCCAGGCGGGCTGGCCGTCGAATCCGATCTGCACATCGTCCAGGCCGACGCGCGAGGCGATCGCCACCCCATTCCACTGGTTGAAACCGACGTGGGCCACTTCGTAGCCGAGTTCGAAGAACGGCAGGGTGGGGAACTGGCCGTCGGAGCATTTGGTCTCCTGCATGGCCAGCACGTCGACGTCGGCGCGGGCCAGCCAGTCGATGACGCGGGGCAGCCGGGAACGAATCGAGTTGACGTTCCAGGTGGCAAGCCGCAGCGGCGATCGCAAGCGCGGCGCAGCCGGGCGCGGCGGGTCGCCGCCATCAGTTGTCCCGTCGGGCATGACTAAACGCTAGCCGGGGGCACCGGGACGTACCGACGGCGGTGGTGCGGCCGGAATCCCAGCGCCGCGGCCAGCGTCGTCGCGCCGGTGTCGGGTATCGACAGGTAGCCGCGCGTCGCGCCGCGATCGGCGCCCCAGGCCAACAACGCCTCGCACACCTCCGCCGCCGTCCGCTCGTCGTCGTCCGCTACCGCCGAGATGCCCACCCAGCGCGTGCCATCGGGTGCGTCGGTCACGGCGGCACGCGCGACCGCGGTGCCGGCGTGCGTGCCGAACGCCAGCTCAACCCCGCCCTCGCCCGAACGCTGCTCCAGCGTGACGCTCGGGTCCGGCCGTGACGCCGGCGTGACGCTCGACAGGTCGCGCACCAGCATCCGCTCCACGTGTTCGGCCGCCAGGCCGGGCGGCAACCGCAACAAGCGGTCGGGCACGGCCAGCCGCGGCGTCAGGCCGCGCTCCGCGTACCACACGACGATCGCCGGGACGGTGCTCAGCTGAGCCGAAAGATCCAGCGGCACCGCGGAATTGACGACCAGACCGCCGCCGTGACCGGCGCGCAGCAGCCAGCCGTGCAGCCACAGATGTTCCGCGCCCGGCCACGCCGCGGCGGCGGCATGCTCGAGCGCGCGGATCTGCGAGGTGCGGATGGGGGTGTCGGTGAGCACCCGCAGCGCGACCGCATCGGAGGGCGCGAACTCGACGACCGCGCCGGACTTCGTCCGCACCCGCACGATCGGGTCGACCGCCAGCAGGTGGCCCACCGCATCGGTCAACGGCGGCACCGAACCGGCCAGGCGGCGGTAGCGCACCGCCACCCGCGTTCCCGGGTCGGGCCACGAAACCATCAGTGGCCGAACGGATCCGGTCCCTCGCCGGGCGTCCAGGACAGGCCCGGAACGCCCCAATTATGGGATTTGACGGCGCGTTTCGCGCTGCGGGCATGCCGGCCGATGAGGCGGTCCACGTAGAGGAAGCCATCCAGGTGCCCGGTCTCGTGCTGCAGCATTCGCGCGAACAGGTCGTTGCCTTCGATGGACACCGGCTTGCCGTCGGCATCGAGTCCGGTGACCCGGGCCCACTTGGCGCGCCCGGTGGGGAAGGACTCGCCGGGCACTGACAGGCAACCCTCGTCGTCGTTGTCCGGGTCGGGCATGGTCTCGGGTATCTCGGAGGTTTCCAAAACCGGGTTGACGACGACACCGCGGCGGCGCTCGGTGCGGCCGCGGTCGTCGGCGCAGTCGTAGACGAAGACCCGCAAGCCGACGCCGATTTGGTTGGCCGCCAGCCCCACCCCGTGCGCGGCGTCCATGGTGTCGTACATGTTCGCGATCAACTCGGCCAGATCCGCCGGCAGCGACCCGTCGGCAGCGACCGGCACCGGCTGCGTCGGGGTATGCAGGACGGGATCTCCCACGATGCGGATCGGAACGACTGCCATGGTCGGCTAAGCTACCGCACGCCCGTGGGCCGCCCGGCCCGCGATCGACGTCTGGGCAATCTTGGTCAATCGGCCGACTCGCGGGTCTGGATGACGGCTTGAGGGTTTGGCGCGTGTTTCAATATTCGCCGAAACACGCCCTTAGCTAAGTCAAGTCATTCGAGCAGTTCGGAATTCGCCGAAAGGGTCCAGGGGAAGCGATATGGACAGCGCCATGGCGCGGGCAAATCGATCGGGGGACGACTCTGAGATCGCAGATGGGCTGACCCGCCGCGAGCACGACATCTTGGCCTTCGAGCGCCAGTGGTGGAAGTTCGCCGGGGTGAAGGAAGACGCCATCAAGGAGTTGTTCTCGATGTCGGCGACGCGTTACTACCAAGTGCTCAACGCGCTCGTCGACCGGCCCGAGGCCCTGGCCGCCGACCCGATGCTGGTGAAACGGCTGCGCCGGCTGCGCGCCAGCAGGCAGAAGGCGCGTGCGGCGCGGCGCCTCGGCTTCGAGGTGACCTGACTCGTTACAGTAGGGCTCGATGAAAGAACGAGTTCCCGACTCCACCGGACTGCCGTTGCGGGCAATGGTGATGGTGCTGTTGTTCCTCGGCGTCATTTTTCTGCTGCTCGGTTGGCAGGCGCTGGGGTCCTCTGGGAGCTCCGACGACGATTCCGCGTCGGCGGTGTCCAGCACCAGCGCCACCAGCTCGGCGACGACGTCGGCCACCAACAAGCCCGCGAGCACCCAGGCCGAGGTGCAGATCTACAACATCTCCTCGAAAGAGGGTGTGGCATCGCGCACCAAGGATCAGCTGACGTCCGCGGGATTCAAGGTCACCAAGGTCGACAACATGGTTGTGCCCGACGTTTCCGCCACCACGGTCTACTACACCGACGCCGGTGACGAGCACGCCACGGCCGATGCGGTGGGCAAGAACCTGGGCGCACCCGTCGAACCGCGAATTCCCGCGCTCAGCGGCGAGCCGCCGGGTGTCATCGTCCTCGTCGCGGGCTAGGTAAGGGCTAGGCTGCAGGCTATGCCTAAGCTGCCCCCGTTGGTTCTGGCCGGATGCGTCGTGCTGCTGGGCGCGTGTTCGTCGCCGCAGCAGGCGTCGTCGGTTCCGGGCACCACCCCCGCGGTGTGGACCGGATCGCCGTCCCCCGCGGGCGAGAAAGCCTCGGAGCCCGCAGCCGAGACGGCCCCGGGCATGACCACGCACCTCAAGGCGCCGGACGGCACCCAGGTCGCCACCGCGAAGTTCGAATTCAACAACGGCTATGCCACCATCACCATCGAGACGACCGCCAACGGCGTGCTCACGCCCGGCTTCCACGATGTGCACATCCATAAGGTCGGCAAGTGTGAGCCGAACTCGGTGGCCCCGAACGGCGGCGCGCCGGGAGACTTCCTTTCCGCCGGCGACCACTTCCAGGCGCCCGGGCACACCGGCGAGCCCGCCAGTGGCGCCCTGCCCCCGTTGCAGGTTCGCAAGGACGGCTCGGCAACGTTGATGACCACCACGGACGCATTCGCCATGGAGGATCTGCTCACCGGGCAGAAGACCGCGATCATCATCCACGCCGGTGCGGAGACCCATGGGACGCAGGGTCCCAACGACATGACGATGAGTACCGGTGACCCCGGCAAGCGGGTGGCGTGCGGTGTCATCGGTGCCGGCTAACCGGGCCAGCTCGCGCATCGATTTCGCCCGTTCACCACGGCCGACCCTCGGGGTCGAGTGGGAGTTCGCGCTCGTCGACGCGCAGACCCGCGACCTGAGCAACGAAGCCACCGCGGTGATCGCGGAGATCGGCGAAAACCCGCGTGTGCACAAGGAATTGCTGCGCAACACCGTCGAGGTGGTCACCGGCATCTGCCGCACCGCGGGCGAGGCCATGGAGGACCTGCGGCAGACGCTCGGCCCGGCGCGCCGCGTCGTCCGGGATCGCGGCATGGAGCTGTTCTGTGCCGGCACACACCCGTTCGCGCAGTGGAGTTCTCAGAAATTCACCGACGCCCCGCGCTATGCCGAACTGATCAAGCGCACCCAATGGTGGGGACGGCAGATGCTGATCTGGGGTGTCCACGTGCACGTCGGCATCTCCTCGCCGAACAAGGTGATGCCGATCATGACGTCGCTGCTCAACTACTACCCGCACCTGCTGGCGCTGTCGGCGTCGTCACCGTGGTGGACGGGCGTGGACACCGGATACGCCAGCAACCGCGCGATGATGTTTCAGCAGCTGCCCACCGCGGGGCTGCCGTTCCAATTTCAGACGTGGTCGGAGTTCGAACGCTTCGTCTACGACCAGAAGAAGACCGGCATCATCGACCACGTCGACGAAGTCCGTTGGGACATCAGGCCTTCCCCGCACCTGGGTACGCTCGAAATGCGGATCTGCGACGGCGTGTCCAACCTGCGCGAGTTGGGTGCGCTGGTCGCCCTGACCCACTGCCTGGTGGTCGACCTCGACCGCAGGCTGGAAGCCGACGAGTCGTTGCCGAGCATGCCGCCCTGGCACAACCAGGAGAACAAGTGGCGCGCCGCCCGCTACGGCCTGGACGCGGTGATCATCCTGGACGCCGACAGCAACGAGCGGTTGGTCACCGAGGATCTCGACGACGTGCTGAACCGGCTGGAGCCGGTGGCCAAGAAGCTGAATTGCGTCGACGAGCTGGCAGCGGTGGCCGACATCCCGCGGCAGGGCGCCTCCTACCAGCGGCAGCGCCGGGTCGCCGAAGAACATGACGGCGACCTGCGTGCGGTCGTCGACGCGCTGGTGGCCGAACTGGTGATCTGATGACGGAAACCCTTGTGCTGGCGATGTTTCCACTGGAGTCAGCGCTGCTGCCCGGCCAGGGCCTGCCGCTGCGGATCTTCGAGCCGCGCTATGGCGCGCTGGTGCGGCACTGCATGGACACCGGCGACCCGTTCGGCGTGGTACTGATCTCGCGCGGGCGCGAGGTCGGTGGCGGTGACGCGCGGTGCGACGTCGGCGTGTTGTCCCGGATTGCCGAATGCGCCGACCACGGCGCGGGTCGGTACACGTTGAATTGCCATACCGGAGAACGCATTCGGGTGCCCGAATGGCTGCCCGACGACCCGTATCCGCGGGCGACGGTCGAGTTGTGGCCCGACGAGCCCGGCGATGCGGTGTCCGACGCGCAGCTGCTCGACCTCGAAGACCGGGCCATGGCCCTGTTCGAACGGATCGCGCAGGCGCGCGACATCACGCTCCCCGGCCGTGAGGTGATCCTGGGGCGGGACCGGACCGGACCGGCGGGGAAGCGCTTGTTCGCGTTGGCGTCTCGCATTCCCATCGGCACCGCCGACCGCTACTCGGTGCTGTCGGCGCCGGGGGCCGCCGAGCGCCTGATCGCGCTGCGCGAAGCCGTGGACGCGCTCGCCGAGGTGGTGGAGTTTCAGCTTTCGGAATGACGTGAAGGACGGGTGCATGAAGGTACAGCTTCAGGTCAGCGGTTCACCGGTGCGGGCGGCGGCGAGTGCCGCCGACATCGCCGCGACCGGCGCGGACGGGCTGTTCACCTTCGAGGGCCAGCACGACGTCTTCTTTCCGCTGCTGATCGCCGCCGGAACGACCGGCCTGGACCTGATGACCAACGTGGCGATCGCCCCGCCGCGCAGTCCGTTGCACCTGGCGCACTCCGCCTACGACCTGCAGCTCTACAGCGGTGGCCGGTTCCGCCTCGGCCTCGGATCGCAGATCAAGGTGCACATCGAAAAGCGTTATGGCACTAGCTGGGACAGGCCGGCGCCGCGGATGGCCGAAGCCATCGCCGCGATCAAGGCGATCTTCGCTGCGTGGGAAGGCCAGGCGCGCTTAAACTTTCGCGGCGAGTTCTACACGCATACCCTCATGGCGCCCAACTTCAATCCCGGTCCCAACCCGTTCGGGCCGCCGCCGGTGCTGCTGGGTGCGCTGGGGCCGGTGATGACCCGCACCGCCGCGGAGGTTGCCGACGGTCTGTTGGTGATGCCGTTCAACAGTGCCGACCATTTCGCCGAGCGCACCGTGCCCGCGATCGGCGAGGGGCTGCGCCGCTCGGGGCGAACGTTCGACGAGTTTCAGATCATCGCCCAGGCCATGGTTGCCGTCGGCCGCGACGAGGCCGACCTGGCGACCGCGATCAACGGCGTGGCTTCCCTCATCGCGTTCTACGGCTCGACGCCGGCCTACCTGCCCGTGCTGCAGGTGGAGGGTTGGGCCGACGCCCAGCCCGAACTCAACGCGCTGTCCAAGCAGGGCCGCTTCCCCGAGATGCGCCGGCTGATCACCGACGAGATGGTGGCCCGGATCGGGATCGTCGGCACGCCCGAGGAATGCGCGCGGCAAATCGCCGCGCGGTTCGGCGAGCACGCCGACGAGGTGTGCTGTTATTTTCCCGGCTACACTGCCCGCCCCGCCGACGTCGCCGACATGATCGGCGCCCTGCACCGCGTGCCGGCCCTGCGATGAGCGCCGACCTGACGGTCGAAATCGATTGCGGCGTGGCGGTGCTCACGCTCAACCGGCCCGAGCAGCTCAACGCCTACACCGCCGAGATGGGTGCGCTGCTGAGCAGGGCCTACCGGGATTGCGACGAGGACGACGACGTCCGGGCCATCGTGCTCACCGGCGCGGGCCGCGCGCTTTGTGCCGGGGCCGACTTCTCCGGCGACGCAAGCCCGTTCGACGCGCCCCGGCGCGCGCTGCGCCGCATCAGCCGCGGCGCCACCGCCCGGTGCAGCGGGCCGATGAACGCCCAGACCGCCCGGGCGGCGACCCGGCGGCGGTAGTGCAGGCGGGTGGTGAGCACCGCCCGCCGACCGTCCTGGCGGCGCAGCGTCAGCTCGCCGAGCATCAGCGGCCCGCGGGTCGCCAGCACCAGTTCGTCGGGATCCGAACGAATGATCGGCCAGCCGATGAGGTGACCGGCCGAGCGGGGCGGACCCAGCCGCAACCGCAGCACGTTGCGGTGGATCCACAGCACCAGGCGTCCGCCCGCGCCCGGCCTGTCGCCGAGCCCGTCGCGAAAGGCTTCTTCGGCGGTGCGCGCGTCGCCGGCGGCGATGGGCACCTCGAAGACGTCCACGTAATCGGCCGCGGTCTCACCGGTCTGCGCGCGCTCGTCGAGCACCGCCGCCGCAACGCGTTTCAGGGTTCGCCGCACGACGACGCGATGCCCGCCGGAGCCGATCACCAGCGCCCGATAGGCCTTGCCGCGGATACCGGGGAAGTCCGCCCAGGTGGCCGCCCGCAACCGGGTGCGCGCGGGGCCGTCGAGCGCGTCCAGCTCGAACACCCATCGGTAGACCGCGAACCAGTGGCGACCCTTGAGCGCGAATCGCGCCGGCGGTCGGGCTTCGTCCAGGGCGAAGCCGAACGGCACGGTCGACGGATCGAGCGGATCGCGACACATCACCCGCAGCAGCGCCGCCCACGTGTCTTCGCGGCCGGCGTCGATGGTTATGGCATGCTCATCGATATAGGGTAATCGTTCCATATAGAAGGAATGTACTAGATCATGGCGCCTCCGCGGAAGCATGAAACCGATGTGATCCTCGACGCGGCCCGGGCGCTGGTGCTCGACGGCGGCCCGCGCGCGGCCAGTGTGGCCGCAATCGCGAAAGCCAGTGGCGCACCCGCGGGCACGCTGTATCACCGGTTCGGCAACCGCGACGGCATCCTGACGGCCGCGTGGCTGCGGGCGCTGGAACGCTTCCAGACGCGGGCACTGGCCGCCGACGGCGACACCCCGACCGACACCGCCGTGGCGATGGCCGTGTCCGCCGTCGGCTTCGCGCGCTCCCTGCCCGAGGACGCCCGGCTGTTGTTGACGATCCGGCCCGGCGACCTGCTCGACGACGAGCCGGACGCCGCGTTCCAGCGGACGCTCGCCGCGATGAACGCCCCGCTGACGCGGCGCGTCGCCGATCTGGCAAAGCAGTTGTATGGGAACGCCAAACCGCGATCGATCGACGCCGTCGCGCGGGCGGTCGCCGACCTGCCGTATGCGGTGGTGCGCCGCCACGCGCACGATGACCCGATGCCGGCCTGGCTGGAAAGGGACGTGGCGGCGTCGGCCCGGGCCGTGCTACAGAGCTTTGGCGAACGCCCGTAGCGACTCGACTTGCATGGGATCCAAAGAGGGACGGACGTTTTCGTGGGCGGCTGCGAGGTCGGCGGCCGTCACGTCGGTGGCGTCGATGGATCGGCGCATGGCGGTCAGTGCGGCCTCCCGCAGCAGCGCCACGCAGTCGGCGGCGCTGTAGCCGTCGAGTCCTGCCGCCACCCGGTCCAGCTCGACGTCGTCGCTCAGCGGAATGGATTTGCCCGCCGTGCGCAGGATTTCGTGCCGGGCCGCGGCGTCCGGCGGTTCGACGAAAACCAGCCGCTCCAGCCGGCCGGGGCGCAGCAGCGCGGGGTCGATCAGGTCCGGCCGGTTGGTGGCGCCCAGCACGACCACGTCGCGCAGCGGGTCGACACCGTCGAGCTCGGTCAGCAGGGCGGCCACCACCCGATCGGTCACCCCCGAATCGAAGCTCTGCCCGCGCCGCGGCGCCAGCGCGTCCACCTCGTCGAGGAACACCAGCGACGGCGCCGAATCCCGGGCCCGCCGAAACAGCTCGCGCACAGCCTTTTCCGAGCTGCCCACCCATTTGTCCATCAGCTCGGAGCCCTTCACGGCGTGCACGGACAGCTGCCCGGTGCTGGCCAGGGCCCGCACGATGAAGGTCTTGCCGCAGCCCGGTGGCCCGTACAGCAGCACCCCGCGCGGCGGCTCCACGCCCAACCGCGCGAAGGTGTCGGGATGCTGCAGCGGCCACAACACCGCCTCGGTCAGCGCCTGTCTGGCCTCGGCCATGTCGCCGACGTCGTCGAGCGTGATGTTGCCGACGCTGACTTCCTCACTCGCCGAGCGGGACAACGGCCGGATGACGGTCAGCGCACCGGCCAGATCCTCTTGTTTCAGCTCGGGCGGTTGGCCGTCGGCGCTGGCCCGCGACGCCGCGCGCAGCGCCGCCTCGCGCACCAGCGCGGCCAGGTCGGCGACGACGAAACCCGGTGTACGAGAAGCGATCTCGTCGAGGTCGAGGTCGCCGGTGGGCACGTTCCGCAGCAGCGACTCCAGCAGCGCTTTGCGGGTGCCGGCGTCGGGAAGCGGCAGGGCCAGCTCGCGGTCGCACAGATCGGGGGCGCGCAGCCGGGCGTCGAGCTGGTCGGGTCGCGCCGACGTGGCGATCAGGGGGACGCCCTCGCTGGCCACGGCGGTACGCAGCTCGGCCAGAATCAGCGAGGCGACGGGTTCGGCGGTGGCCGGCAGCAGGGCGTCGACGTCGGTGATCAGCAACACGCCGCCCCCGTCGCGGACGGTCTGCACGGCCGAAGCGACTGCCTTGAGCCGGTTTTCGGCGCCCAGCGCGCCGACCTCCGGGCCGTCCAGGGTGACCAGCCTGCGGTCGCCGCACACCGCGCGCACCAGCGTCACCTTGCCCACGCCTGCCGGACCCGACACCAGCACGCCCAGGTTGGCACCGGCGCCCAACGCCTTGAGCAGGTGCGGTTCATCGAGCGCCAGCTTGAGCCATTCGACGAGCTTGGCCGCCTGCGGCTGAGTGCCTTTCAGTTCCTCGACGACCATCTCCGGCCGGGCGATCTCGACCGAAATCTGCGGCGCGGCCCCGGCGCCGAACGGCACCCCGGCGCCCCAGGTGACCAGCGAGTTGGGTTGCACGCTCACCGGTCCCGCGGGATCGACGCCGGTGACGGTGAGCAGCTCCGAGGTCCAGCTGATGCCCACCGCGGTGGCCAGCGCGCGGGTGGCCTCCGACGTCGAGGTGCCCGGACCCAGGTCGCGGGGCAGCAACGACACGGCGTCGCCCACGGTGATCACCTTGCCCAGCAACGCTTGTCGCAGCGTGACCGGCGTGACCGACTGGGTGGCCAGCGCCGAGCCGGACAGCGTCACCGACCGCGCGCCGTAGACGGTGACGGTGCCGACGACCACCGCGGTCCCCTCGCGCAGTCCCGCGTTGGACAGCGTCACGTCGTCGAGCAGCACGGTGCTGACCGGCGTGTCCGGGCCGGCCAGCCCCGCGACGGCCGCCGTGGTGCGCGACCCGATCAGCGACACCGCGTCCCATTCCCGAATCCCCAGTGCGGCAATGGCATTCGGGTGCAAGCGGATGACGCCGCGCCTCGAGTCGACGGCGGAGGTGTTCAGCCGGGCTATCAGGGTGAGCTGACGGGCCGAGCTGTCACTCACGGCAAGCGCCTGCCCGGCTTGCGCAGGCCCAGCCGCGCCACCGACCGGCGGTTGGGCTGCGCCCGGCGGATCGCCCGCCGCGCGGCGCGGCGCTGCTTGGGTGCGTCGTCCCACGCCTCGGGGTGCGCGGCCAGCCAGCGCGAGTTGCGGATGGCGAACGGTATGTGGCACAGGTAGGCGACGATGATCACCCAGATCAACATGTAGGGGGCCAGCACCGCGGCCGCCGCGCAGATCGCCAAGACCGCCAGCAGGGGCGCCGCCCAGCTCGGCGGCACCGCGACGGCGTGCATCTTGCGCATCGGGATCTTGCTGACCATCAGTATCGAGGTCCCGGTGATCCAGATGCACAGGAACAGCGGCGACGTCCACCAGCCGTCACCGAACTGCAGCTTGAGTCCGATGAGACCGATCATCGAGATCGCGCCGGCCGGCGCGGGCATGCCGACGAAGAATTCGTGCGCGTAGGAGGGCTGGGTGCCGTCGTCCTGTAAGGCGTTGAACCGCGCCAGCCGCAACACCACGCAGACCGCATAGAGCAGGATCACCACCCACCCGGCCGGCGAGGTGGTCAGCAGCGTCACGTACAGCACGATCGCGGGCGTCACGCCGAAGTTCACCGCGTCGGCCAGCGAGTCGATCTCTTCGCCCATCCGCGACTGGGCGTCCAGGATGCGGGCCACTCGCCCGTCGAGTCCGTCCAGGATGGCGGCCGCGGCGATCAGCGCCATCGCCGCCTTGGGCTGGTGTTCGAGGGCGAACCGGATCGACGTCAGCCCCGCGCACACGGAGAGCACCGTCATGGCGCTCGGCAGGATCTGCAGGTTGACCGCCGGGCGCCCGCGCGGCTTGCTGATCATCGCAGCTCGGCCAAGACGGTCTCGCCGGCGATCGCGCGCTGGCCCACTTTCACCAGCGGTTCGCAACCCGCCGGCAGGTAGGTGTCCAGCCGGGAGCCGAACCGGATCAGGCCGTAGGTGTCACCGATCGACAGCTTGTCCCCGACGTGCGCGTCGCAGATGATGCGCCGGGCGAGCAGCCCGGCGACCTGCACCGCGACCACGTCCGCGCCGCTGGCGGTGCGCAGGTGCAGGCTGGTGCGCTCGTTCTCGGTGCTGGCGGTGGCCAGGTCGGCCGAGCCGAACCGGCCCGGGCGGTGCTGCACGGCGAGCACCTCGCCACTGACCGGGGCGCGCTGCACGTGGGCGTCCAGCAGCGACAGGAAGATGCTGACTCGCGGCAGGGGGGCGTCGCCCATGCTCAGTTCGGCGGGCGGGGCGGCGAAGTCGATCACGCAGACCTCGCCGTCGGCGGGAGCGACGATCGCTCCGGGCCGGGTGGGCGGCACCCGCGGTGGATGACGGAAGAATCCCGCGCAGGCGCCGGCGGCCAGCAGGCCCGCCCGTCGCACCCATCGGTGCTTGCGGCCGACGAGGGCCAGCGCCAGTCCGGCGCCGATGAACGGCCGCCCGGCCGGATGGACCGGCGGGATGGCGGAGCGCACCAGCTCCAGCGCATGTTGCGGGCTGAAGCCGGGGTCTTGAGCCGAGGGGCCGATAGTGCGGGGGCGTCGTGCCACGCGGCCATCTTAGAGCCCACGGCTGATTCGTAGCCGCCCGCAAAGGGAACGCCCACCTTCGACATGCAAACGGACGATCGGCGCGCGCCGCAGTTGCCCCGGGCGAAGGTGACGGTCACCGCCGTATTCATCGCGCACGGTTTGGTGTTCTCCTCCTGGGCCGCTCACATTCCCCACGTCAAGGCCGAGCTCGGCCTGTCCGATGCGGCGCTGGGAACCGCGCTGTTCGGCGCGCCGCTGGGGTCGGTGGTGGCCACGCTGCTCAGCCACTGGGCGCTGCCGCGCTGGGGCAGCCACCGGCTGATCCCGATCACGGTGGCGGGCTATGTCGCGGCCGGAACGACCGTGGGCCTCGTCGGATCCGCCGCCGCGCTGTTCGGTGCGCTCGCGCTGTGGGGGTTTTTCCAGGGGGCGCTGGACGTCGCGATGAACACCCAGGCGGGCACGGTCGAGCGCCTCGCCATGGCTCCGATCATGGCGCGATTCCACGGCATGTGGAGCGTCGGGGCGTTGGCGGGGGCGTTGGTGGGCGCGGCGTGCGTCAGCGTGGGCGTCGGCCTGACCGCCCAGCTGGCGGGGCTGGGGCTGGTCGTCCTGATCGTGGTGGAACCGCTGACCCGTCGCCTCATCCCCGACGCGGCCGACGCCGCCGCGTCACCGGCACCGGCGCGCGGCAGGCGCGCCTGGATGACGCCGGCGGTGGCGATCCTGGCCGCGGTGTCGTTCGCGTCGTTTCTGTGCGAAGGCGCCGCCACCGACTGGTCGGCCAACTACCTGCGCAGCGTCGTCGGCGCCGGCCCGGGCGTCGCCGCGCTGAGCTACGCCGCCTACACGTGCGCGATGGTCATCACCCGGTTCGGCGCACCCCGGCTGCACGCGCGGGTGTCCAGCCGCCGGCTGCTGCCGGCGCTGGCGCTGGTGGCCGTCGTGGGCGTGAGCGTCATGCTGGCCGCCGCCGACTCCTGGGTCAGCGTGCTGGGTTTCGCCACCCTGGGCGTCGGTGTGGCGCTGCTGGTGCCCACCGCCTTCAGCGCGGCCTACGGCGCGAGCGGCGCCGGATCGGCGATCGCCCTCGTGGCCGCGACCGGCTGGCTGGGCTACCTGCTGGGGCCGCCGTTGATCGGCCACCTGTCCGGCCGGGTGGGGCTGTCGGCGGCGCTGGTCACCATCCCGGTGATGATGTCGGTCGTCGGCGTCGCGATCCGTTGCACCCCGGCTTTCGACAAGGCCGACGAGTTCCATCGGGACGTGGCCACGCCCGCCGGTTAGACCTCGCTAGCGCAGATCCCACACCTGCAGCTTGGTTCCCTCGGGCACCTCGACGACGTCCTCGGGGATGTCCAGCAGGCCGTTCGCCGACGCCAGCCAGCGCAGGTGGTGCGACGCCGGCGGTCCGTAACTGGTGACCGTGCTGCCGTCGTCGTCGAGCACCGCGCGCCGGAATTGCCGCTTGCCGCGCGGCGACGTCAGCGACTCGGCGAGGACGGCCGTGCGGTGCGGGCGTTCGGGGTCCGGCAGGCCCATGGCCCTGCGCAGCGCGGGCCGGATGAACACCTCGAAGGACACCAGCGCGCTGACCGGGTTGCCCGGCAGCGTGACGATCGTGGCGCCGGCCACCCGTCCCACACCCTGCGGCATGCCCGGCTGCATGGCGACCTTGACGAATTCCACGCCCTGGTCGCCCTCGCGCCCGAAGGCGTCCTTGACCACCTCGTAGGCGCCGGCGCTGACGCCGCCGCTGGTGATGATCAAATCGGAGTCGGCCGCGTATCGGTCGATGATCGAACTGAATTGCGCCACTTCGTCTTCCGCGGTCGCGACGGCGACCAGGTCCGCGCCCGCATCCCGGACGGCACCGGCCAGCATGATCGAGTTGGACTCGTAGATCTGCCCCGGCAGCAGCGGCGTGCCCGGGGTCACCAGCTCAGATCCGGTCGAGATCACCAGCACGCGCTGGCGCGGGATCACCGGCAACTCGGCGATGCCCAGCGCCGCCACCAAGCCGAGCACCGCCGGCGTCACGACCTGACCCTGACGCAGGACCGTGGTGCCGGGGGAGACGTCCTCGCCCGCGCGGCGGATGTGCTTGCCGGCCGTGCGGGGAGCGCGGATCGACACCACGTCCGCGCCGCCGTCGGTCTCCTCCACCGGCACGACCGCCGTCGCCCCGGCCGGCAGGGGCGCGCCCGTCATGATCCGGTGCGCCGTGCCGGGCTGCAGCGTCAGTTCGTCGGTGCGCCCGGCCGGAATGTCCTCGGCGACGCGCAACACCACCGGGTTCTCGGGCGTGGCGCCCGCCGTGTCTTCGGCGAGCACCGCGTAGCCATCCATTGCGGAGTTGTCGAAGACCGGCAGCGCCAGCTGCGCCACCACGTCCGCGGCCAGCACCAGGCCCTGGGCATCGGGCAGCGGGACCGCGGCCGGCGGGCGCGCGCGAATCAACCCGGTGACGATCCGCTGATGTTCGGCGACTGAGCGCATCGGAGCCATTATCTCCCGTGTCAGACCGGGAAGCTGACGCCGGTGAGTTCTTCGGAGACGGCCCAGAGCCGGCGCTGCAGCTCCGCGTCGTGGGACTGGGCGCTGGATTTCACGAGCTTCGGGCGGCCACGCTGCTCGAGGAAGCCGGACGGGCCGTAGTACTGCCCGCCCTCGACGGCCGGGTCGGTGGCGGCCCGCAGCGTGGGCAGCGCGCCCATGGCCGGGCTCTGGAACAGCACCGGGCCCAGCACGGCCTGCACCGGCCGCAAGACGCTTGGCAGGTTGCGGGCCAGCTCGGTGTTGGAACCGCCCGGATGCGCCGCGACGGCAATGGTCTTCGCGTCGGCCTTGGCCGCCAGCCGGCGCTGCAGCTCGTAAGTGAACAGCAGGTTGGCGAGCTTGGATTGCCCGTAGGCGGCGATCCGGTCGTACCCGTGCTCGAACTGCAGGTCGTCGAAGTGGATCGCGGCCCGCAGCCGGTGCCCGAGGCTGCTGACCGTCACCACCCGCGAATCCCGCACCACCAGCAGGCTTTCCAGCAACAGCCCGGTCAGCGCGAAGTGGCCCAGATGGTTGGTGCCGAACTGCAACTCGAACCCGTCTGCGGTGACCTGCCTGGGCGTCCACATCACCCCGGCGTTGTTGATCAGCAGGTCGATGCGCGGGTAGGACGCGCGCAGCGCGTCGGCGGCCGAGCGGATCGCGTCCAGGGAGGTCAGATCCAGGTGCTGCAATGTGACGTCTACTTTTCCGCGCCCTTGGCCCCCGGCGGCGACGATGCGCGACAGCGCCGCGTTGCCCTTCTCCAGGTTTCGCACGGCGAGCACGACGTGCGCGCCGCGGCAGGCCAGTACGGCGGCCGTCTCGTAACCGATGCCGGTGTTGGCGCCGGTCACGACGACGACGCGGCCGCTCTGATCCGGGACGTCACCCTCCGACCATGAGCGGGTCTGGGCGTCGTTGGAAGGCATGGCCCAAAACATACCCATCGGTTCTGCTGACGAGCGGATCGGCGGGTGGGCACGGCGACGTATGGTGAGAACGTGATCACCGGTTTGGCTCACACCGGGGTGTGCGTTCCGGATTGCGAGGCCGCGGTGGCGTTCTACCGCGATGTGCTCGGGCTGCGTGTCCTCTCGCCGCCATATGTCATGTCTGGCAACGCCATTCGCGACGACATGGGTGAGCTGGTGGCCGATCCCAGCATGAAGGCGGCCATCCTCGGATTCGAGGATGACGGTGACAGGGTGCTCGAGGTGATCGAATACCTCGGAGCCGACGGCGGGCCCCCCGATGAGGGGCGTACGCTGACCGATCCCGGGCTCTCGCACGTCGGGCTGGTCTGTGCGGACATCGACGCCACCCGGGCTGAACTGGAGTCCAAGGGGGTGCGCTTCCTGGTCAGCGGAATCGCGGACGTCGCGCGGGTTCGTACCACCTGGTTCGTCGATCCATGGGGGGTGGTGTTCATCCTGGTCGAAAAGAGCCGGCCCGAGCGACCGTACTTCGCGCAATGGACGTAGCGGCCCCGAAGCCGTCGGTCGGGATCATCGGCGCCGGCGCCGGCGGCATCGCGATGGCGATCCAGCTCGCCGACGCGGGCTACGATTTCACGATCTTCGACCGGGCCGACGGATTCGGTGGAACCTGGCGCCACAACACTTTTCCGGGCGCGGCCTGTGACGTCCCGTCCCATCTGTACTCGTATTCCTTTGCGCCCAACCCGCGTTGGAGCAAGACCTATGCCAATCAGCCCGAGATCCTTGCCTATCTCGAGAGGGTGGCGGCCGAGCACAGGCTGGCGGGGCGCCTAAGGGCCAACACCGCGATCACCACCGCGCGCTGGTCGGACTCGCGGCGCCGCTGGACGCTGACCAGTGCTGACGGCCGACAGCACGACTTCGATGTGGTGGTCAGCGCTGTCGGCATGCTCGATGTGCCGTATGTCCCGGACATTGTGGGGGACAAGCGATTTCGCGGACGCCGATTTCATTCCTCGCGCTGGGACCACAGCAAGTCGACGGACGGCGAACGCGTCGCTTCCATCGGCACCGGTGCCAGCGCGATCCAATACGTGCCCGCGATAGCGCGAAAGACGGCCCACCTGACCGTGTTTCAGCGAACCCCGATATGGATCGCGCCGCGATTCGACTTCCCGTTCACCACCGACCAACACGAGCTGTTCGAACGCGAACCGGCCGCCGCGCAGAAGCTGCGCGATGAGGCCTTCGACGCTTACGAGTCGGCCAGCTTCGACGTTGACCACCCACAGACCCTCGAAGCGACTGAGCTCGCCCGCAGTTACCTGGCCCGCAAGGTAACCGACCCCGAGTTGCGAGCGAAGCTGACGCCGAACTATCCCGCCGGATGCAAGCGGCCGCTGATGTCGCGCGAGTGGTACCCCACGTTCGCGCTGCCCAATGTCAGCCTGGAAACGACCCTGATCGCCGAATTGACCGAACGCGGGGTCCGCACCGCCGACGGCGTCGAACACCGCGTCGACACCATCATCTACGGCACCGGGTTCACCGCCGCCGACTATCTGGCCAGCATCGACGTGTACGGATCCGGCGGCCGCCGCCTTCGCGACGACTGGAGTGACGGCGCCGAGGCTTACCTGGGCACACTGGTGACGGGGTATCCGAATTTCTTTGTGCTGTATGGCCCCAACACCAACGGCGTCAACTCGATCATCTACATCCACGAGGCGCAGACCACCTTCGTCCGGCACATCCTCGAGGTGATGGGCGGCCGCGGGGCGCGCACCGTCGAGGTGACGGCCGAGGCGCAGCGCCGCTACAACGACGAGATCCAGGCCGCGATGGCGGGCAAGGTCTGGCTGGCCTGTACCAACTACTTTCGGCATCCCAGTGGGAAGGTCGTGACCCAATTGCCCTATAGCGGAAGGGCATTCTTCGAGCGCACTCGCCGAATGGTCGCCGAGGACTATCTGCTGTGCCCGTAGTCCGCGCTCGCGTTAGTGCAAAGGTCTACTGCACCCAGAAATTATCGTGGCGGATGAACCACTCCCGGCGCTCGTCGTCGGTCATGTCGGCCAGCGCCGCGAAGCCCTCGAAGTAGGCCTCACGGGGTGCGCCGGGTGCGAACAACATCAGGATCGACGCCGGTTCGTCCGCCTCGTTGCGGAAGCCGTGCACGCCGCCGGGCGGGACGTACAGGAAGTCGCCCTGATGTCCGTCCGCCCACTGTGTGCCGTCGTAGAGCTTCATCGTTCCGGACAACACGAAGAACGCCTCGGACATGGCGCGGTGGAAGTGCGCCGGGGGCCCGCCGCCGGCCGGGGCGATGTCGACGCGGTAGAGGCCGTAGTCGCCGGCGGTGTCTTGCTGGTTGGCCAGGTAGTGGTACTTGACCCCGGACGTCTCATAGTCGGGCGGCTGATCGGCCCGCTTGAGCCAGGCGCTGATCTCCGGTTCGTCTTTGGTGTATCGGGCGGGTGGGTAGGGCGGCACGACGAGGGACATGGTTCCAGTGTGCGCATAGCATCGCCGGTGTGGACCGATCGCCCGCCGAAGATGTTCGCGTGCAACGGCTGCTCGACGCCGAACGCAAAGCCGCGCAGCTGTTCGACGAGATCGAGCGGCGGGCCATGATCCGCCCCGGGCTGGCGGAGAAGGAACTCTCCGACCGGATCCACCACCTCGCCGGCGAGATGTTCGGGGTGACCCGGCACTGGCATCGGCGGATCGTGCGGGCCGGGGAGAACACGCTGCAGCCGTTCCAGGAACGCCCGCCGGACCGCGTGATCGTCGACGACGACATCGTTTTTCTCGACCTGGGCCCGATCTTCGAGGAGTGGGAGGCCGATTTCGGGCGGACGTTCGTGCTCGGCGGCGACCCCCACAAGGCGGCCGTTCGCGACGCCCTGCCGCGCGTGTGGGAGGCCGGCCGCGAGCACTTCGCCGGCCACCCCGACATCACCGGCGCCGAGCTGTTCGACTACGTCGTCGGGGTGGCCGGCGCCGAGGGGTTCGAGTGGGGCAGCCGCATCGCGGGCCATCTGATCGGCGAGTTCCCGCACAAGAAGATCGCCGGCCCGGGCGTCGAGTGGTACATCATGCCCGGGTCGACGAAGCCGATGCGCCGCACCGACCCGCGCGGCCGCATCTGCCACTGGATCCTGGAGATCCACCTCATCGATCGCGCGCGCGGCTTCGGCGGCTTCTACGAGCAGCTGCTCGACGTGAGCTAAACGGGGTACGTCACGCCGGTCAGTTGCTCCGACACCGTCCACAACCGGCGCTGGCGATCGGCGTCGTGGGACTTCTTGCTGGAGCCCACGATCGTCGGGTAGCCGCGCGTCTGCCCGAAGCCGTCGGGCCCGTAGTACTGCCCACCGAGCACCGCGGGGTCGGTGGCCGCACGCAGGGTGGGCAGCGCGCCCATGGCCGCGTCCTGAGCAACCCTCGAGAAGAACAAGTCGACAGCGGGCTTCAGCAGCGTGGGCGTGTAGCGGCCCAATTCGGTGTTTGAACCACCGGGGTGCGCGGCCGCGGCGATCGTCGTGCCGTGCTGGGCAAGCCGTCGCTGCAGTTCGTAGGTGAACAGCAGGTTGGCGAGCTTGGCTTGCCCGTAGGCGGCCACCCTGTTGTAGCGGCGTTCCCACTGCAGGTCATCGAAGTGGATGTCGGCCAGGATGCGGTGGCCGACGCTGCTGACCGTGACGATCCGCGAGCCGGCGACCGGCAGCAGCCGGTCCAGCAACAGGCCGGTGAGGGCGAAGTGGCCCAGGTGGTTGGTGCCGAACTGCAGCTCGAAGCCGTCCTTGGTGTTCGACTTCGGCGTGTACATCACCCCGGCGTTGTTGATCAGCAGGTCGATGCGGTCGTGCGCGGATCGCAGCTGCTCGGCCGCCGCCCGGACCGACGCCAGCGACGTGAGGTCGAGTTCGGTCAGCGCGACGTCCGCATGCGGGCTCTGGGCGGTGATCCGTGCCGCCGCTTCCTTGCCCTTGTCCAGGTTGCGCACCGCCAGCACCACATGGGCGCCGTGGTCGGCCAGCGCCAGGGCCGTCTCGTAGCCCAGGCCGGTGTTGGCTCCGGTGATGACGGCGACCCGTCCGGTCTGGTCGGGAATGTCCGCGGTGGTCCACTTGCCCATGAGAGGCTCCTTGAACTTGTAAAGTAAACGGGGCGATCGCTCCGGTTGATTGTGCCACTATATGGAACGCACGCCCCGCTTTGCAATTTCTTTGGTTCGAGGAGTGAACAGATGGCGCAGCCCGCACGGCCGCTGCGCGCCGATGCCGCGCGCAACCGGGCGCGCGTGCTGGAAGTCGCCTACGAAACCTTCGCGGCCGAGGGTCTCGCGGTGCCCATCGACGAGATCGCGCGGCGGGCCGGCGTGGGGGCCGGCACCGTCTATCGGCACTTCCCGACGAAGGAGTCGCTGTTCCAGGCGGTCATCGAGGACCGCATGCAGCGGCTGGTCGACGACGGCCGCGCCCTGCTGGATTCCGAAGGGTCCGGCGAGGCGCTCTTCACCTTCCTGCGGTCGATGGTGCTGCACTGGGGCGCGACGGACCGCGGCCTGGCCGACGCGCTCGCCGGGCTCGGCATCGACATCGCCACCGCCGCCCCCGACGCCGAGGACGCGTTCCTGGCCATGCTCGACGAGCTGCTACGGGCCGCGCAGCGCGCCGGCTCCGCGCGCTGCGACATCGGGGTGCGCGAAGTGAAGGCGATCATGGTCGGGTGCCAGGCGATGGAGGCCTACAACTCGGACTTGGCCGAGCGGGTGACCGACGTCGTCGTCGACGGTTTACGCGTTCGGCGATAGGGCTGACCAGTTCTTGCACTCGACATAGGCGAGTGCTAAGAATGACGTTGGCACTCGCGACCGGCGAGTGCTAGGTCGGGACGGTGAGGCCAGGGCCGCGCCAAGCGGAAGACACCTAGCCGTCCGTCGCGGGCACTGCACCCGGCCACAGCGTTGATGGGGCGACCCGACAAGCGGTCGCCCTGAGTGTCACCCCATATATTCGGAGGAATCACTTCGCAATGGCCAAGACAATTGCGTACGACGAAGAGGCCCGTCGCGGCCTCGAGCGAGGGCTGAACGCCCTCGCCGACGCGGTAAAGGTGACGTTGGGTCCCAAGGGCCGCAACGTCGTCCTGGAGAAGAAGTGGGGCGCCCCCACGATCACCAACGATGGTGTGTCCATCGCCAAGGAGATCGAGCTGGAGGACCCCTACGAGAAGATCGGCGCCGAGCTGGTCAAGGAAGTCGCCAAGAAGACCGACGACGTGGCCGGTGACGGCACGACGACGGCCACGGTTCTGGCCCAGGCGCTGGTCCGCGAGGGCCTGCGCAACGTCGCGGCCGGCGCCAACCCGCTGGGTCTGAAGCGCGGCATCGAAAAGGCCGTCGAGAAGGTCACCGAGACCCTGCTCAAGTCGGCCAAAGAGGTCGAGACCAAGGACCAGATCGCTGCCACCGCGGCCATCTCCGCGGGCGACCAGTCGATCGGCGACCTGATCGCCGAGGCGATGGACAAGGTCGGCAACGAGGGCGTCATCACGGTCGAGGAGTCCAACACCTTCGGCCTGCAGCTCGAGCTCACCGAGGGCATGCGGTTCGACAAGGGTTACATCTCGGGCTACTTCGTCACCGACGCCGAGCGTCAGGAAGCCGTCCTCGAGGACCCCTTCATCCTGCTGGTCAGCTCCAAGGTGTCGACCGTCAAGGACCTGCTGCCTCTGCTGGAGAAGGTCATCCAGGCCGGTAAGCCGCTGCTGATCATCGCCGAGGACGTCGAGGGCGAGGCTTTGAGCACCCTGGTCGTCAACAAGATCCGCGGCACCTTCAAGTCGGTGGCCGTCAAGGCCCCCGGCTTCGGTGACCGCCGCAAGGCGATGCTGCAGGACATGGCCATCCTCACCGGCGGCCAGGTCATCAGCGAAGAGGTCGGCCTGTCGCTGGAGAGCGCCGACGTCGCCCTGCTGGGTAAGGCCCGCAAGGTCGTCGTCACCAAGGACGAGACCACCATCGTCGAGGGCGCCGGTGACTCCGACGCCATCGCCGGCCGGGTGGCCCAGATCCGCAGCGAGATCGAGAACAGCGACTCCGACTACGACCGCGAGAAGCTGCAGGAGCGCCTGGCCAAGCTGGCCGGCGGTGTTGCGGTGATCAAGGCCGGGGCCGCGACCGAGGTCGAGCTCAAGGAGCGCAAGCACCGCATCGAGGACGCGGTCCGCAACGCCAAGGCCGCCGTCGAGGAGGGCATCGTCGCCGGTGGTGGCGTGGCCCTGCTGCACGCGACCCCGTCGCTGGACGAGCTGAAGCTCACCGGTGACGAGGCGACCGGCGCCAACATCGTCCGCGTGGCGCTCGAGGCTCCGCTGAAGCAGATCGCCTTCAACGGCGGTCTGGAGCCCGGCGTTGTGGCCGAGAAGGTCCGCAACTCGCCCGCCGGTACCGGCCTGAACGCCGCCACCGGTGAGTACGAGGACCTGCTGAAGGCCGGCGTTGCCGACCCGGTGAAGGTCACCCGTTCGGCGCTGCAGAACGCGGCGTCCATCGCGGGCCTGTTCCTCACCACCGAGGCCGTCGTCGCCGACAAGCCGGAGAAGGCGGCCGCACCCGCGGGCGACCCGACCGGTGGCATGGGCGGCATGGACTTCTAAGTCCGCAGTCAACGGAAAGCCCGGTCCCCGTGTGGGGCCGGGTTTTTCGTGTGCGCCGAGCGTGAACTCAGGGCGGGATTCCGGCGATTTGCCCGCCCTGGTTTCACGTTCGGCGCGCCGGGCCCGAAACCCGCCTTGTACGTTGAACGCCGTGGCCCTTCCGACTCCCTCACCCACCAGCACCGCCGTCGTGACCGGCGCCTCGTCGGGCATCGGCGCCGACATCGCCCGCGAGCTGGCCGCCCGCGGACACGGCGTCACGCTGGTCGCCCGCCGCGAAGAGCGGCTTCGCGAGCTGGCCGACGAGCTGGCCGGCCGCGTCCGCGTCGAGGTGATCGCCTGCGACGTCGGCGATTCCGCCTCCCGCGCCGATCTTTTCGAGGAGGTCGACCGTCGCGGCCTGACCACCGACATCCTGGTCAACAATGCCGGCATCGGCACCATCGGCTCGGTGACGACCACGTCCGTCGACGACGAGATCGCCCAGGTGCGGGTCAACGTCGAGGCCGTCATCGATCTGACCACCCGCGCGGTCCAGCGGATGGTGCCGCGCAAGAAGGGCGCGATCCTCAACGTCGGATCCACCGCGGGCTATCACCCCTTCCCGGGGCAGGTGGGCTACGCCGCCACCAAGGCGTTCGTGATCACCTACACCGAGGGGCTGCGCGGCGAACTCGCCGGCACCGGGATCACCGTCGCGCTGCTGAACCCCGGCCCGGTGCGCACCGAATTCCTGAAGAGCGCCGGCATGGACGAGCGGACCTTCGCCGACGCGTTCCCGAAGTTCCTGTGGATGCCGGCGCGGGACGTGGCACGCACCGGCATAGACGCGCTCGACGGCGACCGCGGAACCGTGATCCCCGGCCTGCCAAGCCAGATCAGCACCAGGCTGTTTCAATTCATGCCGCGGCGGGTGCTGTTGCCGTTACTGAAGAACCAGCATCCGGGACTGCGCAGGGACCGGTCAGTGGGCTAAGGGCCAGGGCCGCATCCAGCCCTCCACCGGCAGCGCGAGCGCGTTGCACAGCGTGCAGATCGTGCGATACCAGCCCACGGCCGTGAGCAATTCGATGCGCTGCTCGTCGTCGAGAAAGCCGCCCAGCGCGCTCCACGTCGCCTCCGACCAGGTGCCGGTGCGCTCGAGTTCGTCCACCGCCTCGATCAGCGTCCGCTCGGCCGGGCTCCACCGCGGGTCGTCGGGGCCACCGGTGACCAGCGCGTCGCACTCGTCTTCGCTGACGCCCGCGATCGGGCCCCAGAACGCCGCCTGTCCGCCCCACTCGTACTGACAGCGCAGCAGCGCACAGCTGCGAAGGATGGCGATGGTCCGCGTCCGGCCCGGCAAAAGCGCTGCGAAATAAAGGGATTCGCCGAGCTTACGCAAACGGGAGGCCAGCGTCGGATGGCGCTGCAGGCAACGCACCAACAGCAGCGGCTCATAGGTGCGATCGGGGTGGCCCCAGCTGTTGATGCCAGTGGAATCTTCTTCGCTCCACGGTGGAGCGAGCGGTGCGACGCGGCTCACGGATGAGACTGTACGGCCCTGGCCCGATGGCGGCGACCCGCTAGCCCGGCAGCGAGAACACCACGCAGTCGTGCAGGCAGCCCCTCGCCGCGCCGGGGGAGTCGGCGTCGCGGTGCAGCAGCGCGCGGGTGGGAACCACGGTCAGGCGGGCGGTATCCGCGCCGGCGTCGGTCACCGAGGCGGTGCCGTCGACGATCAGCGAATAACCGCCGGGTTCGGCGGGCGGCCACACCAGGGTCACGTCGGCGCGCCGGGCGAGGTTGTTGCGGGTTCGCCCGCCGATGAGTCCGACGTCGAGAGTGGCCTCGCGCAGCTGCGGCTCGACCGTCACGGTGTGCGCCCGGTAGTCGTCGTCGACCGTGATCAAGTAGGCGTATGGGTAGTCGGCCAGCGCGTTGGCCAGCGCCTGGAGATCGACCTTCTTCTTGGTGCGCATGACCTTCCAGGATAGGCGCGGGATCTACTGCGGCACCGGGCGCGTGACGGCGGCGCCGGCGTTGGCGAAGCCGAGGTTACGCAGCACCTCGTTCCAGGGCGGCAACTTGGCCACGGCCGCCGAGGCGTCGGCGTGGTAGCCGAACATCGCCGCCACGTCCGAGGCCCACATCTGCTCATAGGCGGCCTCGATGTCGGCGATGGCCGGGGTGTTCTGGCCAAGGTGGTTGTTGGCCGCCAAGGCCGTCACCAAGGCGCGGTTGGCCGCCACCACCGCGGGCTGCACCGTGGCGGCAAGCGCCACCTCGAATGCGGTGGCGATGGCCGACGCCTGGTGCGAGACCGCCTGGGCCTGCGCGGCCGCTGCGCTGAGCCAGCTCACGTATCGGCTGGCCACGGACATCATGGCCGTCGACGATGCGCCCTGCCACGACCCGCTGGCCAGATCCGAGGTCACCAAAGAAAATGACGATGCCGACGAGGCCAACTCTCCGGCCAGCCCGTCCCATGCCGCCGCGGCAGCAAGCAGCGGCCCGGGACCGGGACCGGAAAAAATAAGTGCCGAGTTGACCTCTGGCGGCAACCACGCAAAATGCGGGTTCGTCACCGACCCAACTTAGCTGCTATATGCCGCTTTTCGCGGCGTTATCCCGCGGGTACGGGAACGGGCTGACGCCCACGCACCAACTTGCCTGGACGGGCGTCGGTCGGGACGCCGTTTTCGGCGATCACTTCTCCGGCCACGATCGTGGCGACATACCCTTCGGCGGTCTGATCCAGGCGCCGGCCCCCGGCCGGCAGGTCGTAGCTGATCATCGGCTTGTGCAGCCGAAGGGCGGCGTGGTCGATGACATTGAGATCGGCCTTGTAGCCGACCGCGATGCGCCCGCGGTCACCCAGCCCCGCGATGCGGGCCGGCACCGAGGTGAGCTCGCGAACCGCTTCGGGCACGCTGAACCGACCGGCCTTGCGGTCGCGCGCCCAATGCGTCAGGAAGTAGGTCGTGTAGCTGGCGTCGCAGATCATCCCGTAGTGCGCGCCCCCGTCGCCGAGGCCGAGCACTACGTCGTCGCGGTGCAGCAGCTCTCCGACGGTGTCCAGCGAATTGTTCTGCAGGTTGCTGGTCGCGACCAGCAGCATGGCCCGGCCCTCGTCGTCCAGCAGCCGGTCGTACGCCTCTTCCATCGGATTCACACCCTTGGCGCGGGCCCGGGCACCGATGCTGTTCGAGGGGTCCGGCTCGTAGTCGGGGTTGTCGCCCAGCGGAAAGATCCAGTCCCACATCTGCGTCACGAACAGGATCGGGTGACCCTGGCCTGGCGTGTCGGCCAGGATGCGGGCGCGGACCTCGGGCTTACGCATCTCGGCGACCCGCTCGTCCAGCGGCAGGTGCGCGATCTCGCGGTAGCTGGGGTAGAGCACGAAGGGGTTGGCGGACAGCTGCAACCCGATGATCAGACCGATCGGCCGCGGCAGCAGCTGCGCGCTGACGTCACCACCGGCCGCGTTGGCCTTCTCGATCATCGTGATGGCGTCCGGCCAGGTCGGGTCGCCGGCGTTGGCGACGACGAGGGTGAAGGTGACGGGCAACCCGACGTCCTCGGCGACGTCGAACACCGTCTGCAGCACGGGTTGGTACCCGCCCGACGGGATGTCGGGAACGAACTGCAGCAGGCCGCCGCCGCCGTCCACGACGCCGCGGGCGATCTCCTCGATCTCCTCCCGGGCGGCCTCGTAACTCGGGATGGGCGAACCGCTTTCGGTTTTGTGAATGGTCAGCCGCGACGACGCGAAGCCCAGCGCGCCGACCTCGATCGCCTCCTTGGCCAGTTGGCGCATCTTGGCCAGGTCGTCCTCGGTCGCCGGTTCGCGGTCAGCGCCGCGCTGGCCCATCACGTACACCCGCAGCGGCGAGTGCGGCAGGTACGCGGCCACATCGATGTCGCGCTTGCCGGACTCGAGCGCGTCCATGTATTCCGGGAACGTCTCCCACGTCCACGGCAGCCCGTCGGTCATGACCACACCGGGGATGTCCTCCACGCCCGCCATCACGTCGACGAGCACCTCGTGGTCCTCCTGGCGGCAGGGCGCGAAGCCGACCCCGCAGTTGCCCATCACCACCGTCGTCACGCCGTGCGCAGAGGACGGGGTCAGGCGCTCCGACCAGATGGACTGGCCGTCGTAGTGGGTGTGCAGGTCGACGAAGCCCGGGGTGACCAGTAGCCCGGTGGCGTCGATCTCCCGTGTGGCGGTCGCCCCGTTGATCGCGCCGACCGCCTCGATGACGCTGTCTTTCACCGCCACGTCGCCGACGAACGGCTCACCCCCCAGCCCGTCGACGATGGTGCCGTTGCGGATGATGAGGTCGTAAGTCATTCAAACAATCTACGACCGCGGCGGCGGGTCGTGCCAGGATCTTCTCCGTGATCGATCATGTGGGAATCAATTGCGCCGACTACGCCGAATCTCAGCGGTTTTACGACGCGGTGCTGGCAACGCTCGGTTTCTCCCGGCAGCTCGACGTGGGTCCGGCCATCGGGTACGGGCGGGCGGGCAAACCGACGTTTTGGATCTCCGAGGCGCCGGCGGGACCCAATCGGGAAGTGCACCTGGCCTTCGAGGCCGCCGACGAGGCCGCGGTGCGCGCCTTCTATGCGGCCGCCGTCGAGCTCGGCGCCGAAGCACTGCATGCGCCGCGGCTCTGGCCGGAATACCACCCCGGCTACTTCGGGGCGTTCGTGCGCGACCCCGACGGCAACAACGTCGAAGCGGTCTGGCACGGCACCCTCCCGTAGTGTCGCGAGTATGGCCAGCACCGACGACGCCGCCGTCCTGCACGAGCTGCTGCGCGACGCGTTCACCCGGTTGATCGAGCACGTCGATGAGATCACCGACGGGTTGACCGACGAGGAATCCGGCTATCGGCCGACGCCGAACGCCAACAGCATCGCGTGGCTGCTGTGGCACAGCGCTCGGATCCAGGATCTTCAGCTGGCCGACGTCGCCGGCGTCGAGCAGGTGTGGTTCCGCGACGGCTGGGTGGACCGGTTCGGCCTGGACCTGCCGCGCGACGACACCGGTTACGGACACGGGCCCGACGAGGTGGCCAAGGTGCGGGCGCCCGCGGACCTGCTGTCCGGCTACTACCACGCGGTGCACGAGCTCAGCCTCGAATACGTCGCCGGGGTCACCGCCGAAGAACTGGCCCGCGTCGTGGACACCAACTGGGATCCGCCGGTGACGGCCGGCGCGCGTTTGGTGAGCATCATCGACGACTGTGCCCAGCACCTCGGGCAGGCCGCGTACGTGCGGGGCATTCAGTAGATTCGCGGGCGTGCGTTTCGCGGCGACCCTGTTGTTGTGGCTCATCACCACGCTCGCGTTGGCGGTGACGATCCCCGCGGCGTGGACGCAGCTGCACGTCGTTGACGCCGACGGCTACGCCGCGCTGGCGCAGCAGGCGGCGACGGATCCCGCCGTCCAGTCGGCCATGGCGTCCGAACTGAGCAGCCGGGCAATGACTCTCATCGCCGAGCGTGGCGGGGGCCGCTCTGAAGTCGAGGGTTCCGAGGTGCAGGAGGCCGCGCGCGCCTTCACCGCCGGCCCGGCGTTTCCGCCGCTGTTCGCCCAGGCGAATCGCGCGGCGCACGGCTGGTTGTTCGGCGACCCAGGGTCCGGCAAAGACGGCAACCAGTGGGCGGTCGACGTGGCGCCGATGCTCAACGACGGCTCGATCCAGCCGCTGCTCGCCCGCCACAACGTGGCAGTCCCCGCGAAACTCAGTGTCCCGCTGACCGTTTCGGTGCCGCATTCGATGCAGCAGGGGCGGCTGAGCCGGTTGTCCACCTGGGGCCCGTGGATCACCTTGGGTGCGGCCGCGCTGTGCGGCTTGTGCGCGCTGCTCACGGTGGCGGCCGCGCGCCGCCGCGGCAAGGCGTTGAGCAGCCTGGGCATCTCGGCGCTGCTCGTCGGTGCGGGCGGCTGGGCGGGCATCGAGGTCGCCGGCCGCTACGTCCACGATGCGCTGAATCGCACCACCGGCAACGTCCGGCAAGTCGCCGAGGCGATGATCGAACACGCCGAAGCCGGTCTGCACCAATGGCTTGACGCGACGTTGATCGGTGGCGCCGCGTTGGTGGCGATCGGCGTGGTGGCCGCGATGCTGGGCAGTCTCGCCCACAAATCGTGAGGGCGGCTAGCCGAAGGTGAACGAGAAGACCTGCAAGCCCTTGCTGACTCGCATGTCCAGCTGGTCGCGGTGCGCGGAGTCGTCGGCGACGATCCGGTGCAACGTGGGCGCTCCGCCGATCGGGGTCGTGGTGGTCTTGCCATCCCGCGTCACCGTGACGGTGCCGCTGCCGCCGACGACGGCGTAGACATCTTTCGCGGTGTAGTTCAGGCGGATGACGGAGTCGTCGCCGTCCGCCGTTGCCCCCTGGTTGTCCAGGCTCCAGCGGCCGCCCAGGGCGAACTTGTCGTCGGCCAGGCGTGGCGGGAGGCTCAGCGTGGTGGCACCGGCTTTGTAATCCCCAGTGCCGCCGTAATTTTCAGACCGACCGACACCCAGGTACGTCTCGGGGGTGAGCCGGGTCTGCGGCGTCATGTCGGCCGAGTTCGTCGGCGCGGGCAGCGCGACGCCGGGATGCGCATCGAGCAGAAGCTTGCGGATCAGCTTTTCGGTGTCGTCGTAATCGCCCTCGCCGAACTTGCTGTGCCGCACTTGCCCATTCGCGTCGATCAGGTACTCGGCCGGCCAATACAGATTCTGAAAGTTGTTCCACGTCGCGTAGTCGTTGTCCAGCGCAATGGGATAGGTGATGTGCAGATCGGCGGCGCTGGTGGCCACATTGGCCGCCACCCGCTCGAAGGCGTACTCCGGGGTGTGCACCCCGATGACGAGGAAGCCGTTGTCGCGATACCGGTTGTACCAATCGACTACGTGCGGGATGGCGCGCTGACAGTTGATGCACGAATAGGCCCAGAAGTCGATCAGGATCACCTTGCCACGCACCGTCGCTGCGTCCAGCGGCTTGCCGTCGGGCGTGTTGAGCCATCCGGTGATGCCGGTCAGGGCGGGAGCCGGCCCGCACTGTTGCAGGCCGGCGGAGACGCCGGCGCAGTCGCTCAGCGCGCCGTTCGCTGGGGCACCGGGCGGGCTCAGCGGCAGCGCGCCGCCGCCGTTCGGCTGTTGCACGACGGCCGGTGCCAGGCTGCGCTGGATGTTGTTGGCCCCCAGCCTGTTCTGCATCGCCGTCGTGTAGTCGGGGACGGAGCGCTGCAGCATCGCGGGCAGGTTGAACACCAGCGCCACGGCCAGCACGATCATCGCGATTCCGCCGGCGACCTGGATCACCCGCTGGCGACGGCGGAATGCGGCCACGCGTTCGGCGACGCGCCGCCCGGCCAGCGCGAAGGCCAGCAGCGGCAACGCGTTGCCGGCGGCGAACGTCGCGGTCAACACGAGCGCGCCGAGCCCGATCGAGGACGTCCCCCCGGCCACCACGATCGCGGCCAGCACCGGGCCCGCACACGGCACGTAGAGCGCGCCCAGCGTCAGACCCACGCCGAAACCGTTTGTCCCCGAGCCGATTTGACGCTGCGGGAGGTAGGCGAACGGTCGCTCGATCAAGTGCTGCACCGGCGGGAAGATCAGGCCCAGGCCGATCAGGACCAACACCACCAGTGCGGCCCACCGGATCGCGTCCTGTGGCAGGTGCAGCGCCGTCAGCAGCGCCGAGCCGATCAACGTGGCGAGGCTGAAGCTGCACACCAGGCCCGCGATCACCAGGTATGGCCGCGCCGCCGAACGCGCGGTGGGTGTGCCGTCGCGGGTGCTTTCCATGCCGGACAGCAGAATCACCGGAAGCACCGGCAGGATGCACGGCGAGATGCCGGTGATCAGCCCGCCGAGAAACCCGATCAGGGCAATGGTTTGCACGCGCTACTCCGAGGGGCTCTTGGGTGCCGGACGATGGGTATGGTTACACCCTTACCTGTTTTTCGTGACCCCGGTGAGCCAGCACAAATCACGCGACGTGCGTTATGCAAATCACACAACGTGCGTTACGCTCAGCCGGTGGCGCAACTAACATTCCAGCGCGCCCGCACCGAGGAGAAGAAGCGCCAACGTGCGGAGGCCCTCGTGGAAGCGGCACGCTCGCTGGCGATGGAAACGGGCGTCGCGTCGGTCACCCTGACCGCGGTCGCCAGTCGCGCCGGGATTCACTACTCGGCGGTGCGCCGTTACTTCACCTCGCACAAGGAGGTCCTGCTGCATCTGTCCGCCGAGGGCTGGGTGCGGTGGTCGACCACGGTATCGGAGAAGCTGGCCGAGCCCGGCGCGAAGTCGCCCTTGCGCATCGCCGAGACGCTGGCCGAAGCCCTGGCCCAAGACCCGTTGTTCTGCGACCTGCTGGCCAATCTGCACCTGCACCTGGAACACGAGGTGGACGCGGAGCGGGTCATCGAGGTCAGGCGGATCAGCACCGCGGCCACACTGTCACTGGCCGATTCGATCGGCAGCGCACTGCCCGAACTCGGGCGATCGGGCTCGCTCGACATCCTGCTGGCCGCGTACTCGCTGGCCGCGACGCTCTGGCAGGTCGCGAACCCGCCGGAACACCTGACCGACGTCTACGCCGAGGAGCCCGAAGTCGTTCCGCCCGAGTGGAATCTGGACTTCGCGTCCGCCCTGACCCGCCTGCTGACGGCCACGTGCGTCGGGCTCATCTCGGGATCGCAATGAACGCAGAGAGGAGGCCGGGGGGCGTGGCTTGGCGAACTGCAACCGGTGAACGTGAAGGACTTGAAACGCCCATGACGACGACTGAGCCGAGGACCGAGCCGCTGAAAACGCAGGGCTCGGCCGGCGGGGACGGCGACATGGCCGCTCCGCAGCGCGCCAGGAAAAAGGGGTTTCTGGGGCGTTTCTGGCTGGTGCTCACCATCGCAGCCGTCGTCGCGGTGTCGGGATTCGTCGTATACCGACTGCACGGCGTCTTCGGCGTTCACAAAGGTTCGTTCGGCGGCGGCACCTCGGGTGAGGTTCTCGATGAGTTCAACGCCAAGACGATCACGCTCGAGGTCTGGGGTTCACCGGGCAGCACGGCGACCATCAACTACCTCGACGAAAACTCCCATCCGCAGCAGGCCCTCAACGTGCCCTTGCCCTGGAGCAAAACATTGAGTTCAACGAAGCCCGGCATCCCGGCAAACCTGGTGGCGCAAGGCGACGGCAGTTGGATCGCCTGCCAGTTCGTGGTCAACAAGCACGATGGAAGCGGTGACGTCATCAAGACTCCGAATCGCTCAGATCCCAACCAGACCGTGAACGCCTTCGTCTATTGCCTGGACAAGTCCGCATGAGCCAGCCAAGCGAGGCCGCGCCGCGCGTCGACCAGCCGCTGATCCCGCCGTTCCTGCCGCGCATGATCCACCGGCTGGCACTGCCGATCGTCCTGGTGTGGTTGGGCATCGTCTTCGTCACCAACACCGTGGCGCCTCAGCTGGAGGTGGTCTCCAAAACGCACTCGGTGTCGATGAGTCCGACGGACGCGGCATCCTTCCAGTCGATGATGCGCGTCGGATCGACGTTCAAAGAGTTCAACTCCGACAGCTCGGCGATGGTCCTGCTGGAGGGTGACAAGCCGCTCGGGCCCGAAGCGCACCGCTACTACGACGAGATCGTCAGGCGGCTCGAACAGGACAAGAAGCACGTTCAGCACATCCAGGATTTCTGGAGCGATCCGCTGACCGCCGCGGGATCCCAGAGCCACGACCAAAAGGCCGCGTACGTCCAGGTCTACCTCGCCGGCAACATGGGCGGCGGGTTGTCCTCCGAGTCCAGCGACGCCGTCCGCAAGATCGTCAACTCGGTGCCGGCGCCGCCGGGGATCAAGGCCTACGTCACCGGCGCCGGTCCGCTGTTCGCCGACCAGTCCCACGCGGGCGAAAAGGGCGTCATGGTCGTCACGCTCGTCACCTTCGTCGTGATCATCGTGATGCTGCTGATCGTCTACCGGTCGGTGGCCACCGTTCTGATCATGCTGGCCATGGTGTTCATCGAGCTGGCAGCGGCCCGCGGTGTCGTCGCGACGCTCGGAAACTACGGCATCATGGGGCTTTCCACGTTCGCCAACAACATGCTCGTGCTGATGGCGATCGCCGCCGGCACGGACTACGCGATCTTCGTGGTCGGCCGCTACCACGAGGCCCGCGGTCTGGGTGAGACGCGTGAACAAGCGTTCTACACGATGTTCCACAGCACCGCCCATGTCGTGCTGGGGTCGGGGCTGACCATCGCCGGCGCGATGTACTGCCTGAGCTTTTGCCGGTTGCCCTATTTCTCGTCACTCGGCATACCCTGCGCCGTCGGCATGCTGGTCGCGGTCCTCGCGGCCTTGACCCTGGCGCCGGCGGTCCTGACCGTGGCGTCGTTCTTCAAGCTGATGGACCCGAAGCGCAAGCTGCAGACTCGGGGCTGGCGTCGCATCGGCACCGCGGTCGTCCGCTGGCCCGCACCGGTTCTCGCGGTGACCATCGGAGTCGCATTGGTTGGTCTGCTCGCCCTGCCCGGTTACAAGACGGACTACGACAACCGCCACTTCCTGCCGGCGGACACCCCGGCCAATGTCGGCTATGCCGCCGCGGACCGGCACTTCGACCAGGCGCGGCTCAATCCTGAGCTGTTGATGATCGAGACCGATCACGACCTGCGTAATCCGGCGGACTTCATCGTCCTGGACAAGGTCGCCAAGGCGGTCTTCCATATCCCCGGTATCGGCCGGGTGCAGACCATCACCCGACCGCTGGGCACGCCGCTCGACCACAGCACCCTCGGTTTTCAGATGGGCGCGCAGGCAGCGGGGCGAATCCAGACGCAGCACTATCAGGACGAGCAGGCGGCAAACCTGCTCAAGCAGGCCGACGAGCTGCGCAAGACGATGGCAACGCTGCATGAGCAGATGCAGGTGACCCAGGATCTGAGCAACACGACGCACGAAACCACCAGGCTCACCAAGGAAACCGTGCAGATCACCGAGGCGTTGCGCGACGACATCGCCAACTTCGACGATTTCTTCCGGCCGATCCGCAGCTACTTCTACTGGGAGAAGCACTGTTACGACATCCCGAGCTGCTGGGCGCTTCGGTCGATCTTCAACGCGCTCGACGGCATCGACCAGGTGGCCCAGAACATCGTGAACCTCAGCGCGAACCTCGATAAGTTGGATCAGATCCAGCCCAAGCTGGTGGCGCTGATACCGCCGCAGATCGAGAGCCAGCAACGCAACCTCGACACCATCATGTCGAACTATGCGATCACGCAAGGTCTTAACGAACAAGCCAGAGCGCAGTCCGACAACGCCACCGCCCAGGGCGACGCCTTCGACAAAGCGAAGAACGACGACACGTTCTACCTTCCGCCGGAGGCGTTCAAGAGCCCGGATTTCGCGCGAGGCCTCAAACAGTTCATCTCGCCGGACGGGCACGCGGTCCGGCTGATCATCTCCCACGAAGGCGACCCGGCGACCCCCGAAGGCATCAACCACATCGAACCGATCAAGCAGGCGGTCCACGAGGCGATCAAGGGCACCCCCTGGGAGGGCGCGAAGGTCTACCTCGGCGGCACCGCCGCGACGTACAAGGACATGCACGACGGCTCCAACATCGACCTGATGATCGCCGGAATCGCCGCAGCCACTTTGATTTTCGTCATCATGCTGGTGATCACCCGAAGCGTCGTGGCGGCCTTCGTGATCGTTGGCACGGTGTTGCTGTCGCTGGGCGCCTCATTCGGACTCTCCGTGCTCGTATGGCAGTACATCCTGGGCCTGAAGTTGCACTGGATGGTGCTGGCGATGGCGATCATCCTGCTGTTGGCGGTCGGCTCGGACTACAACTTGCTGCTGATATCGCGGTTCAAGGAGGAAATCCACGCGGGGCTGAAAACGGGGACCATCCGCGCGATGGCGGGTTCGGGCTCGGTGGTGACCTCCGCCGGTCTGGTGTTCGCCGCCACCATGGCCACGTTCATGTTCAGCCCGCTGCTGGTGATGGCCCAGGTGGGTACGACGATCGCGCTGGGGCTATTGTTCGACACCTTGATCGTGCGTTCGTTCATGACACCGTCGCTGGCCACCTTGCTCGGGCGCTGGTTCTGGTGGCCGCAGCACGTGCGTCCACGGCCGGCGAGCACGATGTTGCGACCGTACGGACCGCGTCGCGCCGTGCGCGAGCTGATCCTCGACGACGTCGACGAGCACCCGCGGGGCGGATTGGTGCAGCCGCGCTGAACTTGCGCGGCCCGACCCCCGATGGGGTGACGACTACCTGAAGCGGCTTACGCCCAGTTCCACACCGACATGTCGCCGGGCGCGTATGTATTGCAGATGTCGGTGGCCTTGGCCACGACGCCCTTGTTGTTCCAGAAGATCTTCATGTGGTTGGGCCAGGCCAGCCACAGCGGATCGGCCTGTGGCGCATAGAAGTTCTCGGAGTAGTTCCGACGGTCCGCCGGCGACAACGCGTAGAACCAGTGCGCCTTGTCGATGGTCGCCTGCTGGACGTTCGGGTGGTTGTTGAAGTCGATCATGTAGCGCTGGTAGTACACCGGGCTGGTGTCCCGGGAGGCCGCCAGGATCTGCTCGGCGTCGCACGTGGTGTTGATCATTCGCCGGGGGATCGGGAAGTCCTCCGTGGAGTCGGCTACCGCGGTCGACGGAAAGATCGCAGCGGTAATACCGAGAGCAAGGAACGCAGCGCCTGCACGCAGGCCAGTACTCAGCCGAGACATAGCTATTACGGTAACACCTCTTGGCCCGGCCGGAATAGTTTCCAGCTCACTCTCAGGATTTCGCTAGTGCGTCTCAGTATCAGTCGCCATCAGGGACGATGACGTGACTGGGATCGGGCCGTAGCTCCGGCGGGGCCTGACTGTAATCACCGAACGGGCCGTCGCGGCGCTCGATCGCGGCCCGCACGCCCTCGGACTGGGCGGTGCCGATGAAGGCCAACGCGTCGGGGGTGTTGCGCATCAGGCCGTCGAGAATGCCGCCCAACGTCTGGGTGGACGCCAACCCCATGTTCTCGTAGGCCTGGTTGACGATCAGCTTCTGCGCCTGCAGCTGCGACAAGGGGATCTGCGCCAGCTCGGCCGCGACTTCGGCGACGCGGGCCTCCAGCCGCTCGAACGGGACCGCCTCGTTGATCAGCTCGATCTCGGCGGCCTGCGCCCCGGTCAGCGGCCGGCCGGTCAGCGAGTGCCACTTCGCCCTGGCCAGGCTCAGCCGGTACAGCCACATCCCGGTCAGATAGGCGCCCCACATCCTGCTGTAGGGCGTGCCGATCACGGCGTCCTCGCTGGCGATCACCAGGTCCGCGCAGAGCGCGTAGTCGCTGGCCCCGCCGACGCACCAGCCGTGCACCTGGGCGATCACCGGCTTGGACGCGCGCCAGATGGCCATGAACTTATTCGTCGGCCCGGTCTCGCGGGCGCTGACCATCGCGAAGTCCTTGCCGGGATCCCATTTCCCGTCGGTCATCATGGCCTCGCCCCAGTGCTGGAACCCGCCGCCGAAGTCGTAGCCGCCGGAGAAGGCCCGGCCCGCGCCGCGAAGCACGATGACCTTGATCGCCGGGTCGCGCTCGGCCAGGCCGATAGCGGCCTCGATCTCGTCGGGCATCGGCGGCACGATGGTGTTGAGCTGCTCCGGGCGGTTCAGCGTGATGGTGGCGACCGCGCCGGCCGTCCGATAGAGCAGGGTCTGGAAGTCGCTGGTCGGCATTGCGTCCTTAGGGGTCGGGCTCACGGTTCTCCGGCGAGGACGCATAGATTCGCCCGCCGATCTTCAAATACGGCGTGGTCAGGTAGGCGGAGAAGGCAACGATGCAGGAGAAAACGGCCGCCACCAGAATGGCATTCGGCCACAGCTGGCCGGTCCCGGCCGCAAAGCAGACGATGCCGATGATCGCGGTCGCCCAGTAGAACCGCCGGCCGGCGCGCCGGTCCTTGATGAAGCGGTAGCGGGCCTGGGCCGCCGAGGCCAGGATGCCGATCAATCCCGTCGCCAGCAGGGTGAGCTCGATGCGTTCAATCGCGGCCACGGTGACGATCCTAAGGGCGGGCCCTCAGACGCCGGGCTCGACGACCTGCAGCACCCCCGCGGTGGCGCCCGCGACGACGAGGCGCCCGGTCCGCGAGTCGACCCCCACGCTGTACGGGTTCTGCACCGTCGGGATCCGCCGGATTTCGCGGGGTGCCGGCTGGCTCATGTCGTAGCCGACGACCTCGTTGGTGCCCGAGGAGGCGACCCAGAGCAGGTCACGCGCCGCGTCGTAGGCGATGCCGTAGGGGCCGCCGGGCTGCGTGACGGCGGCGACTTCGCGGGGCGCCGGCAGCGGATCGAACACCCGGATGGTGTCGCCGCGGGTGTCGGTGGCGATCATCCGGCCGCGCCGATCGGCGACCAAGTGGGTGGGCCCCGCGCCGGCCGGGGCCGACCCGACGACGGCCAGCCGCTGCGCGTCGTAGACCGTCAGCGTGTTTCTCCGCGCGTCCAGCATTCCGACGGCAGTTCCCGCGGCGGCGAGACCGGCGGGTTGCACGCTGTCGGTGAAGACCTTCACGACCTTGCCGCCGCGCACGGCGGCCACCGTGCCGCCCAGTTCGTTGCCGACGAAGATGGTGCCGTCGGACGCCGCCGCGGCGTCATGCGGCGACGTGCCGGTGACGATCGACGGCGACACGGCGCCACTCGGTAATTGCACTTCCACCAACGCATTTGCGCTTTCGACCGGCACCAGGACCGGTCCGCCCGGGGCGGCCAACTCGACATGACGTGCCGAACCCGGCAGCGGAATCTGAACGGATACGCCCAACGAGTCGGCATCGAGCAGGACGAGCTGATCGGGATCGTGCGTGGCGAGCGCCACGGTGCGGGTCGCGGCGTCGACGGCGACGCCTTCCGGATGACCGGCAACCGGCACCACCCGGCCCTGTGGTGTCCCGGCCGGCGGCGCGTTGCGCGGCTCAGCCGCAGGCGGCAGCGTCGCGGCCGGCGGCCGGGATCCCTCGGTGGGCACGCCCGCGGGCAGCAGACCGGTGGTGGTTGCGGCCCCGTGGGATTGGGCGTTCTGCTGACCGCAGGCGACCACGACGGTCGTCGCCAGCAGCGCCACGATCCCGCGCAGGTTCATCCGCGCGTCAGCATCTGCCACAGGAACGAGTAGGTCAGCGCCGACTTGAACGCCACCTGCTCGTTGTCCGCCGCGCCGGCGTGCCCGCCCTCGATGTTCTCGTAGTAGAAGACCGGCTGACCGGCGGCCTCGAGCGCCGCGGTCATCTTGCGGGCGTGGCCCGGGTGCACGCGGTCATCGCGGGTGGACGTGGTCATCAGCACCGGCGGGTATTCGCGCGTGGCCGAAATGTTCTGGTAGGGCGAATATTCCGCGATGAACTGCCAGTCGTCGGGGTTGTCGGGGTCGCCGTATTCGGCGACCCATGAGGCGCCGGCCAGCAGCAGGTGGTAGCGCTTCATGTCGAGCAGGGGCACGCTGCACACCAGCGCGCCGAACCTCTCCGGGTACTTGGTCAACATGATGCCCATCAGCAGGCCGCCGTTGCTGCCGCCCTGCGCCCCGAGCTGCTCGACCGTGGTGATGCCGCGCTCCACCAAATCGGTTGCCACGGCGGCGAAGTCCTCGGCCACCTTGTGGCGGCCCTCGCGCATCGCCTGGGTGTGCCAGCCGGGGCCGTACTCGCCGCCGCCACGGATGTTGGCCAGGACATACGTGCCGCCGCGGGCGAGCCACAGCCGGCCCAGGACGCCGCTGTAGCCCGGCGTGTTCGACGATTCGAAGCCGCCATAGCCGTAGAGCAGGGTGGGCGCCGGTCCGTCGGAAGCCTCCGGGCCGCGCACCACGAAATAGGGGATCGACGTGCCGTCCTGCGATGCCACGAAATGCTGTGTCACCGAGATGTTTTCGGCATCGAAGAAGCCCGGGGCGGACTTGATCTGTTCGAGTTTCCCGTCGTCGGTACCCCGCATCAGCCGCGACGGCGAGTCGAATCCGCTGGAGTCCAGGAAGAACTCGTCGCCGGTGTCGTCGGCGGAGACCACGACGGTGTTGGTCGCGGCGGGGATGCCGGCCAATGGCTCGCGCCGCCAGTCCCGCGGCGTGACGATTTCGACGCGGCTCGCCACGTCGGCCAGCGAGACCATCAGCAGCCGGTCCTTCGTCCATGCGTAGTGGTTGAGCGCGGTGTGCTCGTCGGGTTCGAACACGATCTGCAATTGCGCTGTGCCGGCGAGGAATTCCTCGTACTTCGCCGCCAGCAGCGACCCGGCGGTGTAGGTGGCGTCGCCCGATGACCAGTCGCTGCGCAACTCGATCAACAGCCACTCGCGGTGCAGGCTGACGCTGGCGTCGGTGGGCGTGTCGATGCGAACCAGTTCCGAGCCGCGCAGCTCGTAGACCTCTTCGTTCCAGAAGTCCAGCGCCCGGCTGATCAGGGTGCGCTCGAAGCCGGGAACCCGGCTGGTGCTTGCCGCCACGTTGACATCGGAACGCGCGCCCTCGAACACCGTTTCTGCGTCGGCGAGCGGGGTGCCGCGACGCCACCGTTTGACCACCCGCGGATAGCCGGAATCGGTGAGTGAGTCGGCGCCGAAGTCGGTGCCGACCAGCACGGTGTCCGGATCGGCCCAGCTGATCTGCGACTTGGCTTCCGGAAGTTCGAAGCCGCCGTCAACGAATTCCCTTGTGATCATGTCGAATTCACGCACGATGGAGGCATCCGAGCCGCCGGGGGACAGGCTGACCAATGCGCGGGTGTATTCGGGATAGATGACACCGGCGCCGGCCCACACCCATTTCTCGCCGTCGGCCCGGCCCAACTCGTCGACGTCGATCAGCACTTCCCACTCGGGGGAGTCGGTCCGGTAACTGTCGAGCGTCGTGCGCCGCCACAGTCCGCGGGGGTTGGCCGCATCGCGCCAGAAGTTGTAGAGGTAGTCACCCCGGCGGACCACGTAGGGGATGCGGGCGTCAGTGTCGAGCACCTCGAGCGCCTCGGTGCGCATTCGTTCGAAGTTCTCGTCGCGAAAGCGCGCCAGCGTCGGCTCGTTGCGCGCCCGCACCCAATCGAGCGCCTCGTCATCGGTGACGTCCTCGAGCCACAGGTACGGGTCTTGGTTGTCTTCGGGCGCGGCGTGAGCTTGCGGCGTCATGGAAACCATTGTGGCCGCGGCGGTAGTGTGAGGTGAATTACACAGCCGCACGAGGAGTGAGAGCAGATGACTGTTTTCGCACGTCCAGGTTCCGCCGGGGCATTGATGTCGTATGAATCCCGCTACGAGAACTTCATCGGCGGACAGTGGGTCTCGCCCGCGAAGGGTCGCTACTTCGAGAACCCGACTCCGGTCACCGGCCAGACGTTCTGCGAGGTGGCCCGCTCCGATGAGGCCGACATCGACAGGGCGCTCGACGCCGCGCACGCGGCGGCTCCGGCGTGGGGCAAGACGGCGCCGGCCGAGCGGGCGGCGATCCTGAACAAGATCGCCGACCGCATCGACGAGCACACCGCCGCGCTGGCGGTCGCCGAGGTGTGGGACAACGGCAAGCCGATCCGCGAGGCGCTGGCCGCCGACATCCCGTTGGCCGCCGACCACTTCCGTTACTTCGCCGCTGCGTTGCGCGCGCAGGAGGGCTCGCTGAGCCAGATCGACGACGACACCGTGGCCTACCACTTCCACGAACCGCTCGGCGTGGTCGGGCAGATCATCCCGTGGAACTTCCCCATCCTGATGGGCGCCTGGAAGTTGGCGCCCGCACTGGCGGCCGGCAACGCGGTGGTGCTCAAACCCGCGGAGCAGACACCGGTTTCGGTGCTCTACCTGATGTCGTTGATCGGCGACCTGTTGCCGCCCGGGGTGGTCAACGTCGTCAACGGCTTCGGCGCCGAGGCCGGCAAGCCGCTGGCGTCGAGCAACCGGATCGCCAAGATCGCGTTCACCGGCGAGACCACCACCGGGCGTCTGATCATGCAGTACGCCTCGCACAACCTGATCCCGGTCACTCTGGAACTCGGCGGCAAGAGCCCCAACATCTTCTTCTCCGACGTGATGGCCAAGGCCGACGACTATCAGGACAAGGCCCTGGAGGGCTTCACCATGTTCGCCCTCAACCAGGGCGAGGTGTGCACCTGCCCGTCGCGCAGCCTGGTCCAGGCCGACATCTACGACGAGTTCCTCGAGCTGGCCGCGATCCGCACCAAGGCGGTGCGCCAGGGCGATCCGCTGGACAGCGAGACCATGCTGGGTTCCCAGGCGTCCAACGACCAACTGGAAAAAGTGTTGTCCTACATCGAAATCGGCAAGGACGAGGGCGCTAAGGTGATCACCGGCGGCGAACGCGCCGAGCTCGGCGGCGACCTGTCCGGCGGCTTCTACATGCAGCCCACCATCTTCGGCGGCAACAACAAGATGCGCGTCTTCCAGGAGGAGATCTTCGGGCCGGTGGTGACGGTGACGTCGTTCGACGATTACGACGACGCCATCGCGATCGCCAACGACACCCTCTACGGACTGGGCGCGGGAGTGTGGAGCCGCGACGGCAACACCGCCTACCGCGCCGGCCGCGACATTCAGGCCGGCCGGGTGTGGGTCAACTGCTACCACGTGTATCCGCCGCATGCGGCGTTCGGCGGCTACAAGCTGTCCGGCTTCGGGCGCGAGTGCCACAAGATGGCTCTGGAGCACTATCAGCAGACCAAGAACATGCTGGTGTCCTACTCCGACAAGGCGCTCGGGTTCTTCTGATGGTCGCGCGCGCCGGCGACGATGCAGAGCGCAGCGATGAGGTGGGGGTACCTCCCGCTCGCGGGGGAGAGCGGCGCCATGATGTCGCTGGGGTGGTCATCACCGCCCCGGCCGCCGAGGTGCTGACGCGGGTGCAGGCCACCCACGGTCCGGTGATGTTCCACCAGTCCGGCGGCTGCTGCGACGGCTCGTCGCCCATGTGTTACCCGCTCGGCGACTTCCTCGTCGGTGACCGCGACGTCTTGCTCGGCGTGCTCGACGTCGGGACCGACGGCGTGCCGGTGTGGATTTCGGGGCCGCAGTACGCAGCCCACTATCGCGACAAGCACACCCAATTGGTCATCGACGTGGTGCCCGGCCGCGGCGGCGGGTTCAGCCTGGAAGCGCCCGACGGGGTGCGGTTTTTGTCCCGCGGCCGCGTCTTCACCGAACAGGAGCGGGCGTCGCTGGCCGCCGCGGCGGTGATCACCGGCGCCGATTACGAACGCGGCGAACGGCCCGCAACGCGGGGTCCGGTGGTGGCCGACGCGGCCTCGGCGACCTGCCCGGTCTCCGCAGTACAGTCGAGAAAGTGATCCCGCTTCCGCGTCCCTGGTTGTTGGCCAGCGCCATGCTGATCGGCAGTGCGGTCGGACTTTTGGCGGGTGTCGCGTGCACCGTGGCGATCCACGCCAGCGTCCGCCCGGGCATCGCCATCGCGTCGGTGGTCGGCGTCCTCAGCGTGGTCGGGCTGACCACGATCCTATTTTCCGGACGCCGCTGGGTCACGATGCTGGGCGCTTTTCTCGTGTCGGTCGCGCCGGGCTGGTTCGGCGTCCTGGTCGCGCTGCGGGTGACCGCCGGTGGCTGACGACAAGGACGTCTCGAGCCCCGGCACGGAGGCGTTCGTGCCGGACTTCTCCGACGACGATGACGACTCCGAGCACACCGGCACCCAGTCGTGGGTGCCCGATTTCGATGACGACGACGGCGACGAGGACACCGGCGAGCCTGCTGCGGAAACCGAGCCCGAACCGGCGGAGCCCGAATCGGAGCCGGGGCCGGCCGAGCCCGTCGGGCCGGTGCAACCGGTCAACGTTCCCGGCCGGTATCTCTACCTCAAGTGGTGGAAGCTGGCCCTGGTGCTGCTCGGCGTGTGGGCCGCGGCGGCCGTGCTCGGGCTGGGGCTGTTCTATTGGTGGTATCACTCGGCGCACAAGGCGCCCGCGCTGTTCGTGGTCCTGGTCTACGTCGTGGTCTGCATCGTCTGCGGTGTGATGCTGGCGATGACCGAGGGCAGGCCGCTGATCTCGGCGCTCTCGGTGGCGATGATGTCCGCGCCGTTCGCCGCGTTGGTGGCGTCGGCGCCCCTGTACGGCTATTACCACTGCGAGCGGGTGGGGCACTGCCTCGTCGGGCTCATTCCGTATTGACGCCTCGCCCGGGCGGCCACCAGGGGCCGTGGCCAACTAGGGTGGGCTCGTGCCTTCTCACTATGACGTCGTCGTCCTCGGGGCCGGTCCCGGCGGATATGTCGCAGCCATCCGCGCCGCACAGCTGGGCCTGTCCACCGCGGTCGTCGAACCGAAGTACTGGGGTGGGGTGTGCCTGAACGTCGGATGCATCCCGTCCAAGGCGCTGCTGCGCAACGCCGAACTCGCACACATCTTCACCAAAGAGGCCAAGACGTTCGGCATCAGCGGCGAGGCGACCTTCGACTACGGCGGCGCGTTCGACCGCAGCCGCAAAGTGGCCGAGGGCCGCGTCGCCGGCGTGCACTTCCTGATGAAGAAGAACAAGATCACCGAAATCCATGGCTACGGCCGCTTTACCGACGCCAACACGATCTCGGTCGAATTGACGGAGGAGGGCGGCGCTGGAAATTCAGTAACCGTCACCTTCGACAACGCCATCATCGCCACGGGCAGCAGCACCCGCCTGGTTCCCGGCACGTCGCTGTCGGCCAACGTGGTCACCTACGAAGAGCAGATCCTGTCCCGCGAGTTGCCGGAGTCGATCGTCATCGCCGGCGCGGGTGCCATCGGCATGGAGTTCGGCTATGTGCTGAAGAACTACGGCGTGGACGTGACCATCGTGGAGTTCCTGCCGCGCGCCCTGCCCAACGAGGATGCCGACGTCTCCAAGGAGATCGAAAAGCAGTTCAAGAAGCTGGGCGTCAAAATCCTCACCGGAACGAAAGTCGAGTCCATCTCCGACAACGGCTCGGAGGTGACCGTCGCCGTCAGCAAGGACGGCAACGCACAGGAACTCAAGGCCGCGAAGGTGTTGCAGGCCATCGGTTTTGCGCCCAACGTCGAGGGTTTCGGCCTGGAGGCGGCCGGCGTCGCGCTGACCGACCGCAGGGCCATCGGAATCACCGACTACATGCGCACCAACATCGAGCACATCTACGCCATCGGTGATGTCACCGGGAAGCTGCAGCTGGCCCACGTCGCCGAGGCCCAGGGCGTGGTGGCCGCCGAAACCATCGCCGGCGCAGAGACTTTGGCGCTCGGTGATTACCGGATGATGCCGCGCGCGACGTTCTGCCAGCCCAACGTCGCCAGCTTCGGGCTCACCGAGGAGCAGGCCCGCGACGAAGGTCACGACGTGGTGGTGGCGAAGTTCCCGTTCACCGCGAACGGCAAGGCCCACGGTGTCGGCGACCCCAGCGGTTTCGTCAAGCTGGTGGCCGACGCGAAATACGGTGAGCTGCTGGGCGGACACCTGGTCGGACACGATGTGTCAGAACTCCTTCCGGAGCTGACGCTGGCCCAGAAATGGGATCTGACCGCGACCGAGCTGGCCCGCAACGTGCACACCCACCCGACCATGTCCGAGGCGCTGCAGGAATGCTTCCACGGCCTGACCGGACACATGATCAACTTCTGAGCGGGCAATGATTCGCACCGTCACCCCTCAGGCCATCGTGGCGGCCATCGGTGGCCTGTTGACCGGCTATGTCCTTTGGCTGCTGGCCATTTCGAGCGGCGACAACGCGACGGCCGGGCAGTGGGGACCGCTGGTGTTGCTGGCCTCGGTGGTGCTGGGGATCTGCGCCGCGGTGTGGGGCCTGCGCCAGCGCCGGCGCGACAAGCAGCCATGGGCGGCGTTCGCCTTTGCGCTGCCGGTACTTCCGGTGATCTTGACGCTGGCCATCCTGGCCGACGTCTACCTATAGCGGATGGTCCAGCGGAATCTCGAGTGCCGACATGGTCGCGGCAAGCCCGTCGTATTGGCTTGCCAGTAAACAGAATTCGATCAGCTGTCGCCGATCCAGGTGAGTCGCCAGCTGCTGCCAGGTGTCGGGCGTGACGGTCCGGTCCTTGACGAACTCGTCCGTCGCCGCCAGCAGCGCCTGCTGGCGCACGGTCAGGCGCGCATCGACCGGCTCCAGCCTTTCGGGCCAGGCGAAGATGGCGGCCTGCAGGTCCGCGTCCAATCCGGCCGCCCGCGCCATCCGCCGATGGTGCTGCAGTTCGTATTCGCACGCGCGCAGATGCGCGACCCGCAGGATCACCAACTCGGTGTCGACGGTCGGAAGCTTCCCGCGCAACAGCCGACCCCCATACGCCAGCCACGTCCAAAACAGCAACCGGCGCTGACCCAGGGTGGTGAACAGGTGCATCTCCGGGGCGGCGACGGTGCGCGCGCCCAGCTTGGCGATCACCCAATTGATCGGTCCCAGTTCGCGAAACCCCCCCGGCGGAATGCGGCCGGCCGGATGGCCGCTCACGGCTGGGTCACCAGGTAGGGAGACACCGTGCTGCGGTGCTCGTCGAGATCGAGTGCGCGTCCGAGCGCCGGGAAGGCGCGCTGTGGGCAATTGTCGCGTTCGCAGACCCGGCAGCCCGCGCCGATCGGTGTGGCCACTGTTCCTGGTTCCCCCGAGACGTCGAGTCCCTCCGAGTAGACGAGCCGGTGAGCGTGCCGAAGCTCGCAGCCCAACCCGATCGCGAAGGTCTTACCCGGCTGACCATACCGGGCCGCGCGGCGCTCCACGGTGCGGGCCACCCACATGTAGTTGCGCCCATCGGGCATCTGGGCGATCTGCACCAGGATCTTGCCCGGATTGGCGAACGTCTCGTAGACGTTCCACAGCGGGCAGGTGCCACCGCTGGAGGAGAAGTGAAAGCCTGTGGCGGACTGGCGCTTTGACATGTTCCCGGCCCGATCGACCCGGACGAAGGAGAACGGCACGCCGCGCATCGACGGGCGCTGCAGCGTCGAAAGCCGGTGCGCGATGGTCTCGTAGCTGATCGAGTAGAACGACGACAACCGCTCGACGTCGTAGCGGAAATTCTCTGCGACGTCGTGAAATTGACGGTAGGGGAGCACGGTGGCCGCGGCGAAATAGTTGGCCAACCCCAGCCGCGCCAGTGTGTGTGACTCGTCGCTGGTGAACTTGCCCTCCTCGACCAGGGTGTCGATGAGATCGCCGAACTCGAGATAGGCCAACTCGGCAGCCATCTTGAAAACCTGCTGGCCCAACGACAAATGGTTGCTGAACTCCAGCGTTTTGGTCTTGGGGTCGAAGCGGTGCAGCACGGTGTCGCCCAGGTCGATCCGGCGGTTGATGTGCACCCCGTGCACCTCGGTGAGCCGGCGGGTCAGCTCGCGCGCCAGATCGCCGTGATGCAGCCGCATTTTGCTGGTCAGGTCCTCGGCGGCGGTGTCCAGCTCATGCAGGTAGTTCTGGCGTTGGTAGAAGTAGTCACGCACTTCTTCGTGCGGCATGGTGATCGACCCGCTGCCACTGCCGTCGGAGTACCGCTCCTCAGTGGCGGCGGCAAGCTGCGCCGTGGTGATCCGGTAGCGCCGGTGCAGATTGACCACGGCGCGGGCCAGCCCCGGATGCGCGCTGACCATCTCGGCGACCTCGGTCGGGTCGACGTCGATGTCCAGATCGCGGTCCATGGTGACCTCGCGGAGCTCGGCCACCAGTCGGGTGTCGTCCTGCGAGGCGAAGAAGGTCGCGTCCACCCCGAACACCTTGGTGATGCGCAGCAGCACGGCCACCGTCAGCGGGCGAACGTCGTGCTCGATCTGATTGAGGTAGCTCGGCGAGATCTCCAGTGTCTGAGCCAGCGCGGCCTGGGAGAACCCGCGTTCGTTGCGGAGCTGGCGAACGCGTGAGCCGACGAACGTCTTGGACACGCCTCCGAGGCTACCGGCCGTGCGAAGATTGCATTCGCAGACTTGGCATCGGGTACGGTCTCGTCGGGGATTAGTATTCGGTGCACCTCGTTGGCATGATTCGTCCAGGTCTTTTGTCTTAGCCTGGGGCGACCACGAGGAGGAACGGGGAGCGGCGGCGTGAGCCTGGACAAACAAATGATGCCGGTGCCCGACGGTCACCCTGACGTTTTCGATCGCCAGTGGCCATTGCGGGTCGGCGACATCGACCGCACGGGCCGGTTGCGGCTGGACGCTGCCGCCCGCCACATCCAGGACATCGGCCAGGACCAGCTGCGGGAGATGGGTTTCGAGGAGACCCATCCCCTGTGGATCGTCCGGCGCACCATGGTTGACCTGGTCCGCCCGATCGAGTTCAACGACATGCTGCGCATGCGCAGATGGTGCTCGGGCACCTCGAACCGGTGGTGCGAGATGCGGGTGCGCATCGATGGCCGCAAGGGCGGGCTGATCGAGTCCGAGGCGTTCTGGATCAGCATCAACCGGGAAACCCAGATGCCCTCGCGCATCGCCGACGACTTCCTGGCGGGCCTGCACAAGACGACCTCCGTCGACCGGCTGCGGTGGAAGTCCTACCTCAAGCCGGGTAGCCGCGACGACGCGACCGAGATCCACGAGTTCCCCGTCCGGGTCACCGACATCGATTTGTTCGACCACATGAACAACTCTGTGTACTGGAGCGTCATCGAGGACTACCTGGCGTCGCACCCGGAGCTGCTGCGGGTGCCGCTGCGCGTCACCATCGAACACGAGGCGCCGGTGGCGTTGGGCGACAAATTGGAGATCATCTCGCACGTGCACCCGGCCGGATCGACCGAACAATTCGGTCCCGGGCTGGCCGATCGCGCTGTTACAACGCTCACATATGCCGTCGGCGACGAGACGAAAGCCGTCGCTTCGATCTTTGCTCGGTAACAGGACAAGCGTCCGGTTAAATTGCGGCCTGACCTGCGGTGATAGGGTTACTGACGGGTAGCTTCTGAAACGGTTAAGTTAGTTAGCAAGTTAGCAAACTTCGCAAATTCCGGCGCTCCCGTTACTTAAATTGGCAACTGAAACGGGTAGACCGGCCTGCATGAGCTGTGCCATCTTCGAGTTAGCACACCAGCGAAGTTGAGCCTCTAGCTACCGCCGGTGCGGCGTCCAGCACTCGTAGTGAAGACCGTGAAGGAGCATGCCCAATGTCTGTCGTTGGCACCCCCAAGAGCGCCGAACAGATCCAGAAAGACTGGGACACCAACCCGCGTTGGAAGGATGTCACCCGGACCTACACGGCCAAGGACGTCGTCGCCCTGCAGGGCACCGTGGTCGAGGAGGCCACCCTGGCCCGCCGCGGCGCCGAGGTGCTGTGGGAGCAGCTCCACGACCTGGAGTACATCAACGCGCTGGGCGCCCTGACCGGCAACATGGCCGTGCAGCAGGTGCGCGCCGGCCTGAAGGCCATCTACCTGTCCGGCTGGCAGGTCGCCGGCGACGCCAACCTGTCCGGCCACACCTACCCCGATCAGAGCCTGTACCCGGCCAACTCGGTGCCGCAGGTGGTGCGCCGGATCAACAACGCGCTGCTGCGTGCCGACGAGATCGCCGCGGTCGAGGGTGACACCTCGGTCGAGAACTGGCTGGCCCCGATCGTCGCCGACGGTGAGGCCGGTTTCGGTGGAGCGCTCAACGTCTACGAGCTGCAGAAGGCCATGATCGCCGCCGGTGTGGCGGGATCGCACTGGGAGGACCAGCTGGCTTCGGAGAAGAAGTGTGGTCACCTGGGCGGCAAGGTGCTGATCCCGACCCAGCAGCACATCCGGACCCTGACCTCGGCCCGCCTGGCTGCCGACGTGTGCGACGTGCCGACCGTCGTCATCGCCCGCACCGACGCCGAGGCCGCGACGCTGATCACCTCCGACGTCGACGAGCGCGACCAGCCCTTCATCACCGGTGAGCGCACCAAGGAGGGCTTCTACCGGGTTCGCAACGGGTTGGAGCCCTGCATCGCCCGGGCCAAGGCCTACGCGCCGTTCTCCGACCTGATCTGGATGGAGACCGGAACTCCGGATCTCGAGCTCGCCGCCAAGTTCGCCGAGGGCGTCAAGAGCGAGTTCCCCGACCAGATGCTGGCCTACAACTGCTCGCCGTCGTTCAACTGGAAGAAGCACCTTGACGACTCCACCATCGCGAAGTTCCAAAAGGAGCTCGCGGCAATGGGATTCAAGTTCCAGTTCATCACGCTGGCCGGCTTCCACGCCCTGAACTACTCGATGTTCGATCTGGCCTACGGCTACGCCCGCAACCAGATGAGCGCTTACGTCGAGTTGCAGGAGCGCGAGTTCGCCGCCGAGGAGCGCGGCTACACCGCCACCAAGCACCAGCGAGAGGTGGGCGCCGGTTACTTCGACCGCATCGCCACCACGGTGGACCCGACCTCGTCGACCACCGCGCTGACCGGCTCCACCGAAGAGGGCCAGTTTCACTGACACTCCGCCGTGCGTCGAGCGTGAAACTGTGGCGATTTTTCGGCCGATTTTTCGCCCTGACTTCACGTTCGGCGCACCCGGGACAAGTTGACAGCGCAGGCCCCGCCCAGCGATGTTGGGCGGGGCCTGTTGCTGTCAGCCAGGCATGAAAGCAGTCAAAGGAGAAACGTGCCGATCGAACGAGTGGGAGTTGTCGGGGCCGGCCAGATGGGATCCGGCATCGCCGAGGTCTCGGTCCGTGCCGGTGTCGACGTGACCGTGTTCGAAACCACCGAGGCCCTCATCACGGCCGGCCGCAACCGCATAGTGAAGTCGCTGGAGCGCGGCGTCAGTGCCGGCAAGGTGACCGAGCGGGAACGCGACCGGGCGTTGAGCAAGCTCACCTTCACCACCGACCTGACGGACCTCGCCGACCGCCAGCTGGTCATCGAAGCGATCATCGAGGACGACGCCGTCAAGGGACAGGTCTTCGCCGAGCTCGACCGAGTCATCACCGACCCCGACGCGGTTCTGGCGTCCAACACCTCCAGCATCCCGATCATGAAGATCGCCGCGGCCACCAAGAACCCGCAACGCGTGCTGGGTCTGCACTTCTTCAACCCCGTCCCGGTGCTGCCGCTTGTCGAATTGGTCAGCACCCTGGTCACCGACGACGCCGCCGCCGCGCGCACCGAGGAATTCGCGAGCGCGGTGCTGGGCAAGCAGGTGGTGCGCTGCTCCGACCGATCCGGCTTCGTAGTGAACGCGCTGTTGGTGCCCTACCTGCTGTCGGCAGTGCGCATGCTCGAATCCGGTTTCGCCACCGTCGAGGACATCGACAAGGCCGTGGTGGCCGGGCTCTCGCACCCGATGGGCCCGCTGCGGCTGTCCGACCTGGTCGGCCTGGACACCCTCAAGCTGATCGCGGACAAGATGTACGACGAGTTCAAGGAGCCGCTCTACGCCGCGCCGCCGCTGCTGCTGCGCATGGTGGAGGCCGGCCGGCTCGGCAAGAAGACGGGCCAGGGCTTCTATACGTACTGAGGCCAGCCGGGTGTGATCGTCAAGTAGGACAAGCCAATTCAGCCCCCCACGGTGATCCGTCGGGGGCTGAATGCTTTACCCGGGCCGGTTACTTCTCCAGCGTGAACTGGTTGACGTCGGTGTAGCCCTCCCGAAACAGCTTGGCGCAGCCGGTGAGGTACTTCATGTAGCGGTCGTAGACCTCCTGGGACTGAATGGCCAGAGCCTGCTCGCGATTCGCCTCGAGCGCCTCGGCCCACAGGTCCAGCGTCCTGGCGTAGTGCAGCTGCAGCGACTGCACCCGGGTCAAGTCGAAGCCCACCGTGACCCCGTACTCGCCGACGGTCTGCGGGGTCGGCAGCCAGCCGCCGGGGAAGATCTCGGCCAGGATGAACTGCGAGAACTGGACAATCTCGTGCGTCAGTTTCATGCCCTTGGCCCGGGCATCTTTGAACGATGGCCGAACGATGGTGTGCAGCAACATCACTCCGCCGGGCGGCAGCGCCTCGTAGGCCATCTTGAAGAAGCGGCCGTAGCGCTGGCGGCCGAAGTGCTCGAACGCGCCGATCGACACGATGCGGTCCACCGGCTCGTGGAACTTCTCCCAGCCCTCCAGCAGCACCCGTCGGGTGCGGGGGGTGTCCATCTGGTCGAAGGACTTCTGCACGTGCTCGGCCTGGTTCTCCGAGAGCGTCAGGCCGATGACATTGACGTCATACTTCTCGATGGCTCGCCGCAGCGTGGCTCCCCAGCCGCAGCCGATGTCCAGCAGCGTCATCCCGGGCTCGAGCTTGAGCTTGCCCAGCGCCAGATCGATTTTCGCGATCTGCGCCTCCTCGAGCGTCATGTCATCACGCTCGAAGTACGCGCAGCTGTAGGTCTGGGTGGGATCCAGAAACAGCCGGAAAAAGTCGTCGGACAAGTCATAATGAGCTTGCACGTTTCCGAAATGCGGCGTGAGCTGCACAGACATGTCGATACGAGCCTTCCTATATTGGGGGGCAGGGGTTGGAGCCGAACGACGACCCCGCTGTTTTCCCCCGATACTCCTCTGCATGCTAGTACCTGCGCCGGGCCGAGTCGCCCCGCAAGTCGCGTGCTCAGCCTCACACGGCACGGGTGCAATCCCCAAAACCCGCGGCGTGGCCGAAGCCAGCTTCAGGGCCCGAACTCGCCCTGTCGCGGCGGCACGATCGGTGACGGATGGGGTTCGCCGCGGAACTTCTCCAGCGATCCGCCGACCTCGACGATTCCCTTGAGAGCGTTCCAGCTCAGCATGGTCAGGTAGTCGATCAACTCATCGCGGCTCATTCGCGGGTACGACATCCACGAGTGGGTGGCCAGCTGAACACCACCCACGATCAGGTACGCCCACGGCTCCACGCCACCGGTGTCCATCCCCGCGTGCTGCATGCGGCGGCGCATCAGCACCGCGAGCATGCGCGCGATGATGCGCTCGGAGTCGGCAATGACCTTGCTCTTGCTGGCCGAGCTGTTGGACATCACGAACCGGTACGGCTCGGGCTCGTTCGCGACGGTCTCGACGTACACGCGGATGACCTCGCGAGTCAGGTCGAAGCCGTCGAGCCCAGACGTCAGTGCCCCGGCCATGTTGGGGATCAGGGTGGTTTGGGTGAACCGCATCATCACGGCCGTCGTCAGGTCGTTCTTGTCGACGAAATAGCGGTACAGCACCGTCTTGGAGACCCCGATCTCGGCGGCGATCTCATCCATGCTCAGCGCGCCACCCAGCCGGCGAATCGCGTCGATCGTGCCGTCGACCAGCTCGTTACGACGATCCACTTTGTGCTGGTGCCAGCGCCGCTTGCGCCCATCCATCTTGGCGCTCACCGCTGTGATTTGCTCTGCCACAGTCGCCAAATTCCCATTCCCTAGACGCCCCTGATCTTACGGCGTGAGGGGGTCGGTTTCGTGCCGTGGCCGGGCGCGGGTGAGACCTCGCGAACAGTGTGGTCACACTAATCGGCGGGAAACATAGATGATGGAGTGGTGGCACATCGAGCCTCGGTGAGAGAGGAAGCGTCGGGCCCGCCGGTGGCGAGGCCCAATTCACTGACGCCGTCGACCGCGGCCCGCCCGCTTCGCGCGTCTTTCGCCGAGTCCTTCGCCGGCGCCGATCCCGAAGCCGACGCGCAGCGCCGCGTGGCGTTGCGCCGGATGAAGCTGGTGGCACTGAGCTTTCTGCTCGGTGCCACCGTCGTGTTCCTCGCCTGCCGGTGGGCCCAGGCGCATGTCAGTCTGGGGGCCTGGGTGGGGTATGTCGGCGCCGCCGCCGAGGCCGGCATGGTGGGCGCCCTGGCGGACTGGTTCGCCGTGACCGCGCTCTTCAGGCACCCGCTGGGCATTCCCATTCCGCACACCGCGATCATCAAACGCAAGAAAGACCAGCTCGGCGAGGGTCTGGGTACGTTCGTCCGGGAGAATTTCTTGTCGCCGGAGGTCGTCGAAACCAAGCTGCGCGACGCCCAGGTGTCCGGCAGGCTCGGCAAGTGGCTGTCGGAGTCCACCCACGCGGAGCGGGTGGCCAGCGAGACGGCCACGGTGCTGCGGGTGCTGGTCGAACTGCTGCGCGACGAGGACGTCCAGCAGGTGATCGACCGGATGATCGTGCGCCGGATCGCCGAACCGCAGTGGGGCCCACCGGTCGGACGAGTGCTGGCCACCCTGCTTGCCGAGCACCGGCAGGAGGCGCTGATCCAGTTGCTGGCCGACCGGGCCTTTCAGTGGTCGCTGAAGGCGGGCGAGGTCATCCAACGGGTGGTCGAGCGCGACTCGCCGACCTGGTCCCCACGCTTCGTCGACCATCTGGTCGGTGATCGCATCCACCGCGAACTGATGGACTTCACCGACAAGGTGCGCCGCAATCCGGACCACGAATTGCGCCGGTCGGCCACCCGCTTCCTGTTCGACTTCGCCGAGGACCTGCAGCACGACCCGGACACCATCGCACGCGCCGACGCGATCAAGGAGCAGCTGATGGCGCGCGACGAGATCGCCAACGCCGCGGCGACGGCGTGGAAGACGCTGAAGCGGTTGGTTCTCGAGGGGGTGGACGATCCGTCCAGCGCGCTGCGCACCCGGATAGCGGACACCGTGGTCCGCATCGGGGAATCGCTGCGCGACGACGCCGACCTGCGCGACAAGGTCGACAATTGGCTGGTCCGGGCGGCCCAGCACCTGGTGTCGCAATATGGGGTGGAGATCACAGCCATCATCACCGACACGATCGAGCGCTGGGACGCCGAGGAGGCCAGCCGGCGCATCGAACTGCACGTTGGCCGTGACCTGCAATTCATCCGGATCAACGGGACCGTAGTCGGTTCGCTGGCGGGTCTGGTGATCTACGCCGTCGCGCAGTTGTTGATCTAGCGGAATTTCTAGCAGTGCTAACAAGTGCTTGCAATAGCAAGCACTTGTAGTAACCTGGGTCGCGTCACGACCAGTCAGCCGACCAGGAGCACGCCATGACGCCCGAGGAGAAGCTCTCCGCCAAGGTGTCCAACGCTGCCTCCGACATGGCCTCCGACATCGGGAGCTTCATCCGTACCCAGCGTGAACTCGCGCAGGTGTCGGTGCGCCAACTCGCCGAAAAGTCCGGGGTCAGCAATCCATATCTAAGCCAGGTGGAGCGCGGGTTGCGTAAGCCCTCCGCCGATGTCTTGAACCAGATCGCGAAGGCCCTTCGGGTCTCCGCCGAGGTTCTCTATGTGCGCGCCGGGATTCTCGAACCCAGTGACAAAAGTCAGGTACGGGACGCGATCGTCACTGACACTGCGATCACCGAGCGGCAAAAGCAAATCCTGCTCGACATCTATTCGTCGTTCACGCAGCAAAACGAATCGATCCAAGAGGAGTGTCCGACCGAATCCGACAGCGAGTGATCAGTCCGCCTCACCCGGCCTCGCAGCAGCTGAGCTGGGAGAACGTGCCGGAAGGCGGGCTTGTCACATCGCGGTCGCGAGTCGGTGATGTATAGACGACCGGCCGTCGGGGTTACCCCAACGGGGAACCTACCGGTTCACAGCCGATCGCTGGATGAACCGTCCCGGCACTGGCGGCCCCAGTTGCGAAGGAGACGTTTGCACCTACTTTCTCGACCAGACAGCTAACAACGCCAAATAACACCGATAGCGAAACACCTCATGAAAGGAAAGACCATGGCGGAAAACACCAACATCGAAGATTTGCGGGCGCCGCTGCTCGCAGCGCTGGGCGCGGCCGACCTGGCCCTGGCCACCGTCAACGACCTGATCGCCGGCCTGCGTGAGCGCGCCGAAGAGACCCGCGCCGAGACCCGCACCCGGGTCGAGGAGCGTCGCGCTCGCCTGACGAAGCTCCAGGAGGACCTGCCCGAGCAGTTCACCGAGCTGCGCGACAAGTTCACCACCGACGAGCTGCGCAAGGCCGCCGAGGGCTACCTGGAGGCGGCGACCACCCGCTACAACGAGCTGGTGGAGCGCGGCGAGGCGGCCCTGCAGCGGCTGCGTAGCCAGACCGCGTTCGAGGACGCGTCCGCTCGCGCCGAGGGCTACGTCGACCAGGCCGTCGAGCTGACGCAGGAGGCGCTCGGCACCGTCGCTTCGCAGACCCGCGCGGTCGGCGAGCGCGCCGCCAAGCTGGTTGGCATCGAGCTGCCGGGCAAGGCCGAAGCGGCCCCCAAGAAGGCCCAGAAGGCCGTCGCCAAGAAGGCCCCCGCCAAGAAGGCCCCGGCCAAGAAGGCTCCGGCTAAGAAGGCTCCGGCCAAGAAGGTCACCCAGAAGTAGCACCGGAAGTCCCACGACGTTCGGCTCCGAGTCGCCTCCGGGTGACTCGGAGTCGACGTTTTGGCGGGTGCCCGCATACCCTTAAGGCGTGAACCACCTCGTGGGAACCGTCATGTTGATCTTGCAGATCGCCGTTCTAGTGACGGCGATCTATGCGTTCGTGCATGCCGCGCTGCAACGACCCGACGCCTATACCGCCGCCGAGAAGCTGACCAAGCCGGTGTGGTTGCTGATCCTGGGCGGCGCTGTCGCCCTGACATCCATCTTGGGATTCGTTTTCGGCGTGCTGGGTATGGCGATCGCGGCCTGTGCCGCCGGGGTGTATCTGGTCGACGTCCGGCCCAAATTGCTTGAGATCCAGGGTAAGTCGCGCTAGCGGAATGAAGATCCTGCTGACGGCGCCGGTTGCGGTGCTCGTCGCCTTGTCGTGTCCGGCACCGCACGCCGCCGCCACGCCCGACCCGGGTAGCGGCGCGGCGAATCCGTCCGCCCCGGCCCCGCCCTACATCGACCACACCCGGTGGGCGCAGTGGCAGGGCAAACCCAGCCTGCGGGTCTTCCCGTCGCCGGCCGGCCGAACCGCCTCCAGAATCCCCGCGACCGCGGCTCTGGCCGACGAGGCCTGGGCCGAGGTGCTCGCCTTATCGCCGGACGCCGACACCCCGGGCATGCGCGCGCAGTTCCTGTGCCACTGGCAGTTCGCCGAACTCGCCCAGCCCGGCAAGATCAGCTGGAACCTCGAGCCGTGGCGGCCCGTCGTCGACGACACCGAGATGGTCGCCTCCGGCTGCAATCCCGGCGGTCCGGAAGAATCCTTCTGATGGCAGCCCGACCCAGCCGAGCGCAGTTGGCGGCGTTCGTCGACCACACGCTGCTCAAGCCCGAGGCAACCGAAGCCGACGTGGTGGCCCTGGTCGCCGAAGCGGCCGAACTGGGGGTCTACGCGGTGTGTGTCTCGCCCTCGATGGTCCCCGTCGCGGTGGGGGCGGGCACCGGCGTGCGGGTGGCCAGCGTGGCGGGCTTTCCGTCCGGCAAGCACCTCCCGGCGGTGAAGGCGCACGAAGCGGCCCTGGCCGTCGCCTCCGGTGCCTGCGAGATCGACATGGTCATCGATGTCGGGGCGGCTCTGGCCGGCGACATCGATGCGGTGCGCTCCGATGTCCATGCCGTGCGCAGCGCGATCGGCGGCACCGTGCTCAAGGTGATCGTGGAGTCGGCGGCGCTGCTGGCGCTGGCGGACGGGCCCACGCTGACCCGGGTATGCCGCGCCGCCGAAGACGCCGGCGCGGACTTCGTGAAGACATCAACCGGATTTCACCCGGCCGGCGGCGCATCCGTGCGCGCGGTGGCCCTGATGGCCGAGACGGTCGGTGGCCGCCTCGGGGTGAAGGCCAGCGGCGGAATCCGTACCGCCGCGGACGCGCTCGCGATGCTGGATGCCGGCGCCACCCGCCTGGGGCTGTCGGGAACGCGGGGCGTGCTCGACGGCCTGGGTTGAGCCGGACTGACGAAGCCGCTCGCCGTCAGAGGTTGGCGAAGCAGGGGTCGTTGTCGTTGCCGCCGTTCGGAATGCTGGCGTTCCTCGTCGAGAAGTGGCTCGTCACACCGGTATCGGTGACCTGCACGCTGTCGGCGTGGATGCCCAACGGGTAGTTCTTCGTCTGGTTCGAGGTGAACTCGTCGAGCGTCGACTGCACCGACTCCTTGGGCATGGTGAAACCGAGCGCGTTGAAATGCACGATCTGCAGCTGCAACCCGGTGCCCGAGACGACCGGCTTGGCCGTGATGTTGTCCAACATGCCCTTCAGTTCGACGGTGCCGTCGGCGGGATGGGTGGTGACGGTGTTGGTGACGAACGGGCCCAGAACCGGGATCGCGTCCTGCACCGACTGCTTGATGCCGTCACTGGTCCAGGTGATGGTCGCGTCCAGCGAGCCGATGGTGCCCTTCGAGTTGGCGCTGTCCTGGAGCCGGACGTCCTTGATGTTGATCGAGAGCTTCATGCCCTTGGCGTCGCGCAGGTTGTTGCCGGCCGTCTCCACCGAGATGTTCGTGTAGTGCTTGGTCGCCACTTGCCACAGCATCAAGGGGGTCACCCCGAAGGACGCGGTGGCCTGGTCCTTGACCTCGCAGGCCACCGCCTGGGCGATCTTGTTGTTTGCGGTGTGGCGCACGTACAGCTCCGCCCCGATGAGCGCGGCGATGATCAGCGCGAACACGATGACGAAGATCAGCAGGATGGAGACCGGGTCGCGTCCGAAGCGGCGCTTCTTCTTCCCTGGCGCCGCCTCATCGCCGGGCGCAGTGGTCAGCCGCTCCGTCTGGCCGGCGCCCGGGTTGGGCGGCGGCGGGTAGCCGGGCTGCTGCATGTTCGGCTGGGGCGTCCCGAATCGCTCGGTCCGCCCGGGCGGGGGACCCTGGGCGGGGGGCGGCGGCGGGGGCACGTGGCCGGGGCCTCCGGTGCTGATCCGCTCGGTCGGCCGCTCGGTGGGAGGCTGGCCGAAGGGTCCCTGGTGAGGGGGACGGGCCCACTTCGACGGGTCCGGGTTCGGTGGTCCTTGTGGGTTCGTCACCCGACCGATTCTGCCTTATCAACCTGAGTAAAGTCCGAGCGGTTGCGAAGGACCGCGATACTTTCGCGGGCCTCGGCGACCGCGCCGACGTCGATGTCGGCAAGCAGTAGCTGCGGTTGAGAGCCGGCCGACGCGACGACGTCGCCCAGCGGCGAGACGACCAGGCTGCCCCCGACGCCGGTCGGTGCCCCCGCCCCGGAGGGCTGGGTGTCAGCGGGATCGGCCTGCCCGGCGGCCGCGACGTAGCTCATCGAATCGAGTGCGCGGGCGCGAGCCAGCAGCGTCCACTGGTCGAGTTTGCCGGGACCCGCGCCCCAGGACGCGCACACCGCGATCACCTCGGCGCCGCGGCGGGCCAATTCGGTGTAGAGCGCCGGGAAACGAATGTCGTAGCAAACGGTCAGCCCCACCCGGACGCCGTCGACCGTGATCACCACCGGATCGTGTCCCGCCGCGACCGTGCGGGATTCGGTGAAGCCGAACGCGTCGTAGAGGTGGATCTTGTCGTAATGGGCGAAATCGTGCGGGCCGGCCGCGATCAGTGTGTTCTTCACCCGCCCGTCGCCCGACGGGGTGAACATGCCGGCGACGACGGTGATGCCGGAATCGGCCGCGATGCGGCGCACCCCGTCCGCCCAGGGCCCGTCGACCGGCTCGGCGACCGGGCCCAGCGGCACGCCGAAGCGGCACATGGTCGCCTCGGGGAACACCACCAGCGTCGCGCCCGCGTCGGCGGCCTGGCGGCTGTATTCGGCCACCAGCCGCAAGTTTGCCGGCGGGTCGGTGCCGCTGAGGATCTGCGCCAACGCGATTCGCATGAGCGCCAGCTTAGGCGCGGTGACCGTGCGGGCCGCCGCGGTCGAGATCTCAGGCCGTCTTGGCGATCCACTCCGTGGTGAAACGTTGTTCGGCGGCGACCAGTTGGGCCAGCCGGGTGCCGATGATGTTCTCCAACTTGCCGCCGATGATCGGCACGCGCACCTGGACCGTGGCGCGAAACGTCAGCCGGGCGCCGCCGGTCCGTTCGATGGGTTCCAAGACGGCGGTGCCGGCCAGCTGCACCGGCGCATCGACGATGGAACCCGCGACCGTCCCCGTCGCGGCGCCGCCGGTGACCGGACCCCACGCCTCCTCGCGGCGGATGCGCAGGTCACCGCTGTGCAACTGCGTCACCATGCCCGGCAGCTTGTCGCTGCGGATCACCTGCAGGGTGACGACCTCGACGGTGTCCTCGTCGCCGACCCGCATCGATTCCAGCGTCGCGATGTCGACGCCCGACCCGGCCAGCCTGGCCCGCCAATAATTTTCGTCGGTGAAGGCGCGATGCACCTCGTCAACACTGCCGTCGTAGTCGGCCGACAAGTCGAATGAACGCGGCATAGCAGGTCAGGCTACCGTTACGGCCCATGAATTCCAGCGGAGCCGGTGCGGAGTTCGCCGGTGCGGCGGTGGCCGACGCGGCGCCACTGGCGCCGCTGACCACGCTGCGGGTCGGCCCGACCGCCCGTCGCCTGATCACCTGCACCAGCAGCGAGCAGGTGATCGCCGCATTGCGGCGGCTGGACGCCGAAACCACTGGCGCGCAACGCGATTCGGTGCTGGTGTTCGCCGGCGGTTCCAACCTGGTGATCTCCGACGACCTCACCGACCTGACCGCGGTGCGGCTGGCCAACGACGGCATCACCGTCGAGGGCAACGTGCTCCGCGCACAGGCGGGCGCGGTGTGGGACGACGTCGTGGTCGCGGCCATCGAGCACGGCCTCGGCGGGCTGGAATGCCTGTCCGGCATCCCCGGCTCGGCCGGGGCCACCCCGGTGCAGAACGTCGGGGCGTACGGCGCCGAAGTCTCCGACACGATCACCCGGGTTCGGGTGCTCGACCGCGGCAGCGGCGAGGTGCGCTGGGTGCCCGGCAGCGAGCTGGGCTTCGGCTACCGCACCAGCGTGTTCAAACGCGGCGGCGACGGACTCGAAACCCGTTCTGTGGTACTGGAAGTGGAGTTCGAGCTGGACGCGTCCGGGCGCAGCGCGCCGTTGCGCTACGGCGAGCTGGCCGCCGCGCTGGACGTCGCCGGCGGCGAGCGCGCCGACCCGCAAGCCGTCCGCGACGCCGTGCTCGCCCTGCGTAGGCGCAAGGGCATGGTGCTCGACCCGGCCGACCACGACACCTGGAGCGTGGGCTCGTTCTTCACCAACCCGGTGGTCGCCCCGGACGTCTACGAACGGCTGGCCGCGACGGTCGACGGCCCGGTCCCGAACTACCCAGCGCCGGGCGGAGTCAAGCTGGCCGCCGGCTGGCTGGTGGAGCGGGCGGGCTTCGGCAAGGGCTATCCGCAGCCGGGTCCGGGCGACCCCGAAGCGCCCTGCCGCTTGAGCACCAAGCACGCTTTGGCTCTGACCAACCGCGGCGGCGCCGGCTCCGATGACGTGATTAGGCTGGCGCGGACCGTCCGCGACGGCGTCCAGCGTGTGTTTGGCATCACACTGGTTCCCGAACCCGTGCTGCTCGGCTGCAGGCTGTAGCCGCAAAATTCGTCGACGCGAGCCCGGGCCCGATTTGTGGTGGCCGGGCCGGCCGTTTTTCCCCGGTATCTTTGACTTTCGTGACCCCGTCCGACGCCCCGCGGCCGTTCAGCCGGCGTGCGGCTTTGGCGACCCTGGGACTGGGCGTGCTGGCCCCCAACGTGCTGGCCGCGTGCGGCGGCACGACCGCGACGCAAGCCGAGAAGAAAGAACAGCCGGCGCCGCAGCTCAAATACCAGCCGGCCAACGCGACCGACAACGTCGTGCCGATCGCCCCGGTCAGCGTCCAGGTCAACGACGGCTGGTTCCAGCGCGTCACGCTGTCGAACTCGTCGGGCAAGGCCGTCGCGGGCGCCTTCAACCAAGACCGCACCGTCTACACGACCTCCGAGCCGCTGGGCTACGACCAGACCTACACCTGGACCGGCTCGGCCGTCGGGCACGACGGCAAGGCGGTCCCGGTGGCGGGCAAGTTCACCACGGTGTCGCCCACCAAGAAGATCGGCGGGGCATTTCAGCTCGCCGACGGCCAGACCGTCGGGATCGCCGCGCCGATCATCATCCAGTTCGATGCGCCGATCAGCGACAAGGCGGCCGTCGAGAAGGCGCTCACCGTCACCACCAACCCGCCCGTCGAGGGCAGCTGGGCCTGGTTGCCCGATGAGGCGGCCGGCGCCAGGGCGCACTGGCGCACTCGCGAGTACTACCCGGCGGGCACCACCGTCAACGTCGAGGCCAAGCTCTACGGCCTGCCGTTCGGCGACAGCGCCTACGGCGCCGACGACATCTCGCTGAACATCCAGATCGGTCGCCGGCAGGTGGTCAAGGCCGAGGTTTCGTCGCACCGCATCCAGGTGATCCGCGACGAGGGCGTCATCATGGACTTTCCGTGCAGCTACGGCGAGGCCGACAAGGCGCGCAACGTCACCCGCAACGGCATCCACGTGGTCAGCGAGAAATACGCCGACTTCTACATGTCCAACCCGGCCGCCGGTTACAGCCACGTCCACGAACGCTGGGCCGTCCGGATCTCCAACAACGGCGAGTTCATCCACGCCAACCCGGCGAGCGCCGGCGCGCAGGGCAACACCAACGTCACCAACGGCTGCATCAACCTCTCGACGGGGGACGCCGAGCAGTACTTCCAGTCGGCGATCTACGGCGACCCCGTCGAGGTGACCGGCAGCACCATCCAGCTGTCCTACTCCGACGGCGACATCTGGGACTGGGCCGTGGACTGGGACACCTGGGTGGCCATGTCCGCGCTGCCGCCGCCGACGGCCCGCCCGCCGTCAACGCAGATCCCGGTCACCGCGCCGGTCACGCCGTCCAACGCGCCGACCCTGTCGGGCACTCCGACCACGTCGTCGACACCGGCCAGCACCGGGCCGGCTACCCCCGGCGGTTAAACCGCGAGGTCGTGGCCTGGTCGCGCGGCTTCATCACGATCAAGTCCAGATCGACGTGCGGCGGACGCGACGCGACGAACCCGATGACCTCGGCCACGTCCTCGGCCACCAGCGGCGTGATGCCCGTGTAGACGGAGTCCGCGCGTTGTTGGTCGCCGTCGAAGCGGACCAACGAGAATTCGGTTTCGACCGCGCCCGGGGCGATCTCGGTCAGGCGCACCGGCTTGCCCAACAGCTCGCCGCGCAGCGTGCGGTGCAGCGCCCCCTGGGCGTGTTTGGCCGCGGTGTATCCGGCGCCGCCGTCGTAAACCTCAAGTGCCGCAACGGAGGTGACGGTGACGATCAGCCCGTCGCCCGATTCGATCAGCTTGGGCAGCAACGCTCGGGTGACGCGCAGCGTGCCGATCACGTTGGTCTCCCACATCCACTGCCAGTGCTCGAGGTCCGCATCGGCGACCGGCGCCAGCCCCCGGGCGCCGCCGGCGTTGTTGACCAGCACATCGACCCGATCCAGTTTGCTCGCCAATGTTTCGATCGCCGCCTCTTGTGTGACATCGGCCACAACGGCGGTGCCCCCGATTTCACTGGCCAGAGCCTCGATCCGGTCCGCCCGGCGCGCCACTGCGACGACATGAAAGCCCTGCGCAGCCAGGTTTCGGGCGGTTGCTGCGCCGATCCCCGAGCTGGCACCGGTGATTACTGCGACTCGCTTATTCCTGCCAGTTTTAACCATCGAAACAACCTTAATGAACGTGCTAGATTTTGCGTGTGCTCCTCAGCGCCCTGTCCAACACCACGACCACCGCGTGTCTTTGCGCGGCGGGTGCGTGTTGTTGCTGCGCACTTTGCCGCTCCTGACCTCAGCCAGGTGTGGCCAAGACGGCCAGCAAAATTCGGACAAAAGGACGCTCGTGCGCACCAATACCCTCACCCATACCCATCATTCGCCCGGCCGTGCCGTCGGGCACCTGCCCGGTCAAAAGGGCCACCGCTCGGTGCGCCGGCAGATCGTGTCGCCGGCGCTCAACATCCCCGACTCGGCGGCGGCCTCCGTCTTCCGGGCCGTCCGGCTGCGGGGCCCCGTCGGCCGTGACGTCATCGCCGGCGTCACCTCGCTGAGCATCGCCACGGTCAACCGCCAGGTCATCGCGCTGCTGGAGGCGGGCCTGCTGCGCGAGCGCGCCGACCTGGCCGTCTCCGGCGCGATCGGCCGCCCCCGCGTGCCGGTCGAGGTCAACCACGAGCCGTTCGTCACCCTCGGCATCCACATCGGGGCACGGACGACCAGCATCGTGGCCACCGACCTGTTCGGCCGGACCCTCGACACCGTCGAAACCCCGACGCCGCGCAACCCGGCCGGCCCCGCGCTGGCGACGCTGGCCGACAGCGCCCGCCGCTACCTGCGGCGTTGGCACCGCCGCCGGCCGCTGTGGGTGGGGGTCGCCATCGGCGGCACCGTCGACAGCGCCACCGGCCAGGTGGACCACCCGCGGCTGGGCTGGCGCCAGGCGCCGGTCGGACCGGTGCTGGCCGACGCGTTGGGCCTGCCGGTCTCGGTGGCCTCGCACGTCGATGCGATGGCGGGCGCCGAGCTGCTGCTGGGCATGCGGCGCTTCCTGCCCAGCTCGCCGACCAGCTTGTACGTCTACGCCCGCGAGACGGTGGGCTATGCGCTGATGATCGGCGGCCGGGTGCACGTTCCGGCCAGCGGCCCGGGCACCATCGCCACGCTTCCGGCCCACTCGGAGCTGCTCGGCGGGACCGGCCAACTGGAGTCCACCGTCAGCGACGAGGCCGTCGTGGCCATCGCGCGCCAGCTGCGCATCCTGCCCTTCGCCCCGGCGAACCGCCCCAACGGCTCCGCCACCGGCATCTCCGATCTGCTGCGCGTGGCGCGGGCCGGCAACCAGCAGGCCAAGGATCTGCTCGCCGAGCGGGGCCGCGTGCTCGGCGAGGCGGTGGCGCTGCTGCGCGACATGCTCAACCCCGACGAGCTGGTGGTCGGCGGCCAGGCATTCACCGAGTACCCCGAGGCGATGCAGCAGGTGGAGGCGGCCTTCGCCGAGCGCTCCGTGCTGGGGCCCCGCGACATCCGCCTCACCGCCTTCGGCAACCGGGTGCAGGAGGCCGGCGCGGGCACCGTCTCGCTGTCCGGGCTGTACGCGGACCCGCTGGGTGCGATGCGGCGCGCCGGGGCGCTGGATGCCCGGGTGCACGACGTGGCCCGCGACGAGTCGTCCGCCTGACGCGAGTCCTTGTCCAGCGCGCCTGGGCTGGCCCGCGAACCATCCTGTAAAGATGACAGGGTGCGGCACGATGACGTTTTCCGGCTGAATGAACCGCGCCGGGTCGCAGTGTTGGCGGTTCACACCTCACCACTGGCCCAGCCCGGCACCGGCGACGCGGGCGGCATGAACGTCTATGTGCTGCAGACCGCGCTGCACCTGGCGCGGCGGGGCATCGAGGTGGAGATCTTCACGCGCGCGACCGCGTCCGCCGACCCGCCGGTCGAGCGGGTGGCGCCCGGGGTGCTGGTCCGCAACGTCGTGGCCGGCCCGTTCGAAGGGCTGGACAAATACGACCTGCCCACCCAGCTGTGCGCGTTCGCCGCCGGGGTGTTGCGCGCCGAGGCATCGCACGAGCCCGGCTACTACGACATCGTGCACTCGCATTACTGGCTGTCCGGGCAGGTCGGTTGGCTGGCGCGCGATCGCTGGGCGGTGCCGTTGGTGCACACCGCGCACACGCTCGCCGCGGTCAAGAACGCGGCGCTGGCGCAGGGCGATTCTCCTGAACCGCCGCTGCGCACGGTCGGCGAGCAACAGGTGGTCGACGAGGCGGACCGGTTGATCGTCAACACCGATGACGAAGCCAACCAACTGATCTCGATCCACCACGCCGACCCGGCGAGGATCGACGTCGTCCATCCCGGGGTGGATCTCGACGTGTTCTGTCCCGGCGACCGCGGGGCCGCCCGGGCCGCACTGGGACTTCCGCCCGATGACGACATCGTGGCGTTCGTCGGCCGCATCCAGCCCCTCAAGGCGCCCGACATCGTGCTGCGCGCCGCCGCGAAACTGCCCGGCGTGCGCATCGTGGTGGCCGGCGGCCCCTCCGGCAGCGGCCTGGCGTCCCCGGACGGATTGGCCCGGCTGGCCGACGATCTCGGTATCGCCGAGCGGGTGACATTCCTGCCCCCGCAGTCGCGCCCGAACCTGGCCACGCTGTTCCAGGCCGCCAATGTGGTTGCGGTGCCCAGCTATTCGGAGTCTTTCGGTTTGGTGGCCCTCGAGGCGCAGGCGTGTGGGACGCCGGTCGCGGCGGCCGCGGTCGGCGGGCTGCCGGTGGCCGTGCGGCACGGGGTGACCGGAACCCTGGTGGCCGGCCACGACGTCGAACAGTGGGCGGATGCCCTGGGCCGGTTGCTGCGGTTGCCCGCTGCGCAAGCCGGCGCGATGGCCCGCGCGGCCGCCGCGCATGCCGCCACGTTCTCCTGGGACCACACCACCGATGCGCTGCTGTCCAGCTATCGGCGCGCCATTCGCGAATACACCGCAGAGCGTCGCGGGGTGGGCGCATGACGTCCACCGTGGAGCGCGTCATCGAGGATGCCCTGCAGGCCAGTGGGCTGAACTACTCGAAACACCCTGGCGCACATGGCGGTTTGTCGGGGTTGGTGGTCGAACTCCCCGGCGAGCGCAAGCTCAAGACCAACACCATCTTGAGCGTCGGCGAGCATTCGGTGCGCGTCGAGGCGTTCGTGTGCCGCAAGCCCGACGAGAACCACGAAGGCGTCTATCGCTTCCTGCTGAAGCGCAATCGCCGCCTCTACGGCGTGGCCTACACGCTGGACAACGTCGGCGACATCTATCTGGTGGGCCGCATGTCGCTGGCTTCGGTGGACGCCGACGAGCTCGACAGAGTGCTCGGGCAGGTGCTCGAAGCGGTGGATTCGGACTTCAATACGTTGCTGGAGTTGGGTTTTCGTTCGTCGATCCAGAAAGAGTGGGAGTGGCGGGTGTCTCGCGGTGAGTCGCTGAAGAACCTGCAGGCCTTCGCCCACCTGATCGACGAAGACGACGATGCAGTGGGGGAACCCCCAGCCGCGGAGCGGCGAGGGGGACGCGAAGCGCGATGAGGAGGAGTCGAGCATCGCGGCACGACGACGACGACGCCGACGACGGCTGAATGAGTGCGTGAGAGACTGACCGGCATGGGTGAAACCGCCACGCTGGTACTGCTTCGCCATGGCGAAAGCGAATGGAACTCGCTGAACCTCTTCACCGGTTGGGTCGATGTCGGCCTCACCGACAAGGGCCGGACCGAAGCCGTGCGCAGCGGTGAGCTGCTGACCGAGAACAACCTGCTGCCCGACATCCTCTACACCTCGCTGCTGCGCCGGGCCATCTCCACCGCGCACCTGGCGCTGGACGCCGCCGACCGGCTGTGGATCCCGGTGCGGCGCACCTGGCGGCTCAACGAACGCCACTACGGGGCGCTGCAGGGGCTGGACAAGGCCGAGACCAAGGCCCGCTACGGCGACGAGCAGTTCATGGCCTGGCGGCGCAGCTATGACACGCCGCCCCCGCCCATCGAGCGGGGCAGCACCTACAGCCAGGACGCCGATCCCCGGTACGCCGACATCGGCGGCGGCCCGCTCACCGAGTGCCTGGCCGACGTGGTCGTGCGCTTCCTGCCGTATTTCACCGACGTCATCGTCCCGGACCTGCGCAGCGGCAAGACGGTGCTGATCGTGGCGCACGGCAACTCGCTACGGGCCCTGGTCAAGCACCTCGACCAGGTGTCCGACAATGAGATCGCCGGATTGAACATCCCGACCGGCATCCCGCTGCGTTACGACCTGGACGCTGACCTGCGGCCGGTGGTGCCCGGCGGCACCTATCTGGACCCGGAGGCCGCCGCCGCCGGGGCCGCCGCGGTTGCCAGCCAGGGACGCGGCTGACGCCGGCGCGCCCACGCCGTTTCGCGAGATGAAGGGCATTTAGCCAAACATCGCGTGAACGGGAGCGAAACACCTGTTGCGCAAGGTGTGACTTGTCCGATTTTGGCCTCGTTGCGCTAGGGCAGCGTTCAGGAAGATTTGTAGGATTTGCTATGTGACTGTGTTCTCGGCGCTGTTGCTGGCCGGGGTTTTGTCCGCGCTGGCGCTGGCCGCAGGTGTACTGGTCGGGACCCGGCTGTCACCGCGGGCGGTGCAGCGCCGCCAGCGCGTCGAATGGACCGGGATCACCGTCGCACAGATGCTGCAACGCATCGTGGCGCTGATGCCGCTGGGCGCGGCGGTGGTGGACGCGCATCGCGACGTCGTCTACCTCAACGACCGGGCCATGGAGCTGGGCCTGGTGCGCGACCGTCAGCTCGATGACCAGGCCTGGGAGGCCGCGCAGCAGGCCCTGACCGGCGTCGACGTCGAATTCGACCTGCGGCCGGCGAAACGGGCGGGTGGCCGCTCCGGGCTCTCGGTGCACGGGCAGGCCCGTTTGCTCAGCGAAGAAGACCGCCGGTTCGCCATCGTGTTCGCCCACGACCAGTCCGACTACGCGCGGATGGAAGCGACCAGGCGCGACTTCGTGGCCAACGTCAGCCACGAGCTCAAGACCCCGGTGGGTGCCATGGCGCTGCTCGCCGAGGCCCTGCTGGCCTCGTCCGACGACTCCGAGACCGTCCGGCGGTTCGCCGAAAAGGTGCTCGTCGAGGCCAACCGGCTGGGGGACATGGTCGCCGAGCTGATCGAGCTGTCCCGGCTACAGGGAGCCGAACGGCTGCCCAACGTCATCGAGGTCGACGTCGACAAGGTTGTGGGAGAAGCGATTTCGCGCCACAAGGTGGGGGCCGACAACGCCGATATCGAGGTCCGCACCGACGCGCCCAGCGGTCTGCGGGTGCTGGGCGACGAGACGCTGCTGGTCACCGCCCTGGCCAACCTGGTATCCAACGCCATCGCCTATTCGCCGCCGGGTTCGCCGGTGTCGATCAGTCGCCGTCGCCGCGGCGACAACATCGAGATCGCGGTGACCGACCGCGGCATCGGGATAGCCCTGGAAGATCAGGAGCGGGTTTTCGAGCGGTTCTTCCGCGGGGACAAGGCGCGCTCGCGCGCCACCGGCGGCAGCGGGTTGGGCCTGGCCATCGTCAAGCACGTCGCGGCCAATCACAACGGCAGCATCGGCGTGTGGAGCAAGCCCGGAACCGGATCGACATTCACCCTTTCCATCCCGGCGGCCGTGGCGTCTCATCCAGACGAGGGCGAATCCGAGCAGTCGCAGGGCCGCGACGTGCGGCCCAACCGCTCACAACGAGAGGAAGAACTAAGTCGATGACCCGCGCGTATGACGATGCAGAACGCAGCGATGAGGAGGAATCGCGCCCATGACCAGTGTGCTGATCGTGGAGGACGAGGAGTCGCTGGCCGATCCGCTGGCGTTCCTGCTCCGCAAGGAGGGTTTCGAGGCCACCGTGGTGACCGACGGCACGGCCGCGCTGGCCGAATTCGATCGGGGCGGCGCCGACATCGTGCTGCTCGACCTGATGCTGCCGGGAATGTCGGGCACCGACGTCTGCAAGCAGCTGCGTGCGCGCTCGAGCGTGCCGGTGATCATGGTGACCGCCCGGGACAGCGAGATCGACAAGGTGGTCGGCCTCGAACTCGGTGCCGACGACTACGTGACCAAGCCGTATTCCGCGCGCGAGTTGATCGCCCGGATCCGGGCGGTGTTGCGCCGCGGCGGTGACGACGATTCCGAGATCAGCGACGGCGTGCTCGAATCCGGTCCCGTGCGGATGGATGTCGAACGCCACGTCGTTTCGGTCAACGGCGACACGATCACGTTGCCGCTCAAGGAGTTTGACCTCCTCGAATATCTGATGCGCAACAGCGGGCGGGTGCTGACCCGCGGACAGTTGATCGACCGGGTGTGGGGCGCCGACTACGTCGGCGACACCAAGACGCTCGACGTCCACGTCAAGCGCCTGCGGTCCAAGATCGAGGCCGACCCGGCCAACCCGGTGCACCTGGTGACGGTGCGCGGGCTGGGCTACAAGCTCGAGGGCTAGCCGCACGCTCAGCGGGCGGCGCCGACGATGTGGTCGGCGACGCCCAGGGCCAGCGCCATGATCGACAGCTGCGGATTCACTTCCGGGCAGCTGGGCAGGATCGACGCGTCGGCCACCCACACACCGCGCACGCCGCGCAGCCGACCCGTCGCGTCGACCGGACACAACTGCTCGTCGGCGCCCGCCGCGACGGTGCCGGTCGGATGAAACGCCGCGACGTGCAGGCTTCTCGGGTCGGCGCGCTGCAGCGCATCCCGCAGTGCGGGCAGCGACGTCACCGTCGTCGCATGCGGCAGGCCGGTGAGGACCTCGACGGCTCCCGCGGCGAACAGCAATCGCCCCATGGCCTCCATCGCCGTCACCAGCTTGGCGGCGTCGCCCCTGTCGATCGGGTAGCGCATCACCGTCTGGCCGCGGACCGACGACACCGAGCCGACGCCACGGTCGGCCACCATGGCCCCTAGCGTGGCGACCTGCGTCGCCCGGTCGAGCCAGCCGAGTAGCTCGGCGCCGTAGCCCGGAAAGACCATTGACCCCATCCCCGGCGGGGTGGACGTGGCCTCGATGAGCACACCCTGGGACTCGTGCAGCTCGTGGACGGCGGCGCTTTGCAGCACGCCGTGCCAGGCGACGACGTCCGAGTCGAAGCGCCCGGCGAGCACCGTCGCCGGATGCACCGCCAGATTGCGGCCGACCCGCGGGTGGTCGCCGAACCCGCTGCGCCGCAGCAGGTTCGGTGACTCTGTCGCGCCCGCGGCGACGACGACCGTGTCGGCCAGGATGTCCAGTGCGGTGCCGTCGACCCGGCGCCCGCGCACCCCATAGGCACGCCCGCGCCGGTGCAGTACCCGTTCCACGCGGGCGTGCGAGACGATCCGGGCGCCCGCCGCGCAGGCCTGCGGCAGCGCGTTGAGGTGCACCCCGTACTTGGCGTTGCGTGGGCACCCGATTGCGCACTGGCAACAGCCCGCACAGCCTGGAGCGTTACGCGGGATCGGCGCCGCCTGCCAGTCCAGCGTCGCGGCGGCGTCCAGCAGCAGGCGCCCGTTGCGGCCCATGATGTCCATCGGCACGGGCGCGACCCGCAGCGTGCGTTCGACCTCGTCGAGGTGGTTCGTCAGCCGGTCGTGGTCGGCCAGGCCGAGACCGAACACGTCGCGCCAGCGCCGGGCGACGGCGGGCGGCGGCCGGTAGCAGGTGCCGGAGTTCACGACGGTGGTGCCGCCGACCGCGCGGCCGATCGGCAGCACCACCGACGGGCGTCCCAGCGCGACGGTGGCCCCGCCGCCGCGGTAAAGCCCGGCGTAACGGTCGATCGGGTGAATGCCGCGGAATTCTTCGACCGTCCAGCGACGTCCCTCCTCGACTACGACGGTGTCGACGCCGGCCCGCGCCAGGGTGCGGGCCACCATCGCGCCGCCGGCGCCCGAGCCGACGACCACGGCGTCGGCCGTGACGACCGACGGGCAGTCGGCCGAGGAGATGACGGTCAGATCCGGATCGGGGCGCGCCACGTCGTGCTCGCGGGCGCGGGCGAACAGTTCGGGCGCATAGGTGTCGGCACCGTTTGCGAGCAACACGATCGCCTTGAGCGCCTCGAGGGCGGCACCGGCCTCCGGGCTGAGCGAAGCCACTCGGCGCAACAACCGTTCCCGGCCGCCGGGGCCGAGCCGCGACAGTGGCCGGCCGGTGGTGAGATAGCTTGCGGCGCTGACTGATGCGAATCCGGCGCGCACTCCCAGCCTCGATGTCGCCGGGAGCTGGGTGAGGTATCGCTCGATGCGCTCAGCCAGCTCCGCCGCTGGGGGGCCGCCGTGTTCCTCGGGCAGCAGCGCGGTGCCGAACGACGCGGCTGCCCGTTCGGCCGCGCGGCTCATGCCAGCAATCCGAACCGGCGGCCGATCTTGATGAAGAGCGGATAGGTCGCGAAGATGGCGGCCGCCGCCGCGTGCAGCGGCCAACGCGCTTTCGCGGTGTCGACCCCGAAAACCCCGCTGTTCCACATGAAGTCGCGCCCGTTGCGCGCGCGGAACGGGCGCCACAGCAGTCCGAGCCCGGGCACGTCGTGGTAGAGGCCGAACGACCCGCCGAAGAAGATGCCAAGGACCGCGGCCTCGGCGACGTCTCGCCGGTCCGGCGGCACGTGCCGCTCGATGAGCGCGCCGCTGGCCATCAGCAGCGGCGGGTCGAGTAGGAAGCTCATGTCGGGATCCTTTCGTTGATGTCGGGCGCCTCGACGCCGCGCAGGCCTACCTCGGCATGTCCGAGCACCGACCAACGGCGGTCGTCGATTTCGACGTGAATGTCGGCCTGTTCGGTGTTCGTGCAGACGGCGGCGCCGCCGTCGGGGTCGGTGTAGTCCAGGCTCACGCAGCGGTCCGGCGGCTGGTCGACCCGGATGAGCACCCGGCGAGCGCCGATGCGTCCTTCCAGCTGCCAGTGCCTGGGGCCGAGCGTTGTCCGCATCCGCAGGGACGGCAAAGCGCTTGCGGGCCAGTCTCTTCCGTCGATGCGGAACCGCACGAAAGCCAGCGGGGCGAGCCTGCGCAGGCCCGGCTTGTGTGACACGGCGGTGACCACCTCGAGGACGTCGCCGCCACCGAGGTCGGCGTGGATCCACCCCCAGCGCTTGGCGTTGCCGTGCCCGTAGATGTGGGCAACGGCGCCGCGCCAGCCGTCGATGCGTGCCGCGGCGTCTGCGACGGTCAGCGAGCCGGCGAAGTCGGCGGTGGGGGCGAGGACGACCTGGGCGCCGGGCAGCAGCTCGCGCTCCCAGGCCGGGCGCGGAAACGTCCACAGCGGGCGCGCGGTGTCCGTCCAGGACAGGTCCCAGGCCAGCGATCCGGCGCGGCCGCAGAGCCGGCCGTCGGCCACCTGCACGCCGTCGGCGTCGAACCATCGGGGGCCGGTCGCGGGCTGGGTGGGCTCGGGGCCGAATCGCTCGGTGCGGGGTGAGCCCTCGGGAGGGAACCAGGTGATCCAGCCGTGCGCGTAGGCGGCGCCCTGCTGCGGCGCCACGGTCTCGCAATGGACCCACAAGCCCGCACGCGTCCGTGGGTCGGAGAGCGTGGCGTACCAGACCTCGAGGCGCCCTGGCTTGCCGCGCCAGCGTGGGGCCGCGGCCGAACGCTGTTCGTCGTCCATAACTTGCTCCCGTCGCCGACGCAGTCCACTATATTGGTTGAGCCAATGAACCAGTCAAGTCCGATTCAACCGCCGGACCGCCAGCGGGTGGATGAGCAGATCGCGGCCTCGATCGCCGACGCCATCCTCGACGGCGCCTTTCCGCCGGGTTCCGCCCTGCCGCCGGAGCGGGACCTGGCCGAGCAACTCGGGGTCAATCGCACGTCGTTGCGGCAGGGTCTGGCCCGCCTGCAGCAGATGGGCCTGATCGAGACCCGGCACGGCAGCGGCAACCTGGTGCGCGATCCTCAGGCGCTCACCCATCCCGCGGTGGTCGAGGCGCTGGTCCGCCGATTAGGACCCGAGTTCTTGGTGGAGCTGCTCGAAATCCGGGCTGCGCTGGGTCCATTGATCGGCCGGTTGGCGGCGCAGCGCAGCCTGCCCGAGGATGCCGAGGCGCTGCGCGCCGCCCTGCTGGCGGTCAGCGACGCCGAGAGCGCGACCACGCGGCAGGCCGCCGACCTCGACTACTTCCGCGTGCTCATTCAAAGCAGTCGCAACCGCGCGCTGGGATTGCTCTACCGCTGGGTCGAGCAAGCTTTCGGTGGACGCGAACACGAACTCACCGCCGCCTATGACGACGCCGCCGTGGTGGTAGCCGAGCTGGGCGCGATCACCGAGGCGGTGCTGGCGCGCGACGCGGCGGCGGCCGCCGCCGCGGTCGAGGCGTACCTCACCGCCAGCGCGTTGCGGATGGTGGTGGCTTACCAAACGGAAGCCTGAAGTACGCGGTTACTCGGCGATGCGTGTCGCCGGGTGCACCGCGATGAGCCCTAACTTGCTGCGGCGCTTGCACATTGCGGCCAGCTCGGAGTAGGCCTTCGCGCCGAGCAGCTCGGTGAGTTCGTCGGCCAGGCTTTCCCATACCTGCTTGGCGCCGACATGGGCGGCGGGATCGCCGGTGCAGTACCAGTGCAGGTCGGCGCCACCGGAACCCCAACCGCGGCGGTCGTATTCGGTGACCCAGGTCTTGAGGATCTCGGTGCCGTCGGGCCGGGTCACCCACTCCTGGCTGCGACGGATCGGCAGCTGCCAGCAGACATCGGGCTTCATGGTCAGCGGCGGCACACCCAGTTTGAGGGCCTTGCTGTGCAGCGCGCAGCCGACACCGCCGCTGAATCCGGGCCGGTTCAAGAAGATGCACGCGTCTTTGTGCTTGCGGGTGCGATACTGCGGTTGCCCGTCATGCTCGTCGATTTCCAGATACCCCTTGCGGCCCAACCCCTTTGCGCGGTATTGCCAGTCGTCGTCGGTCAGCTTCTTGACCGCGTCATCCAGGCGGGCGCGGTCGTCGTCGTCGGACAGGAACGCACCGTGCGAGCAGCACCCGTCGTCCGGGCGGCCCGCCACCGTGCCGCGGCAGGCCGGAGTGCCGAATACACATGTCCATCGCGAGAGCAGCCAGGTCAGGTCGGCCGCGATCAGGTGCTCGGGATTGTCGGGGTCGTAGAACTCCACCCATTCGCGGGCGAAATCCAGCTCGACCTCTTGGCCCGGTTCCGGGTGCGAATTCGCCACGTGGTCCACGTTAGACCACGGTTCGGGCCATCCGAGCCGCTGACACTCGGGGCCCGGATGGCCCCGGTCGCGACGGGTTGACCGGGTCGCGCAAAGCAGCGCACCCGGGGTTTCGTTAGGTTGTTTACGTGCGATTGGGCGTTCTCGACGTGGGCAGCAACACGGTGCATCTGCTGGTGGTGGATGCCCACCGGGGCGGCCACCCGACGCCGATGAGTTCGACGAAAGCCACTCTGCGTCTCGCCGAGGCCACGGACAGCGCCGGCAAGATCACCAAACGTGGTGCCGACAAACTGATTTCCACGCTCGACGAATTCGCCAAGATCGCCGACAGTTCGGGCTGCGCGGAGCTGATGGCCTTCGCCACATCCGCGGTCCGCGAAGCCGGTAACTCCGACGATGTGCTGAGCCGGGTGCGCAAGGAGACCGGAGTCGAGTTGCGGGTGCTGACCGGGGTCGACGAATCGCGGCTGACCTTCCTGGCGGTGCGCCGGTGGTACGGGTGGAGCGCGGGCCGCATCATCAACCTCGACATCGGTGGCGGCTCGCTGGAGATGTCCAGCGGCGTCGACGAGGAGCCGGAGGTCGCGTTGTCGCTGCCGCTGGGAGCCGGGCGGCTGACCCGCGAGTGGCTGCCCGACGATCCGCCGGGCCGGCGCCGGGTGGCGATGCTGCGCGATTGGCTGGATGCCGAGCTCGCCGAAGCCAGCGTGAACATCCTCGAGTCGGGTAGTCCGGACCTGACGGTCGCCACCTCGAAGACCTTTCGCTCGCTGGCGCGGCTCACCGGTGCGGCGCCCTCGGGCGCCGGACCGCGCGTCAAGAGGACGCTGACAGCAAACGGCCTCAGGCAACTCATATCTTTCATCTCTAGGATGACGACCGCTGACCGGGCAGAACTGGAAGGAGTGAGCGCCGAGCGGGCACCGCAGATCGTTGCGGGTGCCCTGGTGGCGGAGGCAAGCATGCGAGCGCTGTCGATCGAATCGGTGGATATCTGCCCGTGGGCATTACGGGAAGGTCTCATCTTGCGCAAACTCGACAGCGAAGCCGACGGATCGGCCCTCATGGAGCCTTCGGTGCGCAATGCTGGAGGCCAGGTAGTTGATCGGAATCAGAACCGATCGAGAGGCGACAAACCATGACCGGACCGCACCCCGAGCCCGAGGACTCCGGAACTCGGCCCATCTCGGTTGCCGAATTGCTGGCCAAAAACGGAACCATCGGCGCCCCGGCCGTCACCCGGCGGCGCCGTCGTCGGCGCGGCGACAACGACGCGGTGACCGTCGCCGAACTGACCGGCGACCTCCCGGTGATCCGCGATGACGACGAGCCCGGATTCGAATCCACCGAAGCCGCCGACACGATCGACGTCGCCGAACCGGGCTCACCCGCGAAGCCCGTAGCCAAGCCCGTAGTCAGGGACGAGCCGAAGGCGCCCTACTGGTCCGAGCCCGAGCCGCGCTGGCCCAAGTCACCGCCGCAGCCCAAGCGGGCGGCGGGGCCCGAGCGCAGCGAATACCCGCGGCCGTTGCCCGAGGCCCGCAGGGCGGGTTCGCCCGTTAACGGCACCGGGGAGCCGGGTTCGGGCGCCGAGGACATGAGCTTCGACCCGATGGATCACTACGCCGATGTCCCGGTGGACGTCATGGACTCCGAGGTGCGCGAGGCGGAACCGGCGCTGGAGGACTCCGCGTACGTGCGCTCCTTCCTGCGGTCCGGGGATTCGGGCGATGACGCCGACGAGGACGGATCCGGACCGCTGCCCGCGGGGGTGCTCCGCGACGATCACCTCGACATCGGGCACCGCGACGCGGACGCAGAGGCCGATGCCCATCTCGAAAGGGGCAGGTTCGACGCGGTGTGGCGCGGCGGGGTGGTCGTGCTGCAATCGATGCTCGCCGTCGCGTTCGGCGGCGGGTTGTTCGTGGCCTTCGACCAGCTGTGGCGGTGGAACAGCCTGGTGGCGCTGGTGCTATCGGTGCTGGTCATCCTGGGCCTGGTGGCCGGGGTCCGGGTGGTTCGCAAAACCGAGGACATCGCCAGCACGTTGATCGCGGTCGCGGTGGGTGCGCTGATCACCCTGGGGCCCTTGGCGCTGTCGTTGCAATCGGGCTAGCGGCACCGTAGACAGTGCGTCCAGCCATCAAAGTCGGCCTGTCCACGGCTTCGGTGTACCCGTTGCGGGCCGAGGCCGCCTTCGAGTACGCGGCGCGGCTCGGCTATGACGGCGTCGAGCTCATGGTGTGGGCCGAGGCCGTGAGCCAGGATGTCGCCGCCGTCAAGAAGCTGTCGCGGCGCTACCGGGTCCCGGTGCTGTCCGTGCACGCGCCCTGCCTGCTCATCTCGCAGCGGGTGTGGGGCGCCAACCCGGTGCCCAAGCTGGATCGCAGCGTGCGCGCCGCCGAACAGCTGGGCGCGCAGACCGTGGTGGTCCACCCGCCGTTTCGCTGGCAGCGGCGCTACGCCGAGGGTTTCAGCGAGCAGGTGGCGGAGCTGGAAGCGTCCAGCGACGTGATGGTCGCCGTGGAGAACATGTTCCCGTTCCGCGCGGACCGGCTCTTCGGTGCCGGCCAGTCGCTGGAACGGATGCGTCGACGCGGTGGGGGCCCCGGCCCGGCGATATCGGCGTTCGCGCCCTCCTACGACCCGCTCGACGGCAACCACGCGCACTACACGCTGGACCTGTCCCACACCGCGACCGCGGGCACCGACTCGCTGGACATGGCCGAGCGGATGGGGCAGGGGCTGGTGCATCTGCACCTGTGTGATGGCAACGGCCTGCCCGCCGACGAGCACCTGGTGCCCGGGCGCGGCACGCAACCGACGGCCGAGGTGTGCCAGATGCTGGCCGGCAGCCACTTCGCCGGGCACGTCATCCTGGAGGTGTCGACGTCCAGCGCCCGTTCCGCCAACGAGCGCGAGGCCATGCTCGCCGAATCGCTGCAGTTTGCCCGCACGCATCTGCTGCGCTGACCCAGCCAGGAGAAAACCCAGACAACATGAGCGCGTTATTCACCACCGCAATGACCCTGCGGGAGGTCGGTCCCGGCGTCTTTGAGGGCGAGCTCGACAAGCGCTGGACCATTGGTCCCAAGGTGCACGGCGGCGCGATGCTGGCGCTCTGCGCCAACGCCGCCCGCACCGCCTGGGGTGGGCAGTCCGACGCGCTACAACCGGTCCAGCAGCCGGTCGCGGTGTCGGCGAGCTTCCTGTGGGCGCCCGACCCCGGTCCGGTGCAGCTGGTGACCTCGCTTCGCAAGCGGGGCCGCCGGATCAGCGTCGTCGATGTCGAGCTCAACCAGGGCGACCGCACCGCGGTGCATGCCGTGGTCAACCTCGGCGAACCCGAGCACTGGCATCGGGACGGTTCTGAAGGGGTGGCCAGGCCGCTGCTGTCGGCCAACCCGGTGGCTGACCTGATGGCGCCCGAGCCGCCCGACGACATCGAGCCGATCGGGCCGGGGCATCCGCTGGCCGGCCTCGTGCACCTGGGCGAGGGCTGCGACGTGCGGCCGGTGTTGTCGACGATGGCGCCCCGCGGTGACGGGCGTCCACCGGTGATCCAGATGTGGGCGCGGCCCCGCGGTGTGGCCCCGGACGCGCTGTTCGCGCTCATGTGCGGGGATCTGTCGGCGCCGGTGACCTTCGCGGTGGACCGCACCGGATGGGCCCCCACCATCCAGCTCACGGCGTTTCTGCGCGGCCTGCCGGCCGATGGCTGGCTGCGCATCATCGCGACCTGCACCGAGATCGGTCAGGACTGGTTCGACGAGGACCACACCGTCGTCGACAGCCTGGGCCGCCTTGTGGTGCAGGCTCGCCAGTTGGCACTGGTCCCTGCCGCTCGCTAGAGCGCGGTGTCTGCGATGCTGTCCGGCATGGCAAGAATCGCGATCATCGGTGGCGGCAGCATCGGGGAGGCACTGCTGTCGGGTCTGCTGCGGGCGGGCCGGCAGGTCAAAGATCTGGTGGTGGTCGAGCGGGTTCCCGAGCGCGCCAAGTACCTGGCCGATACCTATTCCGTGCTGATCAGTTCGGTATCGGACGCGGTCGAGAACGCGTCGTTCGTCGTGGTCGCGGTCAAGCCGGCCGATGTCGAGTCGGTGATGGCGCAGATCGCCCGCGCGGCCGCCGCCGCCGACGGCGATACCGCCGAGCAGGTCTTCGTCACGGTCGCGGCCGGCATCACCATCACCTACTTCGAGTCGAAGCTCCCGGCGGGGACGCCGGTGGTTCGGGCGATGCCGAACGCGGCGGCCCTGGTCGGCGCCGGGGTCACGGCCCTGGCCAAGGGCAGGTACGTCACGGCGGCGCAGCTCGAAGGCGTCTCGGCCCTGTTCGACTCCGTCGGGGGCGTCCTGAGCGTTCCGGAGGGCCAGATGGACGCCGTCACCGCGCTGTCGGGCTCCGGGCCGGCGTACTTCTTCCTGCTGGTCGAGGCCCTGATCGACGCCGGTGTCGCTGCGGGCCTGAGCCGCGAGGTGGCCGCCGACCTGACTGCGCAGACGATGGCCGGCTCGGCCGCCATGCTGCTCGAGGGCATGGACGCCGACCGGCCGGGCGACGCCGAGGCGCCCGGCCCGCGGGCGGACGCCACGGCGACGCAGCTGCGAGCGACGGTGACCTCGCCCGGCGGCACCACCGCGGCCGGCCTGCGCGAGCTCGAACGCGGGGGCCTGCGAGCGGCCGTCGACGCGGCCGTTCAGGCCGCCAAAACGCGCTCTGAGCAGCTAAGAATTACATCAGAGTAATCCAAGTTTTTTGAACTGATTGTCCCCCACCAGTACCAGTAACCCCATTAGTCCCGCTATTCTCCTCTTGTAAGCACGTGTGGGTGCCAGCGGAGGGGAAGCCGCTGGCATGCGCGTGCCTGACACGATTGGGTTGCGATGACGTCTAGTAACGGGCCATCAGCGCGAGATGCCGCAGGTAAGCCACGGGACGCCAGTTCCGTCGACAGCCAGCAGGGCAGGACGCAGTTTCTCACCGTCGCCGAGGTGGCGGCGTTGATGCGGGTCTCGAAGATGACGGTGTACCGGTTGGTGCATAACGGCGAGCTGCCCGCGGTCCGCGTGGGCCGGTCCTTCCGGGTGCACGCCAAGGCCGTCCACGACATGCTGGAGACGTCCTACTTCGACGCCGGCTGACCGGAAACGGTGCCTCTTGCGTGCGGCACCTAGACTCCGCGGTTGTGCGGCGATCGGGCCGATACCGGTTTGGTGTTCGGTGCGTTCCGCCGGGTAAAGTGTCCGGGTCCAATCTTTGAAGCAGGTCACGGTCAGATAGCGGAGTTCATGGGTTCAGTAATCAAGAAGCGGCGCAAGCGCATGTCGAAGAAGAAGCACCGCAAGCTGCTGCGTCGCACCCGGGTGCAGCGCAGAAAACTCGGTAAGTAACCCCGCTCGCGGCGTAGTGCCGCCGTCTCGCCTGGCCGCTAGGCTGTTCGAGTGGATCCGACGAACGGGGAGAACGCCGGGCCGGGCGACACCGCAGGCAACACCGTGCACTACCCCAAGATCGTGCTGGTCACCGGCGCGTGCCGGTTTCTGGGCGGCTACCTGACGGCTCGGCTCGCGCAGAACCCGATGATCAATACGGTCATCGCGGTGGATGCGATAGCCCCGAGCAAGGACATGCTGCGCCGGATGGGGCGCGCTGAGTTCGTCCGGGCCGACATCCGGAATCCCTTCATAGCCAAGGTGATTCGCAACGGCGATGTCGACACGGTGGTGCACGCGGCGGCGGCGTCCTACGCGCCGCGATCCGGTGGCACCGCCGCGTTGAAAGAGATCAACGTGATGGGTGCGATGCAGCTGTTCGCGGCCTGCCAGAAGGCGCCCTCGGTGCGCCGGGTCGTGCTCAAGTCCACGTCGGAGGTGTACGGCTCGAGCGCTCACGACCCGGTGATGTTCACCGAGGACAGCACCAGCCGTCGACCGTTCCGTGACGGTTTCGCCAAAGACAGCCTCGACATCGAGGCCTACGCGCGCGGGCTGGGACGGCGCCGGCCCGACATCGCCGTGACGATCCTGCGGCTGGCCAACATGATCGGCCCGGCGATGGACACGACGCTATCGCGTTATCTGGCTGGACCTTTAGTGCCGACCATGTTCGGGCGCGACGCGCGCCTGCAATTGCTGCACGAGCAGGATGCGCTCGGTGCGCTGGAGCGCGCGGCGATGGCCGGCAAGGCGGGAACGTTCAACATCGGCGCCGACGGGATCATCATGCTGTCGCAGGCGATTCGGCGGGCCGGCCGGATTCCGTTGCCAGTACCGAGTTTCGGCGTCTGGGCCCTGGATTCGATACGCCGAGCCAACCGCTACAACGAGATCAGTCGTGATCAGTTCGATTATTTGAGTTACGGCCGCGTCATGGATACCAGCAGGATGCGTTCGGAGCTCGGCTACCAGCCGAAATGGTCGACGGCGGAGGCGTTTGACGATTACGTTCGCGGCCGCAGCTTAACTCCCATTATCGACCCACTTCGGGTACGCTCCTGGGAAGATCGCGCGATAGCCCTGGCTCAGCGCTGGGGTAGCCGAAATCCAATTCCGTGGGGTGGGGTCAGGTAGGTATCGTGGCGGGCGAAAACAGAGCGAATGTCATTCCGCTGCACACGAATCGGGGTCGGGTAGCGGCGCGCCGGAGAGCGGACCAACGTGCTGAGTCCTCCCGCCAGCATCCCTCCTTGCTTTCCGATCCCAAAGGTCGGGCATCTGCGGAGCAGATCGCCGCGGTGGTCCGCGAAATCGACGAGCATCGCCGTGCCGCGGGGGCATCGTCGGCCGACGCGCCGCTGAATGACCTGGCGCAGCGCGTCGCCTCGGTCGCCGGATTCCTGCGCCAACGGCTCACCGGTGATTACAGCGTCGACGAGTTCGGCTTCGACCCGCACTTCAACAGCGCGATCGTCCGGCCGTTGCTGCGGTTGTTCTTCCGATCCTGGTTCCGGGTCGAGGTGAGCGGGATCGAGAACCTGCCGGACGAGGGCGCCGCGCTGGTGGTCGCCAACCACGCCGGGGTGTTGCCGTTCGACGGGCTGATGCTCTCGGTGGCGGTGCACGATGAGCATCCCGCGCAGCGCGACATGCGGCTGCTGGCCGCCGACATGGTGTTCGATCTGCCGGTGGTGGGGGAGGCGGCCCGCAAGGCCGGCCACACGATGGCCTGCACGACGGACGCGCACCGATTGCTCGCCGCCGGCGAGCTGACCGCCGTGTTCCCGGAGGGCTACAAGGGGCTGGGCAAGCGCTTCGAGGACCGTTACCGGCTGCAGCGGTTCGGCCGTGGTGGATTCGTCACGGCGGCGCTGCGGACCAAGGCGCCGATCATTCCCTGCTCGATCATCGGGTCCGAAGAGATCTACCCCATGCTGACCGACGTCAAGCTGCTGGCGCGGCTGTTCGGGCTGCCGTATTTCCCGATCACGCCGCTGTTTCCGCTGGCCGGCCCCGTGGGCCTGGTGCCCCTTCCTTCGAAGTGGCACATCGCGTTCGGTGAGCCGATCCACACCGACGACTACGCGGCCTCCGACGCCGAGGATCCGATGGTCACCTTCGAGCTGACCGACCAGGTGCGCGAGACCATTCAGCAGACGCTGTACCGGCTGTTGGCCGGCCGCCGCAACATCTTCTTCGGCTGAGCCGCGCAAAAGGAAACGCCACCGCGGAAAATCCGCGATGGCGTTGACCTTTCGGGAACCGATTACTTGACCATCGTGAACTGGCAGACGTTGGTGTAGCCGTCGCGGAACAGGTCCGAGCATCCCCGCAAGTACTTCAGGTAGATGTCGTAGGTCTCCCGCCCCTTCAGGGCGATGGCCTCCTCCTTGTGCGCTTCGAGGGCATCCCCCCAGGCGGTCAACGTCGGAACGTAGTTCTTACCGATGAAGTGATGCCGCTCGATCTTGAAACCCGCATCGGTGGCGTACTTGTCGACCAGGTTGACCTGCGGCAACTTTCCGCCCGGGTAGATCTCCTTCAGGATGAAACTGATGAACCGCAACAGGGTCATGTTCACCTGCAAGCCCATTGCCTTGCCCTCTTCGGCGGTGGGCACCACGATGCTGTGCAGCAGCATGCGGCCGTCGTCGGGCAACAGGTCGTAGTACTTCTTGAAGAAGGTGGCGTAGCGCTCGTACCCGGCGTCTCCTGCACCGTCGGCGAAGTGCTCGAACGCGCCCAGCGACACGATGCGGTCGATCGGGACGTCGCCGGGAAATTCCTCCCAGCCCTGGATCCGCACCTCCTTGCGGCGGGGGCTGTCCATTTTGTCGAACTCCGCCACGCAGTGGGCGTACTGGTTCTCGCTCAGCGTCAGGCCGATGACGTTGACGTCGTACTCGTCCACTGCGTGCCGCATCGTCGAGCCCCAGCCGCTGCCGATGTCCAGCAGCGTCATGCCGGGCTCGAGGTTCAGCTTGTCCAGGGCGAGCTTGCGCTTGGCGTACTGCGCCTCTTCCAGCGTCTTGGTCAGATTCTGCGGGTCCGGGTTTTCGTCGAAGTACCCGCAGCTGTAGGTCATCGACGGGTCGAGCCAGAGCTTGAAGAATTCGTTCGACTTGTCGTAGTGCGACCGGACCTTCTCGACCGGCGGCTTGAGTTGCGTGCTTCCCGTTTCCCGCTCTCCAGACATTTACAGGGCCCCTAACTTTCCTGCGGATATGGATGCAACTGCTGCGGCGGTTGCCTCGACGTCCTCTTGATTTGAAGACTCTCCCAGCATTGTGACGACACTCGTGACGATCGGTTTTCCGTCGGCGTCGGTCACTTCACTGCGGATCTCCGCGAGCACCGTGCCGTGGGACTCGATAACCGAGTCGAGGTAAGTGTCGAAGTACAGCCTATCGTGCGCCAGGATCGGCCGGTGGAACTTGAATTTCTGGTCCCGGTGGATGACCCGGGCGATGTTGATGGGGATGCTGAACTTGGTGAAGATCTCCAACTGCACTCGGCGCCCGGCGATAGCGAGGAACGTCAGCGGCGCAACCATGTCGGTGTATCCGGCCTTCGCGGATTCACCCTCGTCAAAGTGCGCCGGGTGGTCGTCTTTGATCGCGGCCGCGAACTCGCGGATCTTCTCGCGACCGACCTCGAAGTAATCCGGCGCGCGGTAATGGCTGCCGATGAGTCCTTCGGCTTCCTTGGGGGTCGTCATGACGCAATGCCCTCCGTCAATTGTGTCTGCGCGGCGCAGCCTATCAGCGCGATTGCCTCCGGGAGGCCAGCGCGGCCAACGCACCACCGGCTGCGCCCAGCGCCAACGCCGACGGCACGCCAATCCGGGCTGCCTTGCGGGCAGTCCGGAAATCGCGAATCTCCCAGCCGCGCTCCCGGGCCAGGGCGCGCAGGCGGGCGTCGGGATTGATGGCGACCGCGGTGCCCACCAGCGACAGCATGGGAACGTCGTTGAAGCTGTCCGAGTAGGCCGTGCAGCGTTTGAGATTGAGGCCCTCGCGAATTGCCAGGGATCGCACCGCGTGCGCCTTGCCGGTGCCGTGCAGGATGTCCCCGACCAGCCGGCCGGTGAAGACGCCGTCGACGGATTCCGCGACCGTGCCCAGCGCGCCGGTGAGGCCGAGCCGTCGCGCGATGGTCGCGGCGAGCTCGTACGGCGTCGCGGTGATCAGCCACACCTGCTGGCCCGCGTCCAGATGCATCTGCGTGAGCTCGCGGGTGCCGGGCCAGATCTTATCGGCGATGATCTCGTCGTAGATCTCCTCGCCCAGCGCGATCAGCTCTTCGACCGACCGGCCCTCGATGAAGGCGAGCGCCTTGCGCCGGCCGGCGGCGACGTCGTTGCTGTTTTCTGTCCCGAGGATCTGGAACTTGGCCTGCGCGTAAATGAATCCGACGACATCGCGATACGTGAAGTAATTGCGCGTAGCCAGCCCGCGGCCGAAGTGCACCGCGGACGAGCCCTGCACCAGCGTGTTGTCCACGTCGAAGAACGCGGCGGCGGTCAGGTCGATCGGGGGCTGGGGATGGTCCTGCGAAGCGGCGGCTTCCTGCATGCCCTCGATCGCGCGGGCGGCGCTGGCGTCCGCGGCCAGCGACTCCGGGTCAACGTGACCGGAGTGGTCTGCGTTGGCCGGGCCAGAGGAAGTCATCGTCAAACCTCCGAGATCGCTGTGCTGCCTGGCGACCCAGCGGGTGCCCGATCCCCAACCCTATCGGGCAGATGGCGCGCCGGCGTTACGTGTCCGGGGCCGGTGAGCGTGACATTGGCTTCACGTTCGGCGCCGAGTGTGACGCCAATGTCACGTTCGTGGCCGGGGCCGGGTCGCGGGAACGCTAGTCGCCGAGAATGTTGACGGTGAACCAATCCGCTGGAATCCCCTCGCGAAGGGCGGAATCGAGTTCCTCGAAGCTCATTACTAAGACATGAGAACCCGCAGGGGCGTCATTCTGCCCCATCCATCCGCGATCCGTAGGTTCCTGGTCAACTCTCAAACTAACCCGTCCCGGAAAATTATCTGGATCCGGCTTACTCAACGTCACCCTCGGATCCAAGCCTTCCTGATACCAACGAAAGGCGGGTGATTGGTTATACCGGCCAGGACGACTCATCTGACTGATCAGAAACAAGAGATATTTTTCAACATCTTCGAACCGCCTGAACATCCAATAGGTTTTCCGCGAACCGCGCTCTTCGCTATCGATAAAGTAGCAGTCGTCTTTACAGGCCATGTAATAAGAAACGTCGCCTACGTCAATCAAAGCCAATTCGTTACGGTTGACCATTTGGGGTGGACGACGTCCCCAAAATATCTCCTCGCGCGTCTCCCGGCCCCGCGGCTCGCGCTGTGTGTCACCCGGCAAACGCCCTTGACCCCTCAGATGAACGACCTGCCACACATACCAACACTTCACAAGTCTGTGGAGGGATTCAGGAAACATGGTGAGATCGACAATGAAATCTGCCATCACGACTCCTCGTGTCTAGGGTTCATTCAAGAAGAACCGATCTATCAGGGTCTGAACGTCGGCACGTTCTCCTTCGGGTGCGAGGATCAGAAATTGAGGTTCGCCGCCGGGATGCCCGAACCAGGGTGCTGCCCTCGAAAACTCTATTTTCCAACCCGGCGGTAGTCCCGCTGATGCATCGACCTTAAAACGGTAATAATCTTTATCCAAACTGGTATGAGGAAGTGCGCGACCCTCATATGGAGTTCCTTCGAAAGCCAGCCAATTCCCACCCGGATGCCCGATACGATCGAGCCATCGGCCGTCTAATGATTTAATGTCAGCCGGTGTTAAATCGCGAACTGTACCAGGAATTGCGTAAGGCTTTGCCGGGTCATTAACGTCAGGATACCTCAAGTTACCGTACTCGTCCTCAAAGAGTTCTCGATATTCACTTTCAGTAAGCTCGCCGAATTCACTGGCGTCAGGGAAAACGTCTCGCGCCTTCGGATGCTGCTGGTCGCTGCCGTCGCCGCCGGGATGGTCACCGGGCGCACTCCCGTCGTCGCCTGGATGTGAGTCTTGTGATCCGTCGCCATCGCCCGGGGGATGTTCGTCGGCGGGCGGATGTGGACCGCTGTCACCAGGCTCGTGTGGCCCATCGTGACCGCCGGGCGGAGGGGGAGTGCCATCATGCGGCGGTACCGGCGGGGGAGCGGGTGGTTCGCCGCCGTGGGGAACCTCACCTAGGCCGGGAGGCGCCTCGGCGGGGAGCCCCCCACCCATTGGGGCAGACGGCGCCCCCGGCAGATGCGGCGCGGCCGGAGTCGCGGCTGCTGCTACCGGTGGCGGCCCACCGTGGGGAACCGGCGCGGCCGGGGGTTCGCCGGCCGACGCCGGCGCGTGGGCGGGCACGGGCTCGGGCGGTTTCGGATGGGGTAGCGGTGTGTCCCCCGGGGGCACCGGCACCGGCGGTTTGCCCCAGGCTCGGGCGGCGGCGCGGCCGGTTTGGGCGGCTCGACAGCCGGCGGCTTTGCCACCGGCGGCGGCTTGGATTCGGTGGGGCTGTGCGGCAGTGGACCGTCTGAGGGTCCCGGCGCCGGCTTACCCGAGGGCCCTGGCTTGCCCGCGGGTGCTGGCGCGGGTTGGCCCGATTCCGGTGGCTTGGGCGCAGCCGGGGGAGGCTTGACCTCCGGCGGCTTGACCTCCGGTGGTTTCAGAAGTTCGGGCGCTTTTTTCAAGCCTTTCAGCGCATCCGCCGCGGTGTGTCCTACTTTGCCCAGCTTGGAAAGGGGTCCACCGGGCAACGCGAGAGTCCCGACATCGAAGATCGATTTGCCGAGCGCTTCGGCGGGATTGCTGCTCCATTCGTCCCAGTGCGTGATGTCCTTCCCCAGCGCTTTCCAGGACTCGGCGACTCCGGGCCCTCCGTCGGGCCCCAAGCCGACGAGCGTCCCAGCCCCGGCGACCATGCCGGTCATGGTTTCGGCGTAACCCTTGGGGTCGAGCAGCGCGTGGAATTGGCTGACGTCGTACAGGCCTTTGAGGAAATCCCAGCCCTCGACGCCGACGCCTTTGAAGGTCTGGTCCACCTGATTGAGCGCCCTGCCCACCGGCGTCCCGTGCAAGAAGTGGTCCCACTCCATGTCCGCCCAGTGGGCCATATCCTTTGTGGCAGTGGCGGCTTCGGACATGGTTGCCTTGATCTGGTCGCCCAGCGTTTCGGCTTCCCGAGAAAAGTTGTCGACCACCGTCTTGATGTCGTCGGCGATCCTTTTGATCTCGTCTTCGTCTTCGTCGGTCAGGAGATCCCAGACCTCTTTGATCCCGGTCAGCGGATCGCAGATGCGCGCCAACAGATCCAGGATCGCCGCGTGTACCTTGTCGATCTTGGCCGCGTAGCTGTTAAGTTGCGTAGCGATCATTTGGCATTGCCGCGCAACGCTGATGGTGGCGACAGTCGCATCGGCCAACGCTTTGTTGATGGCCGCGGCCTCGGGAATCTGCTGCCCGGCAATGGCGGCCATCGTGCCGCCGCCTGCCGCGATCTCGGTCGTCGTGAAGTTGACACCCGCAGTCGTCCACGCCGCTGCGGCGGCGCGCAGCTTCGCCGAATCGCCAGTGGGCCAGATCATTCCGATATACGGTGCGACCCAGCTCCATCCCGCCGGCGCGCCGCTGCCGGTGCCCACCGCCGACGGCGGATGAGACGTCGCGGTCAGCGGCGCCGTCACCGGCGGAGTCGGCAGAACTGAGGCACGGCCCGTGACATCCGACATCCCCTCGGCCAGCGCGTAGTTGTGCGCCGACATCCGCACCCCGTCGCCGATGCTGCACAGTCCATTGCGGGTGGTGGTCATCGCCTCGATCACCTTGGCCGCTGCATCGTTGTAGGCGCGGCCCAGCGCCGCACCCACCGGATCGTCACCGGCCATGCCCGCGGTGCCGGCCAGGGCCGAGGTCAAGGCCGAGATCACCGACCCCAACGAAACACCGCTGGCCAATACCGTGGCACCGGCGCGGTCTAGGGCAGTCGGGTCACACGCCAGCGGCGCCATTCGCTCACGACCACATGTCGAGGTTCGTCGACATCGCGCCGGTGTAGTTGCCGTGCGCGGTCGTGGCCACCTTCTCGAGTTGCGCCAGCGCCTGGCGCATCATCGCCTCGCCGCGCACCCAGTGCTGATGCGCCTCGGCATGAGCCGCCGCGGCATCACCCGTCCACGACGCGTGCAAACGTGTTACCCGAGAATCGATTTCGGCGATCATGTCTTCGGCATAGCGTTGAAATGCCGCCATCCGGTGCACCGCATCGGCCAACGCCTGCGGATCCACCCGAAACGCCTCAGCCACGACGCACCGCCCGCTCCGCCTGGGCGGACCCGGATTCGTTGCTCTGGTAGGCGTCACCGGCCCGGCCCAGCACATGCGCCAGCATCGACAACCCGAGCTCGATCTCGCGAGCACCCCGATGCCAAAGCTCCCACGCCGCTCCATAGGCGGTCCCCGACGCACCCTGCCAACCACCCAGCAGCTGACCCACCTGATCGTCAAGCTGGGACAGCTGAGCCGAAAGCTGCTCCGCCGCACCGCTCAGCGAGGCGGCGGCGCCCTGCATCACCACGGGATCCACCCGCACCGTCTCGTCGGCCATCGTCGGAACATAACCGCTGGTAGACGGGCCCCACAAGTCACCGATGCCACACTGGTGTCCATGACCGAGGACGCCGGCCGGCCGCAGGTGGAGCTGTTGACCCGCGACGGCTGCACCATCTGCGAGCGCGTGCACGCCCGGCTGGCCGAACTGGCCGGCGAGCTGGGCTTCGGGTTGTCGATGACCGACGTCGACGCCGCGGCCGCGGCGGGCAACCCGGCGCTGCGGGCCGAGTTCGGCGATCGGCTGCCGGTGATCCTGCTCGACGGCCGCGAACACAGCTACTGGGAGATCGATGAGCCCCGGCTGCGGTCCGATCTGGGCCGCTGACCTGCCCGGCGCTGGGCGGTCGTCCAGCGCCGACCATTTATTTGGTAGCCCAGCTGCTAAACGTTTACCGTGGACAGCAGTTCAGTTACTGGAGGAAGCAAGGGAGCTGGCCAGGTGATGCTGCCGTGAGCGTCTTGCTTTTCGGGGTTTCGCACCGCAGTGCGCCGGTCTCCGTCCTGGAACAACTCAGCATCGACGAGTCCGATCAGGGCAAGATCGTCGACCGGGTGCTGCAGTCGCCACTGGTGACCGAGGCGATGGTGCTGTCGACATGCAACCGGGTCGAGGTCTACGCGGTGGTGGACGCGTTCCACGGCGGGTTGGCGGTGATCGGGCAGGTGCTGTCGGAGCAGTCGGGCATGTCGATGGCCGATCTCACCAAGTATGCGTATGTCCGATACAGCGAGGCCGCCGTCGAGCACCTGTTCGCGGTCGCCAGCGGCCTGGATTCCGCGGTGGTCGGCGAGCAGCAGGTGCTCGGCCAGGTCCGTCGCGCCTACGCCAGCGCCGAGACCAACCGCACCGTGGGGCGGATATTGCACGAGCTGGCGCAGCGGGCGTTGTCGGTGGGCAAGCGGGTGCATTCCGAAACCGCCATCGACGCCGCGGGCGCCTCGGTGGTTTCCGTCGCGCTCAACATGGCCGAACGCCGCCTGGGCGGACTGTCGGGCAAGACCGCGGTCCTGGTCGGCGCCGGAGCGATGGGCGCGCTGGCCGCGGGACACCTCGCTCGCGCCGGCATCGGGCACGTGCACGTGGTCAACCGGTCGTTGTCCCGGGGCCAGCGTCTGGTCCGCAAGATCCGCGACGCCGGTGTGCGGGCCGACGCCGTGGGCTTGGACCGCCTGGCCGACACTCTGGCCGGCGCCGACGTCGTCGTCAGCTGTACCGGTGCGGTGACGCCGGTGATCTCGCTGGCCGACGTGCACCACGCGCTGGCCGCCGCGCACCGCGACGAAGAGACGCGCCCCCTGGTGATCTGCGACCTGGGCATGCCGCGCGACGTCGATCCGGCGGTGGCCGGACTGCCCGGCGTCTGGGTCGTCGACGTGGACCGCGTGCAGCATGAACCCTCGGCGCACGCCGCGGCCGCGGACGTCGACGCCGCCCGCACCATCGTCGCCACCGAGGTTGCTGCATATCTGGCCGGACAGCGGATGGCCGAAGTGACACCGACGGTCACGGCGCTGCGCCAGCGCGCCGCCGACGTGGTCGAGGCGGAACTGCTGCGTCTCGACAACCGGCTGCCCGGGCTCGAGAGCGCCCAGCGCGAAGAGGTGGCGCGCACCGTGCGACGCGTGGTGGACAAGCTGCTGCACGCGCCGACAGTGCGGATCAAACAGCTCGCCAGCGCACCCGGCGGTGACAGCTACGCCGAAGCGCTGCGCGAACTCTTCGAACTCGACCAGACCGCTGTCGATGCCGTGGCCGCAGGCGAATTGCCAGTCATCGCAAACGGATTCGACGCGGGCAACCCGCAGCAAACCGCCGAGTAGGCGATCGGCGAACGTGATCCGGATAGGTACCCGGGGCAGCCTGCTGGCCACCACCCAGGCCGGGGTCGTCAGAGACGCGTTGATCGCGTTGGGACACCCGGCGGAACTGGTGACGATCAGCACGGAAGGCGACCGCTCGTCGGCGCCCATCGAGTCCCTCGGGGTGGGTGTCTTCACCACCGCACTGCGCGAGGCCATGGAAGAGGGGCGTGTCGACGCCGCAGTGCACTCCCACAAGGACCTGCCGACCGCCGACGACCCAAGGTTTGCTGTGGCGGCCATACCGGTACGCAACGACCCGCGTGACGCGGTGGTGGCGCGGGACGGGCTGGTGCTCGCGGAGTTGCCGGCCGGTTCGCTGGTGGGCACCTCGTCGCCGCGGCGGGCCGCGCAGCTTAGAGCATTGGGTCTCGGTTTGGAAATCCGCCCCCTACGAGGCAACCTAGATACCAGGTTGAACAGGGTAAGCAGTGGTGATCTCGACGCGATCGTGGTGGCCCGGGCGGGACTCGCCCGGATCGGTCGCCTCGACGATGTCACCGAGACGCTAGAGCCGGTGCAGATGTTGCCAGCACCGGCTCAGGGCGCGCTCGCCGTCGAATGCCGTGCCGGTGACAGCCGGTTGGCGGCAGTGCTGGCGGAACTGGACGACGCCGACACGCGCGCGTCGGTCACCGCGGAGCGAGCCCTGCTGGCCGAACTGGAGGCCGGTTGTTCCGCACCGGTGGGCGCGATCGCCGAAGTGGTCGAGTCCATCGATGAGGAGGGCCGGATCTTCGAAGAGCTGTCGCTGCGCGGTTGCGTGGCGGCGCTGGACGGGTCCGACGTGATCCGCGCGTCCGGTATCGGCAGTCCCGATCGGGCACGAGAGCTTGGGCTTTCGGTGGCCGCGGAACTGTTCGAGCTGGGCGCCCGAGAGCTGATGAGCGAAGCGCGGCAAGACCCGGCGCGAGGAAATTAATTGCGAGTTACGTGGGAGCGACAATGACGACGCGAGGGCGTAAGCCGACACCCGGCCGCATCACGTACGTGGGCTCCGGCCCGGGTGACCCGGGATTGCTGACGACCCGGGCCGCCACGGTGCTGGCGAACGCCGCTTTGGTGTTCACCGATCCGGACGTGCCTGAGCCGGTGCTGGCCCTGATCGGCAAGGACCTGCCACCGGTTTCCGGCCCGGCCCCGGCCGAGGCGGCCGCCCCGAACGGCGACGGCGGCGCCGTCCAGGGCAAGGCGCAACCCGCGGTGATATCCGGCGGTCCCGATATCCGCCCGGCGCTGGGCGACCCCGCCGAGGTGGCCAAGACGCTGACCGCCGAGGCGAAGACGGGCGTCGACGTGGTGCGGCTGGTGGCGGGCGACCCGCTGACGGTCGACGCGGTCATCACCGAGGTGAACGCCATCGCGCGCAGCCACCTGCACATCGAGATCGTGCCCGGGCTGGCCCCCAGCGATGCCGTCCCGACATACGCGGGGTTGCCGCTGGGCTCCTCGCACACGGTCGCCGACGTGCGTGACCCACATGTGGATTGGGAGGCGCTGGCCGCGGCGCCCGGTCCGCTGATTCTGCAGGCCACGTCGTCGCATCTGGCCGACGCCGCGCGCACCCTGATCGAGCACGAGCTGGCCGAGAACACCCCGTGCGTGGTGACCGCGCACGGCACCACCTGTCAGCAGCGTTCCATCGAAACCACGCTGCACGGCTTGACCGACTCGGCGGTGCTGGGCGGCACCGACCCCGCCGGTCCGCTGACCGGCCCGCTGGTGGTGACCATCGGCAAGACGGTCGCCAGCCGCGCGAAGCTGAACTGGTGGGAGAGCCGCGCGCTGTACGGCTGGTCCGTGTTGGTGCCGCGCACCAAGGATCAGGCCGGCGAGATGAGCGAGCGCCTGACCTCCTACGGCGCGCTGCCGATCGAGGTGCCGACCATCGCCGTCGAGCCGCCGCGCAGCCCGGCCCAGATGGAAAGGGCCGTCAAGGGATTGGTCGACGGCCGCTTCCAGTGGGTGGTGTTCACCTCTACCAACGCGGTGCGTGCGGTGTGGGAGAAGTTCGGCGAGTTCGGTCTGGACGCGCGCGCTTTCTCCGGAGTGAAGATCGCGTGTGTGGGCGAGTCGACCGCCGACCGGGTCCGGGCGTTCGGGATCAGCCCCGAACTGGTGCCGGCCGGTGAACAGTCCTCGTTGGGCCTGCTCGACGACTTCCCGCCCTACGACAGCATTTTCGACCCGGTCAATCGGGTTCTGCTGCCGCGGGCCGACATCGCCACCGAGACGCTGGCCGAGGGTCTGCGCGAACGGGGCTGGGAGATCGAGGATGTCACCGCCTACCGGACGGTGCGGGCCGCCCCGCCGCCGGCGGAGACCCGGGAAATGATCAAGACCGGTGGATTCGACGCGGTCTGCTTCACGTCCAGCTCGACGGTGCGAAACCTGGTCGGCATCGCCGGCAAGCCGCACGCGCGGACGATCATCGCGTGCATCGGTCCCAAGACCGCTGAAACCGCAGCCGAATTCGGCCTGCGGGTGGATGTCCAGCCCGAGACCGCCGCGGTTGGCCCGCTGGTGGACGCGCTGGCCGAACACGCCGCGCGGTTGCGCGCCGAGGGTGCGCTGCCACCGCCGCGCAAAAAGAGCCGCAGGCGCTAGCTGTGGCCTACCCGCGGCAGCGCCCGCGTCGGCTCCGCACCACCCCGGCCTTGCGTCGTCTGGTGGCGCAAACATCCTTGGAGCCAAGGCATTTGGTGCTGCCGATGTTCGTCGCCGACGGCATCGACGAACCGCGGCCCATCGGTTCCATGCCGGGCGTGGTGCAGCACACCCGTGATTCGTTGCGCAGCGCGGCCGCCGCTGCGGTCGCCGCCGGGGTGGGCGGGCTGATGCTGTTCGGCGTGCCCCGCGAGCAGGACAAGGATTCGATCGGGTCGACCGGGACCGACCCCGACGGCATCCTCAATGTCGCCCTGCGGGACTTGGCCAAGGACCTCGGCGACGCCACCGTATTGATGGCCGACACCTGCCTGGACGAATTCACCGACCACGGTCACTGCGGCGTCCTGGACGACCGGGGCCGGGTCGACAACGACGCCACCGTGGCGCGGTACGTGGAACTCGCTGTGGCCCAAGCTGAATCGGGTGCTCACGTGGTGGGGCCGAGCGGCATGATGGATGGACAGGTGGGGGCGATTCGCGACGGATTGGACGCGTCAGGCTTCACCGATGTGGCGATCCTTGCCTACGCCGCCAAATTCGCCTCGGTGTTCTACGGCCCGTTTCGTGAGGCGGTCAGTTCCAGCCTCTCCGGCGACCGGCGCACCTATCAGCAGGAGTCAGGCAACGCCCGGGAGGCGCTGCGCGAGATCGAGCTCGATCTTGACGAGGGTGCCGACATCGTGATGGTCAAGCCGGCGATGAGTTATCTCGACGTGGTCGCGGCCGCGGCACACGTGTCGCCCGTTCCGGTCGCCGCCTATCAAGTGTCGGGGGAGTACGCGATGATTTGCGCTGCCGCCGCGAACAATTGGATCGACGAGCGCGCCGCGGCGCTGGAGTCGCTGACCAGCATCCGGCGCGCCGGAGCCGACATCGTTCTCACCTATTGGGCCGCGGATGCGGCAGGGTGGCTCTCGTGAGATGGGGCTTGCGATGACTACCGACAGCGACGCCGCGCCCAAGCCGTTGTTCTACGAACCCGGCGCCAGCTGGTGGTGGTTGGCGTGCGGCCCGGCCGCGGCGGCAGCCATGGTCCTGATCGAAATCTGGAGCGGTGCACCGGTGTCGCTGGTGGTGCCCGCGATCTTCCTGGTGATGGTATCGGCGTTCCTGGGGATACAGGTGAAGGCCGCACGGATCCACGTCTCGGTCGAGCTCACCGAAGACGCCCTGCGCCAGGGCACCGAAACGATTCTGGTTCGCGAAATCGTCAAGGTGTATCCCGAGCCCGACGACCGCGAAGCCTCCGAGAAAGAGGTGGCGAGGTGGCAGTCGGCCCGGGCGCTCGGCGAACTGGTCGGAGTGCCGCGCGGACGCGTCGGCATCGGTCTCAAACTCACCAACCGGCGCACGGCCCAGGCGTGGGCACGCCGTCATCGTCAGCTGAGAGCCGCGCTGACCCCGCTGGTCCAGGAGCGGGTGGAGCCCACCCCATCGATCGACGGGGACCGGGACGACGACGCCGGGACGGCCCAGTGAACCCCCGCTACCGCGCAGCGCTCGAGCTCGGCCTGGCCTGCGTCGCGCTCATCTGCTCGGCACTGAGCTGGTGGCACTCGCATCACACGGTGACGGTGGCTCCCATCGCGAACGGCGAGCCCGCCACCACGTCGCTGACCTACGACCCACAGCTGCTGCTGCTGACGCTGGTGCTGGTGACGAGCGCCGGGGTGCTGGCGGTCATCGCGGCTGCCAGGCTGCGGCGCGCGCGACTATAGCGGCTTCTTGACCAGCGGCAGCGCCATCCGGCGGCGCAGCGCGATGGCCTCCGCACGATCCTGCAGGGCCTCGTGAACCGAGCGCATGATCGGAAAGTTCGCGTCATGACCGGTGTCGTCCAGCACCTGGGTCACCGCTGAGCTGGCGACCAGGGTCCAATCCACCCCCGCGGCGCGACAATCGGCGTCGAACGCGTACAGCAGCGAGATACCGGTCTCAGCAAATCCGTTGACGTCGGCCACGTCGAGCACGACAGGGTTTTCTCCGAGGGTGAAACGCGCAATGTGATCGCTGATGCGGTCGACGTTCACATCGGTTATTTCGCCGCGAATGTGCACGACCGTCGCGAGGTGGCGATGGTGCGCCCGGACCTGCGCGCCCGCGCAGTCAAACACGCAGTTGTCGTGGCCGGTCTGGCTGCCTGCGATCGTCATGCGGACCCCTCACTCTCCGTGGCGCTCGCGCCGTCTTCGGCGGTGCTTGGACGCTCGCCAAAGGACGTTTCCGACGCTAGGCGCCAAGCATAAGGAGACCGAAAGCCGTGTCTAACGCTTTGCTAAGAAACATTTGCGGGCCGGCCGGGATATTGCGCTGAGCAAACGCTTAGCGCGATATCGAGCCAAAGGAATACCCCGAATCCGGTGTGCCACACCACGACCGTCCCCGCATGGCGGCGATCGCGCTGCTAGGCTGCCAAGGCTGCCGGTTGCTGGTCGGTGCTTTCACTCGGCGAGATTTTCCACTCAATCGGAGTGCAGGACGAAACAGCAGGATTCGGACGGGAAGAGCAGCGTGCGGGGCGTAGAGATCAGGGGCGAGATCACGGCCCTGACGGGGCTCCGTATCGTCGCCGCGGTCTGGGTGGTGCTTTTCCACTTCCGGCCGATGCTCGGCGATGTGTCCACCGACTTCCGCGACGCTCTCGCGCCGGTGCTGAATTGCGGCGCGCAGGGCGTCGACCTCTTCTTCATCCTCAGCGGGTTCGTGCTGACGTACAACTACCTCGATCGCATGGGGCGATCCTGGTCGACCCGCGCGACCCTGCATTTCCTGTGGCTGCGACTGGCCCGGGTGTGGCCGGTGTACCTGGTCACGCTGCACCTCGCCGCCCTGTGGGTGATCTTCACCCTGCACGTCGGCCATGTGCCGTCGCCGGATGCCGCGCAGCTCACCGCGATCAGCTATGTGCGCCAGATCCTGTTGGTGCAGTTGTGGTTCGTGCCGTTCTTCGACGATTCGAGTTGGGACGGCCCGGCCTGGTCGATCAGCGCGGAATGGCTGGCCTATGTGCTGTTCGCCGTCTTGGTGCTGGTCTTGTTGCGGATGAAACAGGCGACCAGGGCGCGCAGCCTGATGGTCCTGGCATTCGCGGCATCGCTGCCGCCGGTGTTGATGTTGCTCGCCAGCGGCCACTTCTACACGCCGTGGAGTTGGCTGCCGCGAATCGTCACGCAGTTCACGGCGGGAGCGCTGGCCTGTGCCGCCGTACGCAGGCTGCGGCTCAGCGACCGTGGCCGCCGCGTCGCGGGATACGTCTCCCTGCTACTCCTGGCCGCGATGGTGGGCGTGCTGTATTGGTTTGGCGCGCATCCGATATCGGGAGTGGTGGAGAACGACAGCGGCGGCGTCGTCGACGTGTTGTTCGTTCCGCTGGTCATCTCGCTGGCCATCGGGCTCGGCAGCCTGCCGAGGGTCCTGTCGGCGCGGGTGATGGTGTACGGCGGCAAGATCTCGTTCTGCCTGTACATGGTGCATGAGCTGGTGCACACCGCCTGGGGTTGGGCCGTGGAGCAATTCGAGCTCAACACCTCCGAGGACCCATGGAAATGGAACGTCATCGGCCTGCTGGCGATTGCCCTAATCACCTCGGTGCTGCTGTATCACGGCGTCGAAGAGCCCGCCCGCCGCTGGATGCGCAAGATGGTCGATGTCAGAGCCGTCACCGCGACAAGCGATCCCGGCGAGTCGGGCAGTAAGCTGCTTCCGATCGACCGTCCGCTGGAAGCGGTTTCGGCCCGCGCGGTGTGACGGCCGCCTCAGCGGCCGGCCGCGACTCCCGGGGAATACTTGATGAGGACTCGGCGGCACCCGACTATGCCGTCGACAGTGGAGGTGAGAGTGAGTCGTCTGGCCACCTTTCTCATTGGGTTGAGTTTTCTGGCGGGCGTGGGCATCGCATGTCCGGCGCAGGTGCGCACCTACGAGACACTGACGCTCGACTTTCGGCTGAATCATGTCGCGGTGGTGGGGGATTCGTACACCACCGGAACCAGTGAGGGCGGGCTGGGATCGAGATCGTGGCCGTCGCGCGCCTGGCAGGTGCTCGGTTCGCGGGGTTCGCGAATCTCAGGCAGTGTGGCGGCCGAGGGCAGGGCCGGCTATGCCACCCCGGGCGACCACGGCAGCGTCTTCGAGGATCTGACGGCCCGGGCGGTCCAGCCCGACGACGCGCTGGTGGTGTTCTTCGGCTCCCGCAACGACCAGGGTGTCGATCCCGGGACGCTGACCGTGAAGACCAACGCCGCTTTGGATCTGGGGCGCCGGCTGGCCCCCGCGGCGCGGTTGCTGGTGATCGGACCGCCGTGGCCGACCGCCGACGTGCCGCCGTCGATGTTCTTGATTCGCGACGTCCTCGCCGGCGCCGCCGGGGCGGCGGGGGCGACGTTCATCGACCCGATCGCCGAGCATTGGTTCGTCGGCCGGCCCGACCTGATCGGTGCCGATGGGGTGCATCCGAACGATGCGGGCCATCAGTACATGGCGGACAAGATCGCGCCCCTCATCCGGTCGCAGCTGTCGACCTGACTCAGGGCGGGCCCGCCGGGGTGGCCGAGCCGAAACCGCCGCGCGGCAACGAGTTTCGAACTCAGTCGTCCGCGTGCCGCTCGTAGTCCCAGCGCTCCAAGCGGTCCTGGACGTGGAGGAACCCGATTCCGGCGAAGGGCGCGGCTACTGCGACGCAGACCAGCAATAGCGGTGACATGACCCGAAAACCTCCAAAAGTCCTTCACTGATCTGACGTTGGTCAGCCACGAGAAGTTCATTCACAACTCATCCCTTCGCCAGGGCGCGGTCGGCGAGCGCGCCCATCAGCGGCGCCACCAACCGCGCGTATTCGGTTGTCACATGGTTGTCGTCGCGGAACACCAGGGTGTTGCCGACGATGATCGGGCAGCGGTCGGGCGTGCAGAACATGTCGGTCAGGTCGGCGTAGTGGCCCCCGCTGCGGACCGTCACCGCCTGCTCAGCGGCGATCCCGTCGCCGTCTACTGCGTCGGATTTGGTTGGCGTACAGGCGCTTACGTCGTCGAGGTGGGCGGACAGGCACGTCGGCGCGGACGCATGCGGGTCGGGGGCGGGTCCCAACACGAGGACGGTCGCGCCGGTGCCGCGCAACTGCGCCACGGTGCGTCCCACGGTGTCGATCCATGCCGGGTCGTAGGAGGTGAAGCCGAAGTCTGCGCCGTAGCGCCGGCTCATGTTCAACACGATCAGGCGCGGGTGTTCGGCGTTCATCCGATCCATGATCTGCGCGCGCCACTGCTCGCATTCGGTGTATTCGCGGCCCAGGTACGGGCTCGCGATGTGCAGGTCTTGCAGCGGGCAGGTGACCTTGGCCAGCGTCTCCAGCCGCCAGTGCCGCTGCTCGGCGAGTTCTTCGAAGGCGGGATTCCACATGGCGGCGTGCGAGTCACCGATCAGCGCGACGGTGGTCGGCGAGGCGGTGTCACCGGTGGCGCACTCGCTTTGTCCGACGTCGCGCCAGGACCGCACGCAGCCGTTGACGAACACGGCGGCCTTGTCGGCGGGCGCCGTGGCCAGCGGCGGGTCCAGGTTCGACGGGACGGCTCGCAGGCCGACGGCCGCGGCGAGCGCCTCGCGGGCTTGATCGAACGCGTGACGAACCGCCGCTTCCTGGGGGCTGATGGCCGGGATGCTGGTCGGCGACGCCGCGGTGATGTTGGCGCGTGGGGCCGCCACCCCGTGGCCCACCGGCGCGGGGATGACGTTGAGCAGCAACATGCACGCGCACGCGGTGGCGGCACTGGCGCCGCCCGCCACCACCAGGCTGACCTTCGCCGACCGGCGCAGCGCCGCGGCGAAGCGGCCGGGGTTCTCCACCAGATGCAACGTGATGACGGCGAGCCCGGCGGAGACGGCCGCCGCGCTCAGCCGGGCCGGGAGCCCCGCCGGCTCCCCGAGCAGCGCGGGCATCAGCAACAGCACCGGCCAGTGCCACAAATACCACGAGTAGGAGATGCGGCCGATCGCGCGCATCGCCGGGCGACACAGCAGCCGACCGGGCCCCAGCCCGCCGGTGACGGCGCCGCCGCCGATGATGAGCGCGGTGCCCAGCACGGGCAGCAGCGCCTCGGTGCCGGGATACGGGGTGTGGGAGTCGAGTTGGGTGCAGGTGAGCAGGATCAGCGCCAAACCGCCCCACCCGGCGATCGAGGCGGTCCGCACCGACAGCCGGCGCCACTGCTGAAGCGACAGCGCCACCAGGCCACCGGCGGCCAGCTCCCAGGCGCGGGTGGGCAGCGAGAAGAACGCCCACGACGGCGAGATGCGGGTCCACAGCGCGCCCGCCGCCAACGACGCCACGGCGACGACGGCGAGGATCACCGCATACGGCGTCATGCGCGTCGCGGCTCCGCGAAGCCGCGGGATGCGCCCGGCCGACCACGCGACCGCGATGATCAGCACCGGCCACACCAGGTAGAACTGCTCTTCCACCCCCAGGGACCAGTAGTGCTGGAAGGGCGATGGGGCGTCGGAGCCCAGGTAGTCGGTGCCGCGCACCGCAAACCGGTAGTTGCCGACATACAGGGCGCTGGCGACGCCGTCGAGAAACACGCTGCGCGCCTGCAGCGGGGGCAGCACCGCGGCCGCGCCGATCGCGGTGCTGGTGCCGACGATGGCCGCGGCCGGCAGCAGCCGCCGGGCGCGGGCTCCGTAAAACCGGCCCAGCGCAACGGTATTCGTGGTGCTCGCCTCGCGGAAAAGCAACCCGGTGATCAGGAAGCCGGAGATGACGAAGAAGACGTCCACACCGATGTAGCCGCCGGTGATTCCCGGGATGCCCGCGTGGTAGAGCACGACCGCGATCACGGCGACGGCGCGCAGCCCCTCGATGTCGGGCCGGAAGCCCCTTCGAGAAGTACGCCGCCCCAACTGGTGTGGGGTGCCGGCGACCGATTCCTCCCGAAGTGTCATCTGGCTCCGCTAGGTCGCCATCCAGGCAAGCTCACCGGGCAACTGGCTGCGCCAGTAGGCGACGTCGTGTCCGCCGAGGGAGAAACTGCCCGCCGGCTGGGTCTTCAACTGATAGACGAATTGCTTTGTGGCGAAATAGAAGCGGTCGAAGTTGCCGCAGTCCACCCGCAGCGGAATCGAATTCAGCGCGGGCAGGCCCAACACGCTGTTCTGCACGAAGTCGTCGTTGCTGTCGAACGCCCCGGGCGCGCTCAGCGGATACGAGGTGTATAACGCCGGGCTGATCGCGCAGATGCCGGCCGTCCGCGCCGGCCCCAGTTTGGCCCCCAGGCGCAGCGCGCCGTATCCGCCCATCGACCACCCCATGAAACCGACCCGGGAGGTATCGAAACCCATGGTGGACAGCATCGGCAGCAACTCGTCGAGCACCATGGCACCGGAGTCCTCGCCGGAAGTCCTTTTATGCCAATAGGTGTTGCCGCCGTCGACGCCGACGACCGCGAACGGCGGCTTGCCCTCCTTGGCCAGCTTGGCGAGCCCGTCCGGGACGCCCATGTCGATCATCTGGTTGGCGTCGCCGTCCATCCCGTGCAGTGCGATCACCGGGCGCAGCGCCCCGGTCTGGCCCGGCGGCATGGCGATCACGTAATTCGTCTTGATGCCCCCGCGGGCCGCCGACACGAACGACCCGGTGAGCCGGGTCGGCAGGGTCTTGCCCGCCGCCGACGGCTCGAACGGCGCGGGAGCCTGCGGCCATGTCGCGGCGCGCGAAGCGGCCGGAGCCAGCAGCGAGCTGAAGGTGAGCACGCCGGCGGCTCCGAGGCTGGCACCGGCGCCCATCCGGAGCACCGCTCGGCGTGTGAGGTCAGGCATGATCGCAATGATGCCGCGCTGAGCGGGGATTACCCGCCGAGCCACGCCGTATTGGAAGCATTGTGTGATCTGGCGTGACCTTTCGGTCACGCAGCGGTGATCCTTTCGGCCACCGCCCGGCGCCGAGTTGCGCCTGTCGCACCGGATCGTAGTCATGGTAGCGCCGATTCCGCCGGTTGCCGCGCGCCGAATCATTGCGATCGTATTGCCTTCCGGGACAGCGGGAGACGCGGTCACGCGGCCCGTCCTGCGCGGCACCTCGCCCGTGCGGCCAGGCGCGCGCGGCCGTCGGGCGCCGCGGTGTAGGCGGCGTCCCGCCCGGGATGCAATCTCGCAGGTTTCAACCCTCGCCCGCCGGCGCCGCTTTGAGAAGGATGGATCCTTTAGTGCTCAGAGGCGAAAGAGGATGGTGCATTGAGTCTCGCGTTTCATTGGTTTCTGCCGACCTACGGCGATTCGCGGAATCTGGTCGCGGGCGGGCACGGCACGGCGATGTCCGGCGACCGGCCGGCAACTCTGAAGTATCTGCACCAGATCTGCGCGGCCGCCGAGGACAACGGTTTCGAAGCCGTCCTCACGCCTACCGGGCTGTGGTGTGAGGATGCGTGGCTGACGACGGCGATGCTGGTTGAATCGACCGAGACATTGAAGTTTTTGGTCGCGTTCCGTCCCGGCATGCTGAGTCCGACCCTGGCCGCCCAGATGGCCGGCACCTTCCAGCGGCACTCCGAGGGCCGGCTGCTGCTCAATGTGGTCACCGGCGGTGAACCGCACGAGCAACGGGCGTACGGTGATTTCCTGGACAAGGAGGCGCGCTACGCGCGCACCGCAGAGTTCTTGCATGTGGTGCGCCAGCTGTGGACCTCCAAGGAGCCGGTATCCTTTGCCGGAGAACACATTCAGGTGCAGGACGCACAGCTGAACAACCCGCCGGACCCGATACCGGCAGTGTTCTTCGGCGGGTCCTCGGCAGCCGCCGGACCGGTGGCGGCCAAGCACTCCGATGTGTATCTCACCTGGGGTGAGCCGCTGACCGCGGTGGCCAAGAAGCTCGACTGGATTCGCGGGCTCGCCGTCGATGCCGGCCGTATCCTGCAGTACGGCTTACGGATTCACGTCATCAGCCGCGATACGGCCGCCGAGGCGTGGGCCGAAGCTGACCGGTTGCTGGCCGCGATCGACCCGGCCGACGTCGAACGCGTGCAGGCCAGCCTGGCGCGCAGCGAATCCGAAGGACAGCGCCGCATGCTGGACCTGCACGGCGGCGACAGCAGCAAATTACTGGTGGCGCCCAACCTGTGGGCCGGGGTGGGGCTGGTTCGCGGGGGAGCGGGCACCGCGCTGGTCGGGTCGCATGCCGAAGTCGCCGAGCGGCTGGCCGAATACGCCAAATTGGGCATCAGACACTTCATCCTGTCGGGATATCCGCATTTGGAGGAGGCCTACTGGTTCGGTGAGGGCGTCCTGCCGTTGCTCGAACGGATGGGTTTGTGGCGGCACCCCAACCGCCAGTCGCACCCGGCAGCGGCGACGCCGTTCGCGGTCGCCTCGGCGCACTGACGGCCATGGCCGCAACCTTGCCGGCGTCGGTTCCCGACGCCGGGATCGCCACCGGGCTGGCCGACGCGGTCGACGAACCCGCCGAGCAGCAGCGCCGGCGGCTGCGCATCGTCGTCGCGGCGAGCCTGCTGGGCACCACGGTCGAGTGGTACGACTTCTTCCTGTATGCCACCGCGGCCGGCCTGGTGTTCAACAAGCTGTTCTTTCCCAACGAGAGTTCCTTGGTGGGAACGCTATTGGCGTTCGCAACCTTCGCCGTAGGGTTCGTCATGCGGCCCATCGGGGGCCTGGTGTTCGGCCACATCGGCGACCGTATCGGTCGCAAGCGCAGCCTCGCGCTGACCATGCTCATCATGGGCGGCGCGACGGCACTGATCGGTGCATTGCCGACGGCGGCCCAGATCGGGGCATGGGCGCCGGTGCTGCTGCTGGTCTTGCGCGTCCTGCAGGGTTTCGCGCTCGGCGGTGAATGGGGCGGGGCGGTGCTGCTGGCCGTCGAGCACAGCCCCGGCGACCGCCGCGGCCGCTTCGGGGCGATTCCGCAGATCGGTTTGGCGCTCGGATTGGCCTTGGGCACCGGCATATTCGCCGCTCTGCAAGTCGTCTTGGGGCCGGCGCGGTTTCTCTCCTACGGCTGGCGCGTCGGGTTCCTGCTGAGCGTGCTGCTGGTCGTGATCGGCATCGTGGTCCGGCTGCGGGTCGACGAGACACCGGCGTTCCGCGAGTTGCAGGACCTGCAGACCGCGTCCACCGTGCCGATCCGCGACATCGTCCGCGAGCCGCGCTCCCGGCGCAACACGCTGCTGGGCCTGCTGTCGCGATGGGCCGAGGGCTCGGCGTTCAACACCTGGGGCGTTTTCGCCATCAGTTACGCAACCGGTGCCCTGGGGTTGAACCGGGTTTCGGTGCTTGTGGTGGTGACGATCGCCGCCCTGGTGATGGCGGTGCTGCTGCCGGTATCGGGACGCTTGACCGAGCGCTTCGGTCCGCGGCGGGTGCACCTGGCCGGCATCGCCTGCTACGGCCTGGCGGCCTTTCCGGCGTTCGCTTTGTTCGGCACCAAAAACCTGGTGTGGTTCGGGCTGGCGATGATCGTCGTGTTCGGCGCGGTGCACGCGCTGTTCTATGGCGCGCAGGGCACGCTGTATTCCGCGCTGTATCCCACGAATACGCGCTATACCGGATTGTCGTTCGTCTACCAGGTCTCGGGAATCTACGCCTCCGGCGTCACGCCGATGATCCTGACCGCGCTGATCGCGGCGCTCGGCGGTGCGCCGTGGCTGGCATGCGGGTACCTGGTTGCGACGGCGGTGATCAGTGTGGTCGCCACTGCTTTGATTCGCGATCGAGACCTCTACCTGTAAGTCGTTGTTGCTGCGGGTCCCAAAGCCGGATAGCGTCCGGGCATGGGTGTCAATCCGCAACTACGCCAAGGGTTGTCGCAGCGGCAGCTCAGCATGATCGCGCTCGGGGGCGTGATCGGTGCCGGACTGTTCGTCGGGTCGGGTGTGGTGATCAAGGACACCGGCCCGGCGGCGTTCCTCACCTACGCCCTTTGCGGTCTGCTCATCGTCCTGGTGATGCGGATGCTCGGTGAGATGGCGGCCGCGAACCCGTCGACCGGATCGTTCGCCGACTACGCGGCCAAGGCCCTGGGCGGCTGGGCGGGATTCTCCGTCGCGTGGCTGTATTGGTATTTCTGGGTGATCGTGGTGGGCTTCGAGGCGGTCGCCGGCGGGAAGGTGCTCAACTACTGGTTCCATGCGCCGCTATGGCTGCTGTCGCTGTGCCTGATGGTGTTGATGACCGCGACCAACCTGTTCTCGGTGTCGTCCTTTGGCGAATTCGAATTCTGGTTCGCCGGAATCAAAGTCGCGACGATCGTGATCTTCTTGATCGTGGGCACGGCGTACGTTCTGGGGTTGGTGCCCGGCCATCGTGGGGGCCTGGCCAATCTGCAGGCACACGGCGGGTTCTTTCCCCACGGCGTGGGTGCGGTGTTCGCCGCCATCGTGGTGGTGATCTTTTCCATGGTCGGCGCCGAGATCGTCACCGTCGCCGCCGCGGAAAGCCGCGACCCCGAGCTCGCGGTCCAGAAGGCGACCCGATCGGTGGTGGCCCGCATCGGGATCTTCTTCGTCGGTTCGGTCTTCCTGCTCGCGGCGCTGTTGCCTTGGGATTCCGTGGAACTCGGCGCCTCGCCGTACGTCGCCGCGCTCAAACACCTGGGGCTTCCCGGCGCGGACCAGGTGATGAACGCCGTCGTGCTGACCGCGGTGCTGTCCTGCCTGAATTCCGGTCTCTACACCGCCTCGCGCATGCTGTTCGTGCTCGCCGAGCGCGGTGAAGCGCCGACCCGATTGGTCAAACTCAGCGGGCGCGGCGTGCCCCACTTCGCGATCCTGTGTTCGTCGGCGGTCGGGTTCTTGTGCGTCATCATGGCGCGCGTCGCGCCGAACACGGTGTTCCTCTTCCTGCTCAACTCGTCGGGCGCCATCATCTTGTTCGTCTATTGGCTGATCGCGTGCTCGCAGATCATCCTGCGCCGCCGGACACCCGCCGAAAAGCTGACGGTGAAGATGTGGTTCTACCCGGTGTTGTCCATCCTCACTTTGACCGGAATCACCGCCGTGCTGGTGCAAATGGCGTTCGACCACACCGCGCGCAGCCAGCTGTGGCTCAGCCTGCTGTCCTGGGCGGTGGTGATCGGGGTGTACTTCCTCGCGCGATCGCGCGGCCGGACTCCCTCTCAGACGCGCTAGCCAATTCCGAACTCGCACATGAGGAATGACCGTTCCGGTGCCGATGTGGCGCCGTGACGCACATCCAGTCAGCTCCATCGCCGTTCGATCGACTTGATCAGCGCGGTCAGCGTCGCGTTCACCGGCGCCGCGACCCCCACCCGGGCGCCCTGGCGCGGGACCGCGCCGTTGATGACGTCGATCTCGCTGACCCGGCGCGCCTCGTGGTCCAGCAGGGCCGACGGTTTGGCGTCGGGCATCTGCGCGCCGAAGGCGCGGACGTGTTCGACCGCATCGGTGACGGCGACGGCGATGCCCGACGCCCGCGCGACGGTCCACGCCTCCGTCGCGGCCGCCTGGCTGACCGGCGCCATCTCCGGGTCGTCCATCACCTGCCCGACGGTCATGCCGGTCAGCGCGCACGGGGCGCTGTAGGCGGCGTTGCAGATGAGCTTCTCCCACTGCATGGCCGCGATGTCGGTGACCGCGGCCGCATCGAATCCGGCGGCCGTCCACGCGCGGGCGATCGTTTCGACGGTCGAGTGCGGCAGCGACGAATACGCGCCGAACCGCATCGCCTTCATGGCGTTGTGCCGGACGTGTCCGGGGGCCACGGTCGCCGCACCGAATCCGCTGGCGATTCCGACCGCGACCCGCTCCTCGCCGACGATGCCCGCCACCGTCTCCGCCGATCCCAGGCCGTTCTGGATGGTCAACACCGGCGTGGCCGGACCGAGCATCGAAAGGGCTTGTCGCGCACCGGCTTTCACGTCGGCCGCCTTGACGGCGAGCACGATCAGGTCCATCGCCTCGTCCGGCGCGGTGGTGCTCGCCCGCAGCGCCACCACCTGGTCGTAGCCCGGGCCGGTGACCCGCAGCCCGTGCCGGGCGATCTGGTCGATGCCGGCCCGATGGCGGTCCACGGCCAGCACATCGTGGCCCGCCGCCGCCAGCCTCGCGGCATAGATGGAACCCATGGCACCGCAACCGATTACGGCGATCTTCATCCGCGCTATCTCCCGTCGGTCAGCTCGGCGATCAGTTCGGCCAGGCCCGCCTTCTGTTCGAGCCCGAAGCCCGCGGCGTCGGTCGGCGAGACCCGGCCCGCCGACAGCGCGCACCCGTCGGAGTAGCCGCCGAACGGGGCGAACACGCCCGGGTAGGCCTCGCATCCGCCCAGGCCCAGCCCGGCCGCGACATGCAGGTTGATCAGGTGGCCGCCGTGTGGGAACGCGAAGCGGCGATCAAAGCCATGCGACGCCGCGACGTCGAGCATCCGAATGTATTCGGTCAGGCCGTAGCTCAGGCCCGGATCCATTTGGAAGACATCATGATTGGGCCGCATTCCGCCGTAACGCAACAGATTGGTCACATCCGGGACCGAAAACAGGTTTTCCCCCGTGGCCACCGCTCCGTCGTAGCACTCCGCCACCGCCCGGTTCAGCGCGTAATCGAGGGGATCGCCCGGCTCTTCGTACCAGCGCAGGCCGTAGGGGGCCAGCGCGTTCGCCCAGCGGGTTGCCTCGGTTTGGCCGAACCGGCCGTTGGCGTCCACGGCGACCCGCGCCGCGTCGCCGACGATGTCGACGACGGCATCGATCCGCGCGAGGTCCTCGGCCAACGCGGCTCCGCCGATCTTCACCTTGACCGCGTCATAGCCGGCGTCGAGGTACCCCCGTATTTCGCAGCGCAACCGTTCGACGCCGCCGTCGGCGTAGTAGTAGCCACCGGCGGCGTACACCGGCACCGACGGCGCGGGGTCGCGTCCGGCGTGGCGGGCGATGGTCACGCAGGCCGGCTCGTCGCGCAGTTTCGCGTTCAAGTCCCAGCAGGCCAGTTCCAGCGCGGCCGCGGCCGCCGCCCGATCGCCATGACCGCCGGGCTTCTCGTCGGTGAGCGCGCACGCCAGAACCGCCGCGGGGTCGAGGTATCCGGACGCATCCAGCAGCACGTCGGGAGGCGCCGCGAGCAGCCTCGGGATCATCCGGTCGCGCAGGATTCCACTCTGGGCGAACCGGCCGATCGAATCGAAAGCCACGCCCACCACGGGCCGCCCGTGCCGGATCACATCGGTGACGACTGCGACCAGCGAGACCGTGTGGTGGGAGAAGTCGACCACCGCGTTGGCCGGACCGCCGCGTGGCCCGCCGGCGAGGGCGACCGCCCGCTCGACGATCGCCGCGATCCGCATGGTGTCAGGAAGTCCGCGTGAGCAGTACCGCTTGCTCGAACGGCAGCCGGGCGAAAACCCGTCGCACCCCGCGTGTTACGTACGCCGCCGCCTCGTCCCTGGTGACCACGCGCGGATCCGCGATGTCGATGGTCTTGCCCTTGCTGCGCAGCCGGCCACCGCCCGCCGCCTTCAGGTTCTTCAGCCAATCCCGGTCGGGGCCGTAGGTCAGCACGATGGCCACCCCGGGTTTGCCGTTGACCTCGGTGTTGAACACGTTCACGGGTGTTCGGTACGTCTTGCCGGAGCGGCGGCCAACATGCTCGACGATCCCGAACGGCGGGAGCCAACCGGCCCACATCCGCTGAATCGGGTTGGTGACGTGACGGTTGAACCGGGCGAGCCCTTCTGGGAGTTGCATACCGCTATCCAACTCGCAGGCGCGGGACGAGGACAACCCCGCCTCGGCGCATCAATCGGTCTACTGTCGTCTCATGGGAGAGGCAGCGGGTAACGAGGCCGCCCAGCGCGCCGAGGAGCTGCTGCGCCGGGGGCAGGAGCTGTCCGCGGGCCAGGCCGTCACCGCGGACGACGTGGAGCGTGCCGCCGAGCACGCCGAGCAATCCAGCCTGCGCGACCAGGCGGCCCATCAACGCTCGGTCCAGCGTCACTACGAAGCCGGTGCCGCGCACGAGCGCGCCGCCGAAGTCGCGGAACGAGCCGTCGCGGAGGGCCTCGGCGATGTCGCCGCGCACCGGCGGACGGCGGCAAAAGAACGCGAGGCCGCGCGCCGCAACTTCATCGCGGCGCAGGAAGCCGGCCAGCAGGACGCCGACTAACCAGCGCGCCGCCCGTTCATAGCACGTTCTGCTACACCCTGTAGTGGAACGTGCCGCGCGGGCTGGGACACTGGTCGTCATGGGAAGCAGTGATCAGGCGACCGCGCGCGCCACCGGGGTCCCCAGGGCCACGGCGTCGTCGGCCCGGTTGTTCGAGGACGCCTGCGCCGTCATTCCCGGTGGCGTGAACTCCCCGGTCCGGGCGTTCAGCGCGGTGGGCGGGACGCCGCCGTTCATCACCGAGGCGCGCGGCTGCCACCTGACCGACGCCGACGGCAACCGCTACGTGGACCTGGTCTGCTCGTGGGGCCCGATGATCCTGGGTCACGCGCACCCTGCCGTCGTCGAGGCCGTCACCAAGGCCGCCGCGTCGGGCCTGTCCTTCGGGGCGCCCACACCGGCCGAGAGCGAGCTGGCCGCCGAGATGATCGGGCGGGTCGCGCCGGTCGAGCGGGTCCGGCTGGTCAACTCCGGCACCGAGGCCACCATGAGCGCGGTCCGGCTGGCCCGCGGCTTCACCGGCCGCGCGAAGGTCATCAAGTTCTCCGGCTGCTACCACGGCCATGTCGATGCGCTGCTCGCCGACGCGGGCTCCGGGGTGGCGACGCTCGGACTGCCGTCCTCGCCGGGAGTCACGGGCGCGACGGCGGCCGACACAATCGTGTTGCCCTACAACGACATCGACGCCGTGCGGCAGAGCTTCGCCCGGTTCGGCGAGCAGATCGCGGCGGTGATCACGGAGGCCAGCCCGGGCAACATGGGCGTGGTCCCGCCCGCGCCCGGCTACAACGCGGCGCTGCGCGCGATCACCGCCGAGCACGGCGCGCTGCTGATCATCGACGAGGTGATGACAGGCTTCCGGGTCAGCCGAAGCGGTTGGTACGGAATCGATCCCGTCGAGGCCGACCTGTTCACCTTCGGCAAGGTGATGAGCGGCGGCTTGCCGGCGGCCGCGTTCGGCGGCCGGGCCGACGTGATGGAGCGACTGGCGCCGCTGGGCCCGGTGTATCAGGCGGGCACGCTCTCGGGTAACCCGGTCGCGATGGCCGCCGGGCTGGCCACCCTGCGCAACGCCGACGCCGCCGCCTACGCCACCCTGGACGCCAACGCCGATCGCCTGGCCGGGCTGTTCTCCGAGTCGCTCACGAATGCCGGTGTGCCGCATCAGATTCCGCGGGCCGGCAACATGCTCAGCGTGTTCTTCTCCGAAACCCCGGTGACGGACTTCGCGTCCGCGCGGGCCACCCAGACGTGGCGCTACCCGCCGTTCTTCCACGCGTTGCTGGACGCGGGCGTCTACCCGCCGTGCAGCGCCTTCGAGGCGTGGTTCGTTTCGACCGCGCTCGACGACGGCGCGTTCGACCGGATCGCCGACGCCCTGCCGGCCGCGGCCAGGGCCGCCGCCCAAGCCGAGGAGGGGAAGTCCTGATGGCCGAGCGCACCCGGGTGCACGTCGTGCGGCACGGGGAGGTGTACAACCCGAGCGGCATCCTCTACGGGCGGCTGCCCGGATTCCACCTCTCCGACAACGGCAGAGCGCAAGCTGCCGCGGTGGCCGACGCGCTGGCTCACCGCGACATCGTCGCGGTGATCGCCTCGCCACTGGAACGGGCCCAGGAGACCGCCGCGCCCATCGCCGCCGAGCACGGCCTGGCCGTGGACGCCGACCCAGATCTGATCGAATCGGCCAACTTCTTCCAGGGCAAACGGGTCAGCCCGGGTGACGGCGCCTGGCGCGACCCGCGGGTGTGGTGGCAGCTGCGCAACCCGTTCCGGCCGTCCTGGGGTGAGCCGTACGCCGAGATCGCAGCCCGGATGCAGACGGCGGTGGACAAGGCCCGCGCCCGCGGCGCCGGCCACGAGGTGGTGTGCGTCAGCCACCAACTGCCGGTGTGGACGCTGCGGCTACACGCGACCGGCCGCCGGCTGTGGCACGACCCGCGGCGGCGGCAGTGCGGGCTCGCGTCGGTGACGACGCTGGTCTACGACGGCGACCGGCTGCTCGACGTCGAGTACAGCGAACCGGCGGCGCCTTGACCGCGCGACGACAGGCGATGGCCGGGGCCGTGCTGGCGGCGGCCCTGCTGCCCGGCCTGGTCGCCGGTTGCTCCTCGGGCCACGACGCCGTCGCCCAGGGCGGCACCTTCGAGTTCGTCTCGCCCGGCGGCAAGACCGACATCTACTACGACCCGCCGTCGCGCCGCGGCCGGCCCGGCCCGCTGGCCGGACCCGACCTGGCCGACCCGGCGCACACGCTGTCGCTGGACGACCCGATCTTCGCCGGCCGGGTCGTGGTCATCAACATCTGGGGGCAGTGGTGCGGGCCGTGCCGGGCCGAGGTCACCCAGCTGCAGCAGGTGTACGACGCCACCCGCGGCGCCGGGGTGTCCTTCCTCGGCATCGACGTCCGGGACAACAACCGCCAAGCGGCGCTGGACTTCGTCAACGACCGCGCGGTGACGTTCCCGTCCATCTACGACCCGCCGATGCGCACCTTGATCGCGTTCGGCGGCAAATACCCCACCACCGTGATCCCGTCCACGCTGGTCCTGGACCGCCAGCACCGCGTCGCGGCGGTCTTCCTGCGCGAACTGCTGGCGTCCGACCTGCGGCCGGTGGTGCAACGACTGGCCGGCGAGGCCTCGCCGACCCCGGTCGGCCAGGCGGCGCCGTGACGGGCTCGAGCCGGCGATGACCGGATTCACCCAGCTCGCCGCCGCCGGCCCGCTCCTGGTGGCCCTCGGCGCCTGCCTGCTGGCGGGGCTGGTGTCGTTCGCCTCGCCGTGCGTGGTGCCGCTGGTGCCCGGCTACCTGTCGTATCTGGCCGCGGTCGTCGGCGTGGACGAACAGCCGCCGGCGGGTGCGGTTAAAGCCCCGCCGGGCGCCCGCTGGCGCGTCGCGGGATCGGCGGCGTTGTTCGTCGCCGGCTTCACCACCGTGTTCGTGCTCGGCACCGTCGCCGTCCTCGGCATGACGACCACGCTGATCACCAACCAGCTGCTGCTGCAACGGGCCGGGGGAGTGCTGACCATCGTCATGGGCCTGGTGTTCGTGGGCCTCATCCCGGCCCTGCAGCGCCAGGCCCGGTTCAGTCCGCGCCAGCTGACCACGGTCGCCGGGGCGCCGCTGCTGGGTGCGGTGTTCGCCCTGGGCTGGACGCCGTGCCTGGGGCCCACGCTGGCCGGTGTGATCACCGTCGCCTCGGCCACCGACGGCGCGAGCGTGGCCCGCGGCATCGTGTTGGTGATCGCGTATTGCCTGGGCCTGGGCATCCCGTTCGTGCTGCTGGCGTTCGGCTCGGCGGGCGCGGTGGGCGGCCTGGGCTGGCTGCGCCGGCACACCCGGGCCATCCAGATCTTCGGCGGCATCCTGCTGATCACCGTCGGCGCGCTGCTGGTCACAGGTGTCTGGAATGACTTCGTCGCGTGGCTGCGCGACGCGTTCGTGTCCGACGTGAGGTTGCCGATTTGAGGCACGTCGTCGCAGGGCTTGTTCAAAAAGGCCGCAACACCTGGCGCGCACTGACCTCGATGGGCACCGCGCTGGTGCTGTTGTTCCTGCTCGCGCTCGGCGCGATCCCGGGGGCGCTGCTGCCGCAGCGCAGCCTCAACGCCGGCAAGGTCGACGACTACCTGAAAGCCCACCCGGTGATCGGGCCGTGGCTGGATCGGTTGCAGGCCTTCAACGTCTTCTCCAGTTTCTGGTTCACCGCCATCTACGTGCTGCTGTTCGTATCGCTGGTCGGCTGCCTCACCCCGCGGATGATCGAGCACGTCCGCAGCATGCGGTCCACCCCGGTGGCCGCGCCGCGCAACCTGGCCCGGCTGCCCAAGTACTCGCGCCGGCAGATCCAGGCCGCCGCCGACGAGCTGAACGCCCTGGCGAACACGCTGACCGCGCAGCTGCGCGGGTGGCGCACCGCCATCCGGCATCAGGACGACACCGTCGAGGTGTCCGCCGAGAAGGGCTACCTGCGCGAGTTCGGCAACATCGTCTTCCACTTCTCCCTGCTGGGCCTGCTGGTCGCGGTGGCCGTCGGCAAGCTCTTCGGCTACGAGGGCAACGTCATCGTCATCGCCGACGGCGGCCCCGGCTTCTGTTCGGCCTCCCCGGCCGCGTTCGATTCGTTCCGGGCCGGCAACACGGTCGACGGCACCTCGCTGCACCCCCTGTGCATCCGGGTCGACGACTTCGCGGCGCACTATCTGCCGTCCGGGCAGGCCACGTCGTTCGCAGCGAACATCGACTACCAGTCCGGCAGGGACCTGACCGCCAACACCTGGCGCCACTACCAGCTGGAGGTCAACCACCCGCTGCGGCTCGGCGGCGACCGGGTTTACCTGCAGGGACACGGCTACGCACCCACCTTCAGCGTCACCTTCCCGGACGGGCAGATCCGCACGGCGACGGTGCAGTGGCGGCCCGACAATCCGCAAACCCTGCTGTCGTCGGGTGTGGTGCGCATCGATCCACCCGCCGGCAGCTATCCCAGCCCCGCGGAGCGCCGCAACCACGAGATCGCCATCCAGGGACTGCTGGCCCCGACCGAGCAGCTCGAGGGCACGCTGCTGTCCTCGCGGTTCCCGGCGCTGGACGCCCCGGCCGTGGCCGTCGACATCTATCGCGGTGACACAGGGCTGGACACCGGGCGGCCGCAGTCGCTGTTCACGCTGGATCCCCGCCTGATCGAGCAGCACCGGTTGACCAAGGAGAAGCGGGTCAATCTGCGGGCGGGTCAATCGGTCCGGATCGACCAGGGGCCGGCGGCCGGCACCGTGGTCCGCTTCGACGGCGCCGTCCCGTTCGTCAACCTGCAGGTCTCGCACGACCCCGGGCAGGCCTGGGTGCTGGTCTTCGCGATCACGATGATGGGCGGTCTGGTGGTGTCGCTGCTGGTGCGCCGCCGCCGGGTGTGGGTCCGTCTGACGCCCGACGCCGGCGGGTCGCCCGGTACGGTGAACGTCGAACTGGGCGGCCTCGCGCGCACCGACAACTCCGGTTGGGGCGACGAGTTCGAACGGCTGTCCGAGCGGCTGGTCTCCGGCATCGCTCGCGCCGAGCCGCCCACCGCGTCCGACGGCGACGCGACACCCGCAGCGTCCAAGAGGAGTTCTGAGGTGGACGTCAAATGAATACCGTGCACGTCAACGTCGAGCTGGCGCGCTACTCCGACTGGGCGTTCACGTCGGCGGTGGTGGCGCTGGTGATCGCGCTGCTGTTGCTGGCCTTCGAGCTGGCCTACGCCGGCGGGCGCCGCGCGGATCAGCGGGCCCGGGTGTTGGCCGGCGCCGTCAGCGCCGACTCCGCCACCCCCGGCGTGGTGAACGAGGCGGCCCAACGCCCGATCGACGAGCGTGTCGGCCGGGCCGGGCTGTCCGTGGTCTACCTGGCCACCGGACTGCTGCTGGCCTGCCTGGTGCTGCGCGGCCTGGCCACCCTGCGGGTGCCGTGGGGCAACATGTACGAGTTCATCAACCTGACCTGCCTGTGCGGGTTGATCGCCGGGGCGATCGTGCTGCGCCGCCCGCAATACCGCCCGTTGTGGGTGTTCTTGCTGCTGCCGGTGTTGATCCTGCTCACCGTGTCCGGTCGGTGGCTCTACACCAACGCCGCGCCGGTGATGCCCGCCCTGCAGTCCTACTGGCTGCCGATCCATGTGTCGGTGGTCAGCCTCGGCTCGGGGGTGTTCCTGGTCGCCGGCATCGCCAGCATCCTGTTCCTGCTGCGGACGTCGCCGCTGGCAGAGCCCGACCGCACCGAGCGCAGCGCGCTGAGCCGGCTGATACAGCGGTTCCCCGACGCGCAGACGCTGGACCGCATCGCCTATCGGACGACGATTTTCGCCTTTCCGGTGTTCGGTTTCGGCGTCATCTTCGGTGCGATCTGGGCCGAGGAGGCGTGGGGCAGATATTGGGGCTGGGATCCGAAAGAGACTGTGTCCTTTGTCGCCTGGGTGATTTACGCCGCGTACCTGCACGCCAGGTCGACTGCGGGATGGCGGGACAGGAAGGCCGCCTGGATCAACGTCGCGGGGTTTGTGGCCATGGTCTTCAACTTGTTCTTCGTTAACCTGGTCACTGTGGGCCTGCATTCGTATGCGGGCGTCGGGTGACGGTGCTCAACCGGCCCAAGCAACGCACAACACGCTGAAGACCGCACAACAAAGGGGAGTGCAGTGACCGAGCAGCCAACGTCGGGCGTGGGGGCGCCCGAACAACCGACCACGCAGATACCCCCGCAGACGGAGTCCGCGCCGGCCCAGCACGAGGGCGCCGAACCCCAGGCCGAATCGGGTGGCTCGGGTGCCGAGGCCCCGACCCGCGCCTTCGCCGGTTTCCGCACCGAACGCCGCGTGCCCGGTCCCGAACGCCAGCAGGCTGCACCGCCCACTGCCCCCAGGCCGGGCGGGATGCCGCCCTGGGACGCCACGCCGGTGACCGGCATCCCACGGGTCGATCCGACGGCGTATGGCGCTTACTACACCGGCCCGGACGCGCCGCCCACGCAGTTCCAGGGGGCGCCGCAGCGGCCGGAGCACCTGCCGCACACGCCGTATCCGGAGCTGTCCACCGGCATGCTGCTGCGGCCGGTGGCCCCGCCGCCGTCGGACGGATGGCGGCTGCTGCTGTTCAAGCTGTCCGGCGGGCTGATCAACTTGGGCGAGAGCCCTCGCGCCACGAGGTACAACAACCTGGTCGCCCAGGTGAACCGGCCGCTGCGGGGTTCCTACCGAGTGGCCTTTTTGTCGTTGAAGGGCGGCGTCGGCAAGACCACGATCACCGCGACGCTGGGCGCGACCTTCGCCTCCATCCGCGGTGACCGGGTGGTCGCCGTGGACGCCAACCCCGACCGCGGCACGTTGAGCCAGAAGATCCCGCTGGAGACGGCCGCGACGGTGCGCCAGCTGCTGCACGACGCGGGAACCGTCGAGCGCTACAGCGACGTGCGCCGCTACACCTCCAAGGGGCCGAGCGGCCTGGAGGTGCTGGCGTCCGAAACGGACCCCGGCATCTCGGACGCGTTCGGCGCCGACGACTACGTGCGCGTCCTGGACATCCTGGAACGGTTCTACGGCCTGGTGCTCACCGACTGCGGGCCCGGCCTGCTGCACTCGGTGATGAGCTCGGTGCTGGACAAGGCCGACGCGCTCGTCGTGGTCAGCTCGGCGTCCATCGACGGCGCGCGCAGCGCATCGGCGACGCTGGACTGGCTGGACGCCCACGGCCGCGAGGACCTGGTCCGCAATTCCATCGCGGTCATCAACGGGGTCAAGCCACGGCCGGGCAAGGTCGACATGAACAAGGTGATCGACCACTTCTCCCGGCGCTGCCGCGCGGTGCAGCTGGTCCCCTTCGACCCGCACCTGGAAGAGGGCGCCGAGATCGAACTGGACCGGTTACGGCGCGGGACGCGCGAAGCGCTCACCGAGCTGGCCGCCATCGTCGCCGACGGGTTCCCCGGCGACCAGCACAACCCGGGAGTGCTCGGCTAGGTCGGCGGTCGCAAGCGCGGCGGAGCCGGGCGCCGCGGGCCGCCGCCATCGGCTAGTGCCGGTCAGCTGTCGCCGTGACCCAACCGCCGCAGGAAATCCGGATCGTCGTCGGGTCCGATGACGCGCGTCTTCGGCCGGTGGGTCTGCGACCGCGCGGCACGCCAGCCGACGTAGATCAGCGTCCCCAAAATCACGACGAGCAGCAGGTAGAGCACGCAACACCTCCTTGGGGCGAATATACCCGCGCCGTAGGCTCACCCTGTGTCACAAGAAGCTAGCGACGACAGCACCGGCGGCATGCGGGACCACGCCGCGAACCAGGGCACGGCGCGACAGGGCGCAAGCCGCGTCGCCATCCCGGTGGCGGCGTACCTGACGGCGCGGGTGCTGCTGGCGGTCGTGCTCACCGGCGTCATCTACGGCGTCGCCCGCTTGGCGGGCATCTCGCAGTTCCCGATCGTGGTGGCGGTGCTGTTCGCCCTGATCATCGCGATGCCCCTGGGCATGCTGGTGTTCGCGCCGCTGCGCCGCCGCGCCACCGCCGCGCTGGCGATCGCCGGGGAGCGGCGGCGCCGGGAGCGCGAACTGCTGCAAGCCCGGCTGCACGGGGACGCCGAGGCCACGCCGGACGAGGGCGGCCGCGATTCGGGGCCCGGTTAGCCGCTCGGCAGCCGCACGACCTGTGCGGCATAGCTCAGGCCGGCGCCGTAGCCGAGCAGCAGGGCCAGATCGCCGGCCTTGGCCGCGCCGGTCGCCAGCACTTCGGCCATCGCCAGCGGGATGGACGCCGCCGACGTGTTCCCGGTGTGCTCGATGTCGTTGGCGACGACCGCGTCCGGACGCAGCTCGAGGCCCTTGGCCAGCACGTCGTTGATCCGGCTGTTGGCCTGATGCGGCAGGAACACGTCGATCTCGTCGGGCCGGACGCCTGCCGCGTCCATGGCCTGCCGGCCGACCTTGCCCATCTCGAATGCCGCCCAACGGAATACCGCGCTGCCCTCGAGCCGCAGGAAGGGCCGCGGGCCCGTCGGGCGGTCCATGTAGTCGATCCAGTCGATGTCCTGGCGGATGGCCGTCGCCTGCGCGCCGTCACTGCCCCAGACGGTCGGGCCGATGCCCTGGTCCGGTGTCTCACCCACCACCACGCCGGCGGCGCCGTCGGCGAAAATGAAGCAGTTGGTGCGGTCCTGCATGTCCACGGTCGGGGACAGTTTCTCCGAACCCATCACCAGCGCCTTGGCCGCGGTGCCACCCCGGATCATGTCGGCCGCCACGCCCAGCGCGTAGCCGAAGCCGGCGCACCCGGCCGAGACGTCGAACGCGGGCACGCCGGTGGCGCCCAGCGCCGCCGCTACCGATGGGGCGCACGCGGGTGTCTGCAGGAAATGCGTGCTGGTGGCGACGATCACGCAGTCGATGTCAGCCGCGGTCAGCGAGGCTTTGGCGATCGCCTCCTGCCCGGCCGTGGTCGCCATGGACGCGGCGGATTCGTCGCGGGCGGCGAACCGGCGCGTTTTGATGCCGGTACGGGAGTAGATCCACTCGTCGGACGAATCGATGTTCTCGCAGAGCTCGTCGTTGGTGACGACCCGCTCCGGCCGGTACGACCCGACGCTGAGTAAGCCGATGTTGGTGGGCCCGGTGGTCGCGGCAATCTGCTTCATCGCGGTCCTTCGCTATCGCCCCAGCAGACGCAAAGGTACTCCACCGGGTGGCCCTCGAAAACCTTTGTCTGCACTATAGATACTCCCGGTGGGCGCTCAGCTGGCCAGCGCCAGCGCCGCGGCCACCGCGATTGCCCACACCACCATCGCCAGCCCGGTGTCGCGCAACACTCCGATGAGCTCCGGGCCGCCGCGGCCGGATCGCACCGGCGCCGCCGCGCGCAGGGCCAGCGGCGTGGCCACCAATCCGACGGCGCACCAGGGTGTCGCCAGCATGAGCACCAGGGTCAGCGCCCCGGCGGTCCCCAGCAGCACTTGGTACAGGATCCGGGTGCGGGCATCGCCCAGCCGCACCGCCAGGGTGATCTTTCCGGTGCGGGCATCGGTCGGAATGTCCCGCAGGTTGTTGGCCACCAGCACCGAGGAGGACAACGCGCCGATCGACACGGCCAGGAGCAGGCCCACCCAGTCCACGCGCAGCGCCTGGGTGTACTGGGTGCCGAGCACGGCGACGAGCCCGAAGAACAGGAACACCGCGATCTCGCCGAAGCCGGCGTAGCCGTACGGTTTCGACCCGCCGGTGTACAGCCACGCCCCGGCGATGCAGGCCGCTCCCACCGCGATCAGCCACGGCGCGCTGAACAGCGCCAGCGCCAGGCCGGCGAGCGCGCCGATGGTGAGGCTGACGATCGCCGCGGCCAGAACCGCCCGCGGCGCCGCCAGCCGCGAGCCGACCAGGCGCACCGGGCCGGCCCGGACGTCGTCGGTGCCGCGGATGCCGTCGGAGTAGTCGTTGGCGTAGTTGACACCGATGATCATCGCGAGCGCGACGGCAAGCGCCAGCAGCGCCTTCCACCACACCGCGGAATGCAGCCATGCTGCGGCACCGGTTCCCGCGACAACCGGCGCCACCGCGTTGGGCAACGTCCGCGGCCGCGCACCGGAAACCCACTGCCCGAAATTGGCCACCCGACCATCCTGCCAGGATGAAAGCCGCCCATCCCCGGGCCCCGCACCCGCGATCGCTTCGGTGTGATGCACCACAATGGTCGGATGCTCGGAGTCATCGGCGGCAGCGGCTTCTACACCTTCTTCGGATCCGACTCCCGCGACGTCACCGTCGACACTCCGTACGGCCCGCCCAGCGCCCCGGTCACCCTCGGCACCATCGGCGGCCACGAGGTCGCTTTCCTGCCGCGCCACGGCGCCGAACACGAATTCTCCGCGCACACCGTGCCATACCGCGCCAACATGTGGGCCCTGCGCAAGCTCGGCGTGCGGCGGGTGCTGGCGCCGTGCGCGGTGGGCAGCCTCGATCCCGAACTCGGTCCGGGCACCTTCGTGGTGCCCGACCAGCTCGTCGACCGCACCCGGGGCCGCGCCGACACCTATTTCGACTCCGGCGGCATCCACGTCGACTTCGCCGACCCGTACTGCCCTACGCTGCGCGAAGCGGTGACCGTCCTGCCCGGCGTGACCGACGGCGGCACCATGGTGGTGATTCAGGGCCCGCGCTTTTCCACCCGCGCCGAAAGCCAGTGGTTCGCCTCAGCCGGTTTCTCGCTGGTCAACATGACCGGCTATCCGGAGGCGGTGCTCGCTCGCGAGCTCGAAATCTGTTATGCCGCAATCGCGTTGGTGACCGATCTGGACGCCGGTGTCAGCACCGGCGAGGGCGTGAAGACGGTCGACGTGTTCGCCGAATTCGCGAAGAACATCGACGGGTTCAAGACGCTGGTCCGCCAGGCCATCGGCCGGTTGGCCGCCGACCGCACCTGCACGCATTGCCTGCCGCACGCCGGGGTCACCCTGCCGATCGAGCTGCCGTGAGGGTGCTGCTGACCGGTGCGGCCGGCTTCATCGGTGCGCGGGTGGACGCCAAGCTGCGGGCCGCGGGTCACGAAGTCGTCGCCGTCGACGCGTTGCTGCCCGCCGCGCACGGCCCAGACCCGGTGCTGCCGCAGGGATGTCATCGCGTCGACGTGCGCGACGCCGACGCACTGGCCCCGCTGTTGGCCGGCGTGGACCTGGTGTGCCATCAGGCGGCGATGGTGGGCGCGGGCGTGGACGCCGCCGACGCCCCGGCTTACGGCGGCCACAACGATCTGGCTACCACCGTCCTGCTGGCGCAGATGTTCGCCGCGGGGGTGCGGCACCTGGTGCTGGCCTCGTCGATGGTGGTGTACGGCCAGGGGGGTTATCACTGCGACCGACACGGAGCGGTGGATCCGCTGCCCCGGCGCCGGGGCGACCTCGACGCCGGGATCTTCGAGCACCGCTGCCCGGCCGGCGGGGAGGAACTGCACTGGCGCCTCGTCGGCGAGGATGCCTGCCTGCGGCCACGAAGTCTGTACGCCGCCAGTAAGACCGCCCAGGAGCATTACGCGCTGGCGTGGTCGGAGGCCACGGGTGGTTCGGTGGTGGCGCTGCGTTACCACAACGTCTACGGCCCCGGCATGCCGCGCGACACCCCCTACTCCGGGGTGGCGGCGATCTTCCGTTCGGCGCTGGAAAAAGGCGAATCGCCAAAGGTTTTCGAGGACGGCGGCCAGATGCGCGACTTCGTCCACGTCGACGACGTGGCCGCTGCCAACGTCGCGGCGACACAACAGCGCGAGGGTTTCACCGCGGTCAATGTCTGCTCGGGACAACCCATTTCGATCCTGGAGGTGGCCGGTGCGCTGTGCGACGCCCGCGGCGGCTCGCTGTCGCCGGTGGTCACCGGGCAGTATCGCAGCGGCGACGTGCGCCACATCGTCGCCGATCCGTCGAGGGCCGCCGAGGTGTTGGGTTTTCGTGCGGCCGTCACACCGGGCGACGGGCTGCGCGAATTCGCGTTCGCGCCCCTTCGCTGAATCAGCCCTGCGGGGGCCGGTAGATCTGCGGCTTCTGCACCGGTATTTGACGCGTTCCGGAGTCGTCGCCCCTAAAGATCCGCGGGGCGTTGGCCAGCGGCGGTATCTCCGAGGTCGCCGGTTCGTTGTCCCCGCCGGGGACTCCGGCGGGGATGCGGGTGGTCGGCGCGGCCGACGGCGCGGCGCCCTGGGCCACCGGCACCCGGGTGGTCGGTGCTGCCGCGTTGGCGGCGGCCGCGCGCCTGCGGGCCGCGCGATTGGCCCGCCGGCGACCGCGCAGTTGCCCGGCGACGATAGCCGCCGCCAGGATGCCCAGCGCCAGGCCGCACAACGCCACGTCGAAAACGCTGGTGATCTGCTGGGCCAGGTTGTTGCCGTAGACCGGGTGCAGCGCAGGCGAATTGGGTGAGTCCGCGAACCGCGGCGCCAGCACGACGCCGACGACGACGCGGGCGACGCTGAGCGTGGCGACGAGCCCGCACAGCGACGTGACCACCCTCGGCGAAAGGGCGGCCAGCCTGCCGCGCAGCCAGATCGCCAGGACCGCGGTGGCCAGATCGAACGCGGCCAGCACGATGCTGTCGTACCGGGAGAACGGGTAGTTCAGGATTATGCCGACGACCAGGTCGGTGATCCGCATCGCTATCGACCCCACGCACCAAACGGCGATGAGCAGCAAGCCATTTCGGGTCGCGCCGCGCCACGCCGACTCCTCCGTCGGCGAGGCGTTCCGCTGACCGAACAGCGCCCGCGGCGCGAACAGCGCCGCGCCGGCCGCCCACGCCAGGTAGCCCTCGAACCCGACGCCGGCGGTGGACGTGTTCTGCGCGATGCCGTGGAACGCGTCGATGTCACGACCGGCGGGCAAGAGCCACACCAGGATCCCGGCGGCGAGCGTCGACGCGCCGAGCGCGACGATCGTGAGCCGGCTCGCCCGGGTGTCGCGCAGCAACCACCTGGAGGCGACCAGCACGGCCACCAGGGCCACCACGCCGTACACCACCGCGGTCGCGATCACAGCGATGTTCTGCTTGCCGAATTGGTCGGTGCCGCCGGTGCTTTGCAGCGCGTACCGGACCCGCCAGTACAGGTTGAAACCGAAGCTGAGCACCGCCGCGAGCATCGACAGCGAGCCGATGATCCGCGCGGACCTGTGCCACCCGGTGGATTCGTCACCCGCCGGAACGGGTCCGGCGAGAGCGCCGGTGGGCATCGCCTGGGCGCTCAACAGCGAGCCGGCGATCCCGACCCATGCCCCCGGCCCGACGCCGCCCGGCACGTTGACGGTGCCACCGAAGCGGACGGTCTCGTACGCGTCGAACACGACGAATGCGAGCACCAGCAGCAGGTAGGGGACGTTGAGCGCCAGGCGAAGCCGGGCGGCCCGCGCGGGATCGAAACGCGCGCCGGCCGACCGCCAGGAACCGGCGACCGCGACGGCGGCGACGGCCAGCACCGTCACCGCGATCAGCACCGCGAACAGCGTCGCGCTGCTGTTCGGGATGCCGACTCCGAAGTAGAGGTTCCACGGCAGGAACACCGCCAGGATCAGCAGTGCCACCGCGGCCAGGTCACCGGCGTGCCGGTACCGCTGCGCTCCCGCGGCGGCCGGCGCGGGGCCGGCCGTGGCGTGTGGGCGGATGATGCGCGGCGCCGGCGCCTGCTGGGTCTGACTGCGGATCGGGCCGGTAGGCGCGTCGTCGCTGCTCTGGCTCACCATGCCTCCCGGGATGCGAGGACCGACATTCTTGGCGCAGTTTCCGGTGTTCGGCGAGGGATTACCCCGCCGGGCGAAGTGCACTGCTCGCTTGCGAACATATTCTCCGTTCGGATGCCGTGGCAGTGGCTGTGGCCGGCTGCTGGGGCGGAGATGATCCTGCGGCAATCGTCCTGTCGTTCGAAAAGCTGGTTACGCTGCGCTAGTAGACGAAGCTTGTCGCCTGAATGATTGATACTCCAACGGTATCGCAAGTGTAATGATGCCGGGACATTGCTGGTTGCGGGGTAGCCAGCCGAAGGAGAGCCGGGATGGACGTCGTTTTGGGGGTTGCGGTCACCGGACCCGTCGCGCGCTTGGCCCTGGTCGGGTCCGGCGCGCAGGGAACCGACGTGATCGACCAATCCGTCGTCGACCTCGCCGACAATCCGATCGGGACGCTGACCGAGACCGTGGTCGGCACGAATCGGCTGCTGGCCGGTGAGAACCACCACCTGGTGGGCACCCGGCTGTGCTGGACCGATCATCCCGCCGCCGACCAGCTTCGGCGCGCGCTGGAGGATTCCGGCGTCCACAACGTCGCGGTGCTTTCGGAGTCGCAGGCGGTGGCCGCCCTGATGCGCGCGGCCGGCCGGCCCGGCGCCGCGCTGGTGATGGACGACGCGACCGCGACGCTGTCGATGGTGGATTCGGGTGACGGTGATCCGGACGCGCCGCCGACCGTGCTGGCGAGCCAGCAGCTGGCGGGTCCGTCGGGTGGCGATGCGACCGCCGCGTTCCACACGATGATGGCGAACCTGGGCGCCCACCCCGACGCCCCGCAGGATGTGTACCTGCTCGGTGCGTCGCCCGAGCTGAACCGGGTCGCCGACGAGCTCCGCGACGCGTCGACCATGCGGGTGCAGGTCGCCGAGGACCCCACCTTCGCGCTGGCCCGCGGCGCAGCGATTGCCGCCGCAACGGCGGCGGCGCTGCAGGCGGGGGGCGCTACGGCCATGGTGCCGGCGGCCGGCCTGACGGGAGATGAGACCGCGATGGCTTCGGCGTTCGGGGACGCCACCACGGCGGTGCCGTCGACGGGACCGATCGGAGATGAGACGGCCTTCGTGCCGGCATCGGGGTTCGCGGACCCGGGCGCCGAAGACCAGCAGCTGGCCTACTCGATGGCCGACGAGGGCGAGCAGTACCCGGGCGAATTCGCCGAGTACGACGCGGAATTGGACGACTACGAGTACGGCGAGGCCGACGAGGACGAGCCGGCGAAGCTGTCGCGGCGATCGTTGGTGATCGGCAACGCCGTCATCGCTTTCGCGGTCATCGGATTGGCGTCGCTGGCCACCGCGATCGCGGTCGCCGTTCGCCCGACCGCCAGCCAGCAGCCGGTGGTGGGGGTCCAGAACGGCACCCCGGGCAAGTTCATGCCGATCCTGCCGAGCCAGCAGCAGGCCCCACTGCCCCCGCCGCCGCCCGACCAACCCAACGCCGGATTCCAGGGCGGCACCGTCGAGGCTCCCAGCTACGTCCCAAGCCCGCAGCAGGTCGGCCCCCCGTCGGGCGGCGGAGTGCCGAACGCTCCCGCTCCCGAGGCGCCGGCCAATCCCAGCGCCGTGCCGAATCCCGATCCGGGTTGGGCGCCCCGCCCGAATCCCATTGTGCCCATTCCTATTCCGATACCCATCCCGATCCCGGGGTGGGGCCCGAACTACCCGCCGTACACGTCGCCGACCTTCACGTCGCCGACGATCACGCCTTACACGCCACCGACGACGACGTATTCGCCCCCGACCACCACGTATTCGCCGCCGACGACGACGTATTCGCCCCCGACGACGACGTATTCGCCGCCGACCACCACGTATTCGCCGCCGACCACGACGTATTCGCCTCCGACGACGACGTATTCGCCGCCGAGCACCAAGGCGACCACCCAGGCGCCGCCGCCGAGCACGTATTCGCCGCCGAGCACCCAGGCCACCCAGGCCCCGACGCTCCCGCCGCACACCCAGCAGACCCTGCCGCCGCCCACGCAGCAGCAGCCGGTGTTCCCGCAGCAGCCCCACCAACACCACGGATTCTGAGGGTGGCCGACACCGACGGCCTGGTCACGGTGGTCCTGCCCTGCCTCAACGAAGAGGAGTCACTGCCCGCGGTGTTAGCCGCCATACCCGCGGGATACCGGGCGTTGGTGGTGGACAACAACAGCACCGACGACACCGCCGCGGTCGCGAGCAGGCACGGTGCCCAAGTCGTCGCCGAACCGCGGGCCGGGTACGGCTCGGCCGTCCACGCGGGCGTGCTGGCGGCGACGACCCCGATCGTGGCGGTGATCGACGCCGATGGCTCGATGGACGGCGCCGATCTGCCCCGGCTGGTCGCGGAGTTGGAGCGCGGTGCCGACCTGGTGACCGGCCGGCGCCGGCCGGTAGCCGGGCTGCACTGGCCGTGGGTGGCCAGGGTGGGCACCGTGGTCATGAGCTGGCGACTGCGCACCCGCCACGGCCTACCGGTACACGACATCGCGCCGATGCGAGTCGCCCGGCGCGAGGCGCTGCTTGCGCTGGGCGTCGCCGACCGGCGATCGGGTTATCCGCTGGAACTGCTGGTGCGTGCCGCGGCCGCCGGCTGGCGCGTCGTCGAACTCGACGTCAGCTACGGCCCGCGGACGGGCGGCAAGTCGAAGGTCAGCGGTTCACTGCGGGGCAGCATCACCGCGATCCTGGACTTCTGGAAAGTGATTTCGTGAGCGTCCTTCCGGTCACCCTGCTGGTGGTCGCGAAGGCGCCCGAGCCGGGCCGGGCAAAGACGCGGCTCGCGGCGACCGTCGGCGATCGCGTCGCCGCCGAAATCGCCGCCGCCGCACTGCTTGACACGCTCGATGCCGTGGCCGCCGCTCCGGTGGCGGCGCGGGTGGCGGCCCTGACCGGAGACCTGGACGCCGCGGTGAACGCCGCCGAAATACGGCAGCGGCTCGCTTCGTTCACCGTGATTCCCCAGCGCGGTGACGATTTCGCGGACCGGCTCGCCAACGCGCACACCGACGCGGCCGGCGGGCTTCCGGTGCTGCAGATCGGCATGGACACGCCTCAGGTGAGCGCGGATCTGTTGACGGCTTGCGCGCGCCGGCTTCTCGACGCGCCGGCCGTCCTCGGGCCGGCCCGGGACGGCGGCTGGTGGGTGCTGGGCGTCGCGGACCCCGCGACGGCGCAGTGCCTGCGCACCGTGCCGATGTCGGTGCCCGACACCGGGGATTTGACGCTGAAGGCATTGCGCGACAACGGCATTGATGTGGTTACCCTCGAGACGCTGGCCGACGTGGACTTCGTCGACGACGTCGCGGCGGTGCGCGACGCCTGCGGCCCCGCCAGCCGGTTCGCGGGCGTCACCCGCGCCGCCGGTCTCTAGAGATCCGCAGGACAACACCGGCGTTTTGTAGAAAGATGAGGCGGTGCGAACGCTTCTCGTGCTGGCGGGCTTCGCCGCGGTCATCGGCGCGGCCGCGCCGGCACAGGCCGAGCCCGGCGGCAACCCGGATGCGAATTTCTTGGCGGCGCTCGATCAGGCCGGCGTGCCTTACAAGAACGGCGCCATCGCGATTCGGGTCGGCAAGAAGGCCTGTGAATTGATGGATCAGGGCCACTCCCAGGCCGATGTCATCCAAAGTGTGTCGTCGGAAAATGCCGGGTTCACCGTGGCGGACGCGACCCACTTCACGACCAGCGCCGTCAGCGCCTATTGCCCACAACACCTCGGCGAGCCCACCACCGAGCCGCCGCCCCCGCCCGCCTGGTGGGATATTCCTTGGATTCCCTTGCCGGCGCCGGGGGCCGCGTAGCACGAGAACGGTAGTCCGCCGGACGGACTGGTCTCTACCAGTGCGTCAGGATGATCGTGTTGAGCGCCAGCGCGCCGAGGGCGTTGAGCGCCAACCAGATCCGGTGTGACCGTGTCGGCAGCAGAGCGGCCGATGCGGTGAGCCAGATGGTGAACGGCAGCCAGATGCGTTCCACCTCGGCCTTGCTGAGCATGCTCAGGTCCGCGCAGACGATGGCGGCCAGCATGCCAAGCAGCAACAAATGGAAGCCGGAGCGGCGGCGGATGGCGGGCCAGTCGAAAACCCTGCTGATACCGGCGACCCCACCCAACCCGATCGCGCACACCACGGACGCCAGGTTGGCCCAGCTCCAATACTGGAAGGGGCGGTCTTTGGCGATGCCCTGCCAATAGCGTTGCTGCACCAGGGTGTAACCGTCGAACCAGTAGAACCCGGCGATCGCGAAGGCCACCGCCACCGCGATCGCGGCCAGCGCCGCCGGGCCGAGGGCCCGCAGGATCGCTCGCCAGTCCGCCAAGCGGCTGCCCGGGGGCTGCCGGACCGAGGCCAGCACCGCCACCGCCGGCAGCCCCATCAACATCAGGCCGTAGTTGCAGAACACGCCCCAGCCCAACAGCAGGCCCGCGCCCGCGGCCGTCAGCGCGGGGAAGCGGACCGGACGGTGCACAGCCACGGCCAACAACGCGATGCCCCAGGCCGCCACCCCGGCGAAGTATCCGTCGGCGGAGACGGCCACCCAGATCGCGGTCGGCGCCAGGGCGACGAACGGGGCGGCGCGCCGTGCCGTCTGTTCGTCGGCCAGCGCGCGCACGGCGATCACCACCGCGGCCGCCGCGCTCGAGCCGGCCAGCAGGCACAGCAGCCCGGCCCAGGCGCCGCCGTGCAGGCCGAGCCGGTCCAGCCAGACGAACGTCAGCAGCGCGCCGGGCGGATGTCCCGACACGTGCGTCGTCCACGAGTTCGGCTGGTAGTCCACGATCCGGCTCGCAAACGTGCGCAGCGTCGCACCGATGTCGCTGATGCCCGGCACCTGCCACAAGTATTCGTCCCGGGTGGTCAGCCGGCCAGCGAAGCCGCGCTGCCAGCCATCGATCATCGCCAGCGCGAACGCCCACCCGCACGCGGTGGCCCAGCTGCCCAGCGTCAAGGCATGCCACGAAAGGCGTTGCGCCAGAACGGGTCCCCACGCCACGATGACGATCGCGATCACAATCGCGGGCCCGGTTCCCCAGCCGGCGTGGATCAACCATTCGCCGAAGATCGGCGCGGAGCCGGCGTGGGTGGCGAACTTCTGGGCGCCGACATCAAGGCGCGGGCGCACGCCTGAGTTCATCCGCGGCAGCACGAACGCCGCGGCCACCAGCACGAGCCCGACCGTGACCGCCACCGCTTCCCGCGCTGCCGCCCGCCCACCGATCCTCACGGACGAACAGCCTATTGATCGCCGGCGAACCGGCGCGCCAACGCCGTGCGGTCGACCTTGCCGATGCCGCGACGCGGCAGTGCGTCGACGATGTACAGCTCGCGCGGCGCGGCGGTGGCGTCCAGGGTGCGCGCCACGTGCGCGCGCAGCGCGTCCAGGGTGGGCGCGGCGGACCCGTCGCGCACCACGACCGCGGCAACCACCCGCTGACCCAGCCGGTCGTCGGCCACTGCGAACACCGCGCAATCGCTGACGGCGGGATGACTGGACAGCGCAGCCTCGACAGGCTGCGGCAGCACCGTCAACCCGCCGGTGCTGATCGCGTCGTCGGCGCGGCCCAGGACGGTCAGCACGCCCGCGTCGCTGACGGCGCCGAGATCGTCGGTGGCAAACCAGCCCGGTTCGGCGAACGGATCCGGCTCGACGGGGTTGCGGTAGCCCTTGGCCAGCGTCGTGCCGCCGATGACGATGCGCCCGTCGACCGTGCGCACCCGCACCCCGTCCAGCGGGACGCCGTCGTACACGCACCCGCCGGCGGTCTCGCTCATCCCGTAGGTGCGGACCACGGTGACGCCCGCCGCGGCCGCGTCGTCGAGAACCGGTCGCGGCGCGGGTCCGCCGCCGAGCAGCACGGCGTCCAGTTCGGCGAGCGCGGCCGCCGCCGCCGGGTCGCCGAGCGCCTTGGCCAACTGCGTGGCGACCAGCGAGGTGTATCGCCGCCCCGGTCCCAATGCCCTTACCGCACCGGGCAATTCGGCGACATCGAACCCCGCGGAGACGTCCATCTCGACCGGTACCGAGCCGGCGAGCGCGCTGCGCACCAACACCTGGATCCCCGCGATGTGGTGGGGCGGCAGGGCGAGCAGCCAGCTGCCCGGTCCGCCGAGGCGGTCATGGGTGGCCGTCGCGCTGGCGGTCAGGGCGTCGGCGGTCAGCAACGCGCCCTTGGGAACTCCGGTGGTTCCCGACGTCGCCGCGACCAGGGCGACGTCGTCGTCGATGGCTTCCCCGACGCGCAGACCCACCCGCAGCGCATCCGACTCACGATCGTCGCTCGAGGACAGGGCGACCAGTGCGGGGTCGCGCCCGTCGAGCACGCGCTCGAGTGCGGGCAACAGCGACGAGACCGCCGACCCGGGCGGGACGTGCACCGCGCGCAGTACGGCTATGCCGGGTCCCCGGCCTGGTCGGCGTCGTCGAAGGGCCAGCCCTGGGCCGCCAACCGCACCCGGACCCGCTCGACGTCGATGGGCGACGGCAGCTCATCGGTGATCTGGGTGATCAGCACGCCGATGTCGACATCGTCGAACTCGCCGCGCCGAACCAGCTCACAGGCGACCGCCTTGGCTTCGTCGTTGGACAGCCGGCGGGCCAGCAATGCGAGCACCGGGAAGGTGTCCGTCGCCGGAACGCCTTCCGGGTATCCCGCACGAAGCCAGGAGACGATGGAATTGAGAAATCCGTTCACGCTGTTGCAGCTTCCCCCGGTGTCCGGCGTGGTAACTCGGTGGGCATCAATTGATGCTACTTGGGTTTGGCGCCGAGGAACGGGGTGCCGATGTGATGGGCGATGAAGTCGCGCGAGATGTACAGCAAAGCGAAGGCGATCACGAGGATCACCACCGCATAGATCGCCCACGCGACCGCCAGCAGCGCCGGGTTCTTCTGCGGCGAGCCGCCATCGGTGCCGGCCTGTCCCGCGCCGATCGCCTGGAAGCGGAGCCCCAGGGCGAACAGCCCCGGCAAAGCGGCGCCGGCCAGCATGGCGAACGCCAGGATCTTGAGGGAGGCCTGGTAGTTGAACCAATCGCCGAAGTGACTCATCACGCGTTCGCCTTGATCGTGGGGTCGTCGGAGTCGAATCGGGAGGTCATGCCGCCGCCGGAGGTGGGGCCGGCGTTCGAGGGCGGGTGCTGATCAATGGACTCCTCGAGCCCGGTGGTCAGGTCGCCCTTCCATTCGGCGTTGACGTTGTGGTGGTCGACCTTGACCCTGCGCGACCGGACGTAGATGGTGGCCGACACCCCGATCAGCAGCGCGAAGCCCACGATGGCGCCCGGGTAGCCGCCGATCAGGTGCACGATCCAGTAGGTGACCGCACCGACCAGCCCGGCCAGCGGAAGCGTGACCAGCCACGCGACGCCCATGCGGCCGGCGACGCCCCAGCGGACCTCGCCGCCGGGCTTGCCCAACCCGCTGCCCAGCACCGAGCCGGTGCAGACCTGGGTGGTCGACAGCGCGTAGCCGAAGTGGGCGGACAGCAAAATCACCGCGGCCGAAGAGGATTCGGCCGCCATGCCCTGCGGCGACTGGATCTCGACCAGTCCCTTGCCCAGGGTGCGGATGATTCGCCAGCCGCCCAGATAGGTGCCGAGCGCCATCGACACCGCGCAACCGACGATGACCCACAGTGGCGGCATCGACGCGGTCTTGCTCACCGAGCCGTAGGACATCAGCGCCAGGAAGATGATGCCCATGGTCTTCTGCGCGTCGTTGGTGCCGTGGGCCAGCGAGACCAGCGATGCCGAGCCCCACTGGCCGTACCGGAAGCCGGCTTCTGTGCGCTTGGTCGGGATGCCGCGGGTGATTCGGTAGACCAGCCAGGTCGCCACCGCGCCGACCACGATCGCCAGGATCGCCGACACGACTGCCGGGATGATCGCCTTGGACACCACGCCCTTCCAGATCACCCCGTGCGCGCCGACGGCGGCGATCGTGGCGCCGACGATGCCGCCGATCAGGGCGTGCGACGAACTCGAGGGGATGCCGAGGAGCCAGGTCAGCAGGTTCCAGACGATGCCGCCGACGAGGCCGGCGAAAACCAGCTCCAGCGTCACGATGTGGCCGTCGATCAAGCCCTTGGCGATCGTCGCGGCGACGGCGGTGGACATGAACGCGCCCACGAGGTTGAGCACCGCGGACAGGGCGACGGCCGCTTTGGGCTTGAGCGCACCGCTGGCGATCGAGGTCGCCATCGCGTTGCCCGTGTCATGGAAGCCGTTGGTGAAATCGAAAGCCAGTGCCGTGATTACGACAATGATCAAGAGGAACAATTGGATGTTCACAGCGCCTGATTCTGGTGGTAGGAGGTTTCCATTGTCGAATGATGCGGGGGCCGAAACGCGGGTGTACCTTGAACCGTCGCCAGATGTTACCTCTCAGTTAACCGGCGTTTCCCTGTTGTTCACCCCGGGTGTCGCGCCGTAGCGGGTGCTCCGGCGGCACCTCGACGAAGATGAGCGTCAGCCCATCCGGATCGGTGACGTGCATCTCTTTCAGGCCCCATGGTTCCCGGCGAGCCTCGCGCGCGATCGACACCCCGCGGCCCGCCAATTCGGCCTGGGTGGCCTCGATGTCGCGGACCTGTAGCCACAGTGCACCGGGGAAGGCGGCCTGGGCGGGGTCGGGAGCGCCGTGACCGGCCAGCTCCAGCAAGGACTGGCCCGCGAAAAAGACTGTGCCAGCGCCGTAGTCACGCCAAATCGCCAGCCCGATCTCGTCGCGGTAGAAGGCTAGCGAGCGCTGATAGTCCGACGGCCGCAGCAGCATCCGGCTGGCCAGGATCTCCATAGCGTCGTGTCTACCATGCGGCCGGATCAGCCAGTGCCGGCGCGGTTGGGCTGGATGCTTTGGCGCTGCATCATCGCGTTCACCCAGCGCGGGCCGACGATGTCGAGCGCCCGGCCGGCGATCGCGATCCGCGGTGCGATCCGCACCGGCCGGGTGCGGGCGGCGGTGAGCATCCACTCGCCGGCCTCTTCTGAGGTCAGCGCGGCGACTCCCTCGTAGGCCTTGGTCGGCGCGATCATCGGGGTGGCGACGAGCGGGTAGTACAGCGTCGTCGAATGCACGCCCTTACTGCCCCATTCGGTTTCGATGACCCGGCTCACCGTTGACAGCGCGGCCTTCGAGGCGTTGTACACCGAGAACAGCGGCGAAGCCTCCGACATCACGCCCCAGGTGGAGACGTTGATGATGTGGCCGTCGCCGCGCTCGAGCATGCCGGGCGCCAGCCCGCGGACCAGCCGCAGCGGCGCGTAGTAGTTGAGCACCATGGTCCGCTCGACGTCATGCCAGCGGTCCAGCGATTCGGCCAGCGGCCGGCGGATGGACCGGCCGGCGTTGTTGATCAGGATGTCGATGCCGCCGAGACGCTGTTCGACGTCGGCGACCAGGGCGTCGACGGCGTCCATGTTCGAGACGTCGCACGGGATCGATATGGCCGCACCGCCCGCGGCCGTGATCCGCTCGGCGAGCGCGTCCAGCAGATCCTGGCGGCGTGCGACGGCAACCACCGTGGCGCCCGCTCGGGCGAACTGTTCGGCCGCGGCCTCGCCGATGCCCGAGGACGCCCCGGTCAGCAGGATGCGCTTGCCGGCCAGCTCGATCGGCTTGATCAACGGCCGGTTGACCAGTATCTGCGGCGCCATGGGCGGTCGCATGATCGCCAGGGAGAATTGGTCGGCGATCCGGCGGAGGGGACTTTTGCTCACGTGACGCGAGTCTAGGCGGGGCGCGCGTCGCTCCGAGCGTCACGCCAGCGTGACGTTGGTGCTCGCGTGTCACACCAGCGTGACGTGGGCGCCCGCCGCTAGAAGTAGCGGGGGAACCGGCTCCAGTCCGGATCCCGCTTTTCCAGGAAGGCGTCGCGGCCCTCGACGGCCTCGTCGGTCATGTACGCCAGCCGGGTGGCCTCGCCCGCGAACAGCTGCTGGCCCACCAGGCCGTCGTCGAGCAGGTTGAACGCGAACTTCAGCATTCGTTGTGCCTGAGGCGATTTGGCGTTGATCTCGCGCGCCCACTGGATCGCCTCGGATTCGAGCTCCGCATGGTCGACGACGGCGTTGACCGCGCCCATGTGGTGCATCTGCTCGGCGGTGTAGGGGCGGCCCAGGAAGAAGATCTCGCGCGCGAACTTCTGGCCGACCTGGCGGGCCAGGTACGCGCTCCCGTAGCCGCCGTCGAAGCTGCCGACGTCGGCGTCGGTCTGCTTGAAGCGGGCGTGCTCGCGGCTGGCCAGGGTGAGGTCGCAGACCACATGCAGGCTGTGCCCCCCGCCGGCCGCCCACCCGTTGACCAGGCAGATGACCACCTTGGGCATGAACCGGATCAGCCGTTGGACCTCCAGGATGTGTAACCGGCCGGCGCGGGCTGTGTCGACGGTGTCGGCGGTGTCGCCGCTGGCGTACTGGTAGCCGCTGCGCCCGCGGATGCGCTGATCGCCGCCGGAGCAGAATGCCCAGCCGCCGTCCTTGGGTGATGGTCCGTTGCCGGTCAGCAACACCACGCCGATGTCGGGGGACATCCGGGCGTGGTCGAGCACCCGGTAGAGCTCGTCGACGGTGTGCGGCCGGAACGCGTTGCGCACCTCGGGCCGGTCGAACGCCACCCGCACCGTGGCGTCCTCGACGTGCCGGTGATAGGTGATGTCGGTAAGGTCGCCGAAGCCGTCGACGGGACGCCAGGCCTGTGCATCAAAGGGGTTGTCACTCAACGTTTTTGAACTCCTATGCCGGGTCAAGCCGGAATACCGGACACACGCCGGCCAGCGCCTCGAACTCCTCGGGGCGTCCGTCCTTCACCAACCCAGAGCGTTTCATGAAGCCGACGCCGGTGGGCACCTCGGTGGGGAACGCCCGCAAGAACGGCCGCGCCGCCTCTTCGGGCAACTCCACCATCCGCACCCGCTCGGAGCTCCGGCCGCGGGCCAGCGTCACAACGTCGGCGGCGCGGACGTTGCGGATCCAGTCCGCGCCCGGAAACCCGCCCACCACATAGCGTTTGCCATCCACCGTCATCGGTGTCACTGGCGTCGACCGCGGCGTGCCGGACTTGCGGCCGGGCACGGTCAACACCACCGGGCTCTCGCCGCCGAAGCTCAGGCCCAGCCGTGACATCCGGATGAAGACCTTGTTGGCCGGCTTCAGCCACCACGGCGGCCGGACGCGTTTGCCGCTTCCCATAGGCAGCGACGTTACCTCTGAAAGGGCTCCGCACCATGAGCCTGGGGCACCGTCGTACCGACGGCGTCGAGCCGCGCCATCGCGTCGGCGTCCAGCGACACCGCGGCCGCGCGGAGGTTCTCCTCGAGGTGGGCGATCGACCGGGTGCCGGGAATCAGCAGCGTGTTCGACGCGTGGGCCACGATCCAGGCCAGCCCGACCTGGGACGGTGTCGCGCCGATTTCGCCGGCGATGTCGACGACCACCGGATGGTCGGCGACCTTCGGCAATCCCGGGAACGCCGAGCCGAGCGGGAAGTACGGCACCCACGCGATGCCCTCGGCCTTGCACAGTTGGAGCGTCGCTTCCTGGGAGCGGTCCAGCACGCTGTAGGCGTTCTGCACGCAGACGATTCCGGCGGGCAGCGCGCGGCGCACGATTTCGAGCGGCACGGCGCTGATCCCGATCCCGCCGATCTTGCCCGCATCGCGCAGCGCGATCATCTCGGCGAGTTGGTCGTCGAGGTCGACGATCTGGTCGCCCTCGGCGGCCAGGCCGGGACCGAGATCAAGCCGGCGCAGGTTCACCACCGGAATCTGGTCGAGGCCGAGTTCGCGCAGATCGTCCTCGACGGCGGCGCGCAGTTCGGCCGGCTTCTGGGCGGCGGCCAGCGGAATGGGTTGTTCGCCGGTGTAGCGGGCGCCGACCTTGCTGACGATGACGAGGTCGTCCGGGTAGGGGGCCAGCGCCGCGCGGATCCGGCGGTCCACCTCGCCGGGCCCGTAGAAGGATGCGGTGTCGATGTGGTTGACGCCGAGTTCGATCGCGCGACGCAGGACCGCCGCCGCGTCGTCGACGGTCGGTGCCTCGAACAGTTGCATGGCGCCGTAGCCCATGCGGGCGACGGGCCTCCTGCCGAGAGTGCCGATGCCGCCGGGCCGGGGTTGGTCAGTCATGGTGCTCCCTCGACCGTGAGACACTGGATAAATGCGGAGGGTCCTCCGCTTGTGTCAGCGTAGCAGAAACGGAGGAGCCTCCGCTTTGGTTGGAAGGTCGGATGCCCGTCGCAATCGCGAACGGTTGCTGCAGGCGGCCACTGCCGCTTTCACCGTGCACGGTGGATCGGTGTCGCTCGAGTCGATCGCCCGCGACGCGGGGGTGGGCATCGGCACCCTGTACCGCCACTTCCCCAACCGCGAGGCCCTCGTCGAGGCGATCTACTGTGCCGAGCTCGCCGAGGTGGCCGCGGCGGCCGGGCAGCTGCTCAAGCGGCATCCACCCAAGGTTGCGCTGCGACGGTGGATGGACCGCTACGCGAGCTTCGTGGCCGCCAAGCGCGGCATGGCCGAGTCCTTGCAGGCGATTTTCGACTCGGGCGCTCTTGCGCCCAGCCAGACTCGCGACAGCATCGCGGGCGCCGTCGAGTTGCTGTTGCGCGCCGGCGCCGACGACGCAAGCCTGCGCGCCGACGTGCGCGCCGACGACGTGGTGTCCAGCCTGATCGGCATCTTCCTGGTCAGCGGTTCGCCCGAGCAGACCGGCCGCATGCTCGACCTGCTGGTGGCGGGGGTCTCGGCCTAGGCCCTACCCGCCGAGCGTGAAGCTACTTTCACGCTCGCGCGAACGTGAAGTTAGTTTCACGCTCGCGAGCTATCAGCCCACCGAGCGCGCGGCGCCCTCCCAGAATTGGGCGCGCACGGCCTTCTTGTCCGGCTTGCCCAGCCCCGTCAACGGCAGCGAGTCGGCGAGCACCACGCGCTTGGGCGACTGCACCGAACCCTTGCGATCCTTCACCGCGGCCTGGATCTCGGCGGTCATCTTCTCGATCGCCTCGTCATCGCGGGGCGCATCGGAGCGCAGCACGACCACCGCGGTGACGGCCTCGCCCCACTTCTCGTCCGGCGCGCCGACGACGCACACCTGGGCGATGGCCGGGTGCTCGGCGACGACGTCCTCGACCTCGCGCGGAAACACGTTGAAGCCGCCGGTGACGATCATGTCCTTGACCCGGTCGACGATGAAGTAGAAGCCGTCCTCGTCCTCGCGGGCCATGTCGCCGGTGTGCAGCCAGCCGTCCTTGAACGTCTCGGCCGTCGCGTCCGGCAGGTTCCAGTAACCGCCCGCCAACAACGGTCCGCTGACGCAGATCTCGCCCGGCTCGCCCTGCGGCACCGGTTTGCCGTCCTCGCCGAGCAGCGCCACCCGCGCGAACAGCGTCGGGCGCCCGCAGGAGGTGAGCCGCTTCTCGTCGTGCTCGTTCTTGGCCAGATAGGTGATGGCCATCGGCGCCTCGGACTGCCCGTAGTTCTGGGCGAAGATCTTGCCGAACCGGCGGATCGCCTCGGCCAGCCGCACCGGGTTGATCGCCGAGGCGCCGTAGTAGACGGTCTCCAGCGACGACAGGTCGCGGGTGTGCGAATCCGGGTGGTCCATCAGCGCGTACAGCATCGACGGGACCAGGAAGGTGGCCGTAATGCGTTTCTCCTCAATGGTTTTCAGCACCTCGGCCGGGTCGAACTTGGGCAGCACATGCATCTCGCCGCCCTTGATCAGGGTGGGCAGGAAATACGCCGCCCCCGCGTGGGACAGCGGGGTGATCATCAAAAACCGCGGTTCCTCCGGCCATTCCCATTCGGAGAGCTGGATCTGGGTCATCGAGGAGATCGACGCCGCGGTGCCCATCACGCCTTTGGGCTTGCCGGTGGTGCCCCCGGTGTAGGTGAGGCCGATGACCTGATCCGGCGGCAGGTCCGCGGCGGTCAGTGGCTGCGGGTCGTACTTGGCCGCCTCGGCCGCCAGGTCGACCGCCACCCCGCTGAGGGCCTCGGGCACCGGCCCGATGGTGAGGATCTGCTTGAGCCCGGGCACCTTCTCCAGCAGCGCCTGCGCCCGTTCGACGAACATCGGGTTGGGGTCGATGATCAGCGAGCTGATGCCGGCGTCGTTGAGCACGTAGGCGTGGTCGTCCAGTGAGCCCAGCGGGTGCAGGGCGGTGCGCCGGTAGCCTCGGGTCTGGCCGGCGCCGATGATCAACAGCACCTCAGGGCGGTTGAGCGACAGCAGGCCGACCGCGACGCCGGTGCCGGCGCCCAGCGCCTCGAACGCCTGGATGTACTGGCTGATCCGCTCGGCCATCTGACCACCGGTCAGCGTGGTGTCGCCGAGGAAAAGCACCGGCTTGGTCTTGTGGCGCTTGAGCGCGCCCACGAGCAGGTGGCCGTTATGGGTCGGGTTGCGCAACAGGTCGGCCGTCATGGCGCCGCTCCTCCTCATCGCTTTGCTCTGCATCGTCGCCGACGCGACTCATGAGCAAGACTAGAACGTGTTGCAATTTGCGTCAGCCGCACCCTGTTCGACACCGGCAATCAGTACGATTCCTGCCCATGGCCGATGCAGATCTCGTCGTTACCGGAACCATCCTGACCGTCGACGAGGCACGGCCTACCGCGGAGGCGCTCGCGGTGAAAGGCGGCAGAATCGTCGCCGTTGGAACCCGTGCGGAAATCGCGGACTTCGCTGGCCCCGGCACCCGGACCGTCGATGTCGGCGACGGCTGTGTGATGCCCGGCTTCGTTGAGGCACACGGGCATCCGCTGATGGAGGCGGTCGCGCTGTCGGACCGCCTCGTCGACATCCGGCCGGTCACCATGCGCGGCGCCGACGAGGTCGTCGGGGCGATTCATTCCGAGGTCGCCCGGCGGGGATCCGACGGCGCCTTCCTCAACGGCTGGGATCCGCTGTTGCAGAAGGGCCTTCCGGAGCCGACCCTGAACTGGCTCGACGGTATCGCGCCCGACAGCCCGCTGGTGATCATCCACAACTCGGGGCACAAGGCCTACTTCAACTCGCGCGCCGCCAAGCTGCACGGGCTCGACCGCGACACCCCGGACCCCAAGGGCGCCAAGTACGGCCGCGACGCCAACGGTGAACTCGACGGCACCGCCGAGGAGACCGGCGCGGTGTTCCCGCTGCTGGCCGGGGCCATCGACTTCGCGGACTACCCGCAGATGCTGCTCGCCGAGTGCGCGAGGCTCAACCGCGCCGGCCTGACCACCTGCTCGGAGATGGCTTTCGACCCGAACTTCCGGCCGGTGGTCGAACAGCTGCGCGAGCAACTCACGGTTCGGCTGCGCACCTACGAGATCTCGAACCCGCAGATGTCCACCGCCGCCACACCCGGGCAGGGCGACGACATCCTGCGGCAGGTCGGCATCAAGATCTGGGTCGACGGCTCGCCCTGGATCGGCAACATCGACCTCTCGTTTCCGTACCTGGACACCGAGGCCACCCGGATCATCGGCGTCGTGCCGGGCTCCTGCGGCTGCGCCAATTACACGAAAGAGCAGCTGCACGAGATCGTCGGCGCGTACTTCCCGCTGGGCTGGCCGATGGCCTGTCACGTGCAGGGCGACGCCGGCGTGGACACCATCCTGGACGTGTACGAAGAGGCCCTCACGCGCCATCCGCGCGACGACCACCGGCTGCGGCTCGAACACGTCGGCGCCATCCGGCCCGAGCAGCTGCAGCGGGCCCATGACCTCGGGGTGACCTGCAGCATCTTCGTCGACCAGATCCACTACTGGGGCGACGTCATCGTCGACGGCCTGTTCGGCGAAGAACGTGGAACCCGTTGGATGCCAGCCGGATCCGCGGTGGCCACCGGGATGCGCATCTCGCTGCACAACGACCCGCCCGTCACGCCCGAGGAGCCGCTGCGCAACATCAGCGTTGCCGTGACCCGCACGGCGCCCAGCGGCCGGGTGCTCGGACCCGAGGAACGCCTGACCGTGGAGCAGGCGATCCGCGCGCAAACCATCGACGCGGCCTGGCAGCTGTTCTCCGACGACGTGATCGGCTCGCTGGAGGTCGGCAAATACGCCGACCTGGTGGTGCTCTCCGCCGATCCGCGAACGGTGCCGCCCGAGCAGATCGCCGACCTTCAGGTGCGCGCGACGTATCTGGCGGGCCGCCAGGTCCACAGCGCGTGACGCCGACGCTCGCGGACCTGCTCGACCGCCTGCACGTGGTGGCGCTGCCGATGCGGGTGCGCTTTCGCGGCATCACCACCCGCGAAGTGGCGCTGATCGAGGGCCCGGCCGGGTGGGGCGAATTCGGGGCCTTCGTCGAATACGAGCCGCGCGAGGCCGCGCAGTGGCTGGCGTCGGGCATCGAAGCCGCCTACCGGAAGCCGCCGCCGACCCGTCGCGACCGCGTCCCGATCAACGCGACCGTGCCGGCCGTGGCCGCCGCCGACGTTCCGGAAGTGCTCGCCCGCTTCCCCGGGGCCCGCACTGCCAAGGTGAAGGTGGCCGAGCCCGGGCAGTCGCTGGCCGACGACGTCGCCCGGGTCAACGCCGTGCGCGCACTGGTCCCCACGGTGCGGGTGGACGCCAACGGCGGGTGGAGCGTCGAGGAGGCCGTGCGGGCCGCGGCCGCTTTGACCGCCGACGGGCCGCTGGAATACATCGAACAGCCCTGCGCAAGCGTCGACGAGCTCGCGGAGCTGCGCCGGCGCACGGACGTGCCGATCGCCGCCGACGAGAGCATCCGCAAGGCCGACGACCCGCTGGCCGTGGTCCGCGCCCACGCCGCCGACATCGCGGTGCTCAAAGTCGCTCCGCTGGGCGGGATTTCGGCCATGCTCGAGATCGCTGCGCAGATCGACATCCCGGTCGTGATTTCCAGCGCGCTGGATTCGGCGGTGGGAATCGGCGCCGGGCTGCGCGCCGCGGCGGCCTTGCCGCAACTCCGGCACGCCTGCGGCCTGGGCACCGGCGGGCTCTTCGTCGACGACGTCGCCGAGACCGCCGCGCCGGTCGACGGCGCCCTGCCGGTGGGGCCGGTCACGCCCGACCCCGAGCGGCTGCGGGCCCTGCGGGCGGCGCCGGAGCGGCGGCAGTGGTGGATCGACCGGGTCAAGGCGTGCCATCGGTTGCTTGTACCGTCGTCCGGGTGATCAACCTGGCTTACGACGACCGCGGCTCCGGTGATCCCGTGGTATTCATCGCCGGCCACGGCGGCGCCGGACGGACCTGGCACCCCTATCAAGTCCCCGCGTTTCTGGCGGCCGGATACCGCGTCATCACCTTCGACAATCGCGGAATCGGCGCCACGGAGAACGCCCAGGGGTTCACGACGGAAACCATGGTCGCCGACACCGCGGCGCTGATCGAGGGCTTGAATGCGGCCCCGGCCCGCATCGTCGGGATGTCGATGGGCGCGTACATCGCCCAGGAGCTCATGCTGGCCCGGCCCGAGCTGGTCAGTTCGGCGGTGCTGATGGGGACCCGCGGCCGCATGGACCGGGCCCGGCAGTTCTTCCGCGACGCCGAGGCCGAGCTGTCCGACACCGGTGTCGAGATGCCGGCCGCGTACGACGCCAAAATCCGCCTGCTGGAGAACTTCTCCCGCAAGACGCTCAACGATGACACCGCCGTCGCCGACTGGATCGCGATGTTCTCCACCTGGCCCCTCAAGCCCACCCCGGGCACGCGCGCGCAGCTCGATATCGCGCCGTACACCAGCCGGTTGACCGCCTACCGCAGCATCACGACCCCGGTGCTGGTGATCGGCTTCTCCGACGACGTGCTGACCCCGCCGCACATGGGCCGCGAGGTCGCGGACGCGCTGCCCAACGGCCGCTACGTGCAGATACCCGACGCCGGTCATCTCGGGTTCTTCGAGCGACCGGACGAGGTCAACGCGGCCATGCTCAAGTTCTTCGGCGAGGCCTACGGCTGAGCGCACCCGGCGGGCATCCTCAGCCGGCTGTGACACCCTGTAGGAGTGAACCCCTCGACGACCCAGGCTCGCGTCGTCGTTGACGAGCTGATTCGCGGCGGCGTCCGCGACGTGGTGCTCTGCCCCGGTTCGCGGAACGCCCCGCTGGCTTTCGCGTTGCAGGACGCCGACCGCTCCGGACGTATCCGCCTGCACGTCCGCATCGACGAGCGCACCGCCGGCTACCTGGCGATCGGCCTGGCCATCGCCGCGGGCGCGCCGGTCTGCATCGCCATGACCTCCGGCACGGCCGTCGCCAACCTCGGCCCGGCGGTGATCGAGGCCAACTACGCCCGGGTGCCGCTGATCGTGCTCTCGGCCAACCGGCCCTACGAGCTGCTGGGCACCGGGGCAAACCAGACCATGGAACAGCTGGGCTACTTCGGCACGCAGGTGCGGGCCACCATCAGCCTGGGTCTGGCCGAGGACGCCCCCGATCGGTTGGATTCCCTGAACGCCACCTGGCGGTCGGCGACCTGCCGGGTGCTGGTGGCCGCCACCGGATCCCGGACCGCCAACGCCGGCCCCGTGCAGTTCGACATCCCGCTGCGCGAACCGTTGGTACCCGATCCCGACCCTCAAACGCCGACGCCGCAGGGCCGCCCGGGTGGGCGGCCGTGGACCTACACCCCGCCGGTCAGCTTCGACCAGCCGCTGGACATCGACCTGTCACCCGACACGGTCGTCATCGCCGGGCACGGCGCGGGCCTGCAGCGCAACCTCGCCCAGCTGCCGACCGTCGCCGAGCCGACCGCGCCCGCGCCGGCCAACCCGCTGCACCCGCTCGCGCTGCCCCTGCTGCGGCCCAAGCAGGTGATCATGCTCGGCCGCCCCACCCTGCACCGGCCGGTGTCGGCGTTGCTGGCCGACCCACAGGTGCCGGTGTTCGCGCTGACCACCGGGCCGCGCTGGCCGGACGTCTCGGGCAACTCGCAGGCCACCGGGACCCGGGCGGTCACCACCGGAGCACCGAACCCGGCGTGGCTGCGCCGCTGCGCGGAGACCAACCGGCACGCGCTGGCCGCCGTCCGCGAACAGCTCGACGCCCACCCGCTGACCACCGGCCTGCACGTCGCGGCGGCCGTGGCCGACGCGTTGGCGCCCGGCGATCAGCTGGTGCTCGGGGCCTCCAACCCGGTCCGCGACGCCGCGCTGGTCGGCCTGGACACCCGCGACATCCGGGTGCGGTCCAACCGCGGCGTCGCCGGCATCGACGGGACGGTGTCCACCGCCATCGGGGCGGCGCTCGCCCACGAACGCGAGGGCGGCCCGGACAGCCCGGCGCGCACCGTCGCGCTGATCGGCGACCTGACGTTCGTGCACGACAGCTCCGGGTTGCTCATCGGGCCCACCGAGCCCACCCCGCGCCGGCTGACCATCGTCGTCTCCAATGACAACGGCGGCGGCATCTTCGAACTGCTCGAACAGGGCGACCCGCGGTTCTCCGACGTCTCGTCGCGGATTTTCGGGACCCCGCACGACGTCGACGTGGGTGCGCTGTGCCGCGCCTACCACGTCGAGAGCCGGCAGATCGAGGTGGGCGAATTGCCCACCGCGCTCGACGAACCCGGCGCCGGCATGCGGGTGCTGGAGGTCAAGGCCGACCGGTCGTCGCTGCGGCAGCTGCACGCCGCGATCAAGGCCGCGCTATGAGGCGCACCTAGATGCCGCTGTCACCAAAAGCTCTGCTGCGCTTGCTGATTCATGGCCGAAGTGACGAACCGCCGAAAACGCGAGCCAGAATTGCGTTGCGGTGGGCCAGAATTGCGGTGCTGATCGTGGCCGGCCTGGTCACGTTGCAGTCCATGCTGCTGGTGGCCGGCGCCTGGCGCGACGACCTCGCGATCACTCACAACATGGGTGTCGCGCAGGCGGAGGTGCTCAGCGCCGGACCGCGCCGGTCCACCATCGAATTCGTCACCCCCGAGCGGGTCACCTACCGTCCCGAGCTCGGGGTGCTCTACCCGTCGCATTTGGCCACCGGGATGCGGATCTACGTCGAGTACAACAAGAACGATCCGAACGTGGTGCGCGTGCAGCATCGCAATGCCGGGCTGGCGATCATCCCGGCCGGGTCCATCGCGGTGGTGGGCTGGCTGGGCGCGGCGGCGATCCTGATCGCGCTGGCGCTGGGCGACAAGTGGCTCGATCGGCGTGACGTACCCCCCGCCGCGACCGAGAAGCCGCCCGCCGATAGCGTCGGACCTGCAAATTTCGCATGACGTATGCCCGCAGGCAACCTTGTCGACAGTCGGCGCTGACACGGTGTTGATGTGCGCGTTGCCATCGTCGCGGAATCGTTTCTCCCCGAAGTCAACGGTGTCAGCAACTCGGTGATCCGGGTGCTCGAGCATCTGCGCCGGACGGGCCACGAAGCCCTGGTCGTCGCCCCCGACACCCCTCCCGGGCAGCCCCGGGCGGATCGCATCTACGACGGGATCCGGGTGCACCGGGTGCCGTCCCGGATGTTTCCCAAGGTGACCACCCTGCCGCTCGGTGTGCCGACGCCCCGGCTGGTGAAGGTGCTGCGCGGATTCGATCCCCACGTGGTTCACCTGGCGTCGCCGGCGCTGCTGGGCTACGGCGGGCTGCGGGCGGCCCGGTGGCTGGGAATTCCGACGGTCGCGGTGTACCAGACCGATGTGCCGGGCTTCGCGGCCAGCTACGGCATTCCGATGACCGCGCGTGCCGCCTGGGCCTGGTTCCGTCATCTGCACAGCCTCGCCGACCGCACCCTGGCGCCATCCAGTGTGACCATGGAATCGCTTGTCGCTCACCGGTTTCCGCGGGTGCATCGATGGGCGCGCGGCGTCGACGTGCTGCGGTTCGCGCCGTCAGCGCGCGACGAGGCGCTGCGACGACAGTGGTCACCGCAGGGCAAGCCCGTCGTCGGGTTCGTGGGTCGCCTCGCGCCCGAGAAACACGTCGAGCGTCTGGCCGGGCTGGCCGCGAACGACGCGGTTCAGCTCGTCATCGTGGGCGACGGCGTCGACCGCAGCAAGCTGCAATCGGCAATGCCGACAGCGGTTTTCACCGGTGCGCTGTACGGCGACGAACTCGCCGCGGCGTACGCCAGCATGGACGTGTTCGTGCATCCCGGCGAGCACGAGACGTTTTGTCAGGTCGTGCAGGAAGCGCTGGCGTCGGGGTTGCCGGTGATCGCCCCCGACGCCGGCGGCCCTCGTGACCTCGTCACACCGTGGCGTACCGGTCTGCTGCTGGCCGTCAACGAGTTCGAGTCCCGGCTGCCCGACGCGGTCGCCCACCTGATCGCCGAACGGCCCCGCTACGCCCCGGCCGCCCGGCGCAGTGTGGTCGGCCGAAGCTGGCCGGTCATCTGCGACGAGTTGCTGGGTCACTACGAGGCGGTGCTGTCGCCGTTCGTCCGGCGGCAGATCGCCGCCGGGCGGCACGCGCAGGGCGAGTAAGCCAGCGGCCCTATGACGGGTCGAATTCGATTGGCAGCGTGGCCGGTCCGCTGATGGCGGTGAGGGGCTTCCACGGGGCGGGGCCGGTGCGGCGGGCGTTGGGCATGCGTTGGGCCATGACCTTCAGGGCTTCGCTCAGCTCCAGTCGGGCCAGATTGGCGCCCAGGCAGTAGTGCATGCCGGCGCCGAAAGTCTGCATCGGCGCGGCATCCACGCGGGTGATGTCGAGCCGGTCGGGAACGTCGTAGACGGCGGGGTCGCGGTTTGCGGCGGCCGTGTTGGCGATCACCAGCGTGCCGGCCGGGATCATGAACCCGCCGACCTCGACGTCCTCGAGGGCGATGCGCAGGGTGAGGCCCGCGATCGGTGAATGCCGCATCGTCTCCTCGACCGCGTTTGCCGCGAGCTCGGGGTGCTGGGCCAGCAGCGCCCACTGGTCGGGGTGATCGCACAGCACCTGCACGGAGGCGGCCAGCTGGTTGCGGGTGGTGTCCGTGCCGGCCATCAGCAGGCCCGCTACCAGCATCCGCAGCTCCTCGGCGTTGAGGTGATCACCGTCGTCCTCCGCGCGGATCAGGTCCGAGAGCAGGTCGTCGGTCAGCGTGAGCCGCCGCTGGGCGACCATGTCGTCGATGTAGGCGTCGAGCTCGTCCCAGGCCGCCAGGATGGCCCGCTCATGCGCCGCGACCTCCCAGCTGAAGGCCTTGAAGATGTCGTCTGTCCACTCCGAGAACAGCTTCCAGTCCTCGGCCGGGGCGCCCAACAGCGCACAGATGATCGGGATCGGATATTGGCGGGCGATGTCGCTGACCACGTCGCAGCGTCCGGCCGCGCCGTGGTGGTCTATGAGTTCGTTGATTACGTCGACGATCGTGGTGCCCAGCCGCGCGGTGGCCCGCGGTGTGAAGGCCTTGGACACCAGGCGGCGCAGCCGCTGGTGCGCGGGACCGTCGAGGCTGATCAGGTTCGTTGCCACCCGCTCCCACAGCGGGCCACTGGTGATGCCCTGTGAGGCCAGGAACATCCCCTGGGGCACGCGAAATCGCGGGTCACGCAGGACGGTTCGAACCAGGTCATAGGTCAAGAACTCCGGCCCGTGGGGGCCGATGGCGATAGGCGCCTGCCGTCGTGCGCGGCTGATGATCTCGTGCGCCTCTTCCAGGCTTCGGCAACGCTCATAATCAATCGCCGGAAGTCCGGCATCGAAGACGTTCGGGCAGCTCGGCGCGTCAACGGTGATCGTCATGGTGGCCCCCAGGGCTGGTCGGCGAAGTACCTTCATGCCTCAGCCTGGGCGGTTCGGCCTTCAAGCACATGCGTAGCCGACTACCTGTCTTGCCATAGCAGTACTCGCCGCCCGGTGCGTGCGGGTGCCCCACCGCCTATTCTTTGAGAACTCTGGAAACCTTGGGGCCCCGGACCGGCGGAGGGTCGAATGACGGCCATAGCGGCGTGCCAAACGTGCGGCACCGAGCCGCTGGAGAACGCCCGCTTTTGCCACGGCTGCGGATCCCCGGTCAAAGGACCGGATGTCCGTGCAGAGTACAAGCAGGTCACGGTCCTGTTCGCCGATGTGGTGCATTCGATGGACATCGCGGCGGCCGTGGGCGCGGAACGACTCCGAGAGATCATGGCCGACGTCGCCGACCTTTGCGCGGCGGTGGTGCAGCGCTTCGGCGGCACGGTGGACAAGTTCACCGGCGACGGCATCATGGCGGTGTTCGGCGCGCCGGTTGCATTGGAGGACCACGCGGTTCGCGCCTGCTTGGCGGCGCTGGGGGTTCAGGAGGACGTGAAGCGCCTAGCCGTCGACGTCGACGCCCGCGATGGTGTGCATCTGCAGCTGCGGGTAGGCCTCAACTCCGGTCAGGTGATCGCTGGCGAAATCGGCTCGGGGCCTTTCGGTTACACCGCGATAGGTGAGCAAGTCGGCATGGCTCAGCGGATGGAATCGGCGGCTCCGCCGGGCGGGGTGATGCTCAGCGCCCCGACAGCGCGACTCGTCGAGGGCGCGGCGAATCTGGGTGGATCAGAGTTGGTCCGGATCAAGGGTTCTGACACGCCAGTGCCGGCCCATCGGCTGCTGGGCATGGGCGAAAAGCAGCGCGATGCCTGGCATGGCGAGTCGAAGCTGATCGGCAGGGGCGGGGAGATGTCGGCGGTCGAGGGCTTGCTGGAGCGCGCGCTCGATGGCCACGGGGCGGTGGTCGGAGTCGCGGGGCCACCGGGCATCGGCAAAAGCCGTCTGGTGCGCGACGTCTCGGCCATGGCAGCCGTGCGGGGTGCCGACGTGTTCGTCGCCTCCTGCGAATCGCACACGAGCCAGATCCCGTTTTACGTTGTGGGGCGGCTGCTGCGCGCGGTCACGGGCATCAAGGGCCTTGACCCGCCCACCGCCCGGGCGCGGATCCGGGGTCGGGCTCGCCATGCGGAGCCGGAGGACTTGCTGCTCTTGAACGACCTGCTGGGCATCGCCGATCCCGATGTCGAGCTGCCCAAGATCGATCCCGAGGCGCGCAGGCGGCGGTTGACCGGGCTGGTCAACGCCGCGTCGCTGGCCCGCGAAACCCCGGCGCTTTTCGTCATCGAAGACGCCCACTGGATCGACGAGGTCAGCGAGTCGCTGCTGACCGATTTCATCGCCATAATCCCTAGGACGCCCACGCTGGTGCTGGTCACCTATCGCCCCGAATATCGAGGCGCGTTGGGCGAAGTCGCCGGTGCGCGAACCATCGCCCTTTCGCCCCTGAGCGATTCGGAGACCGCAGGACTGGTCTCGCACCTGCTCGGGGCACACCCGTCGGTCGCTGAGTTGGCCACCATGATCACCGAGCGGGCCGCGGGCAACCCGTTCTTCGCCGAAGAGATAGTGCGCGAGCTTGCCGACCGCGGTGTGTTGCAAGGCAATTCGGGCGCCTACGTCTCGACGACGGAAGGCGCTGCGGTGCGCGTGCCCGCCACGCTGCAAGCCACTATCGCCGCGCGCATCGACCGGCTGGGCCAGAAGGCGAAACGCACCCTGGGCGCGGCGGCGGTCATCGGCTCGAACTTCAACCGGGATCTGTTGGAAACCTTGGGCATCGAGCCGGTGCTCGAGGAGCTGGTGTCGGCCCAGCTCATCAATCAAATGCCCAGCCAGCAACCCGAGTATGCGTTCTACCATCCGCTGATTCGGGAGGTGGCTTACGAATCGCAGCTTCGATCGGACCGTGCCGAGCTGCACCGGCGCATCGCGGCCGCGATCGAATCACGCGCTCCGGGAGCGGCCGACGAACACGCCGCCCTGATCGCCGGGCATTTGGAGGCCGCCGGTGACGAGCACGGCGCTTACGGCTGGCACATGCGAGCCGCGGCATGGGCGACCAACCGCGACATCGCCGCGGCGTGGCTGAGCTGGGAACGTGCCCGAACGATCGCCGACGCACTACCCGCCGATGACCCCAACCGCGTGGCCATGCGTATCGCGCCCCGAACCATGTTGTGTGGCATCGCCTTCCGGGTCAATGAGCACGTGGCCGGTGAGCGCTTCGACGAGTTTCGCGAATTGTGCGCCACGGCCGGCGATAAGCCCTCGCTGGCCATCGGCATGGTGGGGCTCGTGATGGATTATGCGCTTGACGACCGGCGGCGCGAGGCCTCGCAGGTGGCATCGGAGGCCATGGCCCTCATCGAATCGATCGACGACCCGACGTTGACGGTAGGCCTGTCCGTCGCCCCGATCTTCGCCAAGGGTGAGAACGTCGAATATTCGGATGTGTTGCGCTGGTCCCAGCGAGTCATCGACCTCGCCGCCGGTGACCCGACCAAGGGCAACTTCATCATCGGATCTCCCTTAGCGCTGGCCTTGACCAACCAGGCTATCGCTCGTTATGCCCTCGGTCGCGACGGATGGCGTGAAGGACTGGAGCAGGGCCTTGTTATGGCCCGCAGCACCGACCCCATGTCCTACGTCACCGTTGTGGCATACGTCTACTTCGCGGGAATAGCTTTCGGCGCAATGAGATCCGACGATCGTGCGGTACGCGAGATCGAGAATTCCTTGGAGATCGCCGAACGATCCGGTGATGACATGGCGCTGGCCATCGCCCGGATGACCTTGGGTGTAGCGCTGGTGCATCGGGGCGCCGGAATGGAGCGCGACCGCGGACATAGGCTGCTGACCGAGCTCAACGATGGGTCCGTACGCCCCAAATACCTTCTGTCGCAACTATCGATCGTCGAAATGTATGTGGCGCGCGAGAGGGCTCGGCATGGAGATCGCGGTCAGGCCATACCGCTCATGCAGGCCACCGTCGACCATCTGTTCCGCAAGGGCCTGGCGCTGGGGTGGGGCCTTCCCGCGACGGGTGCTCTGGTGGAGGCATTGCTCGACAGCCCATCCGCCGCTCAGCTGACCGAAGCCGAGGCGGCTGTCGAGCGGCTGGCGGCCGAACCGGCCGAAGAGGTTCTGGCGATACGTGAGGTCTGGGTGCTACGGCTCCGGGCGCTGCTGGCGCGAGCACGCGGCGAGGATGCCGCGTATCAGGACTTCAGGGATCGCTATCGCGCGATGGCCCACGAACACGGCTACGACGGCCACATCGCGTGGGCCGCGGCGCTGCCATGAGTCTCGAAACTTCGCTTCAGTCGCCACAGTTGGCCTGCCGATCTGCGCGACATCGTTGGCCAGCGGTGAAACGATACTGACGTGGACCCCAACGGGGACAACGGGCGCGAACTGGCCAAGACCGGGCTGGTCTGTGGTTCGTGCGGCGCGCCATTCAGTTCGGCGGCGAATTTCTGCAGCAAATGCGGTGCACCCCTGTATCAGGCGACTGGATGGGCCGAATACAAGCAAGTCACCGTCTTGTTCGCCGACGTGGTGCATTCGATGGAGATCGCGGCGACCGTCGGGACGGAGCGGCTGCGCGAGATCATGGTCCGCCTGGCCAACCGCTGTGCGACTGTTGTCCGGAGGTATGGCGGCACGGTGGACAAGTTCACCGGCGACGGCATCATGGCGGTGTTCGGTGCGCCGGCGGCACTGGAAGATCATGCTCTTCGCGCATGTCTTTCGGCGCTGAGCATTCAGGAGGAAGCGAAAGCTCTGGCCGTCGAGGTCGAGCGCCGAGATCGCGCGAAACTGCTCGTGCGCGTGGGACTTAACTCCGGTCAGGTAATCACCGGTGAAATCGGCTCGGGACCTTTGGGTTACACCGCGATCGGTGATCAGGTGGGCCTGGCTCAACGAATGGAATCGGTCGCACCGCCGGGTGGGGTGATGCTCAGCATGTCCACCGCGCGACTGGTTGATGACTCGGCGACGCTGAGTGAACCGGAGATGGTCCGCATAAAGGGCGCCAACGAACCAGTCATCGCCTACCGCCTATTAGGCATTGGAGACCGGCATCGCGCTAGGGAACGCGTTTACTCGGATCTCGTCGGCCGCCGGTTGGAAATGTCCGTCGTCGAGGACCTGTTGGACCGCGCGCTCGGAGGTCATGGCGGTGTGGTTGCAGTGGTGGGCGAACCTGGCATCGGCAAGAGTCGTCTGGTGCGCGAGGTGGCCGCGATGGCCACGGTCCGCGGTGTGGAGGTGTTAACCGCCTTCTGCGAGTCACACACCAGCCAGCTCCCCTTTCATGCAGTGGCGCGGCTGCTACGGGCGGCGACCGGCGTCGAGGGTCTTGACGGGCAGGCGGCCCGCGCGCGAGTGCGAGACCAATTTCGGAATGCAGACCCAGAAGACATGCTGCTGCTTGATGACCTGCTGGGCATAGCCGACCCGATCACCGCCGTACCGGCGATCGATCCTAATGCGCGCCGGCGGCGGCTGGCCGCGCTGGTGAACGCAGCCAGTTTGTCCCGCGGCGCTCCCGCGGTCTACGTCGTGGAGGATGCCCACTGGATCGATGAGATCAGCGAGTCGATGCTGACTGATTTCCTTGAGGTGATCCCGCAGACGCGTTCATTGGTGCTGGTCGCGTACCGACCGGAATACCATGGCGCTTTGACCCGACTGACTGATGCTCACACTATTGTCCTTGCGCCGCTGAGTGATTCAGAAACCGCAGCACTCGTCGCACATCTCCTCGGGCCCGACCCGTCGGTCGATGCTTTGGGGCGCAGAGTCGCCGAGCGGGCCGCCGGTAATCCGTTCTTCGCCGAGGAATTGGTGCGGGAACTGGCCGAGCGCGGAGTGTTGCGTGGGGAGCCGGGTGCCTATATGTCGGCCGCGGAGGTCAGCGAAGTGAGCGTGCCTGCGACCTTGCAGGCGACCATCGCCGCGCGGATCGACCGGCTCCGTCCGAAAGCCAAGCGCACGTTGAGCGCGGCCGCGGTTATCGGCTCGCGATTGCGCCTCGACCTGCTTACGGCGTTGGGTGTTGAGCCCGTCGTCGACGAGCTGGTGGCGGCCCAGCTCATCGACGTAGTCGGCCTCACGCGACAACCGGAGTATGTGTTCCATCACCCGCTCATTCATTCGGTGGCCTACGGCGCACAACTCCGATCGGATCGCTCAGATCTGCACCGGCGAGTGGCCGCCGCAATCGAAGCCCGCGGATCGGCGGACGAAAACGCAGCGTTGATCGCTGAACATGTGGAGGCAGCCGGTGATCTGCACGACGCCTATGGCTGGCACATGCGTGCCGCCACCTGGGCGACCAACCGCGACATAAGTGCGGCGCGAGCGAGCTGGGGACGAGCGGCGGAGATCGCCGATGCGCTGCCGGCCGATTACCCCCACCGCGCGGAAATGCGCATCGCTCCGCGCACCATGTTGTGCGGGACGGGTTGGCGAGTCCACGCAAGCGTTGCCGGGGAGCGCTTTGATGAACTGCGAGAGCTGTGCAGCGCCGCGGGGGACAAGGCATCACTTGGCATCGCGACGGCGGGGATGGTGGTTGGCTACGCGCATCAGGACCGGGTGCGCGAGGCGTCCCAGCTCGCATCGGAAGCCTGGGACCTCGCCGAGTCGATCGGGGACGCGACCCTGATAGTGGGGCTGTCCTTCCCGGTGATCTACGGCAAGATCGAGAGCACCGAATGGTGTGACGTCCTGCGATGGTCGGAGGCCGTTATCGACTTGGCTGCCGGGGATCCGTCGAAAGGCAACTTTCTTGTCGGGTGTCCATTAGCGCTCTCCTTCGTGTCGCGGGGTATGGCTCGCTATTTTCTGGGTCGCCCTGGATGGCCGGCAGACCTGCGACACGGCCTGGCTATGGCCCGCCGCGCCGACCCCGCGTCATACGCAGGGGTCGTCGGCTATATCTACTTGCTGGGCATACCGTTCGGCGTGCTGAGGGCCGATGATGGTGCACTGCACGAGATCGAGAACGCTCTGCGGATCGCCGAGCGATCCAGCGATGACGTGGTGGTGGGCTTCATCAAGGCGACGTTGGGCGTCGCGCTGGCGCACCGCGACACCATTGAGGAGCGTGGTCTGGGCCAGAAGCTGTTGGGCGAGACCGGCGAAGTGTTCCTGAACCAAGGGCACAACCTAAGCGATCTGCCGATCGTGCAGGTCTACGCGGCACGTGAGACGGCGAGGCAAGGAGATCGCGATGCCGCCATATCGGTAATGCGTGCCGCTGCCGACCATCTGTTTCGCCAAGAACACCTCCTTTTGTGGGGCGTTCCGGCGACGGCCGTTCTGGCGGAGACGCTGCTTGATCGCGGGGCCGGCGCTGATGTGGCTGAAGCCGAGGCAGCGATCGACCGATTGATGGCCGCGCGAGCCGATGACGGTCTGGTGATGCGCGACATCTGGTTGTTGCGGTTGCGGGTGCTGCTGGCCCGCAGCCGGGGTGATGACGACTCTTATTCGCACTTCTTGCATCACCACCGCGAGATGGCGAAAGCGCTTGGCTACCAGGAACATATCGCGTGGGCTGCGACATTGCCGTGAAACTGGTCAGTCGGGATATGTCCACACGCGAGGCGTCTGGCAGAGGTGAAGACCAGACATACGAATCTCTCGCGCGGGAGGGAGAAGGCATGACTGCCGCCGCCATGGTGACCTACGCCTACGACCAAATCGACCAGGCGCGAGCGGGACTCAACGCCGGCTAGCCCTGCGCCAGCTCGGCGACGGATTGCCATTCCTCCCAATTCTGGAGCCGGCTCTCGTAGTCGGCCTTCGCCGTTTCCAGCGGCGAAGCGCCGAAAAACACTCGCAGCGGCGGCTTTTCGGCGTCGACGACCTTGAGCAGGGCCGCGGCGGACGCCGACGGGTCACCCGGGCTGGCCCACCGGCGGCTGCGCTCGGCCTGCACGGCGGCGCGAACATCGTCGTAGGCCGACAGCGGATCGGCATGCCTGGCCGAGTCGCCGGCCCAGTCGGTGTCGAAACCGCCCGGCTCGATCAGCGTGACGTGCACACCGAACGGAGCGACCTCTTGCGCCAGCGCCTGCGAAAAGCCCTCCAGCGCCCACTTCGACGCGTGGTAGATGCCGACCAAGGGGAACGCGGTGATGCCACCGATCGAGGAAACCTGGATGATGTGGCCGCTGCCCTGCCCCCGCAGGTAGGGTAGCGCGGCCTGCGTGATCCACAGCGCCCCAAACACATTCGTTTCGATTTGATCGCGTGCGTCTTGCTCGGAAAGCTCCTCGACGAACCCGAATTGGCCGTAGCCGGCGTTGTTCACCACGATGTCGAGCCGGCCGAAGTGGTCGTGCGCGCGCTTGACCGCCGCGAAATCCGCCGCCCGATCGGTCACGTCCAGGCGAATCGGGAGCAGCGCGTCGACGTACTTCTGCACCAAGTCGTCCAGCGCGGTGGTGTTGCGGGCCGTGGCGGCAACCTTGTCGCCGCGCTCCAGCGCCGCGATCGTCCACGCCCTGCCGAAACCTCGCGATGTACCGGTGATAAACCAAACTTTTTCAGTCACGCCCCCTTACAACGCCGACGGCGCCACCTCATTCCCCCAACGGGTAGCGTTTCTCTGGTGAGTCGCGCGGAATTGGACAAGGACCCCCGGGATGTCGCGTCGATGTTCGACGGTGTCGCCCGCCGGTACGACCTGACCAACACCGTGCTGTCGATGGGCCAGGACCGGTACTGGCGCAGGGCCACCCGGTCGGCGCTGGCCATCGGGCCGGGTCAGAAGGTGTTGGACCTCGCTGCGGGCACCGCGGTGTCCACCGTGGAGCTGGCGAAGTCCGGGGCCTGGTGTGTGGCCGCCGACTTTTCCGTCGGCATGCTGGCGGCGGGCGCCGCGCGCGACGTTCCGAAGGTCGCCGGCGATGCCACCAGGCTGCCGTTCGGTGACGACGTGTTCGATGCCGTGACAATCAGTTTCGGGCTGCGCAACGTGGTCGACACGCAGGCCGGGCTGCGCGAGATGGCCCGGGTCACCCGTCCCGGTGGCCGATTGGTGGTGTGCGAGTTCTCCACGCCCACCAATGCGCTGTTCGCCACGGTCTACAAGGAGTATTTGATGCGGGCGCTGCCGCGGGTGGCGCGGGCGGTGTCCAGCAATCCGGACGCGTACGTCTACCTCGCGGAATCGATCAGGGCGTGGCCCGATCAGGCGGCGCTGGCGCAGCAGATAACCCAGGCCGGCTGGTCCGGGGTGCGCTGGCGCAACCTGACCGGCGGCATCGTCGCCCTACACGCCGGGACCAAACCCGGGCGCTGAAGGTTCTAGTGGTTGCCGGCGGCCTGGACCACGCCGATCTGGTCGGGGCAGTAGTGGTCGACCGCCGCGCCCAGGAACTGCAATGACTGCCCCTCGGTGGTGCCGCGCGGCAGGTTGCGCTGGATGAAAGTCGCGGACTGATGGGCGTCGTGGTCCACGCCGCGGCCCAACCGGTCGCAGGTGATCTTGCCCAGCCACGCCAACTGGTCCTGCGGCTGGTAGATGCCGAAGCCGTTGACGGTGTTCTTGAATGGCGCGTCGTAGTCGCTCGGCGGCGACGGTGTCCGCGGGGTGGGGTATGGCGCCGTCGGCGGCGGATCCGCCTGCGCCGGCACGGAGAGCTGCGCCGGCGCGGCCAGCGCGGCAAGCGCGATAGCAGCGGCGGCTCCGATAGTAGCCAGCGTCGTTCCCTTCATTAGCTGGACTATACACGGCCCGCTCAAGCTGCGCGGCCGAAAGCGAATCGCCGATTTTGCGCCCGCAAGGGGCCACGAAAGCCCGCTGACCAGCGGCGATGCACGGCACTCGGTCAGCTGAAGGGCGTTCGGCGGTCGAGCAGCCGGGACAGCCGGCCGCCGCCCCGCCAGGCGCGCGCCACCCAGTCCGCGTCGTCCTCGGTGACCAGATTGGCCATGACCCGCACGGCGATGGTCATCAGCGTCGTCGAGCGCATGGCGATCGGTCCGGTCGACGGCAGAAACCGCTGGAACGTCAGCAGCAGCGCCAGCCTGCGCGCCACCGAGAAGCCGCGGCCATAGTGCTGCTGCAGCAGCGACGGCCACACCTGTGACAGGTCGGGGCAGTCCAGCAGCGCCGCGGCTAACCGCCCGGTCTCCAGCCCGTAGTCGATGCCCTCTCCGTTGAGTGGGTTCACGCAGGCCGCGGCGTCGCCGATCAGCATCCAGTTGGCGCCGGCCACGCCGGACACCGCGCCGCCCATCGGCAGCAGCGCCGAGGCCACCGCCCGCGGGTGGCCGGTGAAGCCCCACTCGTCGCGGCGCAGGTCGGTGTAGTAGTCGATCAGCGGCCGCAGCGCCAGGTCGGCGGGTCGCTTGGACGTCGACAACGCTCCGACGCCGATGTTCACCTCGCCGTTGCCCAGCGGGAAGATCCAGCCGTAGCCGGGCAGCAAGGAGCCGTCGGGGGAGCGCAGTTCCAGATGCGACGTCAGCCAGGGGTCGTCGGCCCGCGCGGTGGTCAGATAGCCGCGGGCGGCAACGCCGTACACCGTCTCCTGATGCCAGCGCCGGCCCAGCTTGCGGCCCAGCGACGAGCGGGCGCCGTCGGCGACGATCAACTGACGGCAGCTGACCTCCGTGCCGTCGGCCAATGTCACCGATGTCACGCGGCCCGATGAATCATGTTGCGCGGCAACGGCCTTGGTGCCAAGCAGCATTCGCGCCCCGGAATCTTCGGCGACTTTGCGGATCCGGTCGTCCAGCTCCAAGCGGGCCACCGCGCTGCCGGTCGACGGGAATGACGGACCGGGCCAGTCGACTTCCAGCTCGCCGCCGAATCCGCTCATCCGCAACCCGCGATGCCGGATGCGGCTGTCCAGCCAGTCGCCAAGCCCCAGCCGTTCCAGCTCCGCGACCGCGCGCGGGGTCAGTCCGTCGCCGCAGGCCTTGTCGCGAGGAAAGCTCGCCGAATCGATGACCAGTACGTCGTTGCCCGCGCGGGCGGCCCACGCACCCGCGGCCGAACCGGCGGGCCCGGCGCCCACGACCACCACTTGGGCTCGGGTCGCTCCCGTCTTCATGCACACCAGTATGTTTGGTGCCGTGAGTACTCCGGCAACGGTGGTGGCGGGCGTCGACTTCGGCAACCCCGGTTTCGCGGCGACCGTACGGGACGGTGTGGGGCGGATCGAGCAGCTCATGGACACCGAGCTGCTCAGCGCCGACGACATCATGACCGAGTCGCTGACGCACCTGTTCAAGGCCGGCGGCAAGCGGTTCCGGCCGCTGTTCACCGTGCTGTCGGCCCAGATCGGGCCCAACCCGGACAGCGGAGACGTCACCATCGCCGGCGCCGTCATCGAACTGGTGCACCTGGCCACGCTGTACCACGACGACGTCATGGACGAAGCGGAGGTCCGTCGCGGCGCGCCCACCGCCAACGTGCGCTGGGGCAACAACGTCGCGATCCTGGCGGGGGATTACCTGTTCGCCACGGCCTCGCGGTTGGTCTCGCGGCTGGGCCCCGAGGCCGTGCGGCTGATCGCCGAGACGTTCGCCCAGTTGGTGACGGGGCAGATGCGCGAGACCCGAGGCTTCGTCGAGGGATCGGACCCCATCGAGCACTACCTGAGGGTGGTGTACGAGAAGACCGCGTGCCTGATCGCGGCGGCGGGCCGGTTCGGTGCGATGTTCTCGGGTGCGGACGCCGACCAGGTGGAGCGGCTGAGCCGCCTGGGCGGCATCGTGGGCACCGCGTTCCAGATCTCCGACGACATCATCGACATCGACAGCGACTCCCACGAGTCCGGCAAGCTGCCCGGCACCGACGTGCGCGAAGGCGTGCGCACCTTGCCGATGGTCTACGCGCTGCGCGAACCCGGGCCCGAGGCGGCGCGGCTGCGCGAGCTGCTGGTCGGCCCCATCGAGGACGACGACGCGGTGGCCGAGGCGCTGGCACTGTTGCGGGCCTCGCCGGGCATGGCCAAGGCCAAGCAGTCGCTTCACGAGTACGCCGAGCAGGCGCGCCAGGAGCTGGCCCTGTTACCGGATGTTCCCGGCCGCCGGGCGCTACAGACGCTGGTCGACTACACCATCAGCCGGCACGGCTAGTGGCGATCGCGAAGTCCTGCGGAACCAACAAGGCCATCTCGGGCGTTCAATGAGCTGTAAACCGCAGTAGCGCGCGCTCCCGAGTGTTCGCAAGGAGGACACCGATGACCTGGCATCCGCATCACAACACGTTCAAGACGTTCGCGTTGTTGCTTGGTATGTCCGCGTTGATCGTGTTCGTCGGCTCGATGTTCGGCAGGACCGCGATGTTCCTCGCGGTGCTGTTCGCGATCGGCATGAACGTCTACACGTACTTCAACAGCGACAAGCTGGCGCTGCGGGCGATGCACGCGCAGCCGGTCTCGGAGGTGCAGGCGCCGGCGATGTACCGGATCGTGCGAGAGCTGGCGACGGGCGCGCACCAGCCGATGCCCCGGCTCTACATCAGCGACACCAACGCGCCCAATGCGTTCGCGACCGGGCGCAACCCGCGCAACGCGGCGGTCTGCTGCACCACCGGCATTCTGGACATCCTCACCGAGCGTGAGTTGCGCGCGGTGCTGGGTCACGAACTTTCGCACGTCTACAACCGCGACATTCTGATCTCTTGTGTGGCAGGCGCGCTGGCCTCGGTGATCACCGCACTGTCTTACATGGCAATGTTTTTCGGTGGCAATGACCGCGAAGGCGGCAATCCTTTTGCGCTGCTGCTGGTTTCGCTGCTGGGCCCGATCGCGGCGACGGTGGTGCGGTTGGCGGTGTCGCGGTCACGCGAATACCAGGCGGACGAATCGGGCGCGGTGTTGACGGGCGACCCGCTGGCCCTGGCGTCGGCCCTGCGCAAGATTTCCGGCGGGGTCCAGGCTGCCCCGCTGCCGCCGGAGCCCCAGCTGGCCAGCCAGGCGCACCTGATGATCGCCAACCCGTTCCGGGTGGGCGAGCGGATCGGGTCGCTGTTTTCCACGCACCCGCCGATCGAGGACCGTATCCGCCGGCTGGAGGAAATGGCGGGGCGGTAGTCCGATTCGCAAGTACCATTGAGTTCGGATGGTGATGGCGATGACTGAACCCAACTCGATGGACATTCACGAAGCCGGCCTCGCGCTGGATCTGCCGGACTTGATCTTCGAAACGCGCGCCGGTGCCGGTATGAACCAGGCCCAACTGGCCGAAGCGATGGGCACCACCCAGGAAGCCGTCGCCGCGTGGGAGGACGGGACCGAGGTGCCCCGCGTCGACGTGCTGCAGCGGCTGGCGCAGGTGTGCGGCAAGCGGCTGCATATCAGCATCGACGTGGACTGACCCGGCTCGGCCGGGCGGCGAACCGATTACGCTGCGGCTTCGGATGTTTCGGCTTCGACCGAGGATGGGCGCGCGTCGCGTTGATCCGTCTCGGTTCCGCCGTGGATCGCCACCGCCCCGCCCGTCGCCTCATGCTGTTGTTGCCAGTCGGTAATGGCTTGATGCGCAGCGTGATCGAGGTAGTGGACCGCAATGACCACCGTCGCCGTCGCGCCCTGCGGAACCGACGCCAGCACCCGCGTCAGCCTCGGCAGCGCCAGGAAGGTGCATGCCGCGCCCTCGATGCTCACCCGCCATCCGTCGTCGGTCGGCGTGGCTTCGATCTTGGCGCGGATAACCCGCCATCCGGTCAGTGTGATGGCCAGGGCGAGTCCGATCATGACGCCGTGTAGCAGGTTGAGGAATATGACGCTGACGGCGGTCACGACGTAGACCGCGAGATCGCCGTGTTTCATTGCGGTTTCGATGTGAGCCGGCTTCAGCAGCTGAATTCCGATGACGATGAGCAGCCCGGCGAGGGCGGCGGTGGGAATCTCCTCGACCAGCCCGGCGAACGGGATGGTGAACAACAGGATCCAGACGCCGTGCATGATCGACGAGGCGCGGGATTTGGCCCCCGCGTTGACATTTGTCGAGCTGCGGACGATCACCCCGGTCACCGGTAGCCCGCCGATGCTGCCCGACACGATGTTGGCGGCTCCCTGCCCCACCAGCTCGCGGTTGAAATCGGTTCGTGGCCCGTTGTGCATCCGGTCGACCGACACGGCCGACAGCAGGCTCTCGACGCTGGCGATCAGCGCCACCGTGATCACCCCGATCGCGACCGCGCCCCAGTTGCCGTGGGGAAGATCGGGCAACCGCAGCGCCTCCAGCGGCGACCCCTCGAAGTTGATCCGGCGCACGTGAAACGGGAAGACCACCGAGATGACCGTCACCGCGACAATGGCGACCAGTGGCCCCGGGACGCGGCGCACTTTGGCGGGAACCCATCGCCAGGCCACCAGGATGACGATCACCAGCACACCCAGGATCACCCCCGGACGGTGCGCACCGATGATCTGGCCCGGAAGCCCGATGAGGTTGTGCCAGGCCGAGCTCTTGGATTTCCCGCCGAGCAACACGTGCGCCTGCTGCAGGGCGATCGTGACGCCGATGCCCGCCAGCATGGCGTGCACGACGACCGGTGAGATCGCCAGGGCGGCGCGCGCAACACGGCTGAGCCCCAACAGAACCTGCACGACTCCGGCGGCGACGGTGATCAAGCACGTTATGCCCCAACCGAAATCGGAAACCAGGCCGGCGACGATCACCGTCAGTCCGGCCGCGGGGCCACTGACCTGCAGCGGGGATCCGCCCAACGAGCCCACGACGATTCCGCCGACGATCGCAGCGATCAGGCCGGCGAGTACTGGGGCGCCCGAAGCGATCGCGATGCCCAGCGACAGGGGGAGCGCGACCAGGAAAACCACGAGTGAGGACGGCAGATCGTGCCGGATGATGCCGCGCAACCGTTCGAGACGCGGTTCGGCGAGGCTTTGAGCGCGGGCTTTGTCACCCATTTGTTCGGCGTTGTGCATCGGTCGCGTCCCTCGGTAGGTGTTAGCGGGGGATGTTCCGATATCCGCCCCATTGTGCGCCCATTACCTCTTCGTAACGCGCTGGCGTACAGAGGATTACGACGGGATGGACCCGCTGCATCGCGCCCGGAAATCCCTGGCCACCTGCGTCGACGGTATTTTGCTGGCAAAGGCCGGTCAAGCCGACTGGCGCGGCCCATAGAGAACGCAAAGATTTGAATTGCCCGGCGTCAAAGCACCAGTTCAGAAGCCGGAACCGTGCACCTCGTGTCCGGGTACCTCGGCGATCAGGCCTCGATAGGCTTCCTCGACGGTGGAGCCGTGGTTGATCACGGCGTCGACTTCGCGGGCGATCGGCATGGTCAGGCCGAATTCGTTGGCAAACTCCATGATCACGCTGGCGGCCTTGACGCCCTCGGCGACCTGGTTCATCGAGGCGATGATCTCGTCGATCGGTTTGCCCGCCCCCAGTTGTTCACCGACGTGCCGGTTGCGGCTGCGCTGACTGGTGCAGGTGACGATCAGGTCGCCCAAGCCGGCCAGGCCCGGGAAGGTGTCGGGATGGCCGCCCAGGGCGACGCCCAGCTTGGTCATCTCGCGCAGCGCGCGGGCGATCACCAGCGCCCGGGTGTTCTCGCCGATGCCCAGCGAGTAGCCCATCCCGACCGAGATGGCGTAGACGTTCTTCAGCGCGCCGGCCATCTCCACCCCGATGACGTCGTCGGTGGTGTACACGCGGAAGCGCCGCGTGCGGAACAGGCCCGACAGTCGCGTCGCCAGATGCTGGTCGGGCATCGCCAGCACGGCCGCGGCGGCATAGCCCTCGCCCACCTCGCGCGCGATGTTCGGCCCGGCCAGGATGCCCGCGGGATGGCCGGGCAACGTCTCCTCGATGATCTGCGACATCCGCATGTTGGTGCCCTGCTCGAGGCCCTTGACCAGTGACACCACCGGCACCCACGGCCGCAACTCCTTGGCCAGCTCGCTCAGCACCCCTCGAAAGCCGTGCGAGGGAACGCCCATCACGACGACGTCCGCCGAGTTCGCCGCCTCGGCGAAGTCGGTGGTGGCGCGCAGGGTGTCGCTGAGCACGACGTCGTTGCCGAGGTAACGGCTGTTGCGGTGGTTGTCGTTGATGTCGGACGCGGTGGCCTCGGAGCGCACCCACTGCAGCGTCGGCCCGCGACGCGCGCAGATTGACGCCACGGTGGTGCCCCAGGAACCGCCACCGAGGACAACGACTTTGGGTTCGCGCTTCTCAGATGCCATGGCGATCAGCGTATTGCGGACACCTGCGATTTTGTAGGAGTTCACGAAGCGGGGCGGCACCGTGCCTGCACACCCCGCACGGCCCGGCGTGGTATCCGCGGTTATCCATGCCGATTTCATATTTATCGGCGACAACATTTGCGTTCGGCAAGTCGGCGCCGGTCATTTGTGCCGAATACCTTTGAAAATGCATGGGAGATTCATAAAATGCTAAATGGACCCCCGCTCAGGTCGGGCAATCAACAGGTGTGCGCCATTCCCGCCAAAAGCCAACCGGCTCAAAGCCACTGGTGAGCCTCGCGTCGGAGCGGTGACGGAGAAAAGCACGCGAAACGGCGTGCGGCTAAAAATCAGCATGAGTGTTGCCGAAAAGACAAGCTCAAGGTCCATTTGAATGAATTGTCGGCACTGAATTCGCCGAACCCTCGTTTAGCGTTTCGCGACATCCGAACACACGCTGAAGGGAAAACGGTATGTCTTTCGTGACTGTCCAGCCGGACAAGTTGTCGGCGGCGGCAAGCAATCTCCAGTCGATCACCGCGGCGCTCAACGTCGGCAAGGCGGCCGCGGCCATCCCGACCACCGGGGTCGTTCCGGCCGCCGCCGACGAGGTGTCCGCGCTGACCGCGGCGAGGTTCGCCGCCCATGCGGCGCAGTTCCAGGCGCTGGCCGCCCGGGCCATCGCGGTGCATGAATTGCTCGCGGCCACCCTGGCGCAGAGCGCGGGAACCTACGCGGCCACCGAGGCCGCCAACGCCGCCGCGTCGGCGCTGTAAGAGCGGAGACGCACATGGACTATGCGCTGCTGCCGCCGGAGATCAACTCGGGGCGTATGTATGCGGGGCCGGGAGCGGGTTCGTTGTTGGGCGCCGCGGCGAGCTGGGGCGAGCTGGCGGCACAGTTGCACAGCAGCGCCGCCTCCTTTCAGTCGGTCATCTCCGCGCTGACCGGCGGACCGTGGTTGGGTCCGTCGGCGCTGGCCCTGGCGGCGGCGACCACCCCCTGTGTGGCGTGGTTGCGCACCAGCGCCGGCAACGCCGAACTGGCCTCCAGCCAGGCGACCATGGCGGCGGCCGCGTACGAGACGGCGTTCACGCTGACGGTGCCCCCGCCCGTGATCGCGGCAAACCGCGCGCTGCTGGCGTCGCTGATCGCGTCGAATGTGTTGGGACAGAACACCGCCGCCATCGCGACGGTCGAGGCGGAGTATTTCGAGATGTGGGCGCAAGACGCCGCGGCGATGTACGGCTACGCGGGGTCCTCGGCGACGGCCGCGCAGCTGACCGAATTCGACGAGCCGGCGGAAGTGACGAATCCCGCCGCTTTGTCCGAGCAGGCCGCCGCGGTCGCGAAAGCCGTTGGCAATTCGTCTCGCAGCGGTGCGCAAGACGCCGCGGCGAACGCGAACGCGCAGGCTGCCGAGAACCTGCAGACTCTGGCAGAGCCCACCCTCGGCAACCTCAAGCCGATCGACGAATGGATCTCGGAGAACACCCCGTTCGACGACATCGCCTCGATGTACTCGAAATACGTTGTACCGTATATCTCCTCGGGGCAGGTCGGCGTTCAGACGGCACAGTCCTTCGGGCAGATCAGCAACGGGATCACGGCGATGAGCACATTCGCGAAGGGTCTGGCCCCGGCGGCCTCCTCGGCGGCTCAGGCGGCGGGAAACGGCGCCAAGGCGCTGGGCGCGGCCGGTGCCGGCCTGGGCAACGCGGGCTCCGTGGCAGCGGGTGTGGGGCGCGCGGTTCCGCTGGGAGCGCTGTCCGTGCCGCCCAGCTGGGCTCCGGTCAACGCCGTCACCAACCCCGGGGTCGCGACGCTGGTGAGCGCGACGTCCGCGGTGCCGCCGGCCGCGAACGGGTTGCCTGCCGTGCCGATGACACCGTTCGGGCCGATGGTCGGACAAGGCGGCTGGCGCAACCTGCCGAGCTACGGATTCAAACCGTCGGTGATGGCCAGGCCGCCGGCCGCGGGCTAGCCTAGCCGGCCAGCGGCGCCCGATCCTCGAGCCGGCCGAACACCATCGCCTCCTCGATCCGGTCGAACCGGTAGTCGAGCGCGTCGGCCAGATAGTTCTGTCGCACGTTCCATGGCCGCTTGGTGCCCGACTTCGGCAGCATGTGCACCGAGCGCAGCACGTAGCCGGCGTTGATGTCCCACGACGGCTTCTCGGCCATCGGCTCGTTGCCCCGATGCGGTGCGGCGTGCGTGTAGCCGTGAGAACCCATGTGTTCGATCAGCTTCGCCGTCGCCCGGGCGGTGATGTCGGCGCGCAGCGTCCACGACGCGTTGGTGTAGCCGACGCACCAGAACAGGTTCGGCACGTCCTCGAGCATGTGCGCTTTGTAGACGAAGCGGTCGCTGGTCTTGATCTCGTTGCCGTCCAGGCTGATCGCGGCCCCGCCAAGCGCCTGCAGCTGCAGGCCGGTGGCGGTGACGATGATGTCGGCGGCCAGGTGTCCACCGGATTTCAGCGCGATCCCCGTCGCGTCGAAATGGTCGATGTGATCGGTGACCACCTCGGCGCCGCCCGCGGCGATGGCGTTGTACAGGTCGGCGTCGGGGATCAGGCACATCCGCTGGTCCCACGGGTTGTAGCGCGGCTTGAAGTGGGTGTCGACGTCGTAGCCTGCGGGCAGGCTGTTGATCGCCTTGCGCCGCAACAGCCACCGCACCAGCCCCGGCGCCTTGCGGGACAACGCGTAGAACACCGCCTCGGTCAGGGCGCTGTACATGCGGATGACGAGGTGAGCGGGCTTGCGGGGCAACAGCTTTCGAGCCATGGCGGCGACCGCGCCGTACTTTGACGCGGAAATGAGGTAGGTCGGCGAGCGCTGCAGCATGGTCACTTTGGCGGCGCGGTCCGACAACGACGGCAGGAGCGTGACCGCGGTCGCCCCGCTGCCGATCACCACGACCTGCTTGCCGGTGTAGTCCAGGCCTTCGGGCCAGTGCTGCGGGTGCACGACGGTGCCCTCGAACTGTTCGATGCCCGGAAAGTCCGGGGTATAGCCCTCGTCGTAGTTGTAGTAGCCGCTGCCGAAGAACAGGAAGCGGCCGCGGTACAGCTTGCGTGCGCCGTCCTGCTCCACGGTGACTGTCCAGGTGTCGGTTGCGGAGTCCCAGTCCGCCGAGCGCACATGGCTGTTGAACCGGATGTGCCGGTCGATGCCGTACTTGCGCGCGGTGGCGACCAGGTACTCGCGGATGTGCACGCCGTCGGCGACGCCCTCCTTGCGGGTCCACGGCTCGAACGGAAAGGACAGCGTGAAGATGCTGCTGTCCGATCGCACGCCGGGATAGCGGAACAAATCCCACGTCCCGCCGATCTGCGCGCGCCGCTCCAGGACGGTGTACGTCAGGTGCGGATTGCGCTCGGTGATCCGATATGCCGCGTCGATGCCGGAGATGCCGGCACCGACGATGATCACGTCGGAGTATCCGGCCTCGGCGGCACCGTTATCGGCGGCCTCCTGGGGAGTCGCGGTCATCGTGAACCTCGCTCGAATTGTGGGACTCGTACCAGCGTAGAGACCCACCGGTTGGTCGGGCTAGTAACTCGCGAATCCGCGCCGCGCGGCACGGACCGCGCCGGTCAGCGGTAGTTGACGAACTGCAACGCCACGTCCAGGTCGGCCTGCTTGAGCATCGCGATCACGGCCTGCAGGTCGTCCCGCTTTTTGCTGGTGACCCGGATTTCGTCGCCCTGGATCTGGGTTTTGACGTTCTTGGGGCCGTCGTCACGGATCAGCTTGGTGATCTTCTTGGCGCTCTCGCTGCTGATGCCCTGCTTGAGGGAGCCGCTGATCTTGTAGGTCTTGCCGGAGGCCTGCGGTTCACCGGCGTCGAAGGCCTTCATCGAGATGTCGCGGCGGATCAGCTTCTCCTTGAAGACGTCGACCGCCGCCTTGACGCGTTCCTCGGTGGATGACGTGAGCTCGATAGCCTCGTCGCCCTTCCAGGCGATCGTGGTGTCGGTGCCGCGGAAGTCGAACCGGGTGGCCAATTCCTTGGCGGCCTGGTTGAGCGCGTTGTCGACCTCTTGGCGATCCACTTTGCTGACGATGTCGAACGATGAGTCCGCCATGCATTCCGTCCCTTCATCCGGTGATAGGCGTTTGTGCTTTGTCTACTCGCTCGTTGTAACCTGTCTGGCGGCAGGTTGCCCGAGCGGCCAATGGGAGCGGACTGTAAATCCGTCGCGAAAGCTTCACAGGTTCGAATCCTGTACCTGCCACCAAGCCTCAGCCGGGTCTGGGCCGGTTTTGCTCCGGCCTGGCCGCTGGCCTGCAACCGACGTGCGATTGGTGGCGGCAGCGGGCACCCAGCCGAGGAAATCGATGTGCGGGATCAAGTGGCGTCGCGTTGAGCCGGCGGTGCACCTTGCGAAGTGTTCCGTAGCGCCGGGCGAAGTCGGCGCAGACCCTCGGAGCGTTCTGTCATACTCACACGCGTGAGCCTCACCAACCACCTGTTACTTACTCCAGGGTGGAAATTCTTTGCCAAATACTTTTACCCGCTAACGACCCGCTTTTTCAGCGGTGACGATCAGGTTTTCATCAACTGGGGCTATGAGGAAGATCCGCCCATGGCCCTCCCCCTGGAGGCGTCCGACGAGCCCAACCGCTACTTCATTCAGCTCTATCACCGAACGGCGACCCAGGTTGATCTAGGTGGAAAACGGGCGCTGGAAGTCAGCTGTGGTCATGGCGGCGGAGCCGAATATCTAATGCGCACCTTGGGTCTGGCCTCCTACACGGGATTGGACTTAAGTCGGGCCGGTGTCGACTTCTGCCGCAAACGGCACAACCTGCCTGGCCTTGACTTCGTGCAGGGCAACGCCGCGGACCTCCCCTTCTCCGATGAAACCTTCGATGCGGTGATAAATGTCGAGGCCTCGCACTGCTACCCCGCGTTTCCGCGTTTCCTCGCTGAAGTAGCACGTGTGCTACGGCCCGGCGGCCACTTCCTATACGCCGATTGGCGCCGACATGACGGCATTCACAAATGGGAACAAGAGCTAGAAGACGGCCCTATGCGGATCGTGTCGCAGAGGGACATCAGTGCGGACGTTGCGCGTGCACTAGCGCAGAATCTCCGGCGGTGGCATGAGTTGTCTCGCAATAGTTTTGGCGTTCTTCGGCAATATATACATCCCAAATTCTGCGATGGATTGCTTAATGGACAAACCTCTTACCGGATGTACTGCTTCACTAAGGTGTGAGGGGTTCGGAAAGGCCGGCATGTAGGACTCGCGAGTGGCAATCAATGAGAGTCATTTGATCAGTTCGGAGATAGCTGTCGACGCAGTACATCGTCGTATACACGTTTGACCGCCACGGGAAACGGAGTTATTGCGACGCCCTGAAAGTCCTGCGCGAACTGTGTGCACAGCCTCAGGTCCCGGACTTGATATCTCGTCGACGGGCTCGTTCCCAGTGCGATACGAACCGTGCGATGGGCCACTTGCTCCACCGTCCTCAAGACGGCGCAAACCGGCAGTGGTCGTTGAGACGACAGATTGCGCAGCACCGGCGCGGCCGGCTGCGTTTCTACCGCTCTCTGGACCAGCGTCCGCACCATCGCGGCGGCATCATCGACATACAAGTAGTCGCGGAGGGTCTCCATCGGCACGAAAACGTTCACCGATTGTCGCGTCACGGCGGCTCGGCACAGCTGACTGACCAGACCCTGCGGTTTCATGACGTTCTGACCGGGCCCTGCGAGGTTTGACAATCGTCCGATGACGAGTGGGACGCAGCCGTCGAGCGCCGACCGCGAAATCTCCTCCTGAGCGAGTTTTGCCTCGCCGTACGGGCTCAGTGGCTGCGGCGTCGTCGATTCACTGAACGGGGGGTGAGTCGACCCGGCATAGATGCCGCCCGCGGATGAGGAGAGGAAGAACGCACCCCGACCGGTTGGCCGCGACTCTCGAATTCGTGTGAGCAGGTGGGACATGATGCGGGTCTCCGCTGCGAGTTTGTCGATCGTGGAACCTATGACGCCGCTGCCGGCGGCCCAGATGACCGACCAGTCGTCGTCGCGCGCCGCCCGGGTGAATTCATCGAGGCTGGCATCGAGCACCGCAGCCGCAGCATCGTGATCTTCCCACGGCACCGGAGCGCCGATGAACTCCGAACCGATCGACCGCGAGACGGCGCTGCCCAGCAATCCCCGCCGGCCGACAATCCAAGTAAGCATCCGTCAGCCCTCCGGGCTATCGAATGCTTCACCCGGATCGCGCACGATGACATACACCGGCTTGCCCATCGCCATGCCGGCGGCAGCTGCGATGTATTCGGCAATGATCCCCAGTGAGAACAAGGCCGCCCCACCGATGACAAGCACCGCTACGAACACCGATGTCCAACCTTGCACGTTGACATCGCCCACCAGTTTCCGGACCGCACTGTAAATAGCGGTGGCGAAGCCCAGAAGAGCGAACAGAACGCCAATCGTGGAGACGAAGCGCAGCGGCCGGGTGCCCGAGGAGATGACCAGCCGCCAAAAATGCGAGACGAGGCGGTGGAGGGTGTACGCGCTGGCGGGCCGGCCCTCTTGGCGCAGCACCACGGGACAGGTTGAGGGTTCGGTGACGACCCAAGACAGGGCGACATCGAGGAACACCCCGGCGCCGGCGTAGGCGGCGACACTTCGTCCGGCCTCGCCGAGGACCAGTCGATAACTGTTGAAAGCTCGAAGGCCTTTGGACGACACCAGGACATGTAGGAACAACCACTTCGTCAGCCAGGACGCCACATTGCGCAAGGCACCGTGCGGTGGTCGGTTCGTCGGCGACGCGTACACCAGTTCGGTGCGGTCGCGGTACGCCGTGTCGAGCAAGTCGCCGATATACGCCGGATCGTGTTGTCCGTCCTCATCCATCGTCACGATCCAGTCGCCACCTGATGACGTCATGCCCGCCAGCGTCGCGGGATGTTGTCCGAAGTTGCGGGAGAGCCACACCGGACGGAGCCACTCGTCGCGCGCGGCCAAATCGCGCACGACTTCTTCGCTACCGCCGATGCCGCGGTCCCACACGAGAAGCACCTCGTCGACGCGGAATTTGCGGCCGCCCCTGGTCTCCTGCAGCGAACGGTGCTGCTCGAGCTCCTTTACCAACCCCGGCAAGGTCGCGGCTCCGTTGTAGACCGGGATTACGACGCTGATCGAGTCCACACGGCTCGATTGGTGGTCACCAGTCACGCGTTTGCCTCCCTGAACGGACGCGTCCAGTGGAGTAACAGTACCGACGCATGGCCGGGTGGGTCCTGTCAATTGTGATTTTGGCTACACCGGGTTGCCGTAGGGCGAACCGCCCGATCGCGTCCATGCGCGTAGAGCCGCCCAGTGGCTCGATTGGCTCAGACAGGAATCTCGCCGATGACCTCGTCGGCGTGCTCAGAGGTGTCGCCCGCCAGCTTGAACAGCCAGCGGTCCAGGATGAGGAAACGACCCACCCAGACGATGCCGAATCCCAGCAGCTGGGCGCAGAACACTGCTGCGCCGCGGGCGAGCGTCGTGTGGTTTGCCATCGCGGCCTCGACGAGGTAAGTGAACAACGTTGCCAACGCGACACCCAGCATCATGGCCACCCAGAACACAAGAACCTGGCTGCGCAAGTTCTCGCGCGACCTGATCCGCCAGACGAAAAGTTTGTTGACGAAAAAGTTAGGGACGGTCACGATGGCGGCCGCCAATAGCGAACCGGCAGTGTAGTTGTGCAGCCATAAGCCCAAAACCTGGATGAGAATCTGCCCGAGGGGGACGAATACGACCGACACAGCAGCGTAACGGAGCTTCTTGTTGGCCTCCCTGGTGCCCAATCGCGAGAGGCCCATAGTCCGCCAAGATACTCGCGGCGGGACGCTCTGTCGCCGAATAAAGCCTCGATTGCAAGCGGTGTACTTTTCTGAAAGGTATCGACCGAGTTAGGCGGGCAGGGCAATTCATGAAACGTCCAATGCCCTTTGAAGTGATTGGTAGCTTTGGTGAATGGTGACAACCGCGTCGGTCCCGACGACGGCGCTTGGACGCATCAGGACCTGGTGTTCGACGACTGCGTGGGGCTCTGCGCGTTGGCAACGAGGCGTCGCCGCCTTAATTACGGTTTTGATTTTTTGGCCGCAGGCGTCAGTCGACGCGGCCATCGGACCTGACCAATCGACTTTGGCCGGGGTGGCGCTCGCACGAATTCACCACCTCGCATGGGGCCCCGAAGTCGTATCGACTTACGGGCCGCTTGCATTCCTCCAGAACACCGCTTACTACTCCTTCGGTCAGTCGGTGCTCGCAACGATCTACCAGCCGATCATCGTCGCCGTCCTGTTCCTCGGTATCGCGGCAGCGTTACGCCAGCGCCACGCCCCGATGACTTCGCTTCTGGGTGCCTTCCTGACCACCGGCATCGTCGCCATCCTGCACATCGGTCACGGCGGGGTTTCGGGCCTGGAATACCCTGAGCTGGCCGGTCTCGCGGCACTGCCGTGGGCGGCGGTGCCCCTGTTGCAGCAATATCCCAAGCGCTCGACGGTAATGAGCACGTGCACCGTGCTGGGCGCATTCGCAGGCCTGCAGCTGCTCGTGAAACTAAACGCCGGCCTCGCGATTGTGGCCATCGCACTGGGCCTGTCGGTTTTGCTCGACTGGAGAGCTATCGGACGCCATTGCGCAACGGTGACCGCATTCGCAGCATCGACATTCATCTGGTGGGTAGTCGACGGGCAACGACCGGACAACCTGCCCGCCTGGCTCAGATCCAGCGCCACCCTCGCATCGGGTTACGGTGCGGCCGAGGATGACTTAACTTTGCTCACGGTCGTCGCGGTCCTGTTAACGCTTGCCTGGATAGGAGCGTTGTGGATGATGTTCATCCGCGGCGGACCGCAGATTCCCCGTCGGCTAGTAGTGCTCGTCGGCCTCGCGACCATGATCCCGGCCAAAAGTGCGTTCTCAAAACCTGACATCTGGCATCTCTACGCGCTTCTCGGCCTCATCATTGTTGCGGTGGCGATCACCCCTCTTTCAGGAACCCGTGGTCGTGCGTTAGTAGTGGTGGTGCTGGCCACCACCTTGGTTCTGCTTGGCGCAGAGTATGCCGTCGTGGTGCTCGCAGGGGGATATCCCCCGGATACCTCGCGCTTCGCGGAGGCGCTACGGGCGCCCGCGCAAACGGTCGACCGCCTGGTCACGCTCGCCCTGCCAGGGCGCGTCGACCAACGCGTCGCAGAGGCCAAGGCACGCCAGCGTGCGCTCTACGCGATTCCGGACCGCTTCATCAAAACCATCGGGTCGTCAACGGTCCACGTCGATCCCTATGAGACGTCGGCGGCGTGGGCCTACGATCTGTCGTGGCGCCCCGCGCCCGTTTATCAGACGTCCGCTGCCAACACGCCCGCCCTCGATGACCTGAACAGCGAATCCCTGGCTAACGGGCCAAAGTTCATTTTGTCCAGGCAATCGCCGGCCTCGCCCGCTACCGGCGTCGGCGGCATGGGCGGCCGGCTAGGCGTCGAAGAATCCCCACGATATTCGCGTGCGCTGCTGTGCAACTACACCCTGACCGGAGCCGAGAACCGCTGGGCTCTCTTCACCCGTACCGGGCCGCACTGTGGTCCGCTCACTGCGCTGTCGGAGGTCACCGTCCACGGAAACGACGTGATCGCGGTCCCAACCCCCAGCGGACCGAACATGGCGGTCCTGGTCGGGATCGACCTGCAACCGTCCGCCGTCGACCGGCTCTTCCAAGGAACCATCGCTCCGCCGACCGCCTGGACCGTCGTGCTCGACGGGGTTACCTACCGCCTGATTGTCGCCAATGCCGCCGAGCCGTTCCTCCTCAGTACGCCTGTGCTCGTAAACGGCACGAACCTGCAGATCGACGCCCACACAATCGGAGTGGTCGGCCATACTTCGTCCATAGGTCAGCAGGGCGCTGTGCGCTTGCGCTTCTACGAGATGCGCGTCGGACAATAACCGGTGATGCCGCCCTCAGGCGGATTGTGCGGCGACCTCGACATGGTGGACACCGCCATCGGCTGTTTTTACAATCCACGTGCATGAAGCGCCTCGCATTGACCGCGCCCACGCTGTTGATTGCGGCATGCGCAACCGCCACGAACAGCACAACTCCGACCGTGGCCGGCACCCTTAGCCCCACCGCCAGTCAAACGGCAGGTCGCACGCCGCCGGGCAGTAAGACCGTTGGCGACCCTCAGGGCTCGTACTGGTCAGTCATCGACAATGACGGGACTTTCCTTGTCGGCGTTGACATTGCGGTGGGCAAGTATCGCAGCGCCGGTGGGCCGACGTGTTATTGGGCGCGGCTCGGTAGTCCCGATCCAAGGGACGTAATCGATAGCAAGAAGACAGACGGTCCGCAGGTAGTCGGAATCCGGGGCAGTGACACCGCTTTCCTGACACGGAATTGTGGGACCTGGCAGCAGACCCCCTGACGCGCATTGTTGGCCACCTACTCGACACATTCCGTGATCCAGGCGTCCAATCGATAGAAGATAAGGGGCGTGGAAGGAAGATTCCGATGAAGAAGGCAATATTCGGCCTGTTGGCGGCCGCAATCCTGGCACTGGCGCCGCTCTGCATTTCACCCGCCCAAGCACACGCCGGCGACCCCTGCGCCGGCATTGTCGATCCCGCTGCCCACCAAGACTGCATCAATGACTTCATTCAAAGACGCGAGCAGACGCAGTGCGACGCGAGCTCCAATCACGGACAGTTGGGGCAACTTTGCGGGTGACTCTGGGTACGGGCGTTCTTGGCCGCGCCGAGGGGTTCGCTTCCTAGCCGGGAATGGCTTCGATGACGCACAGCGGCCCTGCCGTCTGCACCACTCGCTGCAGCCGGAAGCCGCCACGCTGGAGCAGGTCGGTCCATTGCTTGCGGTTTCGTTCCAGCGCACCGGCCATCACCAGCATCTCCATGTCGGCATAGTGGCCAAGGAACTCGCGGTCATGATCCGGGATGACCATCTCCAACAGCAGCAGTTTCGCACCCGGAGGAGCCGCGGCTTTGATGGTGCCAAAGATCGCGATGGCCTCGTCGTCGGGCCAGTCGTGGATGACGTTCTTCATCACGTAGGCATCGGCGGACGGCACGCTGTCGAAGAACGATCCGCCGGTCACCGTGACTCGGTCGGCGACACCGTGCGCGGCCAGTAACGGTGGCGCTCCCTCGACCGCCTCGGGAAGGTCGAACAGCACGCCGCGGGCATTGGGGGCGGCGGCGAGAAGCGATGATAGTAGCCGGCCGTGGCCGCCCCCGATATCGGCGATGACACCGAAGTCGCTGAAGTCGTAGGCCGCGACCACCGCCGCCTCCAATATCGCCGACGTGGACGTCATCGCGGTGTTGAAGATCTCCGCGAACTCCGGATCCTCGCGCAGGTAGCCGAACACGTCCTTGCCCAACACTTTCGGGGGGTTCGGTTCTCCGGTGCGCACCGCGTCGGCTAGCAGCGTCCAGTTGGCCCGGTGTTGCGGCGAGCCGTAAAGCAAGGCGACCCCACGCGTCGAAATCGGCGAATCGGTGCGCAACGTGTCGGCTAAAGCGTTGAGCGCGAAGCGACCGTCGCGGCACCTGCGGAACACGCCGCGGCTGATCAGCAACCGCATCAGCCGCGCCACGCTGTCCGGGTCGGCTCCGACGCGACGCGCCAAATCCTGCTTGGTCAACGGGCCCGCGGCAAGCGCGTCGGCGATGCCAAGCTGCGCGGCAGCCGAAATGGCCTGCGACAGAAAACCTCCAAAGATGAGGTCGATGACCGTGATCGGCGGAGGTGCCAGTCGCTGGTATACACGCCCCACATGATGACGGATTCGTTCGACCGCGCGAGCCACCCGGGCGGGCGGCAGCTTCGGGGTTGATGTCGGTGACTTGGGCGGCATCGTTGTCCTTTCCGCGGCGAACTTTCGCGCTCGATCTTGTCGCATATCGAGGCCGGAAGGCGAGGGCCGTGCTGATTCTGGTCTAGTTCAAACAAATGGTCGCGATAGACCCGTCGCGAAGGGCCGGCCTTCCAACACGTGGTGGTCTACCCGCAGCTGAATTGATTGGCGAAGCTGCGGCGGTAACCTTTTTCCCAAGCGTCGAAGGGGTGGCGATGGGTACTGGTCGGGAGAGCGGCTGAGGATCCCATGCAACTGCGCTACCTGAGCATCCCGGCGCTGATCGCCGCAGCCGGTGGCGACCCTTGGGCGATCAACCGAAGCCTGCAGGCCGGCAGCCCACTGCAGATCTCCAACCTGGCGCAGGCCTTTCGTAAAGCGGGCGTATGCACGGCGGAGAGCAACAACGCGTTCGAACAGGCCCGCACCCGCTTCGAAGCCGCCTGGAACCACCAGGACGGCGGCCATCCGATCAACGACTCCGACGAGGTGCAGCGGGTGACCAAATCGCTTGGGGCGCAGTCGTTGCAGCTGCCCAAGATCGGGGCGGACCTGGAGAACATCGCCGCAAGCCTGGCCGAGGCGCAAAAGGCAGCGGCCGCACAGATCGCCGCGCTGGAGGCCCAGCTGCAGGAGCTCGACGACCTGATCGGGGAAGCCGACGAAATGGAGGACGACGAAAGCCTTACGGCCGCCGACATCGATGCGCTCGAGACGCTCATTGCCAAGTGTGAGCAGGACGCCATCAGCGACACCAAAGCCGCGCTGGGCCAGCTGCAGGCGACACGCGACGGCTACTCGAACACGTTGCAGAACGCACTCGGGGCCCTGCACGGCGACGGCTATGACCCCGCGGCCATCCAGGCCGTGGAGGGTCCGCTGTCGCCGCTGCCCGCGTTGCCGGATGACCCCAAGCAATTCGCGCAGGTGTGGAGCTCGCTCACGCCGGCGCAGAAAGACGCCGAGTACCAACACAATCCGTACATCGGCAACCACAACGGGATGCCCGCGGTGGACCGCGATCATTACAACCGGCTCACTCTGGCCACCGAGTTGACCGGCGCCCAGGCGGCCGCCGCCCAGGCCGACGCCCTCAGGGCGCAGCATCCGGATTGGGCGCAGGGCAAGAACATTCCGCCGCCGAACGAGCCGGGAGCGATCTTCGACGATCGCCTGGCGTACGAGGCTTGGCAACGCCAATACGATGCCGCCCGCGACGGGGCCAAGTACCTGCCCGACCTCCAGGCCGTCGACAAGGCCGTCAAGATGAGCCCGGATCGAAAACTCATGCTGCTGGACACCAAGACCGGCAAGCAGGCCCGCGCCGCGATCGCGGTCGGCGACCCCGACGCGTCCACCCACGTGTCGGTCACCGTGCCCGGCCTCAACACCACTGTGCACGGCGCCATCGGCAGCATGTCGGACGAGGCGACCCGGCTCCGAAGCGAAGCGTTGCGACAGCTGAGCCTGGCCCCCGGCCACGAACACGACACCGTCTCGGCGATCGCCTGGATCGGGTACGACCCGCCCCAGGTGCCCGGCTTCGACGACCTCGGCAAGTCGCTGGCCGGCGGCTGGGGTGTCAGCCACGACGACATCGCGCGGGCCGGCGCCCACGACCTGGCCGGCTTCTACGACGGGCTACAGGCCGCCCACCACGGCGGCCCCGCCGATCTCACCGCGATCGGCCACTCCTACGGGTCGCTGACCACCGGTCTGGCCTTGCAGGAGCCCGGCGACCATGGCGTATCGCGGGCTCTGTTCTACGGCTCCCCAGGCATCGAAGCGTCCACGCCGCAACAACTCCACCTGCAGCCCGGCCACGTGTTCACCATGGAAACCCCCGACGACCCGATCCAGTGGACCTACGACGGTCCCGCCATCGCCCACACGGTCGCCCCGTTCCTGCCCCCACCGCTGAGCACCCTGGCCGAAACCGTGCTGGGCGCGGCCGACGCCACCGGCGCGGGCCACTTCGGCCCGAATCCGGCTACCAACCCCAACTTCACGCACCTGGCGACGGGGGCCGCCACGGTGCCCGACGGCCACGGTGGCACCCTCAACCTGAGTGACGCGCACGGGCACAGCGACTACCCCCGCTTCCCCGACGGCGGCGGCACCCGGACGACCAACTACAACATCGCGGCCGTGCTGGCCGGACTGGGAGATCAGGCGGTTCCGCAGAAGTGACGGACAATCGAATAGCGAGCACCCCGAGCCGGCGGCGCCACGGACTGATCTTGGCCGCCGTGACCGCCACCGCACTAGCGACAGGATGCCACGTGAATCAGCCCCACCACCCCACCCCGCCCACCGACGCCGCCAAGGCGCTGGCGACGCTGAAATCCCTGCCGTCGTTCGAGGAAACCCAAACTCAGGTGCAGGCGGCGATGAACGAAATCACCTCGGCGACAAGTAAACTGATACCCTCGATCACCTGGGAAACCCCGCACGAGGGCTCGGGCCTGGGTTGCGAACGACCCTACGATCAGACCGACGGACGTGGCTACTTCCTCCCCGACGAGGTGGCCGCCAACGTCGAAGTCTCCGAGCAGCAGTGGGCGAGCATCCAGGAGGCAGCCAAACAGGCGGCCGCCAAACTCGACGCCACCGACATGCAGGTCATGCACGACAACCCCGGGAACCACGACGTGGGCTTCTACGGCCCGACCGGCATCTTCGTCAAGGTCGGCTACCGGGGCAACCTCGTCGTCTCGGGCTACACCGGCTGCCGGTTGCCGCGCGACAAAAAGTGACTTCGACGCTCACTCGAGCTGATGTCGCCCCTCCGCAAGTCCCCGGCTCGCCCCGGCGGCCGCCAGAGCAGCCTCGTCCGGACTCGGCGAAGGTAGCCGCTCACTTGGCACATCGCCGTTTTCGATCGCCTGGCTGCGGCTCAGGGCGACCGTGGCCGCCGCCATCGCCACCACCGCGATGAGAAGGATCAACGCCGTCGGCCCGCCCACGGCCAGATGCTCACCCAGGACGACAACCCCGAGCAGGACGGCGACCACCGGCTCGCCCACCAGCATGATCGGCACCGACGCCTGCAGAGCACCGGCGTGAAACGCCGAGTTCTGCACTACGGTCACGGTGACCGCCAGCCCCACCAGCACGTACGGAGCCGGGACGGTCATCAGCTCATGCCACCCGCCGACCGAGTAGCGGTGGGTGCAGACCTTCGTGACGACCGCGATCATGCCGAGCAGGACCGCGACCGCGACGCCCAGCAGCGAGGCCCGCACCCGGCCGGTGGCGCGGCGGGCGGCGATGACGCACGCGATCACCGACGGCACGGTGATCGCCAGCGCCAGCGTCCACGCCGGAATCGGGGGACGGCCGTGGCCCTCGCGGGGCTGGCCCACCAGCAGGAAAACCGCCAGTGCGGCCGTCAGCAACATCGCCCAGCCCCACTGGGCCCGGCTGATGCGCTGGTGGCACAGTGCCGCGCCCAACGGCAACGCGAACAGCAACGACGACACAAAAAGCGGTTGGACGAGCAGCAGGGATCCATGCGCCAGCGCCGCGGCCTGAAACGCGTAGCCGGCCCCCGCGGCAAACGTCCCGGCCCACCACGACGGTTGGCGAACCAGGTTGGTCGCCATGGTCGCGGACATGGCTTCATCACCCGGAACGCGCTGAGTGGCTCGTTGCCGGACCACGATTCCCACCGCAGCCCAGAAAGCGGAAAGCAAAGCCGAGACGATCGCGACCGCGTGCATCGTCACCCACCCCATGCCCCGTCGGATACCCCCGAGCGCGGCCCGGTTAACTCGCGGCGCCCGGATTAGTGACTGGTACGCGTAACCTGGCTGGCCGGCTGGAAGTTCGTCCCGACTATCGAAGAGGAACATGTTGCGTACCAAAGCAATCACCGTAGTGGCCGTTGCGGCGGCGATCGCGTCGGCCGCACTGACACTTCTGCCCTGGATCGACGTGAGCCAGCTGGGATTACCCATTCGGTGGAATGGCCTCGGCATGTACATCGGTGAGCACGGCGAATACTACGGCTCCTTGCTCACCGACATGGTGGACAGCACGCCGGGGTGGATCGTGGTGATCACCTCGCTGGCGGCCGGCGGCGCGCTGCTCGCCGCGACGCGGGCGCGCTGGCTCGGGATCGTCGCATGCGGCTGCGCGGTCATCGCGTTCGTGACCGTTGTTTTGTGTTTGGTCTATCCGTCGGTACTGGTCGGCGACGCCAAGAATGAAATGGGAATATCTCTGGTCGCCGACCGGCAAGTGCTGAACTCCGGTGCGTTGATCGCCGAAGCCGCGGCCACCGGTGTGCTGGTGGCCTGCACCGCACTGATCGTTGTCAGAACGAGAAGCGTTGCAAGGCAGGCCGATTGAGGGCACGCCGGCGAGCGCGCCCTAGAACCAGGGGCCGGGGTAGTGGCCGTCCTGATCTTGCACCATGACGATCTCCTTGCACTCGCCGTTGGACGCCGGCGCGGTCTCACCGCGGCACACCAGCGTCCACCCGGAGATCCGCTCGAAAGGCCGTAGTGTCCAGTTCGATGCCACGGGATCGGTTGCGGGCAGGGCGATCACGGAGTACGTCCCGCCGGTGCCGGTGATGTACAGGTGGTCTTCGAAGAACGCCAGCTTGGAGACCGACAGCTTCTTGGCGTCGTCTCGGCTCTTCTGGAAGTCCCACTGCTGGCTGCGCAGGTTCCATACGCCGAAGCCGAGCTGAGAGGTGTCCGAGCCGTGGCCGTCGACGAACAGTTTGCCGTCGGACAGCGCCGCGGCCAGCCCGCCGCCGGGGAGCCGGTCGGAATCGCCGATCTTGATGACGGACTTGGCGTTGAGGTCGTAGAACATCGTCGACAGCACGGGCGGGTTGTAGGAATCCCAGTGCGTGATCTTCACCAGTTTGGTTGTGCCGTCGGTTAATTCGGCATCGACGGATTGCGCGTCGTTGTCCTGATAGATCGCTTCCCCGCTGGGCCGGCGCAGCTCCGCGCCGGAAGACTTGCCGGGCTCGGTGTTGCGCGCGAACGCGAGCACGTCCTGCCAGACCCGCCCGGGCTGCGGGTCGTTCCACATCATCGACAGGTCGCCGCCGGACAGGACCACGGTCCGTGGCGGCGATGCGGCGCCGTGGCCGTCGGTGAAGGCGTTCAGCCACGCCACACCCGAGGCGGTCGAGGCCAACCCCCATTCCTTCGGCGCGGTCATTTTCAGCTCCGGGGCCGGCGGCTGCAGCTCCTTGTCGGCCAACTGACGGCCGGACTTGGTGTCGAACACGTAGGCGGTGGTTTTGGCGACTTCCGGGGCGGAAGCCTGCGCCGGCTTGACCGTGGTGACGACGTACACCACCTTCATGTCGTCGGCCGTGCCGGTCGGCGCGCAGATGGCGCCGGTGAGGTTCTCGCCGGCCGGAAGCGAGGGGATGCCCGGCGCGACGTATTGCCCGGATTTCGGGTCGAAGATTTTCGGCCGGATGTCCTCGAGCGCCGATCTGCCGGCCGAGAACTTCTCGGGGCAACCGAAGTAGGCCGTGCCGCCGTAGCTTTTCCAATCCTTTTCCAGCGGCCCGGTTATCGGGGCGGGCGGGGCGGGCGCGCGGGTGCTGGTTTTCGCGGCGGATGTCGACGTGGTGGCGCTGAGCGGGGGAGGGGCCGCGGTTTCCGAGCAGGACGCGATGGGCAGGCAGGCAACCGACGCGAGCGCGAGCGGGGCGAAGCACCGTCTGGACATGGTTCGCCCGTTGATCCCACGCATCAATAAACCCCCGTTGTGTTCGTGCAACCAACGAGCGTAAGGCCGGTGCGCCGGCACCGCGACTCGTGCGCGGGCGCGGGTGTGACGCTGACCCCGTGATACACCGGAAGCCATGACTGCTCTGGCCGACGAGACGCGCTGGATGGACGCCACCGATCAGGCCGCGCTGGTGGCCCGAGGCGAGGTCACGCCGAGTGAACTGCTGGAGGCGGCGATCGAGCGGATCGAGCGTCTCAACCCCACGCTGAACGCCGTGGTCATCGAGTGGTTCGGGCACGCGCGCTCCGTGGCGGCCGACCCGGGCCTGCCCAACGGCCCGTTCCGCGGGGTTCCCTTCTTGCTCAAGGACCTCTACACCAGCTTCGCGGGCCAGACGCTGTCCAACGGGAATGTGGCGCTGAAAGAGGCCGCGAAGGTCGACGCCCGCGACACCACGCTCGTGGCCCGGTTCAAGGCGGCCGGGTTGGTGATCGCCGGCCGGACCAACAGCCCCGAGCTGGGCAGCCTGCCGACCACTCAGCCGCTCGCGTGGGGGGCGACCCGCAACCCCTGGGCGCTGGACCGCACGCCGGGCGGATCCAGTGGCGGCGCGGCCGCCGCCGTGGCCGCCGGGATGGTGCCGTTCGCCAACGCCTCGGACGGCGGCGGCAGCATCCGCATCCCGGCGTCCTGCTGCGGGCTGGTGGGACTCAAGCCGAGCCAGGGCCGGATCACCGTCGGGCCGGTGCGCGCCGAGGTGGGCCTGGGCGTCGAGCTGTGCGTCAGCCGCACGGTGCGCGACACGGCGGGCCTGCTCGACGCCGTGCGCGGGCCCGGAGTCGGGGACACCGTGATCGCGCCGCCGCCCGAGCGCGCCTACCGCGACGAGGTCGGCGCCCAACCCGGCCGGCTACGCATCGGGCTGCTCGACGTCCACCCGCGCAACGACGTCCTGCACCCCGACTGCGTCACGGCCGTGCGTGCCGCCGGATCGATGCTCGAGGGCCTCGGGCACATCGTCGAGCCGGCGTGGCCGGCCTGCCTGGCCGACACCACCTTGACCGAGAAGTTCATGGCGCTGTGGGCCACGCAGATGGCGATGGGGGTGCGCGCCTTCGGCCAGACCCTCGGGCGTGAGCTGACCTCCGACGAGGTCGAGCCGGTGAACTGGGTGCTCGCCCAGCGGGCCCGCGAAGTGAGCGCGCTCGACTACGCGGTGGCGCAGGAGGCGGTCTATGCGTTTCGGCGGGCGCTGCAGCAGTGGTGGGCCGACGGCTGGGACCTGCTCCTCACGCCGACGGTGACCGAACCACCGCCACCGCTAACCGAATTCGAGAACGATCCCGAGCACCCTACGGCGCCGATGCGGCGGGCCGGTCGGTTCGCCGCGTTCACGCCCCCCTTCAACATGAGCGGACAGCCGGCGATCAGCCTTCCCCTGCATCGCAACGCTGAGGGTCTTCCCGTCGGGGTGCAACTCGCCGCCGCCTACGGGCGCGAAGACGTCCTCATTCGTGTTGCGTCCCAATTGGAATCGGCCCATCCCTGGTCATTCGATCGTCCGGCGACCCACTGAATACTTGCCGCGCCGCTCAATCCTGCGCGCGCAGCCGCACCATCCGCGTCGTCGACGTCTCATCCAGCTCGACGACGTCCGAGCGCGAACGCAGGAAGTCGCTGAACGAGCGGAATCCCAGCGATCTTTCGCTGAACGACGGGTCCATCCGCTTCATCTGTGCCTTCACGGCGGAGTTGTGCAGCCAGTCGACATCGTCTTTCTCCAAGCCGATTCGCAGCGCCCGCGTCAGCAGCGCCGTGGCGGCGGCCTGCGGGTCGGGCTGCTCGTCGGGCTCGTCCCGCTTTGCCGACTTGGCGCGGGCAGTCCGTTTTTTCGGCTTGTCCGCCTCCGAGTCCGCCGGCGCCGGTTCGGGCACCGGAACCCCCGGCAGCGCGTCGTAGATGACGAACTCGTCGCACGCGGCCGCGAGCGCGCGGCTCGACGCGCCGGCCACACCGATGCCCACGACGTACCGGCCGAGCCTCTTGCAGCGCTGGGCCAACGGAATGTAGTCGGAGTCGCCGGCCACGATCACCACGTGGGTCAGGTCGGGCAGCCGGAACATGTCCTCGACCGCGTCGACGGCCAACCGGATGTCGGCGCCGTTCTTGCCGTAGGCCGCCGCCGGGAACAACTGCACCAGGTCGACGGCGCGGGCCACCAGCTGTCCGCGATACCCGGCGTTGATGTCCGCCGACCAGTCCGCGTAGGCGCGGGTGAGCACCAGGGTCCCGAACGACGACGCGAAGTCGAGGATCGCGGCGACGTCGACCGTCGCGCGGTCCAGCCGCTCCCCGTGCTGCTCGAGCCCCTTGGCCTTATCCCGCTGAAACGAGTTCCGCCCGTGGATCTGGTCGTACCGGGAGATCACGATGTTGTCGAAGTCGAGGTAGACGGCCACTCGGGTCGCAACCGGTTCGGTCATGCACTAGATCATTGCTGAGCAGGACCAAAGCGGGTACACAGGCCACATGAATGAGCTGAAGGTTCTCGAACTACACGGCGACCGCATCGCCTACCGCGATGAGGGTGACGGCGAGGTGCTGCTGCTCATCCACGGCATGGCGGGCAGTTCGGAGACGTGGCGGTCGGTGATCCCGCCGCTGTCGAAGAAGTTCCGGGTGATCGCCCCTGATCTGCTCGGCCACGGCGAGTCGGCGAAACCCCGCACGGACTACTCGCTGGGCGCATTCGCGGTATGGCTGCGTGATTTCCTCGACGAGCTCGGCGTCAGCCACGCGACGGTCGTCGGTCACTCGCTCGGTGGCGGCGTCGCGATGCAGTTCGTCTACCAGCACCCGGACTACGCCCAACGGTTGATCCTGATCAGCAGCGGCGGCCTGGGTCCCGACGTGGGATGGGTGTTGCGGCTGCTCTCGGCGCCCGGGGCGGAATTCGTGCTGCCGATCGTCGCTCCGCCGCCCGTGCTGTCCGTCGGCAACAAGCTGCGGTCCTGGATGAAAAGCGCCGGCATCCGGTCGCCGCGCGGCGCGGAGCTGTGGAGCGCCTATTCGTCGTTGTCGGACGGCCAAACGCGGCAGTCGTTCCTGCGGACGCTGCGATCGGTCGTGGATTACCGCGGGCAGGCGGTCAGCGCGCTCAACCGGCTGCGGTTGCGCGAAGATCTACCCGTCATGGCTATCTGGGGGGAGCGCGACGGCATCATTCCCGTCGCCCACGCCTACGCCGCGCACGAGGCGCGCACCGATGCCAGGCTCGAGGTGCTGCCCGACGTCGGTCACTTCGCACAGGTGGAGGCGCCCGAGCAGGTGGTGGAGCTGATCGAGGACTTCATCGCGACGGGTGAGCGCCGCGATGCGCAGAGCCCACAGCCGTCAGAGCCCAACTGACGCCGAACGAGCGGTCACCGACATCATCGAGTGCGGCGCGCATCGCTTCCTACGGGAGACCCTCGTTAATCGTTGAGGATCTCGGCGATTCCCTCTCGGTAGGTCGTGATTGTGAAGTCGGGGAATCGGCGGGCGAATTTGGCGGAGTCGAAGATGTTGTCGTCGCGGTAGCGGGGCAGCAGCTCGGAGGCTTCCTTGACTGCGGGGTTGAACCATCCGCCGACCTTGAATGCGAGTTCTGGGACCGTCGTGTAGCGGATGTCGCGCGCGGTGACATCCGAGGCGATGCCGATCATTTGCGCGTATGTGAGTCGTTTGGGATCGGTTGGTAGGTGCCAGGTTTGGCCGTAGGCGTCGGGGGTGTTGCCGATCAGTGCCATCCCGCGGCTGGCGTCGGGGGTCCAGATCAGGGTTCGTTTTGTGTGCGCGGTGATCGGGATCATCGGTCGCTTGCCCTGTTTGATGCGGTCGAAGACGGCGGAGTTGGACAGGCTCTTGGTCTTGCCGGGCCCGTAAAATTCGGGTGCTCGGCAGATGACGGCTTCGACTGACCCAGAGTCCATTTCTTTGAGCAGCATGTTCGCAATTTGGGCTCGCACCGCCGCCTTGCGGCCTACTGGCTGGAATGGGGTGTCTTCGTCCTGGGGCGTCGAGGTCCGCGGGTACATGTAGGTGTTGTCGAAGAAGACCAGTTTGGTGCCGTGTTTCTGGCAGGCGGCAATGGTGTTGGCCATCATGACCGGGAATTGTTGCTCCCACAGCGTTGAGTCCATGGGCAGTCCCACTGTCAGGTAGGCGATGTCGCTGCCGGCGAGGGCGTCGGCGGTGGCGTCGGCGTCCATGAGGTTGGCCGGCAACAGCTGATCGGTGTCATGGATCTTGGTGGGTTTGCGGCTGACCAGTCGGATGTTTTCGGTGAAGTTGTCGTGGAGGTAGCGGGTGAGCTGCTCGGCGATCTGGCCGTTGGCTCCCAGGACGGTCTGCATTGCGTTTCCTGTGGTTCGGGCTCACGCCGGGAACGAGACGGGTACGGGAATGTGCAGGGCGTTCTGACATTCCGTGAAGACGTCCAAGCGCAGCGCCTTGATCGGCTTGAGCGAGCGGACGTCGTCGGTCAGCCGTCCGCAGCCCAGCTCCAGGTCTTTCGGCAGCAGCTTGCCGCCGGCGGCCAGGGTGTTGGTCTGGCTCAGTGTGGCGTGCCAGCCCCCATTGAGTTGGGTGTACGAGATCAGTGTCGAGACCTGGGTGCCGCTGGGGACCCGCTTTTGCGCCGGGGTGGCGACGTCGATCGCGATGTCGGTGCCGCCGTCGTCGTTGGCCACCCGCGCCGTGGTCCGTCGCTCGTCGATGTCGACATCGATCTCGGTGACCCACTTCGGGAAGCCATAGCCGTCGTGACCGCGGACGTGCGCGATCTCGGTGTTTACCGGCAGCGACAGGACGTAGGCGTGCATCGAGTCGTTGGCCAGTGAGGAGAGGAGGTCGGCGGCCGGGAGCTTGCCGTGGTGCGCGGGTCGGACGGCGATGCCGACGGTGGCCTCGGTGTAGAAATCGATGTCGCACACGTCGTATCGGAAGAACACCACCGAGAACAGCCCGATCCCTGGAGCGATCTGCAGAGGATCCAACTCGCTGGGCAGTCGGGACCGCAGCGCCGTCGTCGGAGCGAGGTAGGTGATCTGCGCCTTCGACATCGCATAGTAGAAGTTCGGCGTCCGAGTCGGACCAATCACCGACTGAACCTGGGTCTTGGGCAGCGCCCGGAAGAAGTCAACGTTGCGCACGCGCGGGTCCGCGGCGACAGCATCCAGGCTGGTGTCCATCCGGTAGCGGTCATACAGCCCGCCCTTCGGGATGGCGATCTTGCGGCCACCTAGTTCGATCTCGACCACGTCCGCGACCATGCCCTCGCTCGGGACCATCTTTGACGCCACCGCCTCTCTTGATGTGTGCATTGCTTACATTGCACGATAGAATCCAATGTGAGCGGAGTCAACATCGGCGCGACGACGGGCAGCGCGCTTCCGGGACGGGGCGAGCGCCCCCCCGGCGTGTCCGCCGATTGACCAGGAATCTGCGTTTGATGATTGAGCCCAGAGCCACCAGGAGGACCACGCGGCCATGACTGCGACGACGAAGAGCAGTTATCACCACGGCGACTTGCGTGCCGCGCTGCTGACGACGGCCATGGGCATGCTGGAACGGGGCGAGTCGTTCTCCATTCGCGCCGCGGCGCGCGAGGCCGGTGTTTCGCCCACCGCTCCCTACCGGCACTTTCCCGACCGTGAGTCCTTGGAATCTGCACTAGCGGCTCAAGGGCTACGCGATTTGAAGGCCGCTTTGACTCGGGATCGCGAATTGCCCTGCAATGTCGAAGATTTGGCCGAACTCGGTGTCGCCTACGTCGTGTTCGCGCTGCGCCGACCCGCGCTGTTCCGGCTGATGTTCGGCAACGAGTGCGACGACGAGAACGACGAACGCGTGCGAGCGGCCGCCGAGGTGCACGAACTTCTGGCAACTGCGATCACGCGCGTCTTCCCCGACTCCGACCCCATCGACCTCGCCCTGGGGGGCTGGGGACTGGTCCACGGCCTGGCCTGCCTATACCTGGACCGCAAGCTCACCGCTTCGTCGATCCAAGAGGTCGCCGCCCAGGTTCGCGCGTCCTTCATCGCCGTGCTCGCCGCCCAAACCCGTTGAGTTCAGCCGAGCCGGACTTGCAGTTGACCTCTCGCGCGGGCCGCGCTAGCGTCAATGTAAGCGATGCACACATTCGGGCATGACGGCTACGCGGGCCGGCCGGTTGACCGATTCATCAAACACACGAAAGCAGGCCGTCGATGACAAAACGCATCCTCAACGTGGTCACCAACGTCGCCCACTACGACGACCCCGAGCACCCGACCGGCCTATGGCTATCCGAGCTCACCCACGCGTGGCACATCTTCGACGCGCACGGCTTCGAGCAGACCCTCGTCAGCCCCGCCGGCGGCAAGGTGCCGCTGGAGCCCAGAGCGCTGAAGTTCCCCAATTACGACAAGACCGCCAAGGCCTGGCGCGCCGACCCGGCCAAGATGGCCCTTCTGAACAACACCCGCAGTCCCGACGAAATCGACTCAGCCGACTACGACGCGATCTACTTCACCGGCGGCCACGCCGTCATGTACGACTTCCCCGACAGCGATGGGCTGCAACGCATCACCCGTGAGATCTACGAACGCGGCGACATCGTCTCCTCGGTGTGCCACGGCTACTGCGGACTTCTCAACACCAAGCTTTCCGACGGCTCTTACCTCATCGCCGGCAAGAAGATGACGGGCTTCGCTTGGCGAGAAGAGGTGTTCGCCCGGGTCGACAAGCTCGTGCCCTACAACGCTGAGCAACGTGCCAAAGATCGTGGCGCGCTCTACGAAAAGGCCAAACTTCCCTTCATTTCCTACGCCGTGGTAGACGGTAACCTCGTCACCGGACAGAATCCAGGCTCGGCCAAGGAGACAGCCAAGAAGGTCGCTTCGCTTCTCCACTAGGTTCCGGTCAGTAGGCGACCTGCCAGTGCTTGATGCCGTTGATGAAGGATGACCGCAGCCGCTCGGGGTCACCGGCCGAGCGCAGATCGGGCATGTGGTCGGCGATCGCGTTGAACATCAAATCGATCGTCATGCGGGCCAGATTCGCGCCGATGCAGTAATGTGCTCCGGTGACGCCGAATCCGACATGCGGATTGGGGCTGCGCAGGATGTCGAACGTGAACGGGGCGTCGAAGACCTCTTCGTCGAAGTTCGCCGAGCGGTAGAACAGCACCACCCGCTGGCCCTTCTTGACGCGCACGCCGCCGAGTTCGGTGTCCGCCAGCGCGGTGCGCTGAAACGCCGTGATCGGGGTGGCCCACCGGATGATCTCGTCGGCAGCGGTTTTCGGTCGCTGGGCCTTGAACCTCCGCCGGCACCCCGAGCAGGCCCGAAATGGCTTGCAGCGGAAGCTCACACGCCACCTGACGGACGAAGTCGCCCGAGCCCTGCGCGGCGGCTTCGGCGGTGATGCGTCGCGCGCGTTCGGTGAGTTCGGCGCGTAACCGCTCGACCGCGCGCGGCGTGAAGCCACGCGAGACGATCTTGCGCAGCCGGCTGTGCTCGGGGTCGTCCATCATGATCATCGACGCCCGCCCCGCCTCGATCTGCCCCTGCGCCAGGTCTTGCCGATAGCGCGGCACGATCGACTTGGTTGCCGACGAGAAAACGTCGCTGCGCAGCGACACCTCGCGGATGTCGCGGTGCTTGGTCACCACCCAATAGCCGCCGTCGCCGAAGCCCCCTTGATCGAGGGGCTGCTCGTTCCACCAGATGGGCTCTGTGGCACGCAGTTCGGCGAATTCCCGCACGGGCAGCCGGTGCGCGTAGATGTCGGGGTCGGTGAAATCGAAGCCAGGCGGGAGGTCCGGTGTCGCCATGGGTTTGCTCCTCACGCGATCGCTAAAAGACGTCAACAGTCGACAACATGGAGATAACTCGGGGACGACTTGAGTTCCTGTGGGGCAAGGATTTCCACGATGACCGGGTAATTGCCATGGCTGCCGGCGGCCAACTCGTTCTCGGCGGTTCCATGAATGACGTGCAAACCAGGACCGTCGACATGTGTCCGCACAGGGCTGGTGTAGGTCGTGACAACCAATGCCCGGCTCTCGAACTCGCCGGCGGAACCCTTGGTCGTGATCGATGCGGTGTAGCGCGCGCGGACCACACAACCGCTGTACTGGTTGCCATCCCACGACACCGTCACGTTTGTCACCCGGAACTCTCCAATCCGGATGACCATCTGCGGAATCGCGATGAGGGCGATACCGAACGCCGCGAGCACGCTCTGCCGACGCCAACTGTTGATCAACGGCAATTCGGCGCCAAGCGCTTTCACGCCGCCCCCCACGATTGCAGCGAGGATGCAGACGACACCGAGAAGCACCAATGGCGACTTCAGATCCCACATGGCAGTCCTCACCGCTCGACCCGCAATACATGCTAAGCGGGCCACGGCTGTTCTTCGCGGCTTCGGGGAAAGGCGCAGCGGTGCACGTCAGCGCGTAGTCGGGTCAGCTCGCAGTTGCCGCGGGTACTTTCGCGCCTTCGCGCCCACCGAGATTGGTGGCCGCGGTGATGACGGCGCGTTCGATCTGGCGCAGGGCGTGCACCGCGGTGAGGAAGCGCCGGGTGTCGGGGCTGGTGCCGCCGCGACCGTCGCCGTCCTGTTGTCGGGCCACCGCTTCGGCGGCGTCGAGCTCGTCTGTCGCCGAGACCAGGGTCGGGGCGTGGCCGCCCTCGATGGCTTCCTGCAGGGCGTCGATGTTTCGTCGTGTCTGGGCCGCGGCCACCGAAAAGGCCTGCGCCAGTTCCGAAACCAGCGATGCTGACCGCACCGGATCCCGATACTGCTCGGCGCTGCGCGCCAGGCTCCGGCCGTAGCGGTCGCAGGCGGCGAAGATCCGCAGGGCGCGCCGGATGCTGCGCCGGCCGGCGAGTCCGGCGACGCCGGCCAACAACGGCTTGGCGGTGACCCGGAACTGCTGCAAATCGCGGTCGAGCTGGCGCGCCTGTTCCGACGGGCTGGCGCTGTCCTGGACACCGAACATCGTCGCGGCCGAGACCTCGATCAGCACGGACAGGCTCGTCAAGAAGGCGCGAGCGTCGCCGCGGATCGCCGTTCTGGTGTTGGTCGGCAGGACCACGACTGCGACGGTCACTCCGATGACGGCACCGATCGCGGTCTCTTCGATCCGAAGCATCAGCACGCCGAACGAGAACTGGCCGAGCAGGCCGTACAGCAGCGCCAGCATCGTGGTGATCCAGAAGGTCATCAAGCTGTAGGTGACCGTCATGAAGTAGAAGGCGCAGAACAAGCACACGAAGATGCCCGCCAGCGCGGCGTTCTTGTGGCCGGTGAGCAGCGTGGCCACCAGCACGCCGCAGGGCACGCCGAGCAGCGTCCCGACCAGGCGTTGCCAGCCCTTGGTCAAGGTTTCGCCCCAGGAGTTGGTGCCGGCGAAGATGACGAACGCGGCGATCACCGCCCAATACCAGCGCGCCGGCGAGACCAGCTCGCCGACGACGATGGCCAAGGACGCGGCGACGGAGACCTGGATGGCCTGCCGGGTGGTCGGGCGCAGCCGGGGGCCCGGCGCTTCCTCGTCGGAGACAGCGCCCTCGGGCACCGGGAGTCGCTGCCCGTCGGCATCGTCGAGGGGGCGCCCGGCGGCAACCCGGTCGACGATCGCCCGCACGTCCGAGGTCGCCGATGCGGCGTTGATGATCGCCAGGGCGAGGCGGCGGACGGCGGCGCCGCCCGCGTCGTCGGCTCCGGGCTCGCATTGCTCGTCGAGCAAGCGCTGCGCCTGGTCGGCGGCGCGGCGCAGCCCGTCGGGCTCCGGCAGCCGGATGGCTCGCGACAGTTGGGTGAGCGCGCCGACGAGCGCGGCCCGGGCGGGCGAGGGCATGGCAGCGGGATCCTCGCAAGCGAGGATGGCCGCCCGGCGACCGGCGGTGGCGACCCATTCGATGGCCAGCTCCGCGTCCAGCAGCCAGGGGACCAGTTCTTCGGCGGTGACGCCGGGCCACACGGTGCCGGGGTCGGCCTTGTCCTCGATCTGGCTCTGCACCATCAGGGCGGTCTCGTTGAGCCGGACGGTGCGGGCCCGCATGCGGCGGCGCCGTCGTTCATCGAGGCGTCCGGTCCGCACCGCTTCGGCGGTCGTGTCGAGGACGATCGCCATCCGCGCCCGCAGCGCCCGAATCGTGGCCCGCAGCACCCGCTCTGGCCGATCGGGCAGCACGCAGGCGCTCATCACGTACGTGCACACGGTGCCCACCGCGACCGCCCCGATCATCCAGGGCAGCTCCGCGAGGCGGGCGTGCAGATACAGCGTGAAGAAGTAGGACATGAACGCGACCATGCCCAGCGCCCTGCCCCGCGCGCCGAAGCGCCGGATGTAGGCCGCGGTGAACACGACGATCACGAAGACGATGTCGCTGACCACCGTGCGCGGCGCCAGCACCGCCGCGGCCGTGATGGACACCGCGGCGGGCAGCGGCAGCAGCGCCATGGTGACCCGCTGGCGGCGCGGGTCGGGCTCGTTGACCGAGCGCGACGCGACCATGGTGATGACGACGCCCAACAGGGCGACGGTCAGCGGTTGTCCCGTCGCCCTGGTCAGGATGAACAGCGCCAGCAGTGAACATCCAAGCGCGGCCGTGGTCCGAGTCGCCATCCGCAGCCGAAGCAAGCCAGGATCCGAGCCGATCACCCAGTTGCGGGCGCGTTCGTAGAGAACAGTTATCGACGGACCACCTCTCTTGCGCTAACCCAACATGCTTACCCGAAAATCGGCACAAGCTAGTCTTCGACATCGTGACTCCGCCGACGCGCGCGAAGCTGGCTGACGGTCGTGACCTGCTGTTCTTCGCGCTGCCCGGGCATCGCCCGGCGCCGGTGGAAGATCGCCGGCCGCTGCCGGCGCGGGATCCCGCCGCGCAGTCGCAGTTGCGGTTCGACCGATCCACCGGGCAATGGGTGATCATCGCGGCGCTGCGCCAGGACCGCACCTACAAGCCACCACCGGAGGCATGCCCGCTGTGTCCGGGCCCGACCGGGCTGACCAGTGAGGTACCCGCCCCGGATTACGACGTAGTCGTGTTCGAGAACAGATTCCCGAGTCTGTCCGGCGCGCTGCCGGCACCACCCGCCTCGGCACCCGTTGCGGGCGACGACGGCTTCGTCACCGCGCCCGGGCATGGCCGCTGCGAAGTGATCTGTTTCTCCGCCGACCACAACGGGTCCGTCGCCCAGCTGGAGCCCGCGCACGCGCGGCTGGTGGTCGAGGCGTGGCGGCATCGCACGGCCGACCTGATGGCCATGCCGGGTGTCGAGCAGGTGTTCTGTTTCGAGAACCGGGGCGAGGAAATCGGGGTGACGCTGACCCATCCACACGGTCAGATCTACGGCTATCCGTACCTGACGCCGCGCACCTCCACGATGCTGGAGCAGGCGCGCCGGCATCGGAAACGGCACGGTACCAACCTCTTTGGTGATCTGCTGGCGAGTGAGGTCGCCGACGGCAGCCGCATCATCGCCCACGACGAACTGTTCACCGCGTTCGTGCCGTTCGCGGCGCGCTGGCCGGTCGAGGTGCACATCTACCCGAACAGGTTCGTGCGCAACCTGACCGAACTCAGCCAGGCCGAAGTGGACGCTTTCGTGGCCGTCTACCTCGACGTGCTCGGGCGCTTCGACCGGATGTATTCCGCACCGCTGCCCTACATTTCGGCGCTGCACCAATACGCCGACACCGCCGCGTTAGCCGAGGGCTACTTCCACGTCGAATTGATGTCCATCCGGCGCAGCGCCACCAAGCTCAAATACCTGGCGGCCTCCGAATCGGCGATGGACGCCTTCATCGGTGACGTCACGCCGGAGATCGTGGCCCAGCGGCTGCGGGACCTCGCGCAATGACCATGACGATCCGTTACGCCGCGCCGGGGCGGATCAATCTGATCGGCGAACACACCGACTACAACCTGGGTTTCGCGCTGCCCATCGCGCTACCGCAGCGGACCGTCGCGACGTTCACCCCCGCCGACGACGATGCGATCACCGTTGTCAGCGACCGCGCGGACGGACCGGTGCGCGTTCGGATCGGTACCGCTCCGGGCGAGGTGGCCGGCTGGGCCGCCTACGTGGCCGGCGTGGTTTGGGCGTTGCGCCAGGGTGGTCATCCGGTACCCGGCGGCACGATGTCGATCACCAGCGACGTGGAAATGGGATCGGGCCTGTCATCCTCGGCGGCGCTGGAGTGCGCGGCGCTGGGCGCGATCGCGTCGGCCGCCGGTCTCCGCATCGACGCGGCAGAGCAGGCCCGGCTGGCTCAGCGCGCGGAGAACGAATACGTAGGCGCGCCAACGGGTTTGCTCGATCAGCTGGCCGCGCTGTTCGGCCGGGACGCGACGGCAGTGCTGATCGACTTCGCCGACCTCACGGTCACGCCGGTCGTTTTCGACCCGGATTCGGCGGGTGTCGTGCTGCTGCTGATCGACTCCCGCGAGCGCCACACCCACGCCGGCGGCGACTACGCGGCACGGCGCGCGTCGTGCGAGCGGGCGGCCGCCGACCTGTCGGCATCGTCGCTGCGTGAGCTGCAGGACACCGCGGGCGGGCAAGGCCTCGCCGCCTTGGCCGGCGTGCGTGATCCCGTCGACGCCCGCCGCGCCCGCCACGTGCTCACCGAAAATCATCGGGTGATCGATTGCGTTGCGGCGCTGCGCGACTCGGACTATCCCGAAGCCGGACGAATCTTCACCGCCTCGCACGCCTCCATGCGCGACGACTTCGAGATCACCACCGAACGCATCGACCTGATCGCCGACACCGCCGTGCGCGCGGGCGCGCTGGGCGCGCGGATGACCGGCGGCGGCTTCGGCGGCTGTGTGATCGCCCTGGTGCCGCTGGACCGCGCGGACAGGGTCGGCGAGGCGGTGCGGCGCGCCGCGGCCGGCGCCGGCTTCGAGCAACCCGTCGTCACCCGAACCCGCGCGGCCGCGGGCGCGGGACCTGCGTGAGCCGGTCTAGCCGGCGGTAATGGTGGTCTGGTCGTCGATGATGTTGGTCGCGTCCATCAACGGCCCTTGATCGGCCTCCAGACCATCGGCGTTGAGCTGCAACACGTAGACCGCGCCCTGGCTGGGAATTATCACCGTTTTCTGTGCGATCGCGCGGGTCTGACCGCCGCGCTGGTACGTGCCGCCGATCTGCCACGCCTGGTAGCCGCCGAGCGTGGACGCCGAGCCGTCGCCCTGGCCCTGGTACCCGGGCAGATTCTGCACTTCGCCCGGCGCGTACTGGATGAGCTTGGCCGGGTCGACGTTGCCGCTGAGCCTGGAGAACAGCGCCGAGACGGTGGGCGGATCCGAGGGATTGGACGGCTGAAGTTGCACGATTCCTCCGTAGGAGGTGCCGGAGTTCTGGTTCAGCTGCCAGCCCGCGGGCACCGGCAAGTCGACGTTCGGGCCGGGATCGCCGTGGTGCACCGGTGTCTCGGCGATGTTGTTGTCCTTCACGTAGTCGGCGATCGTGTACTTGGCTTTGGCCGCCGGTGCCGCGCTCGTTGTCGACGACGTTGACGAGGCCGTCGACGTCGTCGTCGAAGTGGTCGTCGACGTTTTGTCACCCGATTTGTTGTCGCTTCCGCAACCCACGAGCGCCAAACTCAGCGCCACAGAAATGGTTGCTAGCGTCAAATGTTTCATCGATCCAATCTCCCGAAAATTGGGCCGGTACCAGCGCCAGCCATGGTGGGATGACAGTAACCGAAATATCTCGCCGGTTTGCCAAAATCTTTTCCGGCGTTATGTCGCGGCGCCGCCGAACGCCGACTGCAATCAAATTCGTCGGCCAAAACGGCACAGGAAGATGCGGCCGAATCCGAGGACCGGATCCTCAGACCATGTCGTTGGCGGTCAGCCACCGCATCACCGGCCAGCCGACGAACACCGGTAGCCAGCAGGTCAGCACCCGGTACAGCAGGACCGACGGCACGCCGACGGCCGCCGGCACACCGAACGCGGCCAGGCCACCGATCAGCGCCGCTTCGACCGCTCCGACGCCGCCGGGCGTGGGCGCGGCAGACGCCAGCGTCCCGCCGACCATGGTGACGACGGTGACGGCAACGAAAGTCGTTCCGCCACCGAAGGCTTCGACGCTCGCCCATAGCGCCAGCGCAGCGCCCAGGGTGGTGCCCGCACAACCCAGCAGGATCAGGGCCAGCCGCCGCGGTTCGCGCGCGAGCTTGACCAGATCGGTCACCACCTCGTTCAGTTTGGGGCGCACCTCGGCCGCCAGCCACTTGCGTAGCGTGGGCACGAAGAGGAACGCGCCGACGATGCCCAGCGCGACCCCCGCGATCAGGTACAACAGCGTCGCACTCGGGACGAAATGGCGCAGGTTCATCGAGGCGCCGGCCGCGGCGCTGAACAAGACCAGCAGCGCGAGGTGCGCGATCACCTGAACCGACTGCTGCAGGGCCACGGCGGCGGTGGCTCGCATCGCCGACAAGCCGCTCTTCTGCAAGAACCGCGTGCTCAGTGCCAGCCCGCCGACCCCCGCCGGCGTGGTGGTTGCGGCAAAAGTGTTGGCCACCTGTGCGATTGACAGCGTCCAGAAGTTCACCATGCCGTCGGCACAGGCCCACAATGCGGCGGCCGCGCCTACGTAGGTCAGCGCCGACACCAGCAGGCCCAGCAGCGCCCACGACCAGTTCGCCGTCCGCAGTTGGGAGAAGAACGTCGGTGCCGTGCTGATGAAGGGGTAGGCGACATAGACCAGCGCGCCGAAGAGCACCAGCTGCACGATCTGGCTGCGGGTGAATCTGGTGATGGTCGCAGGCTTGATCTGGTCGGCGCCGGTTTGGCGCTTGACCTCGGCACGCGCGCCGGAGATGACGGCACCCGCGTCCGGCACCGACCGCCGAATGTATCGCGGCACAGCGACTTTCGTGAGCCGGCGGGAAGCGCTGAGGATGGTGTCCTTGCCGAACACCTCGATCGCCGCGCTCACCGCGGATTTCGGCTCGTAGAGCGCCGAGGCGGTCACCAGCAGCTGCGCGATGTCGGATTGGAGCTGGGCGTCGGTGGCTCCGTACTCGGCGTTGCCGAACCCACCGAACATCACGGTGTCGTCCTCCACCGTGATGTGGTGGCTGCGCAGGTCACCGTGGGCGATCCGGTGGTCGTTGAGGGCTCGCAGCGATTCCCACAGCCGGGCAACGGGAGTCGTCCTGGCGCATTCGTCGATGGGCGTCCCGGCGGGGGGCCGGTGCGAGTACAGCATCCAGCCCCGGTCCAGCGGGGCGACGGCGATCGTCGCCGTATTGGCCAGGCCCGCCTCACCGATCGCGATCGCCATCAGTGCGCGGTGCTCCACGGCCCGGCGCATGGAGGTCACCAGGGGTGCGGTTTCGGCGTCGCGCAGCTTCAGCTTCTCCCAGAGCTGGCGCAGCGCTCCGCCGCTGCGTTGGTGCGGGCCGTACAACTCGATCAGCGCCGTCTCGCCGAGATGTTCGCCGTCGGCCGAAAGAATCAGCGGGCCGCGGCCGGCCGGCCGGACCACGGTCAGCCGGGACACGGCGAAGCCGCCCTTGGCCAGCGCCCGCACCGTGGCCTCCAGCGGCACCTCGAGCGCGGGAGTGCCGACCACGAGGACCACCAGCGCGCCGACGATCCACCCCACCGCCAGGCCCACCAACGAGCGCGCCGGGACGATGGCACTGATCACCAGGTGGATGGGTACGAAGGCCAGCAGCAGCGCCCACCACCAGTGCCGCCAGCGCGCCGGCAGCCACGGGCCCGAGACCGTCAGCACCGCCGCCAGCATCCCGATCCAGCGCGGGTCGTCGAGGAATTGCGCCGGAACCGTGCTGAGCCGATCGTGAACGTCGAAGTGCCATCGTGGTGACGCGATGCCGCTGGCGCTGATCGACAGCAAAAGGATCGCGCCGAAGCCCGCCGCGGCATACGCGCCCAGCAGTTTCCACTGCCCGGCGACGATCAGGCCGATGAGGATCACGAATGGCAAAGCCACGATCGCGAACCCGTACACCAGGTAGACCACGTCGGATTGCGTCGGTGACAAGACGCCGACGATCTGCGAAACGGACTTCTCCAGCGCGATCCATTGCGGGCGGGTGATCAGCGAACCCGTGATCACCAGCGCCAGGAACAGCGAGGCCAGCATCAGCCGCAGGATGTCATTGGTCCGCCGGGTCAGCGGGTGCAGCAAGTTGCCGGAAACAACGATGTCGCGCCCGTCAACTCGCATGTAGCAACGATCCTTCGGGTTCGCGCGCTGGCGCCTTGCCTTCGGCCTGCCAAGTGGCCCGCCGACAAGTTAACTCAATACCGGGTTCGTTGACAGCTTCCACTCATCCGGCGCGCGTAGGGTCGGGTACGTAGGCGTGCTAGCGAATCAAGGGGGCAGCGGCGTGGCCAGGACGGATGATGACATGGCGCGGCCGGCCCGGGACGGTCGCATCGGCGCCGGAGCTGATGGGCGGATACGGGCGCAACGGGCCGGAAAGGGCGAGTGACGTCAGAAATGAGCCGAGCCAGAACCGACAACGACAGCTGGGAGATCACCGAAAGCGTGGGGGCTACCGCGCTGGGTGTGGCCTCGGCCCGCGCGGCGGAGACCCGCAACGAAAACCCATTGATCACAGACCCATTCGCTCAGGTGTTCCTCGATGCCGCGGGCGATGGCGTGTGGAACTGGCACTCCGCGGGTCAGCTGCCGGACGAGGTCATCGAAGCCGAACCGACGTTGCCGTTGCAGATGCAGTCGATGGTCGGCTACATGGCTTCGCGCACTGCGTTTTTCGACAAGTTCTTTCTCGATGCCACCGGCGCGGGCATCCGCCAGGCGGTGATCCTGGCGGCCGGCCTGGACGCGCGGTCATGGCGGCTGGATTGGCCGGCGGGGACGACGGTCTACGAGCTCGACCAGACTCGGGTGCTGGACTTCAAGGCGGCCACGCTGGCCGAGCATGGGGCACAGCCCGCCTGCAACCGCATCGCGGTGCCGGTGGACCTGCGCCACGATTGGCCGGCCGCGTTGCGGCAGGCGGGGTTTGACGCTGAAGCGCCCAGCGTCTGGTCGGCCGAGGGGCTGATGCCCTATCTGCCCGCCGCCGCCCAGGAGCTGCTGTTCGACCGCATTCAGGGGCTGACCGTTCCGGGCAGCCGGGTCGCGGTGGAGGCGCTGGGCCCGAAATTCCTCGACCCGCAGGCCCGCGCCAAGCGCCGCGAACGGATGGACCGGATCCGCGGGCTGATGGCCGGCGTCGATCCGGACCGAGAGCTGCCGCGGACCGACGAGCTCTGGTATTTCGAGGAGCGCGAGGACGTCGGCGAGTGGTTCGGCCGCCACGGCTGGGACGTGACGGTGACACCGGCCGACGACTTGATGGCCGGCTACGGGCGCGCGGCGCCCGAGGAAGTCCGGGACTACGTGCCCAGCAATCTGTTTGTGGCGGCGCAGCGGACGCAACGGTAGCCGCCCGGAAAGATTTGCGACACGCCGGTGGTCTGACCACCTGACTGGCTTTCGGCCAGCCACACTGGCCGCATGGCGCTGCAGCCGGTGATTCGCCGATCTGTGCCCGAAGCGGTTTTCGACCAGATCGCAACCGATGTGCTCAGCGGCGAGATGCGCCCGGGTGCGGCGCTGCCCAGCGAGCGCCGGCTGGCGGAGGTCCTCGGGGTATCGCGGCCCGCTGTCCGCGAGGCGCTCAAGCGGCTCTCGGCGGCCAGCCTGGTCGAGGTGCGCCAGGGCGGCGTCACCACCGTGCGCGATTTTCGGCGGCACGCCGGCCTGGACCTGCTGCCCCAGTTGTTGTTTCGCGATGACGAACTCGACACGGGCGTTTTCCGCAGCATCCTCGAGGCCCGCTTGCGTATCGGGCCGAAGGTCGCAGAACTGGCGGCCGAACAACACGGACCCGAATTGGCGGCGCTGCTGCAAGATTCGCTGCGCAGCCTCGAGGCCTCGGCCGGCACGCTCGAGTGGCACCGCGACACCCTCGCATTCTGGGATCACATGATCGACAGCTCCGGCTCGATCGTGTTCCGGTTGATGTACAACCCTTTTCGCGCCGCGTACGAGCGGGCCCTGACCGCCCTGGCCGCCGCGATCGACGCCGAGGCGAACCGAACGGACCAGTACCGGAAGCTGGCCGAGGCCGTCTGCGCCGGCGACGCGGACGAGGCGGGAACCCTGGCCCAGCACGTCCTCGAACTGGCCAACTCCACGATGATCGCCGCGCTCGAGCTGCGGGAGAAGCGGCGATGAGCACCCACACCGTGATCGCGACGTATCTGCGCGGCCAGATCCAGCCGGGGGTCGACGCCATCGGCGGGTTCTTCCGGACCTGCGTGCTGACCGGCAAGGCGCTGTTCCGCCGGCCGTTCCAGTGGCGGGAGACGATCGAGCAGGGCTGGTTCATCACCAGTGTCTCGCTGCTGCCCACCCTCGCGGTCGCGATTCCGCTGACCGTGCTGATCATCTTCACCCTCAACATCCTGCTGGCGGAGTTCGGTGCCGCCGACATCTCCGGCGCCGGTGCGGCTTTGGGCGCGGTGACGCAGCTGGGGCCGCTGACCACCGTGCTGGTGATCGCCGGCGCCGGGTCCACGGCGATCTGCGCCGACCTGGGCGCGCGCACCATCCGCGAGGAGATCGATGCGCTGGAGGTGCTCGGCATCGACCCGATCCACCGGCTGGTGGTGCCGCGCGTCGTCGCCGCGACCATCGTCGCCACCTTGCTCAACGGGGCGGTGATCACCATCGGCCTGGTCGGTGGATTCGTGTTCGGTGTTTTCATCCAACACATTTCGGCGGGCGCCTACGTCGGCACCCTCACCTTGATCACCGGCCTGCCCGAGGTGGTCATCTCGGTGGTGAAGTCGGCCATCTTCGGAACGATCGCCGGCCTGGTCGGCTGCTATCGCGGGCTGACCACCAAGGGCGGCCCCAAGGGCGTCGGCACCGCCGTCAACGAGACGCTGGTGTTGTGCGTGATCGCGCTGTTCGCCGTCAACGTGGTGCTCACCACGATCGGCGTGCGGTTCGGGACGGGTCGCTGACGTGGCCGCGATATCGGCTCCCGGCGCGCTGCGCGCCCGCTACCCGCGAACGGCCGCCAACCTCAACCGCTACGGCGGCGGTACGGCCCGAAGGCTATGGCAGATCGGGATTTTCGCGCGGTTCGCCCGGACCAGCGTCGGGCAGATCGGGTGGGCGGTGCGCCATTACCGACGCGAGACCTTGCGGCTCATCGCCGAGATCGGCATGGGCACCGGCGCGATGGCCGTGGTCGGCGGCACGGTCGCGATCATCGGGTTCGTCACGCTGTCCGGCGGATCGCTGATCGCGATCCAGGGCTTCGCGTCGCTGGGCAACATCGGCGTCGAGGCGTTCACCGGGTTCTTCGCCGCGCTGGCCAACACCCGCATCGCCGCCCCGATCGTCGCCGGGGTCACGCTGGCCGCCACGGTCGGCGCCGGCGCGACCGCCCAGCTGGGTGCCATGCGGATCAGCGAGGAGATCGACGCGCTGGAAGTCATGGGCATCAAATCGATTTCGTTTCTGGTCTCCACCCGAATTCTGGGCGGGCTGGCGGTGATCGTGCCGCTGTACGCGCTCGCCCTCGACATGGCTTTCACGTCGGGCCAGGTGGTCACGACGGTGTTCTACGGCCAGTCGAACGGCACCTACGAGCACTACTTCCGCACCTTTCTGCGCCCCGAGGACGTCGGCTGGTCGGTGCTGGAGGTCGTCATCATCGCGGTGGTCGTGATGATCACCCATTGCTACTACGGCTATACCGCCAGCGGTGGCCCGGTCGGGGTCGGCCAGGCGGTCGGCCGGTCGATGCGATTCTCGCTGGTTTCGGTGGTGGTGGTGGTCCTGCTCGCCCAGTTGGCGCTCTACGGCGTCGACCCGAACTTCAATCTGACGGTGTAACCGATGACGCCGGTGCCGCGGAAGGGTCGACGCGCCTGGGTGTACGTCGAGGGCGTCGTCCTGCTGTTGGTCTGCGGACTGGTTCTGGCGCTGGTATACCTGCAATTTCGCGGGGACTTCACCCCGAAGACCGAGCTGACGATGGTCGCCACCCGGGCGGGCCTGGTGATGGAGCCGGGATCCAAGGTCACCTACAACGGAGTCGAGATCGGCCGGGTCGCCGCCATTTCGGAGATCGAGCGTGACGGCGCCCCGGCCGCCAAGCTGGTGCTGGACGTGAATCCGCGCTACGTCACGCTTATTCCGGCGAACGTCGTGGCCAACATCGAGGCGGCGACGCTGTTCGGCAACAAGTATGTGTCGCTGATCGCGCCGGAAAATGCGTCACGACAGCGCATCTCGCCGCATGATGTTATCGACGCGCGCTCGGTGACCACCGAATTCAACACGCTGTTCGAGACGGTCACCTCGATATCCGAGAAAGTGAGTCCGATCGAGCTGAACGCGACGTTGTCCGCGCTGGCGCAGGCGCTGGACGGGCTGGGAAGCAGGTTCGGTGAATCCATCGTCAACGGCAACGCCATCCTGGCCCAGCTGAACCCGCGGATGCCTCAAATCCGGTATGACGTACGGCGATTGGCGGACCTGGCCGACGTCTACACCAAGGCCTCACCGGACTTGTGGGACTTCCTGCACAACGCGGTGACCACCGCACGCACCCTGACCAGGCAACAGGGCGACCTGGACGCCGCGCTGCTGGCGGCGGTGGGCGTCGGTCGCAACGGCGAGGACATCTTCACCCGCGGCGGACCATACCTTTCCCGCGGCGCCGCGGATCTGGTGCCGACGGCCGACCTGCTCGACACCTACAGCCCCGAACTGTTCTGCATGATCCGCAACTTCCACGACGCCGCTCCGGAAGTCGCGAAAGCGGCTGGCGGCAACGGCTATTCGTTGGCCGCGGCCGGATCGATCATCGGTGCGCCCAATCCCTATGTCTATCCGGATAACCTGCCGCGGGTCAACGCTCACGGCGGCCCCGGCGGCCGGCCCGGCTGCTGGCAGAAGATCACCCGGGACTTGTGGCCCGCCCCGTATCTGGTGATGGACACCGGCGCCAGCCTCGCGCCCTACAACCACTTCGGGCTCGGCCAGCCGCTGGCCACCGAATACGTCTGGGGACGCCAATTCGGGGAGAACACGATCAACCCATGAAAATCACTGGTACAGCAGTAAAACTCGGCGTCTTCTGGTCCGTGCTGGCGATGTTCACCGTGATGATCATCATCGTGTTCGGCCAGGTGCGATTCGATCGCACCACCGGATACTCCGCGGTGTTCACCGACGCGAGCGGGCTACGGGCCGGGCAATTCGTACGCGCGTCGGGGGTCGAAGTCGGCAAGGTCGCCAAGGTGACGTTGACCGACGGCGACACCCGGGTGTTGGTGGAGTTCAACGTGGATCGCTCATTGACACTGGACCGCGCGACGACCGCGTCGATTCGCTACCTCAACCTCATCGGTGACCGCTACCTGGAGCTCAAACGCGGCGAGAGCGGGCAGCGGCTGGCCCCCGGCGGCGAGATCCCGCTCGAACACACCCAGCCGGCGCTCGACCTCGACGCACTGATCGGCGGGTTCCGGCCGCTGTTCAAGGCGTTGGACCCCAACAAGGTCAACAGCATCGCCCAGTCGATCATCACCGTGTTCCAGGGACAAGGTGCCACGATCAACGACATCCTCGACCAGACCGCGGCACTCACCGGGGCGCTGGCCGACCGCGATAAGGCGATCGGCGAGGTGATCAACAATTTGAGCACGGTGCTGGCCACCACCGTCAAGCACGAGAAGGAGTTCGATCGAACGGTCGACAAGCTGGAATTGCTCATCACCGGATTGAAGAACAGGGCCGATCCGCTGGCCGCGGCCGCCGCACACATCAGCGACGCCGCGGGAACGGTGGCCGGCCTGTTGAGCGAGGACCGGCCACCGCTGCACGACACGCTCGGCCACCTCGAGGGCATCCAGCAATCGCTGATCAGCGACCTGCCGACGGTTGACGACGTGCTGGGAAAACTCCCGGGCGCCTTCCGCGTAATCGGCCGTGCCGGTGGCATTTACGGCGACTTCTACAACTTCTACCTGTGTGACCTCTCGATCAAGGTCAACGGATTGCAGCCGGGCGGCCCGGTACGCACGATCAAGCTCTTCGGGCAGCCGACCGGAAGGTGCACCCCGCAGTGAGAACCCTGACGGAGTTCAACCGGACGCGTGTCGGTCTGATGGGCGCGCTGGTGACGTTGCTCGCCGTCGGTGTGGGGCAGAGCTTCACCAGCGTGCCGATCCTGTTCGCCACCCCGACCTATTACGCGCAATTCGCCGACACCGGCGGTATCAGCGTCGGCGACAAGGTGGAAATCGCCGGCGTGAATGTCGGTTTGGTGCGCTCGCTGGTGATCAGCGGCGATAAGGTCCTGGTTGGCTTTTCGATGCCCGGCAAGACTATTGGGACGCAAAGCCGCGCCGCGATCCGCACCGACACCTTCCTCGGGCGCAAGAACATGGCGATCCAGCCCCGTGGTTCGGATTCGCTGCGGCCCAACGGAATCATCCCTTCCGGGCAGACCACCACCCCGTATCAGATCTACGACGCGTTCGTCGATGTCACGAAGGCGGCGACGGACTGGAACATCGACGTCGTCAAACGGTCGTTGAATGTCTTGTCGGAGACGTTCGATCAGACCGCCCCGCACCTGAAAGCGGCGCTGGACGGTGTCTCCAAATTCTCCGGCACCATCGGCAATCGGGACGCTCAGATCAAGCAGCTGCTGGCCAACGCCGACAAGATCACTCGCGTACTCGGCGACCGCAGCCAACAGGTCGACAGTTTGTTGGTCGACGCCGATAGCCTGCTGGCCGCCTTCCGGCAGCGCAGCCAGGCGCTGAGCATCCTGCTGAGCAACGTGTCAGCGGTGTCGACGCAGGTGTCCGGATTCATCAAGGAAAACCCCAATGCGCACCGTGTGCTGCAGCAGCTGGGCACGGTCAGCGACGAGCTGGTCAAGCGGAAGAAGGAACTGTCCGATGTGCTCGTGCTGGTCAGCAGATACACCGCGGCCCTGACCGAAGCGGTCGCGTCCGGACCGTTCTTCAAGGCCATCGTGGCGAATTTGATTCCCGCGCAAGTGCTTCAGCCGTGGCTCGACGCGGCGTTCAAGAAGCGGGGCATCGACCCGGAGAACTTCTGGCGCAGCGCCGGGCTGCCGGCGTTCCGCTGGCCCGACCCGAACGGCACCCGGTTTCCCAATGGCGCACCCCCGCCGGGCCCGCCGGTGCTGGAGGGCACCCCGGACCATCCGGGACCGGCCGTACCGCCGGGATCGCCCTGTTCGTACACACCGGCGCCGGATAGCCCGCCGCGGCCCGGAAACCCGTTGCCGTGCGCGCTTTCCGACCAGGGCCCGTTCGGCGCCGTCCTCGGCGGCTTTCCGGCGCCGCTGGACGTCGGGGCGTCGCCGCCTAAGCCTGACGGGCTGCCGCCGACCCCCGGTATCCCGAGCGCGGCCCGGCCGGGCGAGGCGCCGCCGGACGTTCCCGGCACCGCGGTGCCGCTTCCGGAGCATGCGCCACCGGGGGCGCGCACCGAGGACCTTCGCCCGGCCGACCCGACCCAGGACCGAGGGGGTAGCGACCGATGAGCACCATCTTCGACATCCGCAACCTGCGACTGCCCAACGTGTCCGCGCGGGTACTGGTCGTCGCGGCGCTGGCGGCGGCCTTCGTCTTCATCGCGGCGGTCGCCGGAGTGCAGCTCTACCGAAAACTCACCACCACGACGGTCGTCGCGTACTTCTCCGAGACCCTGGCCCTCTACCCAGGCGACCGAGTTCAGATCATGGGTGTCCGGGTGGGATCGATCGACAAGATCGAGCCGGCCGGCGACAAGATGCGAGTCACGTTGCACTACAACAACAAATACAAAGTGCCCGCCAAGGCCACCGCATCGATTCTCAACCCGAGCCTGGTGGCCTCGCGCACCATCCAGCTGTCCCCGCCCTACACCGGCGGCCCGGTGCTGAAAAACGGCGCGGTCATCCCGATCGAGCGCACTCAGGTGCCCGTCGAGTGGGATCAGTTGCGGGACTCCATCAATGGGATCCTGCGGCAGCTCGGCCCGACACCCCAGCAGCCGGCGGGGCCGTTCGGCGACATCATCGAGTCGGCCGCCGACAACCTGGCCGGCAAGGGCAAGCAGATCAACGACACCCTGAACAGTTTGTCGCAGGCGCTGACCGCGCTCAACGAGGGCCGGGGGGACTTCGTCGCCATCACCAAAAGCCTGGCGCAGTTCGTCACCGCGCTATACCAGCACAAGCAACAGTTCGTCGCACTCAACGACAACCTGGCTCAGTTCACCGACTGGTTCACCAAGTCCGATCACGACGTGAGCGACACCATCACCCACCTCGACGACGTACTCGACGCAGCCCGAAAGTTCCTGCACGACAACGGCGCCGAGCTCACTCACGATGTCGACAACCTCGCTGACGTGACCACCACGATCCTGCAACCCGAGCCGCGAAATGGGCTGGAAACCGCCCTACACGTGCTGCCCACCTTTGCGGGCAACTTCAACAACCTCTACCAGCCCGCCCACAGCTCGCTGGTGGGATTGTTCGTCTTTCCCAACTTCGCCAACCCGATTCATTTCATCTGCAGTGCGATTCAGGCCGGCAGCCGGCTGGGGTATCAGGACTCGGCCGAGCTGTGCGCACAGTATCTGGCCCCGGTGCTGGACACCATCAAGTTCAACTACCTGCCGGCCAGCCTGAACCCGTTCAACTCCGCGGCCACGCTGCCCAAGGAGGTCGCGTACTCCGAAGACCGGCTGCGCCCGCCGCCCGGATACAAAGACACCACCGTTCCGGGGATCTTCTCGCGCGACACCCCCTTTTCGTACGGCAACCACGAGCCGGGCTGGGTGGTCGCGCCCGGGATGCAGGGCACGCAGGTCCAGCCGGCCACCGCCAACATGCTCACCGCCGAATCGCTCGCCGAGCTGGTGGGCGGTCAGGACATCGCGCTGCCACCGCCGGGGACCAACGCACCCGGCCCGCCCAACGCCTATGACGAGTCGAATCCGCCGTCCCCGCCGTGGTTTTCGCGGCCCGCGCAGCCGGGGCCGGGCCGGTGAGCGCGAGCGGCGTGCCGAGCCGACCGGCGGGACGGCGGCGCGTCATCGGAGTGGTCCGCCGCGCACTGGCGTTCCTAATGGCCGGGACGATGTTGGCGTCCTGCCATTGGCGGGGCATCGCCGACATGCCGCTCCCGGTCGGCCACGGCACGGGCAGTGACCACATGACCATTTACGTGCAGATGCCAGACACGTTGGCGCTCAACACCAATAGCCGGGTGAGGGTCGCCGACGTGTGGGTCGGCACGGTCCGTGCCATCACCCTGAAGAACTGGATCGCGACTGTTCGGCTGGACCTCGATCCGGGCGTGAAGCTGCCGGCGAATGCGACCGCGAAGATCGGCCAGACCAGCCTGCTGGGCACGCAGCACGTGGAGCTGACCGCGCCGAAAAACCCGTCCGCGCAGCAACTGAGAAGCGGCGACACGATCCCCCTGAGAAGTGCCTCGGCGTACCCCACCGTCGAACGGACGTTGGCAAGCGTCGCGGTGATCCTCAACGGCGGCGGCATCGCCAACCTCGACGCGATCCAATCCGAGGTCGTCAACATCCTCGACGGCCGCGCCGATCAGATCCGCGAATTCCTCGGTCGGCTGGACACTTTCATCACCGGTTTGAGCCGTCAACGCGACGACCTCACGCGCGCAATCGATTCGAGCAACGAACTCCTGAGGATCTTCGCGAACCGCAAAGACACGCTGGACCGGGTCCTGACCGACATCCCGCCGCTGATCCAGCATTTCGCCGACACCCGAGAACTGTTCGCCGACGCCACCGAATCCCTCGGGCGATTCAGCAGCGCCGCCAACCGGGCGCTGGCCGACACCCGGCCCAACCTCTACCGCAGCCTGCAGTCGCTGCAGCGACCGCTACGCCAACTCGTTCTCGCCTCTCCGTTCATCGCCGGCGCGCTGAAGCTGGGTCTCACGGCGCCGTTCAATATCGACGACGTCTCCCAGGTGATCCGCGGTGACTACGTCAATGTTTCCGGCGCGCTCGACCTGACGCTGTCCACCATCGACAACACGACGCTGACCGGTACGGGATTCTCCGGTGCGCTGCGGGCGCTCGAGCAATCGTGGGGGCGGAATCCGGACACCATGATCCCGGACGTCCGCTACACGCCCAATCCCAATGACGCCCCCGGCGGGCCGCTGGTGGAAAGGGGCGAATGAAAGATGTTGCCCCGCTTGATCAAAACCCAGCTGATGCTTCTGACGGCGGTGGCGGTGGTCGCCGTGGTGGTTCTCGGCTGGTATTACCTTCGGATACCGAGCCTGGTCGGCGTCGGTCGTTACACCCTCTATGCCGAATTGCCCCAGTCCGGGGGCCTGTACCGAACGGCCAACGTCACATACCGGGGAATCACCATCGGCAAGGTCATCCGCGTCGAACCGACCCAGCGCGGCGCGCGCGCGACGATGAGCATCGAGGACGGATACCGCATACCGGCCGACGCATCGGCCAACGTGCATTCGGTCTCGGCGGTGGGTGAGCAATACATCGACCTGGTATCGACCGCCGGCCGGGGTCCGTACCTGGCGAACGGTCAGACGATCAGCAAAAGCACCGTTCCCAGCCAGATCGGTCCCGCGCTGGACGCCGCCAACCGTGGATTGGTGGTGCTACCCAAAGACAAGATCGCCTCGCTGCTCTACGAGACGTCACAGGCCGTGGGCGGCCTGGGGCCATCCCTGCGACGCCTGGTGGACGCCACCCAGGCGATCGCCCACGACTTCCGGGGGAGTATCGACGATGTCGACGACATCATCGGACGTTCGGCGCCCATCATCGACAGTCAGGCGGATTCCGCTGACACGATTGGTCGTTGGGCCGCCAATCTGAACACGCTGACCGCACAGACCGCGCAGTCCGATCAGGCGGTGCGCAGCATCTTGACCAACGCGGCGCCGACGGCCGCGCAGGTGAACAGCACGTTCGGCGACGTGCGGGAGTCGTTGCCGCAGACCTTGGCCAATCTCGAGGTCGTGATCGACATGCTCAAGCGCTATCACAACGGCGTCGAGCAGGCGTTGGTGTTCTTACCCCAGTCGGGTGCGATCGCTCAGTCGGTGACCGCACAGTTTCCCGGCCAGGCAGCGCTCGGCGTCGGTGCCATCTCGCTCAACCAACCGCCGCCGTGCCTGACCGGCTTCCTGCCGGCATCGGAGTGGCGGGCTCCCGCGGATACCAGCACCGCCCCGCTCCCGGCAGGCACCTACTGCAAGATCCCGATGGATGCAACGAATGTTGTTCGCGGAGCGCGCAATTACCCATGTGTGGACGTACCGGGAAAGCGGGCGGCGACGCCGCGGGAATGTCGCAGCACCGAACCGTACGTGCCGGCCGGCACCAACCCCTGGTATGGCGACCCGAATCAGATACTGACGTGTCCCGCGCCCGGCGCGCGTTGCGACCAGCCGGTGAAACCGGGGCTGGTGATCCCGGCGCCGTCGGTCAACAACGGCCTCAACCCCGCGCCCGCCGATCAGGTGCCGGGCACACCGCCGCCGAAAAGCGACCCGCTGCAGCGTCCCGGATCGGGCAGCGTCTTGTGCAATGGGCAGCAGCCCAACCCGTGCACCTACACGCCCAACACCCTGCCCACCGCGCTGTACGACGTGCGCAGCGGCAAGGTCGTGGGCCCCGACGGTGTGGTCTATTCCGTTGCGAATTCGACCAACATCGGAGACGAGGGGTGGAAGACGATGCTGGGTTCGGCGGGGTGACGGCGACGGGCGACCAGCGCTAGTTGGTTGTCGGCGGCGGTTGTGGTTGGAACGGTGTGTACCACCACCAGTCGGCGCGCTCGCCGAGAGGCCCACGGCAGGGCGGGACCGCGGGCGGGGGCGAAGTGGGTGGGCGCGCCAGCGGTCCCGGGGTCAGTGGCCGTCCGGCGCTGTCGGTGACGATGGGTGCGTGTGCAGGTCCGGTGATGGTGATGGCGCCACCATGATGCAACCGGTGGTGATACGGACACAGCAGCACCAGGTTGGCCAATTCGGTGGGGCCGCCGTCTTCCCAGTGCCGGAGGTGGTGGGCGTGCAGGCCACGCGTGGCCCCACAGCCGGGTACCACGCACGTGCGGTCGCGATACTCCAGCGCGCGGCGCAGCCGCCGATTGATCACCCGAGTAGACCGCCCCGCACCGATCGCCTCGCCGCCACGTTCGAACCACACTTCACACGTGGCATCACAGGTCAGATAACGCCGCTCGGCATCGGTCAGCAGCGGACCCAGATGCAGCCCCGCGACGCGGGCCGCCACATCGACATGCACCACCACGGTGGTGTGCTGCCCATGCGGGCGCCGCGCCGCCTCAGCATCCCAACTGGCCTCGACCAGCCGCATGAACGCCTCGGCGCTGCCCGGCAACGGCGGCGCGGTATCCGAAGCGCCCTGGCCAGTGCCGCGATCGTGCTTCCACTCGGCGATCAGCGCATCCCGATGCGACGCCAAGGCGGCGTCGAACTTCGCCGCCTCATGACGGCCAAGCGTGATCCGATAGCAGCTGCCCCACTCGTCGCCGGTCTTGGTGATCGCTGCCTGCTGTTCTGGCCGCGGTCCGGGGTCGGGCCGCGGTTCCAGCTTGACCGCCGTACGCAACTGATTGACCGTGGCGACCGCGGCCAACTGCGCATAGTGCTCATCAGACCCCTCACCCCCGCGGGCCGCGATGACCCCGACCTGATCCAGCGACAACCGACCCTCCCGCAGGCCCTGGACGCAACGCGGGAAGTCCGCCGACCGGCGCGCAACCGTGCTGATCGTGTGGGCGTTCGCCGACGAACAGCCCAACTTCCAGGCCACCAACGCCGACACCGACCGCGCGCCCGTCATGCCACACAGCCCGTCGCGATCGATCTCGGCGACGATCTCCACCATGCGCCCATCGATCGCGTTGCGCTGACCGGCTAACTCCGCCATCTCCTCGAACAGCACCTCGAGACGATCCTTCGGGCGTACTTCGACGCTGGCTGCCATCGCGGTCGGGGACATAACGCCATCATGACAGCCCCCTCCGACAAGTTCGGGCCGCCCGATCCCCGCTAGCGAGTTTCCGAATTCGCCTCTGGCGCACCGTCGTCCTCGTCGTACGCACGGCCGTGCCGGCGCCATTTGCGGTACCCGCGATGCGCGGCGAACGCGCCGATGATGGCGGTGATGCACCACACCGCGATCGCCGCGTACGCCAACGGCGACGACCTATTCCCGATCGAGGCGCCCAGCGCGGTGTAGACGAACGCCCGCGGCGCCGACCCGATGAAAGAGCCAACCGCCATCTGCCACACGGGAACGCCGAAGGCGCCGAACGTGTACGACGCCAACGCATCCGAGATGCCGGGGACGAAGCGCTGCCCGACGACCGCCCACAACCCGTGCCGCTCGATCAGCGCGTCGAAGCGATCGGCACGTTGGTCCCCGAGCAGGCCCCGGGCGCTGGCCCGGCCGGCTCGCCGGCCGACAAAACTGGCGACGATCGCGGTGCCCACCGTCGCGCCGAGCGTCACGAAGACGCCCACCAACGGACCGAACAACAACCCGCTGCCCGCGGCCAGAATCGATCCCGGGACGAACAAGGCGCCCAACATCGCCGAGAGCACGACGTAGGTCAGTGGCGCCGCGGGACCGGTCGCCGACACGACGCGCCGGATCTCGTCGATGTCGATCACCCGCGCGATGGCCACCAGATAGAAGACGACGGCCAGAAAGCCGGCGAACACCGCGAGCCGCACGACGTGGACCCGTCGCGATGTCGGTGCGAGCGCGTCGCCGTCCATGGGCGTGGTCATTTCGGGCCGGCCCGCAGGCGCTGCCGCATCCCGGTGGCCCGCACCGCCCGGCGTTGGATCGCCGCCCGGATCGACGCCTCGGGTCCGGCCACCCGCACCTTGGTCTTCGCCCGGGTCACCGCCGTATAGAACAATTCTCGCGTCAGCAGACGCGAATCTTCCGGCGGTATCAGCACCGTCACCTCGTCGGCCTGGCTGCCCTGGCTCTTGTGGATGGTCATGGCATGCATCGTCTCCACCTCGCCGAGGCGGCTGGTCGCGAAGTCCAGCGGCCCGGTGGCGCCGGCGACGACCGCGCGCAGACCGTCCGCGGCGGCCACCGTCACGCCGGTGTCGCCGTTGTAGAGGCGCAGCCCGTAGTCGTTCGCCGTCACCAGCAAGGGTCGACCGGCATACCACTGCGACCAGGCAGGCTGGCCGGTCGCTTCGGCAATCCACTTGTGCACCTGCGTGTTCCAGTGCGTCGCCCCATACGGCCCCGCGCGGTGGGCGCACAACAGCCGATGCTCGTCCAGCGTCGCCAACGCCTCGGCCACCGCGCCCAGCAGGGCGGCCGAGCGCAGCCGCAGCGCGTGAGCGACCAGCACCTCGCGCAGCCGCTCGGCCGGGCGCTCGGAGTCGACCCACTCGATGTGTTCACCGCCGGCCGACAGCAACTGCACGACATGGTCCGTGTCGCCGACCCGGATCGCCTCGGCCAGGGCGCCGATCGACGTGCCGTATCGGTGCGGGGTGTGCAGGGCCGCGACCCGCACGTCATCGCGGGCGGCCAGCCCGTCCACCAGATCGGCCAGCACGGCACCGGCTTCAACCGAGGCCAACTGGTCGGGGTCGCCGACCAGAATCAGCCGGGTGTTCGGCCGGACCGCCTCGACCAGCCGGGCCATCATCGTCAACGACACCATCGATGTCTCGTCGACCACGATGACGTCGTGCGGTAGTCGATTACCGCGATTGTGCTTGAAGCGCACCGAGGTGTCCGGCCGGGGACCCAGGAGTCGATGCAGCGTGGTTCCGGCCAGGCCGGTCAGCCGCGCCCTGTCCGCCGCGGCGAGCTCCTCGCTGCCCACGGCCACCGCCTCGGCCAGCCGCGCCGCCGCTTTGCCGGTCGGCGCGGCCAGCGCAATCCGCGGTCGCGGCAGACCGGCACGCTCCGCCTGTTCGACCAGAAGGGCGAGCAGGCGCGCGACAGTGGTGGTCTTGCCGGTGCCGGGCCCGCCCGTCAACACCGTCAGCGCCTGCGTGACCGCGATCTCGGCGGCCGCCCGCTGTTCCTCATAGCCGGGACCGAAAAGCCTTTCGTAGCTGGCCGATTCGACGGCGGCCGGGGTCACCGACAGGGCCAGCAGATCGGTGCACACCTGCTCTTCCTCGAGCCAGTACCTGTCGAAATACAGCAGGTCGCCGAACAATCGGAGCACGGGCGGCGACCCGAGCAATGCGCTCGCCCGCACTGTCGCGATCCAGTCGTCGGCGTCGGGCCAGGGCAGGTCGGCCTCCTCGATCTGGGCGTGTACCGCGCGCAGATCGACGCAGACCGAACCACCCCGCAGCGCGCGCACCACCACGGCGACCGCGAGCGCCACCCGCTCATCGGATTCGCCGGTCAGCGAGGTAAGCCGTTGCGCCACATGGATATCGGCGGGCTCGAATACGCCGGCGTCGCTGAAGGTGCGCAGCAGCCCGGTCGCGGACATGATCTCCACCGTCACGCGGCCACCCCCTGGGCATCGAGCAGGTCCGACAGGGCCGCGATCAACGGCCAGGGCGGACGCCAGTCGAAGACGCCCGCCGGGTGGCCCTCGAGCACGGGCGTGTCTGCGCCGCACATGCCTCGCACGAAGAGGTAGAGGACGCCGCCGAGATGCCGGCCCGGATCGTAATCGTTCAACCGCCACCGCAAAAACCTATGCAGCACAGCGCAATACAGCAGGGCCTGCAGCGGATAGTCCGAGTGCAACATCGCCTCGGCCATCCGTGACCGGTCGTAGTCGGCAGCGGTGAGCGGTCGTTCGGGGTCTCCGAGCCGGTTGGTCTTGTAATCCACCACCACGAAGCGGTGGCCCGATCCGTCGGGGACGCGGAGCACGGCGTCGATCGACCCGGTGAGGTATCCCCGCAGCGACTGATCGCCGAGGCCGGGTTCGGCCAGCCGGTCGGCATACGACGCCAGCACATCGTCGCCCGGCAGGTGGGCGCGCAGCAGCGACGCCAGATCCGCGAGCCGGACCTCCGGTGCCGTCGAGCGGCGGTCACCGCCCGCCAGGGGGAGCTCAAAGTCGAGTTCGCGCAACCGGTCCGGCAAACCGATCTGGCGCAGCGTCCTGCCACCCGTCAACGGGCCCAGCGGCGTATCGTGCATCGGCACCATCGCCGCCGCCAGCTCGTCGGGGGCCGCGGCGACCGGCCACCACGCCGAGTGCGCCCGGATCTGCGCCTCGAGTTCGGCGGCCAGGTCCGCGGCCAATGGGTCGGCCGTCTCCAGCACGGCGTGCACCAGGGTGCCGAACGTGGCGCCCGCCGGCAGGTCGGCCATCGGCGAGGCCACGTCGGGCCCGGCCGCCGCCGACACCAAGGGGATGTCGGCGACTTCGTCGTCGAGTTCGCCGATTTCGGGTTCGCTGCTCACCCCGCTGGCCTGCGCCGCCCGGATCAAACCGGAATACGAGGTGCGCCGCCAGCCGGTGTCGATGGCGCGGTGGAAATGCCGGTTCGCCAGGCGTTCAACCATCGGCTCGGCGGGCAGCGACGGGGCAGGCGCCACCACCGATTCCTCGATCACCGGCCCGCCCGCCGCCTCCCACTCCCGCAGCCGGGCTAACGCGTCGTCGTCGGAGATCCGGGCGGGCTCGCATCGGTCCGGCACCACCGGTTGCCCGGGCCGGCGACCGCGCAGCAGCCGCGACAGCCCACCGTGAGGTTCGTAGTACGCCGGCGACCACCACGCCACCACCTGGGACTGGGCCCTGGTCAGCGCGACGTAGGTCAACCGGCTGTCGTCGCTGGCGTCCTCCTTACGCCCCAGCCGCTCAACGGCTTTGAAGTCGGGGCTGTCCTTTCCGCCGACGTGCAGGCAGCGCGTGCCGTCCTCGTCGTGGAACAGCACCACGTCGCTGTCCTGGGTGTTGCGGTTGAACGCGAACGGCAGATACACGATGGGGTACTGCAGGCCCTTGCTGACGAAGACGGTCATGACCTGCACGGCAGCGGCGTCGCTGTCGAGCCGGCGATTGCGTTCCGGCGCACCGCCGCGCTCGTCACGCTGCCGGCGCAGCCATTCGCGCAGCGCGGGCAGGCTGTAGTGGTTGCGGTGCGCGACGTCCTGCAGCAGCTGGGTGAGGTGCGCCAGGTCGGTCATGTGCCGCTCACCGCCCCGCCAGGCGAGCACGCGATTGCCCATGCCCAGCAATTGAGCGGCCTCGAAGATGGCCGCCACACCGCGCTCGCGGGCGTGACCGGCCCACTCCCGCAGGGTTTTCGCGACCCGGTCCGTGAGAGCGTCGCCGCCGGCGGCCAGCGATTCGGCGGTCTCGCCGAAGAACATCGTCGCGGCGGCCGCGCGCACCATCCCGGGCCGGTGCGGTTGGTCGAAGGCCTCCAGAAGGCACAGCCAATCCTCGGCGGCCTCGGAGGTGAACACGTCGGAGTTGCCCGTGTACACCGCCGGCACACCCGCCGCACAGAGCGCCTTGAAGCACGCGTGCGCGTCGCGGTGCTTCTCCACGATCACGGCGATGTCGCGGGCCTGCAGTGGTCTGCCGTCGAACGTCGCCCCGCCGGCCAGCAACGCCCGGATGTCCGACGCGAGATCGGCGCCGATGTGCTCGCGCACCTCGTCGATCGGCAGGTTCTGAACACCGCGACGCCCCAGCGTCTTTCGCGCGACCACGCGCAGCCGGAACGGATCGTTGTGCGGTGCGCCGGCGAGCCGATGACCGCGGTGCTGCGCGTCCACGTCGTTCACCACGATCGCGGGGTCGCCCAGTTGGGCGCCGCGCAGCACCACCTGCAGCCGCTGCAGCAACGCGGAGTCGCTGCGCCAGTTCGTGTCCAGCGTCCTGCGCTCGCCCGCCGACTGGGCCGCCCGCAGATAGGTCACGATGTCACCGCCGCGAAACGCGTAGATCGCCTGCTTCGGATCGCCGATGAGGATCAGGGTGGAACGCCCGGTGAAGGCCCGGTCGATCACCTGCCACTGCACCGGGTCGGTGTCCTGGAACTCGTCCACCATGACGATGGGCCAGCGTTGGTGCATGCGCAGCCGGGCGGGGGAGTCGTCGGTGGCCAGCGCGTCGGCGAGCCGGATCAGCAGGTCGTCATAGCCGAGGACGCCAAGCCGGCGCTTGCGCGTATCAAGCTCGGCCAGAACATCTTTGGCGAACTTCACACTGGCGGCGGCCCGCGAATCGGGATCCGGGTCGCGCGGCCGCAGCTCGGTCGACGGATTGTTCACGACCGCGCGTGCCAGTCGCAGCGCCTCGCGGTAGTGCAGCGCCGGGTCGTCGCGCTCCTGGCCGAAGTGCGCCAGGTACAGGTCGTCGACGATCTCGGTCACCAGGTCGTCGAGGCTGTCGAGCAGTGTCACGCTGGCCGCCGTGTCGCCGGCCACGCCGAGCGAGCGCAGCACCAGTTGGCAGAACTGGTGGGTCGTGGCGATCGTCGCCGCATCGAAGCTGGCCAGCGCGTCGCGAAGGCGCTGTCGGCGCGCCGCGCGCTGCTCGTCGGTGCCGTCCAGCAGGTGGGCAACCACCTGGTTGTCGCCGACGGTCGACGGATCGGCGAAAGCCTTTACGGCATCCACCATTTGGCAGCGGACGCGTTCGCGTAGCTCCTGGCTGGCGGCGCGGCCGAACGTGATGAGCAGCATCTGGTCCAGTGTCGCAGCCCCGTCGGCGATGTACCGCGTGACGAGACCGGCCAACGCGAAAGTCTTCCCGGTTCCCGCGCTTGCCTCCAGCACGGTGGTGGAGCGTTCGGCCGGAAGCGCACCCAGCAGGTCGAAGCGCTGCATCACGTGGGCTTCCTCTCGGCGCGCAGCATCGGCAGCCAGACCCGCGCTGCGTAGGCACCGAGCCGGTTGTCCTCGCCGTCGCACTCCTCGCCCGGGCGCACGGGCTGCATCAGCTCGTCCAGCGCCGCACCCTTGCCCCACGCCCGCGCGTGAGCGGGGGCCTGATCCTCGCCCGGAACGCGGTCGGTGGACCTCCATCGGTACCGCGCCTCGGTCACCGGGTCGTCGCCGCCATACCGGGCGGCCGCCCAGGCATAGGATGTCTTGATGGGCAACGGGATTGGCTCACGCCGGCCAGCGTCGTAGATAGTCACCAGCTCGCGCAGCACCTCGACGGCCTGCGCACGGTCGCGCGGCGGGCCCAGCCCCTCGACCCGGGTGCCGACGCCCCTGCGCATGCGGCCGACACACACCGCCGACCAGTCCCGGTCGGGATCATGGGCGGCCAAGGCCAGCAAGGAAATCCATGACTCGAGCAGATGCTTGCCGTCGAGGCGCGAATACGTCACCGATACCGTGCGATCGCCGTACACCGGCGACACCGTGCCGGTCAGCCGCCGCCCGCCGCCCACGTCGATGTCGACATCGTATGCGGCGCCGTGATCGTGCCCTTGCCTATGACCTAGCGCCTCGCGCGCCAACAGCGCTGCCTGGTCGCGGATCTCGGTGACCTTGCGCCAGCCCAGCTGGCCCGGCGGCAGCGTGCCGCGCCGCCACTCGGCCTGCCGCGCGTCGTCCGGAGTCATTGCACGCAGCATGTCGCCCAGCATCCGGTCGCCGACCGTCCATTCTTCGAGGCCGTCGATGTCGACCGGCATCGCGTCCTGCACGCCGTCGACGTCATAGGGCAGCGTGAATTCCAGCGCGCGGAAGAAGCCCTTCACCGGGTCTTTGAAGAAGGCGACCAGGTCGGCGAGGATGACGTCGGCGGCCGGCGGTGCCGGCAAGGGCGCGGAGATGAATCTCGGGCGTTCGCGGTGCTCGCCGGTGGCCGCGCGCGCCGCACGCAGCACCGTGGGGTCGAAACTGAACGGCTCGTCGCCGGCCAGGGCGCCGGGAATGACATTGCGAATGTCATACGGCTGCAACGGATGCTCGACGACGATGTGGGCACGCACCTTGGTCGGGGTGGTGACGTCGAGGCTGTCCAGGAGTTCGGCCAGCGGCACCGCCGGTGGACGCGGCTGGCCCGAATATTCGTTGGCGCCGGTGTAGGTGATCACCAGTTTCTCGGTGGCCGCGCCGATCGCGTCGAGCAGCAATTGCCGGTCCTCCGAACGGATGTCGCGCTCGCCGGTCATCGGGCACCGGGCCAGCGCGTCGTCGCCGTCGACGACGCCGAGCCGTGGGAACAGCCCGTCGTCCAGCCCGACCAGGCACACCACCCGGTGCGGCACCGAGCGCATCGGCACCATGGTGCACACCGTCAGGGTGCCGGTGCGGAAGTTGGCCCGCGTCGGTCGACCGGCCAGGCGGTGGCTGAGCAGCGCGCGAATGTCGGGAAGCCGCAGCGCGGTTCCGGCCCGGGGTCCGGCCTGGGCAACCGTCTGGGCGAACTCGCGTTGCATCTGACCGGTCTGCCATGCGTCCGCATCGCGGACGTGCGTCAGCAGCGCGATGCCCTCGGTGAGGCAGTCCAGCCACTCGGTCAGCGGGCGGGTTCCGGAAAGCGAGTCGAGGACGTGCTGCAGCCGTGCGACGAATTCGGCGAAATGGCCGGCCAATTGGACGCGGTTGCTGCTGACGTCGTCCAGCGGCAGCGTCGCGTCGATCCATGCGTTCGAATCGTCGGACATCGCGACGCCGGCCAGTATCCGGTCGATGCCGAAACGCCATGTGTTGTGCACGAAGTCGACGTGGTAGGGCCGCCGATGCTCCTGGTCCAGCCCCCAGCGGATGTTCGCCTGCCGGACCCAGCGGGTGATGGCCTCTAGGTCGTCATCGGTGAAGCCGAACCGGGCCCGCACCGGCGGGGACTGGGCCAGGTCGAGCACCTCGCTGGCCGTCACCCGTCCGGCCGCCAGGGCCAGCAGTTGCGCGGCCACGCCGAGCAGGGGATTGGTCTGGATCGGGGAGCGGTCGGCCAGCCGGACTCGCAGCTGGTGGGCGGGATGGGCGCCGTGCACCACGTCGCCCAGGCCGAAGTCGGCCATGATCAGCGGCGCGTAGGTCTCGATGTCCGGGCACATCACCAGGATGTCGCGCGGCTGAAGCGTCGGGTCGTCCTGCAACAGGCCGAGCAGCACCTCGCGCAGCACATCGACCTGGCGGGCCGGGCCGTGGCAGTTGTGAATCTGCACCGATCGGTCGTCGGCTCGCATCGTGCGGCCAAGTGGGCGAACGGCATTGGCGGCGATGTCGGACTGCAACCAGCCGAGCAGCGTGTCCGGGCGCACGTCGCCGGACAGATAGTCGTCGGTCACCGGATCCGCCGGCAGGCTGCGTTGCAGCTCCCGCAGGTCTCGTCCCAGGGTCGCGAGCAGCGGGTGGGACACCGCGCGGTGGCTGACGTCCTCGCGCCGGCGGATCGCGCCCTGGCTGCCGGCCAGTGCGCGCCACAGCTCCTCGCTCGGGTGCGGTAGCCACAGATGCAGGTCGTGGTGGGCGGCCACCGCGTCCAGCAGCTCGACGTCGGTGCGGGTCAGGCGGGTGTGCCCGAACAGCGACAGCCGAGGGGGTAGCTCGCCGGGCGCCTCGCGCAGCCGCGCGATGGCCTTGGCGTGCCGGATGTGTGGGGGGTCGGCGGCGACCCGCGCCACCAGCGCTTGCCACAGCTCGGGCTGCCAGCGCAGGTCCTCGTCGAGCTCGCCGGGGTCGCCGTTGCCCCAGTCGACGAGCAGTTGCGGGCGCTGGCGCGCGTAGGAGTCGAACAGGCCGGCCAGCCTGCGTGCCACCTCGTAGCGGCGGCCCCGGCGCAGCTCGGCCTCCGCGCCGGTGTGGAAGTGGCCGACATGCATGGCCAGCGTGCGGCACCACGGTTCGTCCAGCGAGCAGTCGATCGCCTCGAGCAGCGGCCAGGCCATGGCGTCCGGCGACCAGGGATCATTGTCGGCCGTGCCGGTGAGTTCGGCGATCAACGAGCCCGGACTGCGGAACGCCACCCCGGCGCACACCCCGTCACCGCCACGCGCACCCAGCACGTGCGACAACCGCTGACTCAGCCAGCGTTCCACCCCGCGCGCCGGCACGACGACGAGTTCGGTGGCGAACGGGTCGGGCAGCGGGTTGGCCAGCAGGGCGCCGAGACCGTCGGCCAGCAGATCCGTGCGCTCGGCGCGGTGAAGATGAAGCGGCATTGCGCTGTCACGATAAACCCCGACACCGACGAGAGTGGGCGCTTAGGGCGCGGCATCCGTGGGAATCGGTGCCATGCCAGGCCGGTTGATCCGTGAAACAGCTAGTGGAGGGACCCAGATGGAAGCTTGGGACGCGATCTGCGCACGTCGCAATGTCAGGGAGTACCAGCCGAAACCGATACCGGCCGAGGATCTGGACCGCATCGCCGAGGCCGGCTGGCGCGCGCCGTCGGCGAAGAACCGCCAGCCGTGGGATTTCGTCATCGTCACCGACCGCAACCAGCTGACGGAGCTGTCCACGGTCTGGCGGGGCGCCGGCCACATCGCCGGGGCCGCCGCCGCGATAGCGATCGTGGTCCCGGTGCCGCCCGACGAGCGCCGAGTGGTCACCGACAACTACGACGTCGGCCAGGCCACCATGGCGATGATGATCGCCGCCACCGACCTGGGGATCGGGACCGGTCATTCGTCGGTGGGGGAGCAGGACAAGGCGCGCGCGATCCTGGGCGTGCCCGACGATCACCTGGTGGCCTTCCTGCTCGGAGTGGGCTATCCCGCCGATCGCCCGCTCACCGCGATCCGCAAACCGAATAGGCGGCCGTTCGCCGAGGTCGTCCACCACGGCCGATGGTGATCGCCAACACGAAAAACCTTCGGCGCCTTACCGAGTCCTAAGCTGATCGGCGTGCATGAACACCAGGGCGATTACGGAGTCGACGGTTCCTTTCACACCATCTCGGCGCGCGCGCAGGCGGTAGGCATCGGCGCTCAAGCCGCCGCCCTGGCCGTGTTCGCGGGTATCAGCTGGGCGCGCGGCAGGCGGCTTCGGGCGGCGCTGGCCGCGGTGTCCTCCGCCGGGGTCACGGGTGCGGTGGTCCTCTACATGTACGCCACCCGCACCGGGAAATTCGTTGTGTGGGAACGGATTCTGCGTGACTTGCGGCTCACGGGCGACGAAACGGTGCTCGACCTCGGCTGCGGGCGCGGCGCCGTGCTGCTGGCGGCGGCCAAGCGGTTGCCGCGGGGCCGCGCGATCGGCGTCGACCTCTGGCAGGCCGACCAGACCGACAACTCCGAGCAGGCCACGCTGGCCAACGCGGTGGCCGAAGATGTCGCCGACCGCATCGAGTTGCACACCGCGGACATGACCGCGCTGCCGCTGCCCGACGAGAGCGTCGACGTGATCGTGAGCAACCTGGCCATCCACAACATCCCAGGGCACGCCGGGCGGCGTCGCGCGCTCGACGAAGCCGTGCGGGTGCTGCGGCCGGGGGGCCGGCTCGCCATCGCCGACCTGTGGGAGACGCGTCAACACGCCGCCCGGCTGCGCGAACTCGGTTGGCGCGACGTGCGGCGGCGCAACCTCGGCTGGCGGATGTGGTACGGCGGACCCTGGTTCTCCACCCGCGTGGTCACCGCGACCAAGCCGGAGTGATGCCCGGCGGGCATGCAGCTGTATCCGGCGGAGGATAGATGGCGCGGCCGTTTCCGATAGCGCATCTGCTAGCTAAAAGTGCGAAGCATCAGTGGTCCGGACACGGCTCGGCGCAACTAGCCTTCCATTCGCCCGGCGACCCGGACCCACCATGGCGGATAGCTGATATCGAGAACGGCGGTCTGACGATATCCAGACCACGTAGGTACCCCTGGTGGCTGACCCCGATATACCCCACGGGCCGCCGCGACGACCCGATCACGCTGGGTCGGCCACTGCAACTCGGCCGCGATGTCGTCGAGGATCTGTTGCCGGTCACGCCCAAGGACCTGGTCCACGATCTCGACAGCGGGTAGAAGATTGCCTTTGTCCCCATTGCACCTGCTGCACGCCAAAACGAGGTTGGTCAGCCCGTCGATGCCGACCAGGGACCAGGGCAAGACGTGATCGATCGGATTGTCTGCCGCTAAATGCGCACCACAGTAAAAGCAATGCGCGCCGAAAGCGTCCTTGAATGGTTCTCGGACAGCGGCCAGGGCAATTCGTTCTCGCCCGAAGAGATGTCCCGCCACGTCCGGTACCTCCGCCTCAAGGAACTTGTTCATCCGCCTCACGTCCTCTACCCACATGATTTCCAGCGCAGGCTTCAGCAGTCCTGCCAAACGAGCGAGCCCATATGCGATACCCGGTCTGAGATGGATGGCATCACCGTGCTCCCTCAAACTCCTGCGCGAGATCTGGTCATGAAGGAATGAGTCGTCGTAAAGAAAGGCGTCGCGTTGGCTTGTGCCCGGCAGCCGTTGAAGCCGATGCAATGGCTGCTGAGCCAAACAGATCGTAATTTCATCGATTGCCGCTTGGTACGCCCGAGGTTGTTGCACGATTGCGCGATCGACGGACGCAGCGCCTCCTGAAACATTGCGAAGTACGTTGGCCGCGAGAAGGATCCGCGCGCGTGATTGCGTCGACTGGCGGAGTTCTCGGCCGTCGAAGGGCCGGATCTGACGCCAATAGATTTCAAGGACTCGGTGGGCCAAATCAGGAATCGGCACACTGAGTGTGTCGGCCGGATCTGCCGGCAGGTGCTCAATGCATTGATCGAGCAACGCCATCAAGGTTGCCAGCTTGTAAGTCGCAGTTCGAAGGCCGGTCTCCAGGATTGCCACTACGCGCTGGCCCAGCAGCAGCGGATCAACCACTTCAGGCATAACGTCTGAGTATGCCGAAGCGTGCACCTGCGCCGGGCCAAACCGCGGGGCATGCTTAGGCCATGAACAGAACCGAAATCACCGAACAGGTCGTCATAGCCCGGCTCCGCGAGGGTCTGACGTGGCAAGAGCTGGCCGACGCGATCGGCAGGCCACTCATGTGGACCACGGCGGCGCTGCTCGGCCAACACCCGATTCCGGTGGAGCAGGCCAAGGTTCTGGCGGAGAAGTTGAAGCTGGACGAGTCCGCGGTGCCGGTGCTCGCCGCCGCGCCGATGCGCGGCGGGCTGCCCACCGCGGTCCCGACGGACCCGACGATCTACCGCTTCTACGAAGCCCTGCAGGTGTACGGCGGCGCGCTGAAGGAGGTGATCGCCGAACAGTTCGGCGACGGGATCATGAGTGCGATCAACTTCAGCCTCGACGTGCAGAAGAGGCCGCACCCGTCCGGTGACCGGGTCGTAGTGACGTTCGACGGCAAATTCCTTCCCTATCAATGGGTCGAGGCGGACGGCTGAGGCGAGCACGCCAAAGTGAAGTGACGGCGTGTCGCGAGCGTGTCAAACTAGCGTCGAGGAGGCGAAGGGAACGCGGTGGCGGCCAGTGGCGGCCACCGCGTTCGCCGTTTCAGTTCATCAAGACCTGCGGGGACAGCTCTTTGAGCATCGCGTTGGCCCAGCGCATCTGGCGCAACGTCTCGGGGTGGCAGCGCGACGACAGGCTCAGCAGTTCGGAATCCTTGGCGGCCTGTGCGCCCTGCGCCAGCAGCTCCCAATCCAGCGACACCCCCGCCGACAGCCGGTGAATCCGCCGCAGGTCGGCCAGCAGCGCCAGGCCGGGCTCCGGCCGGTGTCGCAGCAGGCCGCTCATCCGCGACTGCAGAAAGCCGGTGATCGCGCCGGTGCGCGGGTCCGAGGACAGGCGCAGACCGTAGTGACGCCCGTGCCGCGCCAGCTCGCTGACGTGATGCTGCGACCAGCGGGACATGTCGCGTGCGAGGTGGTGAATGTCCTGGTCACTGTGGTGACGCGCCGCCACCACGTTGAGCTCGTGCGCCAGCTTGCGTTCGGAGCGGTGCAGCTCGCGGATCGCCAACTTCAGCTTCATGGCCGGCCTCCCCCGGGGACGACTTCGGTGACGCCGGCCATCGCGCCGCCCACCGTCGCGGGCACCGATCCATCGGCTGACGCCGCGGTCGTCGGCGCCTGCCCATTCCGGCCGGGCGGCCTCACCCGAGCCTTGCGCAGCCGGGCGGCGGCGGTCTTGTAGATCGGCTGCTTGGACACCGGATCCCAATCGGTCAGCGTCATTTCATTGCCGGCCCGGTGATGGGCCCTGCCGTCGGTGTCCCAGTAACCGTAATGGAAGGGCACGAACAGCACCCCGTCGCGGATGCCGCAGATGCGCGCGGCGCACACCACGCAGCCGCGCGGCGTGCTCACCTCGACCAGATCGCCTTCCCCGATGCCCAGGCGCCGCGCGTCGCGGTCGGACACCTCGACCCACACCTCCGGGGCGGCCCGTTGAAGTTGCTGTGCCCGAGCGGTTTTGGTGCGGGTATGGAAATGGTAGACGGTGCGGCCGGTGATCAACGCGAACGGGTAGTCGGGACTCGGTTGCTCGTGTGGGGGCACGTACTCGGCCGCCTTGATGATCGCCTTACCGAACGGGTTCATCGAGCGGTACTCGTCGGGCTGCAATGGGGCGCCGGTGATCAGGTCTTTGCCGTATGCCTCGCAATAGTCCGGGGCTGCCCAGAATTTCGCGTCGGCGTAGAGCCGTTCGGTGCCGTCGGGATGCTCTGCGTTGCAAGGCCATTGGATGCCGCTGCCGCCGCGCAGCTTGTCGTAGGTCAGACCCGTGTAGTCGCACGGCCGGCCCGCGGTGCATTTCTTCCACGCCTCGAACGCCGATTCCGGGTCCGTCCAGGGCGGGAACGGCTGGCCGTCCTTGTCGCGAAAGTCCATCCGGCGCGCGTAGTCCAGGAAGATGTCGAGGTCCGAACGCGCGGAACCCGGTGGCTCCACGGCCTTTTCGGACAGGTGCACGGTGCGGTCGGCGTTGGTGAAGGTGCCGGTCTTCTCCGCCCATGCCGCGGCGGGTAACACGACGTCGGCCAGCGCGGCGGTCTCGGTCATGAAGATGTCCTGCACGATGAGGAACAGCCGTTCCTGCGACAGGATGTCGCGGATCCGCGCCAGCTCCGGCAGCGACACCGCGGGATTGGTGGCGGTGACCCACAGCATCCGCAGCGTTCCCTCTTCGGCGAAGCGGAACATCTGCATGGCGTGCGTCGGTGGGCCGTAGTGCGGAATCTGCAGGGGTTCCAGGTTCCACAATTTCGCCAACTCCTCCACGTGAGAGTCGTTGGACCAGTTGCGAAAGCCGGCCAGGTCCCCGTCGGCCCCGCACTCGCGGGTGTTCTCCGCGGTCGGCTGCCCGTTCATCTGCAGCACCCCGCAGCCCGGCTTGCCCAGCATGCCGCGCACCACGTGAATGTTGTTGACCTGCACGGCCGCCGCGGTGGCCTGGTGAGACTGGTAGAAGCCCTGCAGCACGGTGGACATCAGCCGCTCGGCCGTGCCCAGCAGCCGCGCCGCGTGCCGGATGTCGTCGGCCGCCACACCGCAGATGTCGGCGGCCCGCTCGGGCGGAAACTCCTCGACCCGGCGACGCAGTTCGTCGAAACCGACTGTGTGCGTGTCGATGTAGTCCTGGTCGACCCAGCCGTGGCCGATGATCTCGTGCAGCAGACCGTTCATCAACGCCACGTTGGTGCCCGGCAGCGGCGCCAGGTGAACCGTGGCGTGGCGGGCCACCGGCGTGAGCCGGGGGTCGACGCAGATGATCGCGGGTGGCGACTCGCCGCCCAGCCGGTCCAGCATCCGCGCCCACAGCACCGTCTGCGTCTCGGCGACATTGTGCCCGAACAAGGCGATGACGTCGGCGTGGTCGACATCGGTGTAGGAGCCCGGTTGCCCGTCGCAGCCGAACGATTCCTTGAGCGCCTCGGCGGCCGTCGCCGTACACAGCCGGGTGTTGCCGTCGACGTGGTTGGTGCCGATCGCCCCGTGCGCGATCGCACCCTGGGTGTAGTACGCCTCGGCGAACAGCTGCCCGGAGGTGTAGAACCCGATCGAGCTGGGGCCGTAGCTGCCGAGTAACTCCTTGGTGCGGTCCACGATCCGTTGCATGGCGGTGTCCCAGTCGCACGGCTTCAGCTCGCCGCGGACCCGGATCATCGGCGTGGTGAGGCGGTCGGGCGACGCGTTGGCCTGCCAGCCGAACAGATCCTTCGGGTCGAGCCGCCCGTGGTTGACCCGGTCGACGGCGCGCCCGCGCACGCCCACGATCCGCCCGTCCTTGACGGCGATGTCCAGGCCGTCGCCGTTGGAGTGCAACACCGCGGCCGATTGCACCCAGCGGTCGACCGACTCGGCGCTGACTCCGTCGGCCAGGTAGGAGTCGACTCGTTCCGGCCACCGCGTGCCGGGTGCGTAGGGAGTCCGTGTTCCCCAGGGGTCAGCGATGCGATCTATGGCCATTCCGCTGACTTCCCCGGCGGCGGCCCCTCAAACCGGTCCGGGCGAACGCCCCGCCGCTATACCCCGAATTCGGCTTCGATCCCGTCGATGCCGGCGCGGATGGCCGTCAACGCGTCGGCGCGGGTGCGCAATTTGGTGGCGGCGTGCGCCCGCTGATTCAGGCCGGCGAATTCGGTTGCGGCCTCTTCCGCGCGATCGATCACCACCTCGGGCAACACGATCTCGTCGACAAAGCCTGCCGCAAGGGCGGTTTCGCCGAAAAACGTCTTGGCCAGCCCAGCGGCCTGCTGGTAGGCCGACGGCGTCAACCGCAGCTTCATGATCTCCAGCGCGGCATAGGGAATGACCATGCCGATCGCGACCTCATTGGCCTGAATGTTGTAGGCGTGTGCGGCCACCCGGTGATCGCCCGCCGACAACAGGAACGCCCCCATCGCGATCGCGTGGCCGGTGCACGCCATCACCACCGGCTTCGGATGGGACAACAGGCGATACGCCAGCTCGAACCCGCCGCGGAGCATGTCGATCGCGGGCTGCACCTCACCGGAGGTCAGGATCTTCAGGTCGAAGCCGCCGCTGAACACCCGTTCGTTGCCGGCGATCACCAGCGCTCCGGCGTCATCCGCCTCGGCCCGGTCGATCGCGTCGTTGAGGGCCTGCTGCATGGTCGGGCCCAGCGCGTTGACCTTGCCGTCGTCCATCTTGATGACGGCGATGGAGTCCTTGGTGCTGTAGTGGACCGGGGCGCTCATCGGTTACTCCTTGCCGTCAGGCGGGCTGGCTGTGGTGTTTGCCCAGATCGTTTTCGGCGTTACTCCAGCGCAGGCTGACATCGGTCGGTTCGTCGAGTTGGCGTGTGCGCCATCTGTCTTGGGTTTCCCGGACCGCGGCGTTGATCCGTTCGATCTCGCTGCGGAACACCTCGGGCCGGGTTTCCTTGCTGACGTAGTGGAAATAGGTGAGCAGGCCGCGCAGCAGCTCCAGCTTCTCCTTCTCCCGCTTCGCCAAATCATGGGTGGTCATCAATTCGATGCGCTGGACGGGCGGCAGCGCATCCCAGTCCAGCACGACGTCGGTGTGCAGCGGGGAACGCTCGCGCTCCCAAAACCGCCGGCCGTGCCCGCGGTCGGGCCGGTCGTAGTAGGTCAGGGTGCCGGTGAAGCGCGATTCGATGCCGCTGCCGATCTCGGCGCGGTCGAGCGCGGAATCCCACACCATGCGCCACTCCTGGCCGGACGCCAACATGGGCAGTTCGCGGGGGAGCCGCAGTTCGACGACGTCGGCGTAGCCGTCGGTGGCGTTCTCGTATTCGGCCACGGTCGGGGGATTGGCGAAGGAGAACCCGATGTCATAGGCCGCGGTCCGCCCGAAGTTGCGGACCACGAGTTCGATCACGTGCCAGTCAGCGGAATGCGGCTCCATGAACATCGCGACCTGCGGACGCGTCTGCTCGGCAGCGACGCGGCGATTCCGGTTGATCTGCCTATTGATGAAGACCAGCGTGACGATCGCCAGGACGATTGCCGCCCACGCCGCCCACGCTATCCAGGTGTCGGACCCGACGTGCGTGACATCATGCCAGCTGTCCTGGATCCAACCCATGGAATCCACCCTCCGCTTATATCACAGGGGCGGTGCCCTCGCCGCATGGTCGTGACGGAGCGATACGGCCTCAGCCGCCCATCAACATCCGCCATTGGTCGAGGTCGGCTGCCCGATACACGTAGTTGGAACGCTTGACCTCCGCGAGCGGCGCGCTGGGCTCCGCCGAATACCAGTGACCCGGAAACACGGTCGGGTCACCGGGCAGGGTGGCGAGCCGTTGCAGGCTGCGGTACATCTCGTCGGAGTCCCCGCCCGGGAAGTCCGTGCGCCCGCAGCCCTCCAGGAACAGCGTGTCACCGGCGACGAGGCGGCCGTCGAGCAGGAAGCACTGGCTGCCCGGCGTGTGGCCGGGGGTGTGCAGCAACTCGATCTCGATGTCGCCGACGCTGATCTTGTCGTGGTTTTCGTGGGAGGTCAGGTCACCCAGACCTATCCCGGTGACCCGCGAAACCCACAGCGCCTCATGGGTATTGACGTGCACCGGCACCGATGCCCGCTCCAGCAGTTCGGCAAGCCCCGGCAGGGCGAACCCCATCATGGAACCGCCCACGTGGTCGGGGTGATGATGGGTCACCAGCACGCCGGACAGGTGCATGCCATCGGCCTCGAGCGCGTCGAGCAGGTCGCCGGCGGCGTAGGCCGGGTCGACCACCACGCAGTCACCGGTTTGCCGGTCGCCGATCAGGTAGGCGAAGTTGCGCATCTGCGTCGCGAACATGTCACCGGCGGCGAAGTCGCGACCGGAGAGCAGTTGTCGGAAATACAGCCGGTCCTCTGGCACGTGACCAGACTAGGACCCCCAGCCCAAGGGCCCACCGACACCGCCGTTTCGGAGCCGATTAGGCCGGGGCGTGGTGGGTATTGTTGGCGCATGAGGAAGAAGGTGGAAATCGAGGTCGACGCCGATCTGATCGATGAGGCCATCCGCCGCTTCCATCTCCTCGACGCGCGCGAGGCCATCAATCTCGCGTTGCGGACCCTGCTCAACGACGGCGATTCCGTCGAACAGGACGACGAATACGACGAGTTCAGCGACCTCGGTGCCTGGGAACCTCAGCGCAACGGCAAAAGCGGCTGATGTTTGCCGCGGCTTCGTCGATCGCCGGGTGATCCCTAGGAATACAACGTGGTTTGGTTCCGCTGCGAGCCAGGCTGTACCCTCTTTTAGGCCCGCGCGGAGGAGATCGCTGCGGGTGAACGGCCCCCTTAGCTCAGTCGGTAGAGCGTTTCCATGGTAAGGAAAAGGTCAACGGTTCGATTCCGTTAGGGGGCTCGGCGGACGCCGAGCAGGCGTGGCGGCCCCGACCCCGAAAGGGGTGGCCAGAGGCGATGTAGCTCAGTCGGTTAGAGCGAACGACTCATAATCGTTAGGTCGCCGGTTCGAGTCCGGCCATCGCTACAACACAACAGCACAGTTCAGGAATCGAGAGAGAACGTCATGGCTTCCAGTACCGACGTACGGCCGAAGATCACCTTGGCATGCGAGGTGTGCAAGCACCGCAACTACATCACCAAGAAAAACCGCCGGAACGACCCGGACCGACTGGAGCTGAAGAAGTTCTGCCCCAATTGCGGTAAGCACCAGGCGCACAGGGAGACGCGCTAGCGGTCACCCGCGGGCGTTTATTCCGATTGACTAGGTAGTTTAAGAACCGTGCCGTTAAGTCCGAGCATCGTCGGTATGCACTACCGCTACCCCGATCATTACGAGGTCGAGCGGGAGAAGATCCGCGAATACGCGGTGGCCGTGCAGAACGACGACCCCTCGTTCTTCGAGGAGAAGGCGGCGGCCGAACTCGGTTACGGCGGTCTGGTGGCGCCCCCTACCTTCATCTGTGTTTTCGGATACAAGGCCCAGACCGCGTTCTTCCACTATGCGAACATCGCGATCGCCGACCAGCAGATCGTGCAGGTCGACCAGGTGCTGAAGATGCAGAGGCCGATCGTCGCCGGCGACAGGCTGTACTGCGACGTCTACGTGGACTCGTTGCGGGAGTCGCACGGCACCCAGATCGTGGTCACCAAGAATGTCGTCACCAACGCCGCCGGCGACGTCGTGCAAGAGACCTACACGACCCTCGCGGGCCGTGCCGGTGAGGATGGAGAAGAGGGATTTACTGATGCCACTGCGTGAGTTCAGCTCCGTGAAGGTGGGTGACCAGCTTCCTGAGAAGACCTACCCGCTGACCCGACAGGATCTGGTCAACTACGCGGGCGTTTCCGGCGACCTGAATCCGATCCACTGGGACGACGAGATCGCCAAGGTCGTCGGCCTGGACACCGCGATCGCGCACGGCATGCTCACCATGGGCATCGGCGGCGGCTACGTCACCGCGTGGATCGGCGACCCCGGCGCGGTCACCGAGTACAACGTGCGGTTCACCGCGGTGGTCCCGGTGCCCAACGACGGCAAGGGCGCCGAACTCGTCTTCAGCGGCCGGGTGAAGTCCGCCGATCCCGAGACCAAGTCCGTGACGATCGCGCTCACGGCCACCACCGGCGGCAAGAAGATCTTCGGCAGGGCGATCGCGTCCGCAACTCTGGCATAGCTCATGGCGCTCAAGACAGACATCCGCGGAATGATCTGGCGGTACCCGGATTCCTTCGTGGTGGGGCGCGAGCAGCTGCGTGCCTTCGCCCAGTCCATCAAGAACGACCACCCGGCGTACTACAGGGAAGACGCGGCCGCCGAACTCGGCCACAGCGCGATCCTCGCGCCGCTGACCTTCGCGACCATCTTCGCCAAGCTGGTCCAGCTGGACTTCTTCCGGCACGTCGACATCGGCATGGAAACCCTGGTGATCGTCCAGGTCGACCAGCGCTTCGTGTTCGCCAAGCCGATCAAGGCCGGCGACCGGCTATGGGCCCGGATGGAAATCCAATCCGTGGACGAGCGCTTCGGCGCCGACATCGTCGTCACCAAGAACATCTGCACCAACGATCAGGGTGAGCTGGTCCTGGAGGCCTACACCACGCTGATGAGCCAGTACGCCGAACAGTCCGACAACCTGCGCTGGGACCCGGAATCCGGGCAGGTCGTCAGGACGGCGTAATCACTATTGGATTTCCCGCGCTTAGGGGCAATCAAGTACACTCGGTCCTCGGGGTTTTCCCAGCATTAGCGCGCTTTCCGTGAGTCGAGCAATCGGAAGGCGCGCGTGTCATGTAGGCCCCGGTAGGTAAGCGCAGGTTGGCCTGCCAACCGCGAAGGGGCGTAGCTCAACTGGCAGAGCAGCGGTCTCCAAAACCGCAGGTTGCAGGTTCAAGTCCTGTCGCCCCTGCTAATGGCGAACGTCCTGGCATGGTGGACACTGGAAGAAAGTTCCCACCATCGGCGGGATGGTTCGCGAAGTACTAGCAAACAAAGGAGCATGCGGTGAGCGACGAAGGCGACGTTGCCAACGACGCCGCAAGCGACGGCACTGAGAACGAGGACGGCCGCGCGAGCGCCAGCCGGACGGCGGTGGTGACGCGGCCACAGCGCCCCACCGGCAAGCGGTCCCGGCAGCGGGTCATCGAGGGCGGTGAAGACGCCGAGGCTTCGGACGAGGTCGAAGCTTCCGCGCCGGACAAGGCCAAGAAGGGCGCCAAGGCGAAGAAGGCCGCGAAGCCCAAGAAGGCCGGCGACCACCGCGTCAACCCGTTCGTGTTCGTCTTCAACTACCTCAAGCAGGTCGTTGCAGAGATGCGGAAGGTCATCTGGCCCAACCGCAAGCAGATGCTCACTTACACCTCCGTTGTGCTGGCATTCCTGGCCTTCATGGTGGCGCTGGTCGGCCTGGCGGATTTCGGCCTGACCAAGCTGGTGCTGTTGGTGTTCGGCTGAGCGAGTGACGCCGCTTTGAAAGTGACAGAGAGGACTCAAACCGTGACTACCTTCGACGGTGACCCGTCCGCGGGTGAAGCGGTCGACGTGGACGAAATCGCGCAGGCGCAGGCCACGGACACCTCCGCGGCCGCTGAGGTCACCGAGGCGACCGCGGACGACGCCGCCGACGAGACGGCCGAGGCCGCCGCGGCGCCCGACGAGCCGGCCGAAGAGGCCGACCCGGCCGCCACGCTCAAGGCGGAACTGCGCAGCAAGCCCGGCGACTGGTATGTCATCCACTCCTACGCGGGGTACGAGAACAAGGTCAAAGCCAACCTCGAAACCCGGGTGCAGAACCTCGATGTCGGTGACTACATCTTCCAGGTGGAGGTGCCCACCGAGGAGGTCACCGAGATCAAGAACGGCCAGCGCAAGCAGGTCAACCGCAAGGTGCTGCCCGGCTACATCCTGGTGCGCATGGACCTGACCGACGACTCGTGGGCCGCGGTCCGCAACACCCCCGGCGTCACCGGCTTCGTCGGGGCGACCTCGCGTCCGTCGGCGCTGACACTCGACGATGTGGTCAAGTTCCTGCTGCCGCGCGGCGCGACGAAGAAGGCCGCCAAGGGCGCCGCCACCACGGCTGCCGCCGCCGAGGTCGGCGGCCTGGAACGGCCGGCCATCGAGGTCGACTACGAGGTCGGCGAATCGGTGACGGTCATGGACGGCCCGTTCGCGACGTTGCCCGCCACGATCAGCGAGGTCAACGGCGAACAGCAGAAGCTCAAGGTGCTGGTGTCGATCTTCGGCCGCGAAACGCCGGTCGAATTGACGTTCAGCCAAGTCTCCAAGCTCTAAACCGGCGCATACGCCCGGCGTAACCCAGGAAGGAACAGCACAACCTCATGGCCCCGAAGAAGAAAGTCGTCGGGCTGATCAAGCTTCAGATCCAGGCGGGGCAGGCCAACCCGGCGCCGCCGGTCGGGCCCGCGCTCGGTCAGCACGGCGTCAACATCATGGAGTTCTGCAAGGCGTACAACGCTGCCACGGAGAACCAGCGCGGCAACGTGATCCCGGTGGAGATCACGGTCTACGAGGATCGCAGCTTCACCTTCGCGCTCAAGACGCCGCCCGCCGCCAAGCTGCTGCTCAAGGCCGCCGGCGTGGGCAAGGGATCGGCCGAGCCGCACAAGACCAAGGTCGCCAAGGTCACCTGGGATCAGGTCAAGGAGATCGCCGAGACCAAGAAGGCCGACCTGAACGCCAACGACGTCGACGCAGCCGCCAAGATCATCGCCGGCACCGCCCGGTCGATGGGTATCACCGTCGAGTAATACCCGCATCACCACCGTGGGAGGGCCAGCTTCGGCCCGTTCAACCACGACCCAACACACGATTGGATGAATGAATGAGCAAGAACAGCAAGGCATACCGCGCCGCCGCCGAAAAGGTGGACCGCGACAACCTCTACACCCCGCTGGAAGCGGCCAAGCTCGCCAAGGAGACGTCGTCGAGCAAGCAGGACTCGACCGTCGAGGTCGCCATCCGGCTTGGCGTCGACCCGCGCAAGGCCGACCAGATGGTCCGCGGCACGGTCAACCTTCCGCACGGCACCGGCAAGACCGCCCGCGTCGCGGTGTTCGCGGTGGGTGACAAGGCCGAGCAGGCCCAGGCCGCCGGCGCCGACATCGTGGGCAGCGACGACCTGATCGAGAAGATCCAGGGCGGCTGGCTGGAATTCGACGCCGCGATCGCAACCCCGGACCAGATGGCCAAGGTCGGTCGCATCGCTCGCGTGCTCGGCCCCCGCGGGCTGATGCCGAACCCCAAGACGGGCACGGTGACTCCCGACGTCGCCAAGGCCGTCGCCGACATCAAGGGCGGCAAGATCAACTTCCGCATCGACAAGCAGGCCAACCTGCACTTCGTGATCGGCAAGGCCTCGTTCGACGAGAAGGCCCTGGCCGAGAACTACGGCGCCGCGCTGGACGAGGTCCTGCGGCTCAAGCCGTCCGCCTCCAAGGGCCGCTACTTGCGCAAGATCGTGGTCTCGACGACGACCGGACCGGGTATCCCGGTGGACCCGGCCGTCACCCGCAACTTCGCTGAGGGCTAACCCCCGCACTCGACTATGCGCCGCCGCAGAAACGCGCGGCCGGGGTCAGATCCATTGGACTCCAATGCCTCTCGGTACCACCTGAGGGCATCGGCGGGTCTGCCCGCGCGCCGCAGCAGGTCGGCGCGCACGGTCGCGACGAGATTGGAGCGGGTCAGCCGCGGATCGTGGGCCACCTTGTCCAGGGCGGCCAGGCCGGCATCGGGGCCGTCGCGAAATCCGATCGCCAGCGCCCTGTTGGCCGCCACCACCGGCGAGTGGGTCAGTCCGAACAGCCGGTCGTAGGCGGCGCAGATGGTCACCCAGTCGGTCTGCTCCCAGGACGGCGCCGTGGCATGCAACGCTGCGATCACCGCCTGGGGCAGATAACTGCCCGTCGACCCCTGGGCGCGCTTCAACCGGTCGAGCCCGCGCGAGATGCGCCCCCGGTCCCATCGGCGCCGGTCCTGGTCCTCGAGCGGCACCAGCATCCCGGAATCGTCCACCCGGGTCGCGCGCCGCGAATCGTGCAGCAACATCAGCGCGGACAGCGCGTGCGCCTCCGGCTCGTCGGGCAGCAGCGCGCACAGCTCCGCGCCCAGCCGGATCCCTTCGTCGCACAGGTCGTCCCGGATGGCCGACGGGCCAGCGGTCGACCAGTAGCCTTCGGTGAACACCGAATAGACGCAACCGAACACGTGCGGCGTGCGCTCGGGCAGCAGCTCGGCCGGCGGCACCCGCAGCGGGATGTTGGCGTGCCGAATCTTGTTCTTGGCGCGCGTGATTCGCTGACCGACGGCCGCCTCGCTCTGCAACAGCGCGCGCGCGATCTCGCCGACGGTCAACCCGGACACCAACCGCAGCGTCAGGGCCAATTGCGATTGCCGATCCAGCGCCGGGTGGGCGCAGGTGAACATCATCCGCAACTCGTCGTCGCGCACCGGATGCGGATCGGTGTGATCGGTACGCGCCCTGATGTCGTCCAGCACAGCCGCCAATTCCTTTCCGGGACGCGCGGACTCGCGGCGCAGCCGGTCCCGGGCCCGGTTACGGCCGACTGTGATGAGCCAGCCGCCCGGGTTGGCGGGCATCCCCTCATGCGGCCAGGTGCGCAGCGCTTCGGCGCAGGCCTCCTGGACGGCGTCCTCGGCGACGGTGAGGTCACCCGACCACCGCGCGAGCGCGGCCACCGCGGGTCCCCATTCCCGGCGGAAGACGCCGTCCAGGTTCGCCATGGTCTACAGCGCCGAGACTCCAGCCAGTTGCCGGACCTGCACCGCCGAGGCGGGGATCATCGATGCGATCTTGACGGCCTCGTCGCGGTCGGCGGCGCCCAGTAGGTAGATCCCGGTGGCGATTTCGGCGCCCTCCACGTACGGCCCGTCGGTGAGCAGAACCTCGCCGTCGCGGACCCGCACGGTCGTCGCCGTGGACCGGTCGTGCAGCGCGGCGCCGCCGACGATGTGATCGCCCGCGGCCGCGTGGAGGTCGGCGTGTTTCGCCGCCACCGCCTCCCACTCCGGTGTGCCGGGCGTGTGGGCGGTGGCGGGCGGCTCCAGCAGCAGCGCGAGCCAGTCGTTGCCGGTGAGCTTGCGCGACAGCTCGATCGAATGAACGGCTGGCCACACCTCCACGGCCCCGAACGCGGCGAGCGGGATGTCGCGCGCCAGTGCCAGCGCCTCGTCGAGGTTTTCCGCTTCGAACACGTAATAGCCGCAGGCCACCTCGGCGGTCTCGGCGAAGGGCCCGTCGGTGACCACCGGGGCATCCGGACCGCCGGTGATGAGCACCGCTTCGGCGGCGGAAGCCAGCGCATCTCCGGATTTGATCGCGGAGCCGGCTTTGGCGTGGAAGTTCTCCCATTCCGCCATCGCGGCGGCCGCATCGTCGGGTGTGCGGTCTTGTTCTTGGCTGATCAACAGCGCGAAGTACTGCATGGTCGTCACCTCCGGTCGTGAGCGGAGCCCGTGCTCCACTCTCTACCTATTCGACGAACGCCGCAGCGCCGATCCGACAGCTAGGCGGCAGCTCCCGGCTTGAGGTAGGTCACCAGGCTGACGTCGAGCATCTCGTCGCCGAAGTAGTGCTCGCAGCCGCGCAGATACTTGATGTAGCGGTTGTAGACCTCTTCCGAGGTGACCTCGATCGCCTTGTCCCGGTTCGACTCGAGCGTGTCGCCCCAGATGTGCAATGTCTTGATGTAGTGCGGGCGCAGTGAAAGCGGTTCGGGGACAACAAATCCCGCCTTCTCGCCGTGGTCGACCATCATCTGGGTGGACGGCAGCCGGCCCCCCGGGAAGATCTCGGTGACGATGAACTTGATGAACCGCGCGGTCTCGAAGCTCAGCTTCTTGCCGCGCGCCGCCAGGTCATACGGGTGATAGCTGACGCTGCTTTGAACGGTCATCCGGCCGTCCTCGGGCATGATGTCGAACGTCCGCTTGAAGAAGTCGTCGTAGTTCTCGTGGCCGAAGTGCTCGAAGGCCTCGATCGACACGATGCGGTCGACGGGCTCGTTGAAGTCTTCCCAGTTCTGCAGGCGGACCTGGCGTGAGCGGTCGGTGTCGATCGAACCGAGCAACGCTTCGGCGCGGGCGTGCTGGTTCTTGGACAGCGTCAGGCCGATGACGTTGACGTCGAACCGCTCGACGGCGCGCTTCATGGTGGTGCCCCACCCGCAGCCGATGTCGAGCAGGGTCATGCCCGGCTTGAGGTCCAATTTGTCCAGGTTGAGGTCGATCTTGGCGTACTGGGCCTCTTCCAGGCTCATGTCGTCGCGCTCGAAGTACGCGCAGCTGTAGATCCGGGACGGGTCCTGGAAGAGGCCGAAGAAGTCGTCGGAGACGTCGTAATGCGCCTGGATGTCCTCCGAACGCGTCCGCGTCTTCGTCGGGCTAGTCGGTTGCTCAGCCATTTTCGTCCTGTTCTCTCCGATGAGGTGCACTTCCTGCGATCCGCGCACCACCGCCGGGGTCGCACGTGACCTGCAACGATACCCAATGTCGAGGCGTGAATTCGCAAGGGTGCACGTGCGCGTCGCGGTCCCGGCCGCGGATAGCAGTCTACTTTTCGAGGGTGAACTGGTTGACGTCGACGTAGCCGGCCCGGAATAACTTCGCGCAGCCGGTCAGATACTTGAGGTAGCGCTCGTAGACTTCCTCGGACTGCACTTCGATGGCCTCGTCCTTGTGCGCAAGCAGGGCCTCGGCCCACAGGTCGAGGGTTCTGGCGTAGTGCTGCTGAAGCGACTGGCGGCGGGTGAGCGTGAAGCCCGCCTTCGACGAGTGCTCCTCCACCATCTCGATGGACGGCAACTGGCCGCCGGGGAAAATCTCGGTCTGGATGAACTTGAGAAAGCGAAGCAGCCGGAGGGATATCGGCAAGCCCCGGTCGATGGTTTCCTGCTTCGTCAGCCCGGTGATAGTGTGCAGCAGCATTACGCCTTCGTCGGGCATGACGTTGTGGGCCATCGCGAAGAAACCGTCGTAGCGGTCGCGGCCGAAGTGCTCGAATGCCCCGATCGACACGATGCGGTCGACGGGCTCCTCGAACTGCTCCCAACCCTTGAGAAACACCCGCCTGTCACGCGGGCTGTCCACCTGATCGAGCGACTGCTGAACGTGCGCCGCCTGGTTCTTCGACAGGGTCAGCCCGATGACGTTGACGTCATACTTTTCGATCGCCCGGCGCATGGTGGCGCCCCACCCGCAGCCCACGTCGAGCAGCGTCATGCCGGGCCGCAGCCCCAGCTTCCCCAGCGCCAGGTCGATCTTGGCGAGCTGTGCCTCTTCCAGCGTCATGTCGTCGCGGGCGAAGAACGCGCAGCTGTAGGTCCGGGTGGGATCGAGAAACAGGCGGAAAAAATCGTCCGATAGGTCGTAGTGCGCCTGCACGTCCTCGAAGTGCGGCGTGAGATTTTTGGCAGCCATCAGCCTGCGCGCCTTTCTTCCTGGCCCCCCTCTGGCAGGCAAGCGTTCTGCTCTGTATACCCCTGTTACGAAGCCGCGAACAGTTCGGTTCAGTCAGCCCCGGCCCGGATGCGCCGGCCTGGCGCTATTTGGTGAGCGTGTACTGGGCCACGTTGGAGATGCCTTTGCGGAACAGCTCCGCGCAGCCGGTCAGATAGCGCATGAAGCGGTCGTAGACCTCTTCGGACTGGATGGCGATGGCGCGTTCGCGATTCGCCGCCAGGTTGGCCGCCCACGTGTCGAGTGTCCGCGCATAATGCGGCTGCAGGTACTGGGTGTGCTCGAGTGTGAATCCGCTGTTCCGGGAATTGTCGACGATATCGGGCTCGCCGCACATGTGTCCGCCGGGGAAGATTTCCTTGCCGAGGAAGCGCAGGAATCGCAGATCCGACATCGTGATCGTGATGCCGTGCTCGTGCCAGTAGTTCTGCGGATGCGTGAAAATGCTATGCATCAGCATTCGGCTGCCTTCGGGAAGGGTTTTATAGGCCCAATCCCAGAACGTCGGCCAGCGTTCTTTCTTGAATGCGTCGAAGGCCTCGAAACTGACGATCCGATCGACCTGCTCGTCGAATTCTTCCCAGCCCTGCAAACGGGCCTCGGTGCGCCGCGTCGTCGGGATCGCCGCCAGCCGAGCTTTGGTGCGCGCGTAGTGGTTGCGGCTCAACGTGATGCCGATGACATTCACGTCGTACTTCTCCACCGCCCGCACCACGGCGCCGCCCCAGCCGCATCCGACGTCGAGCACCGTCATCCCGGGCTCGAGTTTCATCTTGTCCAGCGCCAGATCGATCTTGGCGAGTTGCGCCTCTTCCAGGGTCATGTCGTCGTTTTTGAAGTAGGCGCAGGTGTACACCATGTTCGGGTCGAGGAACAGTGCGAAGAAGTCGTCCGAAATGTCGTAGGTTGCCTGCGATTCTTCGTAATACGGCTTCAGCTTTGCCATTAGCGACACCCGCCCTTCTGTGCCAACCGTACAACCCTGCGACACGGACCGGAAATCGCGGGGATGTGTTTCTACCAAATGTTTTTGGCTAGCGCGCCTCGTTGATGTTTTCCGCTAGCACGCCGATCACCTGATCCCACAACTGCTGTGGAAGATCATGACCCATGCCGTCGTATGTCACCAGTCGGGCCCCATCGATCGCCCGCGCCACGGCGCGCCCACCGGAGGGGCGCATCAGCTTGTCGGCCCGGCCGTGGATCACCACGGTGGGCGCGGTGGTCTGGCGGTTGTAGCCACGCAGGCTGCCGCTGCCCAGCACCGCGTCGAAATGCCGGGCGACGCCCCACGGGTAGTAGCTGCGTTCGTAGCTTTCGATGGCCTCGGCCCGCAGCTGCTCCTCGGGAGCCGGGTACCGCGGGCTGCCGATGATCTTGCTGACGCGAATGGCATTGTCGATGATCACGTCGCGCGGCGAACTCGGCGCCGGTCCCTTGATGAGCGCCAGCAATTGGCGAGGCCCGGGCGGTGGCAAGAACGCCGAATTGTTGCTGGAGAAGATGATTCCCAGGGTCTTCGTCCGCTCCTGGAATCGCCCGGCGAAAATCTGGGCGATCATCCCGCCCATCGAAGCGCCCACGATGTGCGCCTGCTCGATGCCCAGGTGATCGAGCACGGCCGCGGCGTCGTCGGCCATGTCCTCGAGCTTGTACGCCGCTTTGCTCGGCAGCCCCAGAAAGGAGCGGACCAAGCGCATCACCAGCGGCTGCCCCGAGCTGCGACGCTGGGTCTTGCTCGAAAGGCCGACGTCGCGGTTGTCGTACCGGATGACGCGCAGCCGGTGCCCGACCAGCTTCTCGCAGAACGCGGTTCGCCACAGCAGCAGCTGGGCGCCCAGCCCCATGATCAGCAGCACGGGCGGGTCGTCGATGTCGCCCATGTCCTCGTAGTACAGCTTCAAGTCGCCCGATGTGGCGTTCCCGGCGCGGACCTCCATCAGACCTCGACGTCCGAGGAGTGCTCGCGGCTGACTTCGACCATGAAGTTCGCGAAATAGCCCGTCAGTTGCGGATCCGACATCATCTGCCACCTGGGCGCCAGCAGCTTCATGTACCGCTCGACATAGAGGAATTGCTTGCCGATCAGCACCAGCTCGCGGGGGAGCTTGACGTCGTAGGCGTCGGCCAGCGCCGACAACTGCCGGCCGATGTCCGCGTAGGACATGTCGCCGAGCGTCTGCATGGTCAGCGGGGTCGCGAATTTTTCCAGGTCCTTGGCGGCCTCGGCCTCGGGCTTCATGGTGCCGACGGCGCCCATCAACACCACGATCTTGCCCGCCGCGGCGTGGTCCTTCTTGACCAGCAGCGCGTACACCAGCTCGCGCAGCAGCCAGCGGGTGCGGGGATCGATGCGGCCCATGATGCCGAAATCGAAGAAGACGATGCGGCCCTGATCGTCGACATAGAGGTTGCCTGCGTGCAGGTCGCCGTGGAACAACCCGTGCCGCAACCCGCCCTCGAACAGCGAGAAGAGCAGCGCCTTGACCAGCTCGACACCGTCGAACCCGGCCTTGCGGATGGCCGCGACGTCGTCGATCCGGATGCCCTGCACCCGCTCCATCGTCAGCACCCGGTCGCTGGTGAAATCCCAGAACACCTGCGGCACCCGGATGTTCTTGCCCAGTGGGGAGGGGTGCAGGTGCGACACCCAGGCCTCCATCGACTGTGCCTCCAGCCGGAAGTTCAACTCCTCGGCCAGGTTGTCGGAGAAGTCGGCGACCACGTCTTGCGCCGAGAGCCGCCGGCCCAGCTTGGCCAATTCGACGGCCTGCGCGAAACGCTTGAGGATCTGCAGGTCGGCCGCGACCCGGCGTCGGATCCCCGGTCGCTGGATCTTGACCACCACCTGCTCGCCGGTGTGCAGGGTGGCGTAGTGCACCTGGGCGATGGACGCCGACGCGAACGGCGTCTCGTCCCATTCGGCGAACAACTCCGACGGGTCGCCGCCCAGGTCTTCGACGATGAGCTTGTGCACCTCGCCGGAGTCGGCGGGCGGCACCCGGTCGAGCAGGCCGCGGAACTCGCGGGACAGGGATTCGCCGAACGCTCCGGGGCTGGACGCGATGATCTGTCCGAACTTGACGTACGTCGGTCCCAGGTCGGCGAAGGTCTGCGGCAGCTGCTTGATCACCTTCTGCTGCCACGGACCCCTACCCGGCAGCTTGGTGAGGATGCGAGCGCCGGTGCGGGTGACCTGCCAACCCGTCGCGGCCACCCGGGCCGCTTCGACCGGGAGCGGCACCCGGTCGAGCTTGGCTCCCTCTCGATGTTTGGTAGAGCTCATCAGTGCAGTGTGCCAAACCGGCACGGATGAATCCCAATCCTCTAACGCGGGCGGCCACCGCTTTCCCCGCTTTTCCAGGGCTGCACCCAGCCCTCGATCGCCCAGCCTTCCCGCGCGGCGATCAGCTCGTACATGGTGGCGCCGTCGATCGTCTCCCGGATGATGTCGGCGTGCCCGGCATGCCGGGCCAGCTCGTTGATCACGTGCAGGATCACCCAGCGCACCGACCAGGCCCGCTGATCCTTGGGAAACCACGGGATGTCCTGCGGAACCGGCACCGCGGCGTCCAGGTCGGCGGTCTCCACCAGCCGCAGCGACGTCGCGTTCTGCGCCTCGAACGCCCCCAGCAGCCCGGCCAGCGTCTCGTCGGGCCGCATCACGTGCTGATCGCCGAACTCCGCGGCGATCTGCTCGAACGGGCGCGGGTCCTTCGGCGGCGCGTCCGGTGCCGCGGCCACGCGCGCCATCCAGCTGCGTTGCATCCCGGTGGCGTGCTTGACCAGGCCGCCGATCGACAGCGCGCTGACCGAGGGCGTGGATCGGGCCTGGTCGTCGGTGAGGCCATGGCTGACCGCGAAATAGGCGCTCTGGTGGTACGCCAGGAATTCGCGGAGGGCGCTGCGTTCGTCGGCCACCGGCGGGGCGAGGGCGGGCATTGATCGATCCTAGGGGCTCGACGCGCCGTAAGGTTCGGGGATGCAGGTGGTTTCGGCATGCAACTGACGAAGGCCGAGTCGACCGAGCTGTTCGTCGGGCCACCGCATGCGCCGCTGCAGTTGGTCCGCGTCACCGTTGCCGAGTGTGCGGACCAGACGCCGGTCCGCGTCGACGGCCACGGCCTGCTCGGCGAGGCGGTCGCCGAACCCGGGCGCGAGGTCGTCGAGGTCGCGGTGACCGTGCAGGAGGGCGTCGTCGGGCAGCGCCGCTCCGCGCGGGTGCACGCCGGTGGCCAGCGGCTGCCGTTCGAGTTCACCGTGGCCGAGCCCGGCTGGACGATGTTCATGGTCAGCCACTTCCACTACGACCCGGTGTGGTGGAACACCCAGGGCGCGTACACCAGCGAGTGGGCCGAGGATCCGCCGGGACGAGCCCGTCAACGGAACGGCTTCGACCTGGTGCGTGCGCATCTGGAGATGGCGCGCCGCGATCCCGACTACAAGTTCGTGCTGGCCGAGGTCGACTACCTCAAGCCGTACTGGGACACCCGGCCCGAGGACCGGGCCGACCTGCGCCGGTTCATCGGCCAGGGCCGCGTCGAGGTGATGGGCGGCACCTACAACGAACCCAACACCAACCTCACCAGTCCCGAGACGACGATTCGTAACCTGGTGCACGGCATGGGTTTTCAGCGGAACGTCCTGGGCGCCAACCCGGCCACCGCGTGGCAGCTGGACGTGTTCGGCCACGATCCGCAATTCCCCGGGATGGCCGCCGACGCGGGGCTGACGTCGAGTTCGTGGGCCAGGGGCCCGCACCACCAGTGGGGTCCGGCGCTGGGCGGCGGCGATGTCGAGCGGATGCAGTTCTGCAGCGAGTTCGAGTGGATCTCGCCATCGGGCCGCGGGCTGCTGACGCATTACATGCCGGCGCACTACTCGGCGGGCTGGTGGATGGACTCCGCGGCGTCGCTGGGCGAGGCCGAGAGCGCCACGTACGACCTTTTCGCTCAGCTCAAAAAGGTCGCCCTCACCCGCAATGTGCTGCTACCGGTCGGCACCGACTACACCCCGCCCAACAAGTGGGTCACCGAGATCCACCGCGACTGGGCCGCCCGCTACACCTGGCCGCGGTTCGTGTGCGGGCTGCCGTGCGAGTTCTTCGCGGCGGTGCGTGCCGAACTGACGGATGGGCGCTGCGCGCCTGGAGAACCATCGCCCCAGACCCGGGACATGAACCCGATCTACACCGGCAAGGACGTCTCCTACATCGACACCAAGCAGGCCAACCGGGCCGCCGAGGACGCCGTGCTGGCGGCCGAGCGCTTCGCGGTGTTCGCCGGGCTGCTGACCGGCGCCGCGTACCCGCAGGCCGCCCTGGCCAAGGCCTGGGTGCAGCTGGTCTACGGCGCACACCACGACGCCATCACCGGCTCGGAATCCGACCAGGTGTACCTCGACCTGCTGACCGGATGGCGCGACGCGTGGGAGCTCGGCGGCACGGCCCGCGACCGCGCGCTGGCGGTGTTGTCCAACGCGGTCGACGGCGACGTGGTGGTGTGGAGCCCGCTGACCTGCCCGCGAACCGACGTCGTCACCGTGCGCCTCGACCCGTCCCTGGGCGCGCGGGTTCGGGTGCTCGGCGCCGATGGTGTCGAGCTGGCCGCCCACGTCGAGCACGGCGGCCGGTCGATCAGCTGGTTGGCGCGCGACGTGCCGTCGCTGGGCTGGCGGGCGTATCGGCTGGTGCCCGGCGCAGGGGGCGATCCGGCCGGCTGGCAACCGGTGGTGGGAACGGCGATCTGCAACGAGCACTACCGCGTCGAGGTCGACCCGGCGCGCGGCGGCGGAGTCGCCTCGCTGATCCAGGACGGACGCGAGCTGATCGCCGACGGGCGGGTGGGCAACGAGCTCGCTGTCTACGAGGAGTATCCGGCGCACCCGAGCCAGGGCGAAGGCCCGTGGCATCTGCTGCCCAAGGGGCCGGTGGTGTGCTCGGCCGAAAGCCCCGCGCGGGTGCAGGCCTTTCATGGGCCGCTGGGCCAGCGAGTGGTGGTGCACGGCCGGGTCGGCACGCTGCTGCGCTACGCCCAAACCCTGACCCTGTGGCACGGCGTCGCGCGGGTGGACTGCCGCACCACGATCGACGAGTTCACCGGCGCCGACCAGCTGGTGCGGCTGCGCTGGCCGTGCCCGGTGCCGGGCGCCATGCCGGTCAGCGAGGTGGGCGACGCCGTCGTCGGCCGCGGGTTTGCGCTGCTGCACCCCACCCCCGGCGGCCCCCGCTCGGTGGACACCGCCCAGCACCTGTGGACCCTGGACAACCCGGCGTACGGCTGGTTCGGCCTGTCCTCGGCGGCCCGGGTCCGGGTATCGGGCACCGGCGTGCGGGCGATCTCGGTCGCCGAGGTGGTGTCGCCGGCCGAGGCGGTGTCCGGTCAGCTGGCCCGCGAGCTGATGGTCGCGCTGGTCCGCGCCGGCGTCACGGCCACCTGCAGCTCCGCGGCCAAGCCGCGCTACGGCAACCTCGAGGTCGATTCGAACCTGCCCGACGTCCGCATCGCGCTGGGCGGGCCCGCGCGCAACGCCTTCGCCGCGGCCGTGCTGGCCGGGGCTCCGGCCCACGCCGCAGAACTGAAGCGCCAGTTGGCGACGACCGGTCGGGCCCGAGTATGGGTGCCGGCCGAGACGCCGCTGAACGCCGTGTGGGTGCCCGACGCCGACCTGCGCGCGACGCGCGCGCTGCCGGTGCTGGTCATCGACGGCCACGACGAGGCCGACCTGCGGGCCGCCATCGCCGCCGTCGTCGACGACCTCGCCGACGCCGAGATCACCGTGTCGCAGCACGCACCCTCGGGGACAGGCGTTTTCGAGGACCGCACCGTCGCCCTGCTCAACCGCGGGGTGCCCAGCTTCGCCGTCGACACCGAGGGCACGCTGCACACCGCGCTGATGCGTTCCTGCACCGGCTGGCCGTCGGGCATCTGGATCGACGACCCGCGGCGCACCGCGCCGGACGGGTCCAACTTCGGCCTGCAGCACTGGACCCACACCTTCGACTACGCGTTGGTCAGCGGGGCCGGCGACTGGCGGCGGGCCGAGATCCCCGCCCGCAGCGCGCAGTTCTCCCAGCCACTGCTCGCCGTCGCATCGGGCCGACCGGGGACCGCGCTGCCGCCGGCCGGGTCGCTGCTGCGCGTCGAGCCCGCCGAATCGGTACAGCTGGCCGCCCTCAAGGCAGCCGGAAACCCACTGGCCGCGGGCAGCGCGGCGCCGCTGGACCCGAACGAGGTCGCCCTGCGCTTGGTGGAGACCACCGGGGCGGGCGCCGACGTCGTCATCGACTCCGACGTCGCAACGGTGCGCGACCTGCGACGCGCCGATCTGCTGGAAACGCACCCCGAACGCGTGTCCTCGGTCAGGCTGCACGGCTACCAGGTGGCGACCGTGCTGGCCCGCTTCGGCGCGACCCGCGCCGCGACCGGCGCCCCCGACCTGGCCCCGAACGTCGAGGCCGCGCAGCCGCTGTACGCGCGGTACTGGCTGCACAATCGCGGCCCCGCGCCGCTCGGCGGGCTGCCGGCGGTCGCCCACCTGCACCCGCCACGGGTGACCGGGCAGGCCGGCGGCGAGATGACGTTGCGCCTCACCGCGGCCAGCGACAGCACCGACGCCACGCTGCACGGCACGGTCACTTTGCGGTGTCCGGACGGCTGGACGGCCCAGCCCGCCGAACTGCCCTTCGCCCTGCCGAGCGGTGACCACCTGCACACCGACGTGCTGGTCTCCGTCCCGGCGCGCGCCGAACCCGGCGTTTACGCGATCCGAGCCGAACTGCGCGTCACCGGCGACGAGGTCCCGCCGTCGTGGCGCCAGCCCGTTGAGGATGTGTGCGTGGTGACGGTGGGCGAGGCAGCCGATGAGCTCGTCTACCTGGCCGACGGTCCCGCCGAGGTCGCGCTGCGAGCCGGCGAAGCGGGCACCCTGACCGTCACGGTCGGCAGCCACGCCGGCGCCGACCTGAATCTCGAGGCGCACCTGATCAGCCCGTGGGGCACCTGGGAATGGATGGGTCCCGGCGCGCTCGGCGCGGTGCTACCGGCCCGCTCCACCGTCGACCTAGGCTTCCAGCTGACACCGCCGGCCTGGCTCGAACCCGGCCAGTGGTGGGCGCTGGTGCGGATCGGCTGCGCGGGCCGACTGGTCTACTCGCCGGCGGTGAAGGTGACGGTGACATGAGCGTGCGGCCGATAGCGATCGTTGCCGGCGTGCCCGTTGCGCCTGGCGTGCTCGACGCCGCCGAAGCACGGCTGCGCGGCTCACGCGGCGCGGCCGGCCTGCCGGCCGGCGGCACCAGCGAGGGCCGTCAACTGCGGCGCTGGCTGACCCAGCTGATCGTCACCGAGCGGGTGGTCGCCGCGGAGGCGGCCGCGCGCGGGCTGACCGGACTCGGCGCGCCATCCGAGGCCGAGTTGCTGCCCGACGTGGCCGCCCGGCTGGAGCTCGGCAGCGTCGCCGCCGCCGCGCTGGCCGATCCGCGTGCCCGCGCGCTGTTCGCCGAGGTCACCGCCGAGGTGCGGGTTGCCGACACCGAGGTGGCCGCCTACCACGCCCGCAACCCGTTGCGCTTCGCCGCGCCGCAACAGCTCGAACATGGCTGGCGCACAACGGCGTCCGCGGCACCACCGCTGGACGAGGTGCGATCGGCCATCGAAGAGCAGCTGCGCGCCGCCGCGCGACGGCGGGCCTTTCGGCTGTGGCTGGACGCGCGCCGCGCCGCGCTGGTCGAGCTGGCACCCGGCTACGAGCATCCCGGCGACCCTCGCCAACCCGACAACACCCACCGGCACTGAACGCCATGCTCACCCTCTGCCTGGACATCGGCGGCACCAAAATCGCTGTCGCACTGGCAGATTCGGCTGGAAAGCTGGTGCACACCGCCGTCCGCCCCACGCCGATCACGCCCGCCGCCGGCGACGTCTGGGCCGTCGTCGAAGCGATGATCACCGACGCGCTGCAGGCCGCGGACGCTCCGGTCGGCGCCGTCGGGATCGCGTCGGCCGGGCCCATCGATGTGCGCAGCGGGGCGGTCAGCCCGATCAACATCGACAGCTGGGACCGTTTCCCGTTGCGCGACAAGGTCGCCGCGGCGGTGCCCGGACTGCCGGTGGTACTGGCCGGAGACGGCGTCTGTATGGCCTTGGCGGAGCACTGGATTGGAGCGGGGAAAGGCGCGGACGCCCGATTCCTGTTGGGCATGGTGGTTTCGACGGGGGTGGGCGGCGGTCTGGTGCTCGACGGTGTCCCCTATTCGGGGCGCACCGGCAACGCCGGCCACGTCGGGCATGTGGTGGTCGAACTGGACGGGCGGCCCTGCACCTGCGGCGGTCACGGTTGCGTGGAGACCGTGGCGTCCGGGCCGTGGCTGGTGCGCCGGGCGCGAGAGAGCGGCTGGTCCGCGCCGGCCGGCGCCGGCGCCGGTGACCTGGCGGTTGCAGCGGCGGCCGGAGATCCGTTGGCCCAGCAGGCATTCCACCGGGGGGCCAACGCGCTGGCCGCGATGATCGCCTCGGTCGGCGCGGTGTGCGATCTGGATCTCGTGGTGATCGGGGGAGGGGTCGCCAAATCCGGGCCGCTGCTTTTCGACCCGCTGCGGGCGAAACTCGACGAATACGCCGGCCTGGACTTTTTGTCCGGATTGCGGGTGGTGCCGGGCGAGCTGGGCGCTGATGCCGGGCTGATCGGCGCGGCCCGGCTCGCGGGACTCAGCTGACCCGGCGCGGGTTTCGTGCCAGGGTCGTAGCCATGAACAACAGCATCGACGCGCTCGCGGTCGTGGTCACCGGACTCTTGGTCGGCGTGGAGCTGGGCGTCGCGGTCTTCTTCCACCCGCTCATCGCCCGGTTGCCCGACGACGGCTTCCGCGCGGCCCGCGGCGGCGCCGCCCGAGCGCTGGGCACGACGATGCCGTTCTGGTACGCGATCGTCCTGCTGCTGGTGGGCTCGCTCGCCATCCAGGAACGCGGCGAGCAGCGCGACTGGCTGTGCGGCGTCGCCGCCGGCCTGATGGCCGCGGTGATCCTCCTGACGCTGACCATGCTGGTGCCGATCAACAACCGCATCGCGAAATGGCCGAGCACCGGCGAGTTGTCCCGCGAGCTCGCCGCCCGCTGGGATCGGCGGCACCGCGTCCGGGTGATCCTGCTGCTGGCCGTGTTCGTCCTGCTGGCCCTCGCCGTCACCTGAGGCCGCCGTTTTGGCTGATCGGGCTGGCAACGCTATTGTGTTAGCCGATCCACCGAAGACCGTCGGTCACCGAGCAATCGGTTGAAGGTCCGGGAGCATCCCGGCGGCCCACGCAGGAGGACGAGGCATCAGCGCCGGCTCGCGCCGGCGCCTATCCACGCCCCGGCCGCTTCTGCGCCGGGGCGTTCGTCGTTCTTCGGGGGAATCGAGACGACACGTCGCATTGACTTTCAGGAGGTAGGCATGGCCAGGGCTGACAAGGCCACCGCCGTTGCAGACATTGCCGAGCAGTTCAAGGAAGCGACCGCGACTCTGATCACGGAGTACCGCGGTCTGACCGTCGCCAACCTGGCCGAGCTGCGGCGCTCGCTGGGCGGGGCGGCCACCTACTCGGTGGCCAAGAACACGCTGGTCAAGCGTGCGGCTTCGGAGGCCGGGGTCGAGGGGCTCGACGAGCTCTTCGCCGGCCCGACGGCCATCGCATTCGTCAAAGGGGAACCGGTCGACGCCGCCAAGGCCATCAAGACCTTCGCCAAGGAGCACAAGGCGCTGGTCATCAAGGGCGGCTACATGGACGGCCGGGCTCTGACGGTCGCCGAAGTGGAGCGCATCGCCGACCTCGAGTCTCGCGAGGTGCTGCTGGCCAAGCTGGCGGGCGCGATGAAGGGCAACCTGGCCAAGGCGGCCGGGCTGTTCAACGCTCCGGCGTCGCAGGTCGCCCGCCTTGCGGCCGCCCTGCAAGAGAAGAAGGCCGCAGAGGGGCCGGCAGCTCCCGCGGAGCCCGCGGCCGCCGCGGAGGCCACCACCCCGGAACCCGCATCGGACGCAGCCGCCGAGGTGCCGGAAACTCCGGCCGAAGCCGAATAACAACCACCCCGGAACCTGGGAAAAACAAGGAAGGACCCGTACCCATGGCAAAGATGTCTACCGACGACCTGCTCGACGCTTTCAAGGAAATGACCCTGCTGGAGCTCTCCGACTTCGTGAAGAAGTTCGAGGAGACCTTCGAGGTCACCGCGGCCGCCCCGGTCGCCGTTGCCGCCGCCGGTGGTGGCGCCGCCGGTGGCGCGCCCGCCGAGGCCGCCGAGGAGCAGTCGGAGTTCGACGTGATCCTCGAGGCCGCCGGTGACAAGAAGATCGGCGTCATCAAGGTGGTCCGCGAGATCGTCTCCGGCCTGGGCCTCAAGGAGGCCAAGGACCTGGTCGACGGCGCGCCCAAGCCGCTGCTGGAGAAGGTGGCCAAGGAGGCCGCCGACGAGGCCAAGACCAAGCTCGAGGCCGCCGGCGCCACCGTCACCGTCAAGTAGGTCTACTGCGCGCAAACCCCCGGGATCGCCATCCCGGGGGTTTCGTGCGTTCAGCGCCTGGCCGACTGTAGCGACTGCGCCACCCGCTCGGGTGAATCCCCAAGGGCGGCAAGTAGATTCGTAGTCATCGCGGTAAGCACCGGTACCACCGCCGAGTCGTCGTCGCCGTAGTAGCCGGCCAGCTCCAGCATGACGAACCCGTGGATCAACGCCCAGAACTGGGCCGCGGTGGCCACGACGGACGCATCGTCGTCGGCGGCACCCACCGTGATCCGGCCGGCCAGCATGCATCGGTGCACCCCGCGCACCACGTGGGCGAAGCTGGGGTAGCGCCGCTCGATCTCGGCGACCGTCAGCGTCAGGACGTTGTGGGCGGGCGCATTGATGCCGTGTGCGCTGGTGCTGCCGAACATCAGCCGATACATGTGCGGGCGCCTGATGGCGTAGCGGCGGTAGGCCGCACCCACGACGAAGAGATCGGTAACCGGGTCGGCGGTCTGCGGCACGCTCAGCGCCGCGTCGAACTGCCGCAGCCCCTCCTCGGCCACCTCGGCGATCAGCCCGCGCATGCCGCCGAAGTGGGTGTACACCGCCATCGTGGAGGTGCCCGCGGCGCCGGCGACCTTGCGCGTCTGCAGGGCGTCCGGCCCGTGTTCGTCGAGCAGGCCGACCGCGGCGTGCAGCATCTCCGCCCGAACGCTGCGGTGAACGTATGAAGTCATCCTTGCCATCTTCTCATCGGCGGCGTAGCGTGCCAATAACGCCGAAATAACAGTGTTATAGGAGTTCAGCATGGCGACCACGACGACCGCCAAGCCCGGCAACCCGTACCTCGAGGACTTCCTGGCGCCGGTGAGCGCGGAAGTCACCGCGCACGATCTGCGGGTCACCGGCCGCATCCCCGAACACCTCGACGGTCGCTACCTGCGCAACGGGCCGAACCCCGTCGCGGAGGTGAACCCGGCCGTCTACCACTGGTTCAGCGGCGACGGCATGGTGCACGGCGTGGGATTGCGCGACGGGCAGGCCCGTTGGTACCGCAACCGCTGGGTGCGCACCGCGCACGTGTGCGCGGCATTGAACGAGCCGGCACCCCCGGGGCTGGACCCGCGCGCCGGGATGCTGTCCGTGGGCCCGAACACCAACGTGCTGAGCCATGCCGGCCAAACGCTCGCGCTCGTCGAGGGCGGCGGGGCGAATTACCGGCTGACCGAGGAACTGGACACCGAGGGGGCGTGCGATTTCGACGGCACCCTGTTCGGGGGCTATACCGCCCATCCGCACCGCGACCCCCGTACCGGCGAATTGCACGCGGTGTCCTACGCGTTCACCCGCGGGCGGACCGTGCAGTACTCCGTGATCGATACCGCCGGCCGGGCCCGTCGCACCGTCGACATCGAGGTGTCAGGGTCGCCGATGATGCACGACTTCTCGCTGACCGACAAATACGTGGTGATCTACGACCTGCCGGTGACGTTCGATCCCGTGCAGGTGATGCCGGCGAACGTGCCGCGGTGGTTGAGTTTGCCGGCCCGGCTCGTGATGCAGTCGCTGATCGGACGCGTCCGGGTCCCCGGTCCGGTGACCACGATGATCAACCGCAACCGCGAACCGATCAGTCGGATGCCGTACCGCTGGAATCCTGACTACCCGGCGCGCATCGGGGTCATGCCGCGCGAGGGCCGTGGGAGCAACGCGGGCAAGGATGCCATCCGCTGGTTCGACATCGAGCCCTGTTATGTCTATCACCCGCTCAACGCCTACTCCGAGATACGCGGTGGCGCAGAGGTTTTGGTGCTCGATGTGGTCCGCTACTCGCGGATGTTCGACCGCGACCTGCGCGGCCCCGGCGACAGCCGGCCGACGCTGGACCGCTGGACGATCAACCTTGCGACCGGCGCGGTCAGCAGCGAACGTCGCGACGATCGTCCACAGGAGTTCCCGCGCATCAACGAGGGCCTGCTGGGCGGGCGGCACCGATTCGGCTACACCATCGGCACCGACGGCGGCTACCTGGCGAACGGGGCGTCCGAGATGTCCACCGCGCTCTACAAACACGACTACGCCACGGGATCCAGCGCGGTTGCGGCCCTCGATGCCCCCCTTTTGCTCGGCGAGATGTCCTTTGTGCCCAACCCCGGGGCCCGCGCCGAGGATGACGGCATCCTGATGGGCTTCGGCTATCACCGCGACCGCGACGAAGGCCAGCTGGTCTTGCTGGACGCGCAGACGCTCGAGCACGTGGCCACCGTCCACCTGCCGCAGCGGGTGCCGATGGGCTTTCACGGCAACTGGGCGCCCGCTGGCTAACACGTGCGTCAAATAAGCGGTGCCGCGCGGGCTTCCGGGTGGTCTCAGGACGGCCAATTTTTCCGGCTGTCGTGCGCATCCCTGATGCCGTGTGGCAGGCGTGCGCTACAGTGACTCATGCCACATAAAAGGGCAGGTGGCGGGCACGACTGTCGACGGAAGGATTCCCCATGGGCGTCGCTATCGAGGTGAATGGACTGACGAAGTCCTTCGGCTCCTCGAGGATTTGGGAAGACGTGACGCTGGAAATCCCCGCCGGGGAGGTCAGCGTCCTACTGGGACCATCGGGTACCGGCAAATCGGTTTTCCTGAAGTCCCTGATCGGTTTGTTGCGGCCCGAGCGCGGCTCGGTCGTCATCGACGGCACCGACATCCTGCAGTGTTCGGCCAAGGAGCTCTACGAGATCCGCACGCTGTTCGGCGTCATGTTCCAGGACGGCGCGCTGTTCGGTTCGATGAACCTGTTCGACAACGCGGCGTTCCCCCTGCGCGAGCACACCAAGAAGAAGGAAGGCGAGATCCGTGACATCGTCATGGAGAAGCTGACCCTGGTCGGTCTCGGTGGCGACGAGAAGAAGTTCCCCGGGGAGATCTCCGGCGGTATGCGCAAGCGCGCCAGCCTGGCCCGCGCCCTGGTGATGGACCCGCAGATCATCCTGTGCGACGAGCCCGACTCCGGTCTGGACCCGGTCCGTACCGCCTACCTGAGCCAGCTGATCCTCGACATCAACGCCCAGATCGACGCCACGGTGCTGATCGTTACCCACAACATCAACATCGCCCGCACGGTGCCGGACAACATGGGCATGCTGTTCCGCCGCAAGCTGGTCATGTTCGGCCCGCGCGAGGTGCTGCTGACCAGCGACGAGCCCGTCGTGCGGCAGTTCCTCAACGGCCGCCGGATCGGCCCGATCGGCATGTCCGAGGAGAAGGACGAGGCGACCATGGCCGAAGAGCAGGCCCTGCTCGACGCGGGTCACCACGCCGGCGGTGTCGAGGAGATCGAGGGGGTGCCCCCGCAGATCACCGCCACGCCCGGCATGCCCGAGCGCAAGGCCGTCGCCCGCCGCCAGGCCCGGGTGCGCGAGATTCTGCACACCCTGCCGAAGAACGCGCAGGCGGCCATCCTCGACGACCTCGAAGGGACCCACAAGTTCCGGTCGCACGAGTTCGGCGACTAGGGCCAGGGTGGCACCGGGTTTCGCGATAACTCCGCGTAACACTCCCGGCCCGCCCTCTTGACGACGGGCCGTAAACGGGCCAGTCTGTTGGGCAGCATGTATCCAGTGGAGAGTCGAGATGCCAGCCAGCGCCGATGTCCCTGGACTGCTAATGCTGGGCAGTTGAGGAATGCGCCGTCCTGCGCTATTGTTGGACGTTGCGCTGGCTACCTCCTGCCCACCTCACCCGCCACCTGACACCGTGGTCTAAGCCTGAGCCCCGTAAGCGGCTTAGTTCTAGTTGCGCGTGAGATCCGGACAGATCGTCCGCCGGCCGAACCGACACAATTCGCGGCGAGCTGGCCGGTGGTCCCGGTCTTCGTGAGTCGCACGAGGTGCTGGAAGGATGCATCTTGGCAGATTTCCGCCAGAGCAAGACGGATCGCCCACAAAGTTCCTCTAACGGAAGTTCCTCAAACGGCTCCGTGCCCGGAGCGCCCAACCGAGTTTCCTTCGCCAAGCTCCGTGAACCGCTCGAGGTTCCGGGCCTGCTTGACGTGCAGATCGACTCCTTCGAGTGGTTGATCGGCGCGCCGCGGTGGCGCGAGGCCGCCGCCGCACGCGGGGACGTCACTCCGGTGGGTGGCCTGGAAGAGGTGCTCTACGAGCTCTCGCCGATCGAGGACTTCTCCGGCTCGATGTCGCTGTCGTTCTCCGACCCGCGTTTCGACGAGGTCAAGGCGCCGGTCGACGAGTGCAAAGACAAGGACATGACGTACGCGGCCCCGCTGTTCGTCACGGCCGAGTTCATCAACAACAACACCGGCGAGATCAAGAGCCAGACGGTGTTCATGGGTGACTTCCCGATGATGACCGAGAAGGGCACCTTCATCATCAACGGCACCGAGCGCGTGGTGGTCAGCCAGCTGGTCCGCTCGCCCGGTGTGTATTTCGACGAGTCCATCGACAAGTCGACCGAGAAGCTGTTGCACAGCGTCAAGGTGATCCCGAGCCGCGGCGCCTGGCTGGAGTTCGACGTCGACAAGCGCGACACCGTCGGCGTCCGCATCGACCGCAAGCGTCGCCAGCCCGTCACCGTCTTGCTCAAGGCGCTGGGCTGGACGAACGAGCAGATCACGGAGCGGTTCGGCTTCTCCGAGATCATGATGTCGACGCTGGAGAAGGACAACACCGCCGGCACCGACGAGGCGCTGCTGGACATCTACCGCAAGCTGCGTCCGGGCGAGCCGCCGACCAAGGAGTCCGCGCAGACCCTGCTGGAGAACCTGTTCTTCAAGGAGAAGCGCTACGACCTGGCGCGCGTCGGCCGCTACAAGGTCAACAAGAAGCTCGGCCTGCACACGGGCGAGCCGATCACGTCGTCGACGCTCACCGAGGAAGACGTCGTCGCCACCATCGAATACCTGGTCCGGCTGCACCACGCCCGTACGGATGGCCAGCCCGCTGTCATGACTGTCCCCGGCGGCACCGAGGTGCCGGTGGAGACCGACGACATCGACCACTTCGGCAACCGCCGGCTGCGCACCGTGGGTGAGCTGATCCAGAACCAGATCCGGGTCGGCATGTCGCGCATGGAGCGCGTGGTCCGGGAGCGGATGACCACGCAGGACGTCGAGGCCATCACGCCGCAGACCCTGATCAACATTCGGCCGGTCGTCGCCGCGATCAAGGAGTTCTTCGGCACCAGCCAGCTGTCGCAGTTCATGGACCAGAACAACCCGCTGTCCGGGCTGACCCACAAGCGTCGTCTCTCGGCGCTGGGCCCCGGTGGTCTGTCCCGTGAGCGTGCCGGCCTGGAGGTCCGTGACGTCCACCCGTCGCACTACGGCCGCATGTGCCCGATCGAGACCCCGGAAGGGCCGAACATCGGCCTCATCGGCTCGCTGTCGGTGTACGCCCGGGTCAACCCGTTCGGGTTCATCGAGACGCCCTACCGCAAGGTGGTCGACGGTGTGGTCTCCGACGAGATCCACTACCTGACCGCGGACGAGGAGGACCGCCACGTGGTGGCGCAGGCCAACTCGCCGATCGACGCCAAGGGCCGGTTCGAAGAGGCACGCGTCCTGGTCCGCCGGAAGGCGGGCGAGGTCGAGTACGTGCCCTCGTCCGAGGTGGACTACATGGACGTCTCGCCGCGCCAGATGGTGTCGGTGGCCACGGCCATGATCCCGTTCCTCGAGCACGACGACGCCAACCGTGCCCTGATGGGTGCCAACATGCAGCGCCAGGCCGTTCCGCTGGTGCGCAGCGAGGCGCCGCTGGTCGGTACCGGCATGGAGCTGCGCGCGGCGATCGACGCCGGCGACGTGGTGGTGGCCGACAAGGCCGGCGTCATCGAGGAGGTCTCCGCCGACTACATCACCGTGATGGCCGACGACGGCACCCGGCACACCTACCGGATGCGCAAGTTCGAGCGGTCCAACCACGGCACCTGCGCCAACCAGTCGCCGATCGTCGACGCGGGGGAGCGGGTCGAGGCCGGCCAGGTCATCGCCGACGGTCCTTGTACCGAGAACGGTGAGATGGCGCTGGGCAAGAACCTGCTCGTGGCGATCATGCCGTGGGAGGGCCACAACTACGAGGACGCGATCATCCTCTCCAACCGGCTGGTTGAGGAGGACGTGCTCACCTCGATCCACATCGAGGAGCACGAGATCGACGCCCGCGACACCAAGCTGGGCGCCGAGGAGATCACCCGGGACATCCCGAACGTCTCCGACGAGGTGCTGGCCGACCTGGACGAGCGCGGCATCGTGCGCATCGGTGCCGAGGTTCGCGACGGCGACATCCTGGTCGGCAAGGTCACCCCGAAGGGTGAAACCGAGCTGACCCCGGAGGAGCGGCTGCTGCGCGCGATCTTCGGTGAGAAGGCCCGCGAGGTTCGCGACACCTCCCTGAAGGTGCCGCACGGCGAGTCCGGCAAGGTCATCGGCATCCGGGTGTTCTCCCGCGAGGACGACGACGAGCTGCCGGCCGGCGTCAACGAGCTGGTGCGCGTCTACGTGGCTCAGAAGCGCAAGATCTCCGACGGCGACAAGCTCGCCGGACGCCACGGCAACAAGGGCGTCATCGGCAAGATCCTGCCGCAGGAGGACATGCCGTTCCTGCCGGACGGCACCCCGGTGGACATCATCCTGAACACCCACGGTGTGCCGCGACGGATGAACATCGGCCAGATCCTGGAGACCCACCTCGGGTGGGTGGCCAAGTCCGGCTGGAACATCGACGGCTCGCCCGACTGGGCGGTCAACCTGCCCGAACAGCTGCTGCACGCGCAGCCGAACCAGATCGTCTCGACGCCGGTGTTCGACGGCGCCAAGGAGGAGGAGCTCGCCGGCATGCTGTCCTGCACGCTGCCCAACCGCGACGGCGAGGTCATGGTCAACGGCGACGGCAAGGCGGTGCTGTTCGACGGCCGCAGCGGTGAGCCGTTCCCGTACCCGGTGACCGTCGGCTACATGTACATCATGAAGCTGCACCACCTGGTGGACGACAAGATCCACGCCCGCTCCACCGGGCCGTACTCGATGATCACGCAGCAGCCGCTGGGTGGTAAGGCGCAGTTCGGTGGCCAGCGCTTCGGTGAGATGGAGTGCTGGGCCATGCAGGCCTACGGCGCGGCGTACACGCTGCAGGAGCTGTTGACCATCAAGTCCGACGACACCGTCGGCCGGGTCAAGGTCTACGAGGCGATCGTCAAGGGCGAGAACATCCCGGAGCCGGGCATTCCCGAGTCCTTCAAGGTGTTGCTCAAGGAGCTGCAGTCGCTGTGCCTCAATGTCGAGGTGCTCTCCAGCGACGGTGCGGCGATCGAGCTGCGCGAAGGCGAGGACGAGGACCTGGAGCGGGCGGCGGCGAACCTGGGAATCAACTTGTCCCGCAACGAATCCGCGTCCGTCGAGGATCTCGCCTAACAACGTTTTTCAGTTACTAAACCCGCAAGGGGAAAGGGAGTTACGTGCTCGACGTCAACTTCTTCGATGAACTCCGTATCGGTCTGGCCACCGCGGAGGACATCAGGCAATGGTCTTACGGCGAGGTCAAGAAGCCGGAGACGATCAACTACCGCACGCTGAAGCCGGAGAAGGACGGCCTGTTCTGCGAGAAGATCTTCGGACCGACTCGCGACTGGGAGTGCTACTGCGGCAAGTACAAGCGGGTCCGGTTCAAGGGCATCATCTGTGAGCGCTGCGGCGTCGAGGTGACCCGCGCCAAGGTGCGTCGCGAGCGGATGGGCCACATCGAGCTGGCGGCGCCCGTCACGCACATCTGGTACTTCAAGGGCGTGCCGAGCCGGCTGGGCTACCTGCTCGACCTGGCGCCGAAGGATCTCGAGAAGATCATCTACTTCGCCGCCTACGTCATCACGTCGGTCGACGACGAGATGCGCCACAACGAGCTCTCGACGCTCGAGGCCGAAATGATGGTGGAGCGCAAGGCCATTGAGGACCAGCGCGACGCCGACCTGGAGGCCCGCGCCCAAAAGCTCGAGGCCGACCTGGCCGAGCTGGAAGCCGAGGGCGCCAAGGCCGACGCGCGCCGCAAGGTTCGCGATGGCGGCGAGCGCGAGATGCGTCAGCTGCGCGACCGGGCCCAGCGTGAGCTGGACCGGCTCGAGGAGATCTGGACGACCTTCACCAAGCTCGCCCCCAAGCAGCTGATCGTCGACGAGAACCTCTACCGCGAGCTGATCGACCGCTTCGGTGAGTACTTCACCGGCGCCATGGGCGCGGAGTCGATCCAGAAGCTGATCGAGAACTTCGACATCGACGCCGAGGCCGAGATCCTGCGGGACGTCATCCGGAACGGCAAGGGGCAGAAGAAGCTTCGCGCCCTCAAGCGCCTGAAGGTCGTCGCCGCGTTCCAGCAGTCGGGCAACTCCCCGATGGGCATGGTGCTCGACGCGGTTCCGGTGATCCCGCCGGAGCTGCGCCCGATGGTGCAGCTCGACGGTGGCCGGTTCGCCACGTCGGACCTGAACGACCTGTACCGCCGTGTGATCAACCGCAACAACCGCCTCAAGAGGCTGATCGACCTCGGCGCGCCCGAGATCATCGTCAACAACGAGAAGCGGATGCTGCAGGAGTCGGTGGACGCGCTGTTCGACAACGGCCGTCGCGGCCGCCCGGTCACCGGGCCGGGTAACCGCCCGCTGAAGTCGCTGTCGGATCTGCTCAAGGGTAAGCAGGGCCGGTTCCGCCAGAACCTGCTCGGTAAGCGCGTCGACTACTCGGGCCGTTCGGTTATCGTGGTCGGCCCGCAGCTCAAGTTGCACCAGTGCGGTCTGCCCAAGCTGATGGCGCTGGAGCTGTTCAAGCCGTTCGTGATGAAGCGGCTGGTCGACCTCAACCACGCGCAGAACATCAAGAGCGCCAAGCGCATGGTGGAGCGTCAGCGTCCCCAGGTGTGGGATGTCCTCGAAGAGGTCATCGCCGAGCACCCGGTGCTGCTGAACCGCGCACCTACTCTGCACCGGCTGGGTATCCAGGCCTTCGAGCCGATGCTGGTGGAGGGCAAGGCAATCCAGCTGCACCCACTGGTGTGTGAGGCGTTCAACGCCGACTTCGACGGTGACCAGATGGCGGTGCACCTGCCGCTGTCCGCCGAGGCGCAGGCCGAGGCCCGCATCCTGATGCTGTCTTCCAACAACATCCTGTCGCCCGCATCGGGCCGTCCGCTGGCCATGCCGCGTCTGGACATGGTGACCGGTCTGTACTTCCTGACCACCGAGGTCGAGGGCGACAAGGGCGAATTCAAGGCCGCCGCCAAGGACGAGCCCGAGGTCGGGGTGTACTCCTCGCCGGCCGAGGCGATCATGGCGTCCGACCGTGGCGTGCTGTCGGTGCGGGCCAAGATCAAGGTGCGGCTCACCCAGTTGCGTCCGCCCGCGGAGATCGAGGCCGAGTTGTTCGGCGCCAACGGCTGGCAGCCGGGCGACGCCTGGATGGCCGAGACCACTTTGGGCCGTGTGCTTTTCAACGAGCTGCTGCCGGTGGGCTACCCGTTCGTGAACAAGCAGATGCACAAGAAGGTGCAGGCGTCGATCATCAACGATCTGGCCGAGCGCTACCCGATGATCGTCGTCGCGCAGACCGTGGACAAGCTCAAGGACGCCGGTTTCTACTGGGCGACCCGCAGCGGTGTCACGGTCTCGATGGCCGACGTGCTCGTCCCGCCGCGCAAGAAGGAGATCCTCGACCAGTACGAGGACCGGGCCGAGAAGGTCGAAAAGCAGTTCCAGCGTGGTGCTTTGAACCACGACGAGCGCAACGAGGCGCTGGTGGAGATCTGGAAGGAAGCCACCGACGAGGTCGGTCAGGCGCTGCGTGAGCACTACCCGGCCGACAACCCGATCATCACGATCGTGGACTCGGGCGCCACGGGTAACTTCACCCAGACGCGAACGCTGGCCGGCATGAAGGGTCTGGTGACCAACCCGAAGGGTGAGTTCATTCCGCGTCCGGTCAAGTCGTCGTTCCGTGAGGGCCTGACCGTGCTGGAGTACTTCATCAACACGCACGGCGCTCGAAAGGGCCTGGCGGACACCGCGTTGCGTACCGCCGACTCGGGTTACCTGACCCGTCGTCTGGTGGACGTCAGCCAGGACGTCATCGTCCGCGAGCACGACTGCGAGACCGAGCGGGGCATCATCGTCGAGCTGGCCGAGCGTCAGCCGGACGGCACCCTGATCCGCGACCCGTACATCGAAACCTCGGCGTACGCACGGACTTTGGGCGCCGACGCGGTCGACGAGGCCGGCAATGTCGTCGTCGCGCGTGGCGAGGACCTCGGCGACCCGTCGATCGAGGCCCTGCTGGCCGCGGGCATCACGCAGATCAAGGTGCGCTCGGTGCTGACCTGCACCACCGGCACCGGCGTGTGCGCGACCTGTTACGGGCGGTCCATGGCCACCGGGAAGCTGGTCGACATCGGCGAGGCCGTCGGTATCGTCGCGGCGCAGTCCATCGGTGAGCCCGGTACCCAGCTGACCATGCGTACCTTCCACCAGGGTGGTGTCGGTGAGGACATCACCGGCGGTCTGCCCCGGGTGCAGGAGCTGTTCGAGGCCCGCATCCCGCGCGGCAAGGCGCCGATCGCCGACGTCACCGGTCGGGTGCGTCTCGAGGACGGTGAGCGGTTCTACAAGATCACCATCGTTCCCGACGACGGCAGCGAAGAGGTCGTGTACGACAAGCTCTCCAAGCGGCAGCGGCTGCGTGTGTTCAAGCACGAAGACGGGTCCGAGCGGGTGCTGTCCGACGGCGACCACGTCGAGGTGGGCCAGCAGCTGATGGAGGGTTCGGCCGACCCGCACGAGGTGTTGCGCGTGCAGGGCCCCCGCGAGGTGCAGATCCACCTGGTCCGCGAGGTCCAGGAGGTCTACCGCGCTCAGGGTGTGTCGATCCACGACAAGCACATCGAGGTGATCGTTCGCCAGATGCTGCGCCGCGTCACCATCATCGACTCGGGCTCGACGGAGTTCCTGCCCGGTTCGCTGATCGACCGTGCCGAGTTCGAGGCGGAGAACCGCCGGGTGGTGGCCGAGGGCGGCGAGCCCGCCGCCGGACGTCCGGTCCTGATGGGTATCACGAAGGCGTCGCTGGCCACCGACTCGTGGCTGAGTGCGGCGTCGTTCCAGGAGACCACGCGAGTGCTGACCGATGCGGCGATCAACTGCCGCAGCGACAAGCTCAACGGTCTGAAGGAGAACGTGATCATCGGAAAGCTGATCCCGGCCGGTACCGGCATCAACCGGTACCGCAACATCCAGGTGCAGCCGACCGAGGAGGCCCGGGCCGCCGCGTACACGATCCCGTCCTACGAGGATCAGTACTACAGCCCGGACTTCGGCCAGGCCACCGGCGCCGCGGTGCCGCTGGACGACTACGGCTACAGCGACTACCGCTAGTCGACAACGAAAAAGCCCCGGGTTCGCCCGGGGCTTTTTCGTTGTGTTCTCTCGCCGAACGTGCAACTAAGTTCACATTCGCGGTCGAGCTAGGTGCGTCACAGCCCCTCACTACACTGGCCGACGTGCTCATCGGTTCACACGTCCGCAATGACGACCCGTTGGCCGCCGCGCAAACCGACGGCGCCGACGTCGTGCAGTTCTTCCTCGGCAACCCGCAGAGCTGGAAGAAACCCAAGCCGCGCGACGACGCCGAGGCGCTGAAGGCGTCGGCCATTCCGCTGTACGTCCATGCGCCGTACCTGATCAACGTGGCCTCGGCCAACAACCGCATCCGCATCCCGTCGCGCAAGATCTTGCAGGACACCTGCGACGCGGCCGCGGCCATCGACGCGACGGCGGTGATCGTGCACGGCGGCCACGCCGACGACGACGACATGGAAGCCGGCTTCGAGCGCTGGGTCAAAGCGCTGGACTATCTGGAAACAGACGTGCAGGTGTATCTGGAGAACACCGCTGGCGGCGACCACGCAATGGCCCGTTACTTCGACACCATCGGCAAGCTGTGGGATCACATCGGCGACAAGGGAATTGGCTTCTGCCTGGATACGTGTCACGCCTGGGCCGCCGGCGAGGCACTGATCGATGCGGTCGACAGGATCAAGGCCCTGACCGGACGCATCGATCTGGTGCACTGCAACGACTCGAGGGACGCGGCGGGTTCCGGCGCCGACCGGCACGCCAACTTCGGCACCGGCCAGATCGACCCGGCGCTGCTCGTCGCCGTGGTCGAGGCCGCCGGCGCGCCGGTGATCTGCGAGACCGCGGACGAGGGCCGCAAGGACGACATCGCCTTCCTGCGGGAGAACGTCAAGGACTGACCCGTCCGCCTGTTACACCTCTTGTGCAACTGTCGGGAAAATGTAACATTGGTGGCATGCCGGATACCCACGTCGTCACCAACCAGGTCCCGCCCCTGGAGAACCACAATCCCGCCAGCTTCCCGGTGCTGATCGAGGCCCTGATCCGCGAGGGCGGGCAGTGGGGCCTGGACGAGGTGAACGAGGTGGGTGCGCTCTCGGGCAGCCACCAGACGCAACGGTGGGGCGAGCTCGCCGACCGCAACCGGCCCGTCCTGCACACCCACGACCGCAACGGTCACCGCGTCGACGAGGTCGAATACGACCCGGCCTACCACGAGCTGATGCGCGCCGCGGTCGCCCACGGCCTGCACGCCGCGCCCTGGGCCGACGAGCGCCCGGGCGCACACGTCGTGCGCGCCGCCAAGACCTCGGTGTGGACGGCGGAACCGGGCCACATGTGCCCGATCTCGATGACATACGCCGTCGTTCCCGCGCTGCGCTGCAATTCCGAGCTGGCCAAGGTGTACGAGCCGCTGCTGACCAGCCGCGAATACGACCCCGAGCTCAGGCTGGCCACCACCAAGCCGGGCATCACCGCGGGCATGTCGATGACCGAGAAGCAGGGCGGCTCCGACGTGCGCGCCGGCACCACCGAGGCCATCCCCATTGGCCCCAACGCCTCCGGCACCTACCGCCTGACCGGCCACAAGTGGTTCACCTCGGCGCCGATGTGCGACATCTTCCTGGTGCTGGCGCAGGCGCCGGGCGGGCTGTCGTGCTTCCTGCTGCCGCGGGTCCTGCCCGACGGCAGCCGCAACCGGATGTTCCTGCAGCGGCTCAAGGACAAGTTGGGCAACCACGCCAACGCGTCCAGCGAGGTGGAATACGACGGCGCCGTCGCGTGGCTGGTGGGGGAGGAAGGGCGCGGGGTGCCCACCATCATCGAGATGGTCAACCTCACCCGGCTGGACTGCACGCTGGGCAGCGCGACAAGCATGCGCACCGGCCTGACCCGTGCGATCTACCACGCCCAGCACCGAAAGGCCTTCGGCGCCTACCTGATCGACCAACCGCTGATGCGTAACGTGCTGGCCGACCTGGCCGTCGAGGCGGAGGCGGCCACCATCGTCGCGATGCGGATGGCCGGCGCCACCGACAAGGCCGTGCGCGGCGACCAGCGCGAGGCGCTGCTGCGCCGCATCGGCCTGGCGGCAAGCAAGTACTGGGTGTGCAAGCGCGCCACGCCGCACGCCGCCGAGGCGCTGGAATGCCTGGGCGGCAACGGCTATGTCGAGGACTCCGGCATGCCGCGGCTGTACCGCGAGGCGCCGCTGATGGGCATCTGGGAGGGCTCGGGCAACGTCAGTGCACTGGACACGTTGCGCGCCATGGCAACTCGCCCCGAATGCATCGAGGTGCTGTTCGACGAGCTCGCCGACGGCGCGGGCCAGGATCCACGCCTGGCCGGCCACGTCGCGCGGCTGCGCGACCAGCTGGGCGACCTGGAGACCATCGCCTACCGCGGCCGCAAGGTGGCAGAGGACATCTGCCTGGCGCTGCAGGGCTCGTTGCTGGTCCGCCACGGCCACCCCGCCGTGGCCGAGGCGTTCCTGACCACCCGGCTCGACCGGCGATGGGGCGGTGCGTTCGGCACCATGCCGGACGGGCTCGACCTCGCACCCATCCTGGAGCGGGCGCTGGTCAAGGGCTGAGCCGCAACATGACTCACGCGATCAGGCCGGTCGACTTCGACAACCTCAAAACGATGACCTACGAGGTCACCGACCGGGTTGCGCGCATCACGTTCAACCGACCGGACAAGGGCAACGCGATCGTCGCCGACACCCCACTGGAACTGTCGGCACTGGTGGAGCGCGCGGATCTCGACCCGAATGTTCATGTCATCCTGGTGTCCGGCCGCGGCGAGGGCTTCTGCGCGGGCTTCGACCTGAGCGCCTACGCCGACCGCACCGGGTCGGCCGGCGGCACCGGCGCATATCAGGGCACCGTGCTGGACGGAAAGACTCAGGCGGTCAACCATCTGGCGGACCAGCCGTGGGACCCGATGATCGACTACCAGATGATGAGCCGCTTCGTGCGGGGTTTCTCCAGCCTCATGCACGCCGACAAGCCGACGGTGGTCAAGATTCACGGCTACTGCGTGGCCGGCGGCACCGACATCGCGCTGCACGCCGATCAGGTGATCGCCGCCGCCGACGCCAAGATCGGTTACCCGCCGACCCGGGTGTGGGGCGTCCCGGCGGCGGGGCTGTGGGCCCATCGGCTCGGCGACCAACGTGCCAAACGCCTTCTGCTAACCGGTGATTGCCTCACCGGCGCGCAGGCCGCCGAGTGGGGTCTGGCGGTGGAGGCGCCGGACGCAAAAGACCTCGACGAGCGCACCGAGCGGCTCGTGGAGCGGATCGCGGCGGTGCCGGTCAACCAGCTGATCATGGTCAAACTCGCGCTGAATTCCGCTCTGCTGCAACAGGGCGTGGCGACCAGCAGGATGGTCAGCACCGTGTTCGACGGCGTGGCCCGCCACACGCCCGAGGGCCACGCTTTCGTGGCCGACGCGGTCGAGCACGGATTCCGCGAGGCGGTGCGGCATCGCGACGAACCGTTCGGCGACCACGGCCGCCGCGCGTCCGGAGTGTAGCCATGGCGGACATGACGGCACGGTCGGTGGTGCTCAGCGTGCTGCTGGGCGCTCACCCCGCGCACGCCCGGGCCAGCGAATTGGTCAGGCTCACTTCCGATTTCGACATCAAAGAGTCGACGCTTCGCGTGGCGCTGACCCGCATGGTCGGTGCCGGCGACCTGATCCGCTCCGCGGACGGCTACCGGCTCTCGGATCGCCTGCTGGCTCGTCAGCGACGCCAGGACGACGCCATCGACCCGCGGGTGCAGCCGTGGAGCGGGGACTGGGTCGCGCTCATCGTGACCAGTGTGGGGAAGGACGCTCGTACCCGCGCGGCACTGCGAACCGCGTTGCACGACAGGCGCTTCGGTGAACTCCGTGAAGGTGTGTGGATGCGCCCCGACAATATCGACGCAGACCCCGGTCCCGAGGTGACCGCCCAGGCGAGGGTGCTGCGGGCCCGCGACGACGACCCCGCCGAACTGGCCGCGCAGCTGTGGGATCTGCCCGCCTGGGCTCAGACCGGCCATCGGCTGCTCGACGAGATGTCCACGGCGCCAGACATTCCCGGCCGTTTTCTGGTGGCCGCGGCGACGGTGCGACACCTGCTCACCGACCCGGTGTTGCCCGACGAGCTGCTGCCGCGCGACTGGCCCGGCGCCCGGTTGCGGGCCGCATATCACGACTTTGCCGCTGAGCTGATGCGGCAGCGCGAACCACTATTTGCGGAGGCGACATGACTGACCCGGTGCGTATCGAGCGCAACGGCCCGGTGACCACGGTGGTCATCAACCGGCCGGCGGCCCGCAATGCGGTCAACGGCCCGACGGCCGCCGCGCTGTACGACGCGTTCGAGGAATTCGACCGCGATGACACCGCGTCGGTGGCGGTGCTGTGCGGCGATAATGGAACATTCTGTGCCGGAGCGGATTTGAAGGCATTCGGGACGCCCGACGCCAACGCCGTGCATCGCAGCGGCCCGGGTCCGATGGGCCCGACGCGGATGGTGCTGTCCAAGCCCGTCATCGCCGCGGTCAGCGGTTACGCCGTCGCAGGCGGCCTGGAATTGGCCATCTGGTGTGACCTGCGAGTCGCCGAGGAGGACGCCGTGTTCGGCGTGTTCTGCCGGCGCTGGGGCGTGCCCCTGATCGACGGCGGCACCGTGCGGCTGCCCCGGCTGATCGGACACAGCCGGGCGATGGACATGATCCTCACCGGCCGCGCGGTGGCCGCCGACGAGGCCCTTGCCATCGGCTTGGCGAATCGGGTTGTGCCCAAAGGGCAGTCGCGTCAAGCCGCCGAGGAGTTGGCGGCGCAGCTGGCGGCGCTGCCGCAGCAGTGCCTGCGCTCGGACCGGCTGTCGGCGTTGAACCAATGGGGCGCAACCGAATCCGACGCGATCGACTTCGAATTCGCCAGCATCTCCCGGGTGGCCGCCGAGGCGAACGAAGGTGCCGGGCGTTTCGCGGCGGGCGCCGGGCGGCACGGGGCGCCGGCCGGGTAACCGACGGGGCTCCTGCCTTACGGTGCCAGCCGCACCCGGCCGGGCTGTGTGGGCGGCGAGTCCGGACCACCCCCGCCACCGCTGGGTGGGCTCGCCGGCGCGGGAGCGGCGGGCGGCTCCTGTTGCGGTCCGGGCTCCTGCTGCGGAAGCGGCGGCTGTTTGGGTGGCGGCGGTTTCACGACCGGCTGTGGTGGTGTCAGGATTTGAACGGTCGGCGGTGGATCCGGCGGAAGTTGCGGTGGGTCCGGCTGGCCCGTCTCCCCCGAGGGAAACTGCCATGCCAGGGCTGCGTAGCGCGTGTCCGCGGCGCGGTGCTGCGCCGGGTCCTGCGATCCGGGCACGGGATTCGCCATCGACGAGATGGAAGCGATCTTGGCTTGATTGTTCGGACAGTAGGCCTCGACCGCGGCGGAGATGAATCGGGCAACGGTGCGCATGACTCGGTCGGCAGGGTATGGGCCGCCGCCCGAATTCGCATTGAACGCCCGTTGCTTCATGTCGTCGACCACGCCGTCGACCGGCATTCCGCCGTCGAGTTGGCGACAAATCCGGTGGGCGGCGGCGATGAGGCTCGGCACATTCTCGAGGGCCGGGATCTGCTTTTGGTCGAGCAGTGCCACGAACTGGTCGTCGGGGTTGGGGTCGGCCGCCGCCATGTCGTTGGGCAGCATGACGATGCCGGTCAGCACCAAGAGGGCCGTAACCAGGGTGCCGGCGTGGTTGGTGCTGAACATGACTGGATTCCGTTCTGCCGGCACGATCATATGCCGCGGCAGGGCGCGCGGCATTTCGAGCGGCAGAGGAAATGGCTGTGTGCGACCGCGCACGCCGCACCGGCACATCTTGACCGCTCCGCGGCTGGAACCACCGCGGCACGCGTGAAAACCGTTGCCGGCGAACGACTACCGGTCAGCCCGCTTTGTTGATCGTGTTACCCGAACCGATCTCGTCGACCTTGGGCGCGCCGTCCTTGTAGGTGATGGTGTTGTCCATGCCCAGCACGGTGATTCGGGTGTTGACCTTGTCGAAGGTGATCTTGTTGTTGGCGCCGGTGACGGTGACGGTCTCGCAGGTGCCCGTGATGGTCAAGGTGTTGTCCGAGCCACCGACGTTCAGCGACTTGCCGCCGGCGCAGTCCAGGGTGGTGGTGGTGCCCATCGATCCGTAGTTCATGGTGTTGCCGATCTCGAGGGACGCGGTGGTGCTCGCGCCGCTCGATCCCGTCGTCGGGGCGGCGCCGGCACTCGTCGTGGCGCTGCTGCTCTTCGTGGTGGTCGTCGACGAACCCGACGGCGGCCCGGCCGTCGAGCTGCAACCGGCCAGCACCAGGGCTGCGGCGGCCGGCGTCATGGCGAACACGGCCAGCCGCAGCGAACGGTCACGGAGGTAGGCGGGCATGCTTCCTCGATTCTTGATCGGTTGTGGTGCCGTGGTTCAGCCCGGCACCTGCTGGAGCCGGTTGGTCATGCCCAGTTCGCGGCCGCGGTCCCACAGGGCGGGCTGACCGCCCTTGTAGAACACCGTTTGGTCGTAGCCGTACACGGTGATGTCGTGCGACACCGAGTCGGCGATGACGGTGTTCGACGAACCCATCACCGTGACGGCGTAACAGTTGCCCAGCGCGGTGACGTTGTTGCGGGTGCCGTTGACCATCAGGGTGGCGTCGTTGCAGTCGACCGTCTGCTCGATGCCCTCCCCGATGACGTGAGTGTCACCGTTCTTGGCCTGCGCGACGTGCGGCGCGGCGACGGAGGTGGCAACGACGGCGAGGACACAGGCAGCCAGTGACCCTACGACAGTCGTCCACTTCACTGCGGGCCCCCTTTTAGACGGGTCGGCTGCTCGAAACGAGGCAAGCATGACATTACGTGCATTCGCCTGCCCGGTGGCAGACTTTGAATTCCTTTGCCCGGCGCTCATATCCCCATGAGATCAGTGTCTGAACGGTCGTCAACTAGAGTCATTAGTTAACCGCAACCCGTTCACGCGATCGAAGGGCACGCCATGGCAGCTCCACCGGATCCGCCGCCGGCGACCGGGCGCCAACGCGCGGGACGGCCCGCCTCCCGTCCCGCCAAGCTGAGCCGGGACGGGATCATCGACGGCGCCCTGACGTTTCTGGATCGCGAGGGCTGGGACGCGCTGACCATCAACGCGCTGGCGATGCAGCTCGGCACCAAGGGGCCGTCGCTGTACAACCACGTCGACAGCCTGGAAGACCTGCGGCGCGCGGTGCGGATCCGCGTCATCGACGACATCATCACGATGCTCAACCGGGTCGGCGAGGGCCGTGCCCGCGATGACGCGGTGCTCGTGATGGCCGGCGCCTACCGCAGCTACGCCCACCACCACCCCGGCCGCTACTCCGCCTTCACGCGGATGCCGCTGGGCGGCGACGATCCCGAATACACCTCCGCGACACGCGGCGCGGCCGCACCGGTGATCGCCGTGCTGTCCTCCTACGGCCTGGACGGCGAGGCGGCCTTTCACGCGGCTATCGAGTTCTGGTCCGCGATGCACGGCTTCGTCCTGCTGGAGATGACCGGTGTGATGGACGAGATCGACACCGACGCGTTGTTCTCCGACATGGTGCTTCGGCTGGCGGCGGGCCTGGAAAGGCGCACCGCCGCCGACGGTGCCCTGCACTAGCCGGAGCGCGTTTCCCGGCGATCGGCACGAGCGCCGCCGTCGCTTTGACCTGCGAGACCGGCGGCGGGTATTGTGGTCCCTCGTGCCTGGCGGCTTACGGCGCCTAACCGTAAGGGAGTGGATGCCGGGCGAATTCGCGTGTCCACGAAGCATCGGGCCAAGCCCGGTGCGCAGCGCATGCGACACACCCGGACGCGGGGTGATGCGGCCGGACATAACTGCAGTACCCAGACTTGAGAACGCTCGAAGTACGCCGAACACGAACACAGAAAGCCTCCTAGATGCCAACCATTCAGCAGCTGGTCCGCAAGGGTCGCCGCGACAAGGTCGCCAAGGTCAAGACCGCGGCCCTGAAGGGCAGCCCGCAGCGCCGTGGCGTATGCACCCGCGTGTACACCACCACCCCGAAGAAGCCGAACTCGGCGCTTCGGAAGGTCGCCCGCGTGAAGCTGACGAGCCAGGTTGAGGTCACCGCCTACATTCCCGGCGAAGGCCACAACCTGCAGGAGCACTCGATGGTGCTGGTCCGCGGTGGCCGTGTGAAGGACCTCCCCGGTGTCCGGTACAAGATCATCCGCGGTTCGCTCGACACCCAGGGCGTCAAGAACCGCAAGCAGGCGCGCAGCCGTTACGGCGCCAAGAAGGAGAAGAGCTGATGCCGCGCAAGGGGCCCGCGCCGAAGCGTCCGCTGGTCAATGACCCGGTTTACGGGTCGCAGCTGGTGACGCAGCTGGTGAACAAAGTTCTGCTGGACGGGAAGAAATCGCTGGCCGAACGCATTGTTTATGGAGCGCTCGAGAACGCCCGGGAAAAGACGGGTACCGACCCGGTGATCACGCTCAAGCGCGCGATGGACAACGTCAAGCCCTCCCTCGAGGTGCGCAGCCGCCGCGTCGGTGGCGCCACGTACCAGGTCCCCGTCGAGGTGCGTCCGGATCGCTCCGTGACGCTGGCTCTGCGTTGGTTGGTCAGCTTCTCCAAGCAACGCCGTGAGAAGACCATGGTCGAGCGGCTGGCCAACGAGATCCTGGATGCCAGCAATGGCCTCGGGGCCGCCGTCAAGCGGCGCGAGGACACCCACAAGATGGCCGAGGCCAACCGCGCCTTCGCGCACTATCGCTGGTAGGGGCTCAACGACGCCCAAGGCAGTGTCGCCGGGCGCCAACCGACAGCGAACTAACCAAGCAATCGAAAGAGTGGGAAGACTTCTGTGGCACAGAAGGACGTGCTGACCGACCTGACCAAGGTCCGCAACATCGGCATCATGGCGCACATCGACGCCGGCAAGACGACGACGACCGAGCGCATCCTCTACTACACCGGTATCAGCTACAAGATCGGTGAGGTGCACGACGGCGCCGCCACCATGGACTGGATGGAGCAGGAGCAGGAGCGGGGGATCACCATCACCTCCGCGGCCACCACCTGCTTCTGGAAAGACAACCAGATCAACATCATCGACACCCCCGGGCACGTCGACTTCACCGTCGAGGTGGAGCGCAGCCTGCGCGTGCTCGACGGTGCCGTGGCCGTCTTCGACGGCAAGGAAGGTGTCGAGCCGCAGTCCGAGCAGGTCTGGCGGCAGGCCGACAAGTACGACGTCCCGCGTATCTGCTTCGTCAACAAGATGGACAAGATCGGGGCCGACTTCTACTTCTCCGTGAAGACCATGGAGGAGCGGCTCGGCGCCAACGCCATCCCGATTCAGCTGCCCGTCGGCTCCGAGGGTGACTTCGAGGGCATCGTCGACCTGGTCGAGATGAACGCCAAGGTGTGGCGCGGCGAGACGAAGCTGGGCGAAACCTACGACACCATCGCGATCCCGGCCGAGCTGGCCGAGAAGGCCGAGGAGTACCGCACCAAGCTGCTCGAGGCCGTCGCCGAGACCGACGAGGCGCTGCTGGACAAGTACCTCGGCGGCGAGGAGCTCACGGTCGACGAGATCAAGGGCGCCATCCGCAAGCTGACCATCAGCTCGGAGGCATATCCGGTGCTGTGCGGCAGCGCGTTCAAGAACAAGGGCGTGCAGCCGATGCTCGACGCCGTCATCGACTACCTGCCGTCTCCGCTGGATGTGCCGCCTGCCGTGGGCCACGCTCCGGGCAAGGAGGACGAAGAGGTCACCCGCAACCCGTCGACCGACGAGCCGTTCTCCGCGCTCGCGTTCAAGGTCGCGACGCACCCCTTCTTCGGCAAGCTGACCTACGTCCGGGTGTACTCGGGCAAGGTCGACTCCGGCAGCCAGGTCATCAACGCCACCAAGGGCAAGAAGGAGCGGCTGGGCAAGCTGTTCCAGATGCACTCCAACAAGGAGAACCCGGTGGAGACCGCCTCGGCGGGGCACATCTACGCGGTGATCGGGCTCAAGGACACCACCACCGGTGACACTTTGAGCGACCCGAACCAGCAGATCGTGCTGGAGTCGATGACCTTCCCCGACCCGGTCATCGAGGTGGCCATCGAGCCCAAGACGAAGAGCGACCAGGAGAAGCTGTCGCTGTCGATCCAGAAGCTCGCCGAGGAGGACCCGACGTTCAAGGTGCACCTGGATCAGGAGACCGGCCAGACCGTGATCGGCGGGATGGGCGAGCTGCACCTGGACATCCTGGTGGACCGGATGCGCCGCGAGTTCAAGGTCGAGGCCAACGTCGGTAAGCCGCAGGTGGCTTACAAGGAGACCATCCGGCGGGTGGCGCAGAACGTCGAGTTCACCCACAAGAAGCAGACGGGTGGCTCGGGCCAGTTCGCGAAGGTCATCATCAACCTGGAGCCGTTCACCGGCGAAGACGGTGCAACCTACGAGTTCGAGAACAAGGTCACCGGTGGCCGCATCCCGCGCGAGTACATCCCGTCGGTGGACGCCGGAGCCCAGGACGCGATGCAGTACGGCGTGCTGGCCGGCTACCCGCTGGTGAACTTGAAGGTCACTCTGCTCGACGGGGCGTTCCACGAGGTCGACTCGTCGGAGATGGCGTTCAAGATCGCCGGTTCGCAGGTGCTGAAAAAGGCTGCGCAGCAAGCGCAGCCGGTGATCCTGGAACCGATCATGGCCGTCGAGGTCACCACACCCGAGGACTACATGGGTGACGTGATCGGCGACCTGAACTCCCGCCGTGGCCAGATCCAGGCCATGGAGGAGCGAAGCGGTGCGCGCGTCGTCAAGGCGCATGTGCCGCTGTCGGAGATGTTCGGCTACGTCGGCGACCTGAGGTCCAAGACTCAAGGCCGGGCGAATTACTCCATGGTGTTCGACTCGTACGCCGAAGTGCCGGCGAACGTGTCGAAGGAGATCATCGCCAAAGCGACGGGTCAGTAAAAATCTGCTGGGAGTAATCTTGCCGGGTCATTGGAATGCCTGGGACGCGGCACAACTGAAAACACCAACACTGCTTTAACAAGCACCAACTAGTCCAGGAGGACACAGAAGTGGCGAAGGCGAAGTTCGAGCGGACGAAGCCGCACGTCAACATCGGGACCATTGGTCACGTTGACCACGGCAAGACCACGCTGACCGCGGCTATCACCAAGGTTCTGCACGACAAGTACCCCAACCTGAACGAGTCCCGCGCGTTCGACCAGATCGACAACGCGCCCGAGGAGCGTCAGCGCGGTATCACCATCAACATCTCCCACGTGGAGTACCAGACCGAGAAGCGTCACTACGCCCACGTGGACGCCCCGGGTCACGCGGACTACATCAAGAACATGATCACCGGTGCGGCCCAGATGGACGGCGCCATCCTGGTGGTGGCCGCCACCGACGGCCCGATGCCGCAGACCCGTGAGCACGTGCTGCTGGCCCGTCAGGTCGGCGTGCCCTACATCCTGGTCGCGCTGAACAAGGCCGACATGGTCGACGACGAGGAGTTGCTCGAGCTCGTCGAGATGGAGGTCCGCGAACTGCTGGCCGCCCAGGAGTTCGACGAGGACGCCCCGGTCGTGCGGGTGTCGGCGCTCAAGGCGCTCGAGGGCGACGCCAAGTGGGTCGAGTCCGTCGAGCAGCTGATGGAGGCCGTCGACGAGTCGATCCCGGACCCGGTCCGCGAGACGGAGAAGCCGTTCCTGATGCCCGTCGAGGACGTCTTCACCATCACCGGTCGTGGCACGGTGGTCACCGGTCGTGTCGAGCGCGGCATCATCAACGTCAACGAAGAGGTCGAGATCGTCGGTATCAAGCCGACCAGCACCAAGACCACCGTCACCGGTGTGGAGATGTTCCGCAAGCTGCTCGACCAGGGTCAGGCCGGCGACAACGTCGGGCTGCTGCTGCGTGGTATCAAGCGTGAGGACGTCGAGCGCGGTCAGGTCGTGACCAAGCCCGGCACCACCACCCCGCACACCGAGTTCGAGGGCCAGGTCTACATCCTGTCCAAGGACGAGGGCGGCCGGCACACGCCGTTCTTCAACAACTACCGTCCGCAGTTCTACTTCCGCACCACCGACGTGACCGGTGTGGTGACGCTGCCGGAGGGCACCGAAATGGTGATGCCCGGTGACAACACCAACATCTCGGTGAAGCTGATCCAGCCCGTCGCCATGGACGACGGTCTGCGGTTCGCGATCCGCGAGGGTGGCCGCACCGTCGGCGCCGGCCGGGTCGTCAAGATCATCAAGTAATCTCGCAGCACCGCAAAGCCCGGATTGCCGACTCGGCAATCCGGGCTTTGCGCGTTGGGCGGGCTGGGACCAAAGCGGACGAGTCCCTGCGGCGGTGGCGCGACCTGGTTTAGGATTTGCCCATCTTTTCCTGACCGTAGCGTTGCGGGGGGTTGGCAATGTCGTTCGTTCAAGCGACGCCCGAATTCGTCGAGGCCGCGGCGGGGGACCTGGCCAGCATCGGGTCGACGATCACCTCTGCCAACACCGCCGCGATGGGTCCGACGTCGAGCGTGCTGGCTCCCGGCGCCGACGAGGTGTCGGTGAGCATCGCCGCGCTCTTCGATGCGCACTCCCAGGTGTATCAGGCGCTCAGCGCCCAGGCGACCGCGTTTCACAGCCAGTTCGTGGAGTTGATGAACGGCGGTGCGGCGCAGTACGCGTTCGCCGAGGCCGCCAACACCGCCCCGCTGCAGGCCGCGGCGGCCCAGGCGTCGGTGGCCGCGCAGGTACCGGCGGTGAGCGCCGGCGCCGTGGGTACGTCCGCGCCGGCCGCGCCCGCCGGACCGCTGGCGGCGGGGATGGCGCCGGCCGCCGCGCCGCCTGCACCGGCCGGCCCGCCGGTTGCGGCCGCACCGACGGGATCGGCGACGCTGGCCTCGGCCACCACGCCGGCCGGCGTGGCGCGGGTGGTGACACCGGCTTACGCGCCGGCCAGTTCTGCCGCCACCGTCCAGCCGGCGGCATCGCCGGTATCGGTGGCGACACCGGCCGCCGCTCCCGCCGCGGCCGCGCAGGCCGGGGTGCCGCCGCAGACCTCCGCGGCCCCGGCGATGCCGGTGTCGGCGCGCGCCGTACCGCACGCCGAGGCCGCCGCGCAGCCGGGGCCCCCGGCGGGCACGCCGGTCAAACGGGTGCCGGTCGTGCCCCCCGAACGGTGACCTGACGCGGTTTGCGCGTAATTCGTTCGCCGCGGCCCGGTGAGCGCTAATCTGACACCGATTCCCCAGCAAGCCGAGGAGGGGCATGTGTTAGCGCGCTACCTGAAGGCACAGTTGATCGTTTTGCTGTGCGGCGGCCTGGTCGGACCGATCTTTCTGATCGTGTACTTCAACCTGGGGCAAGACAGCCTGCTGCAGTGGATGTTCTACGTCGGTCTGCTGGTCACCGTGGCCGACGTGTTGGTCGCGCTCGCGTTGGCGAACTACGGCGCCAAGTCGTCGGCCAAGGCGGCCGCGCTCGAGCAGAACGGGGTGCTGGCGCTCGCGCAGATCACCGGGATCACCGAAACCGGAACGTGGGTGAACAACCAGCAGGTCGTCAAAGTGCGCCTGCACATCGCCGGTCCCGGAATCCTGCCGTTCGACAGCGAAGACCGGGTGATCGCCAGCGTCACCCGGCTCGGCAACCTCAACGCCCGCAAGGTGGTGGTCCTGGTCAACCCCACCACCAGCGAATACCGGATCGACTGGGAGCGAAGCGCTTTGGTCAACGGGCTGGTGCCCGCGCAGTTCACCGTGGCCGAGGACAACAAGACCTACGACCTCAGCGGGCAGGCCGGCCCGCTGATGGAAATCCTGCAGATCCTCAAGGCCAACAACGTCGCGCTCAATCAGATGGTCGACATCCGGTCGAACCCGGCCCTGCGCGGCCAGATCCAGGCGGTGGTCCGCCGAGCGGTCGAACAGCAGACCCCTGCCCCGCAACCGGCTCCGGCCGGCGCGCCCGCCGCGGTGGTCACGCCTCCCGAGCCGTCGATCGCGGCGCGGTTGCAAGAACTGAAGGATCTGCACGCCAGCGGGGCGCTGACCGACGACGAATACGCCAGCCGGCGCGCGTCGATCATCTCCGAAATCTAGGCGCCCGTCCGGCAACGCCGGGTGAATTAGAACACGTTTCAGTTGCGCTGCTAGCCTGGCTTGATCTATCGGCGGTCGAAGGGGTTACACGTGGCTGGACAGGCCGGATCACTGCAGGGACGGGTCGCATTCATCACCGGTGCCGCCCGCGGGCAGGGACGCTCGCACGCCGTGCGGCTGGCCCGCGAAGGCGCCGACATCATCGCGCTCGACATCTGCGGGCCGGCGTCCGCAAGCGTGACCTACCCGCCGGCCACCCGCGAAGACCTCGACGAGACCGCCCGCCTGGTGGAGAACGAGGGGCGCAAGGTCTTGAGCCGCGAGGTCGACATCCGCGACGACGCCGCGCTTCGGGATCTCGTCGCCGACGGGATCGAGCAGTTCGGCCGGCTCGACGTCGTGGTGGCCAACGCCGGAGTGCTGAGCTGGGGCCGCATTTGGGAGCTGACCGACGAGCAGTGGGACGCGGTCATCGGGGTCAACCTGACCGGCACCTGGCGCACGCTGCGCGCCACCGTGCCCGCGATGATCGACGCGGGAAACGGCGGCTCCATAATCGTGGTCAGCTCGTCGGCGGGTATCAAGGCCACACCGGGCAACGGCCACTACTCGGCCAGCAAACACGGGCTCACGGCGCTCACCAACACGCTCGCCATCGAGCTCGGCGAATTCGGCATCCGGGTCAACTCCATCCACCCGTACTCGGTGGACACCCCGATGATCGAACCCGAGGCGATGATGGAGATTTTCGCCAAGCATCCCACCTTCGTCCACAGCTTTCCGCCAATGCCGGTGCAGCCCAACGGATTCATGGCGGCCGATGAAGTGGCCAACGTGGTGGCGTGGCTCGCCGGCGAAGGCTCGGGCACCCTGACCGGCACGCAGATCCCCGTGGATAAGGGTGCACTCAAGTACTGAGCGGCCATCGTGCTAAGAACACCACGTGAGTAGTGACGAAAGCGCCAACAACGGGATCGTGATCGTCGGCGGCGGATTGGCCGCCGCGCGCACCGCCGAGCAGCTGCGGAAGGCGGAGTATTCCGGGCCCATCACGATCGTCAGCGACGAGGCGCACCTGCCCTACGACCGCCCGCCGCTGTCCAAAGAGGTGCTGCGCAAAGAGGTCGACGACACCGCGCTCAAACCGCGCGAGTGGTACGACGAGAACGGCATCACCCTGCGACTGGGGTCGGCCGCGACGAGCCTGGACACCGCCGCGCAGACGGTGACTCTGGACGACGGGACGACGCTTAGCTACGCCGAACTCGTCATCGCCACCGGCCTGGTGCCCCGCCGCATCCCGGCCATCCCGGATCTCGAGGGCATCCGCGTGCTGCGGTCCTTCGACGAGAGCCTGGCGCTGCGCGAGCACGCGTCGGCGGCGCAACGCGCCGTGGTCATCGGCGCCGGCTTCATCGGCTGCGAGGTGGCGGCCAGCCTGCGCAGCCTGGGCGTGGACGTGGTGCTGGTGGAGCCGCAGCCGACGCCGCTGGCCGCAGTGCTCGGCGAGCAGATCGGGCAGCTGGTCGCGCGGCTGCACCGTGCCGAAGGTGTCGACGTTCGCCTCGGGGTCGGGGTGGCCGAGGTGCGCGGCGACTCGCACGTCGAGGCGGTGGTGCTGAGCGACGGTACCGAATTGCCGGCCGACATCGTGGTGGTCGGCATCGGGTCGCGCCCGGCGACCGAATGGCTTGAAGGCAGCGGCGTCGAGGTCGACAACGGCGTCATCTGCGACGAGGCCGGACGCACCAGCGCGCCGAACGTCTGGGCCCTCGGCGACGTCGCATCGTGGCGTGACGCGACGGGACACCAAGGGCGCGTGGAACATTGGAGCAACGTCGCCGATCAGGCACGGGCCGTGGTGCCCGCGTTGCTGGGTCAGGACGTGCCGTCGGTGGTGGTCGTCCCCTACTTCTGGAGCGACCAATACGACGTCAAGATCCAGTGCCTGGGTGAGCCGGAAGCCGGCGACATCGTCCATATCGTCGAGGACGACGGCCGCAAGTTCCTTGCCTACTACGAACGCGACGGGGCGCTGGTCGGGGTGGTCGGCGGTGGGATGCCCGGCAAGGTAATGAAGGTTCGGGCCAAGATCGCCGCGGCCGTACCCATCGCGGAAGTGCTTGGCTGACACGGACTTTCGCTCGCTCGACTGCGCCGGATCATTGCCAGTCCACCGGCGGGCCATGCGGATGACATTCGCCCAGCACCTGCGGACCGCCCCCCGGCCAGACGCGGGCACGCACCAGGAACTTGATCGGTGCGCCCGGCCCGTCACGCGCGGGCTCCATCGTGAGGTGGACGAACGGCGAGCGCGCATCGGCGCACGCGGCCAGCGAGTCCAGATGGGCGCGCACGGCGCCGCGTTCCTCGGCGGACAGATACTGCCAGGTGATCGAATGCCACAGGACAGTCAGCGCCCCGTCGGCCAGCGTCAGGCCGGCGACCGCGTCGGCCGCCGTGCGGCGCTCGAGCACGGCCGGGACCCGGCGGGCCACCTCGATGGCGCCGCGCAGCCGCGCCAGCCGGGCACCCTGATCGGGCCACACGTAGCTCAGCACCGTCAGCTCCCCGTCGGCGTCACCGACGTCGACGGGCGCGATGTCATAGCCGTGGCGCGCCACGATCCGCACGTCGCGCCGGGGTGGCAGGGCGCCGCGCCATGCGTCGTCGATGGTCACCGGCGAGTCGTCCGGCCCCCACTGCCCACCGGCGAACCCGTAGCGGTAGTGATCCCCGCGCAGGTTCAGTCCTGCGCTCGACCCGATCTCGTAAAGCCTTATCGGCAAGCCGAATTCGTGGTTGATGTGCAGCAGCCCGCCGATCAGGGCGGCCGATCGGCCCACCTCGTTGGTCTGCGGTGGGTGGCCGAGCGCCGCGCGCAGCATGTCGACGTGACCGGCGGCCGTGTCGAGGATTTCCGGCCAGGCGGACCGGGCGTCCCACCGGCCCCCGGTGCTGGGGTAGAAGCGGCGTAACCGCGCCGCCCGGCCGTCGAGCACCAGTCGGTGTAGCCCGCCGAGCAACCGCAGCGGCACCGCGTCGCGCGACGGCGCGTCCTCGCGCCCGGACAAGACGGTCGCGAAGACACCGCCGGCTTCGACGTCGCCGGCCACCAACTCGAACAGCTCGCCATACATCGGCGATCCCGACGAGGCGCAGAAGCTGCCCTGTGACCGCAGGGTGTGCAGCAGGTGCTCGGCCGTCACCTGCCCCACCCGTCCAGCCCCGCGCCAACGACGTCGAAGGCATTGCCCAGGGCGACCGGCAGCGGTACGGATTCGTCGCTCAGCCAGTGCTCGTATGCCGACAAGGCCACCCCGAGCATCGTCCAGGCGACCGTCTGGGGCGCCAGATCGGTGGTCTTGCAGTCCAGCCGGCGCGCCACGAATCCCGCGATCACCTCCCGCCAGCCCGCATACATCGTCATCGAATACGCTTGCAGCTCAGCGGTTTGCAGGATCACCCGCATGCGCTGCCGGTGGCGGGCCATCTCGGATTCGTCAAAGGTGTTGAACGCCAACAACGCAGCGCGCAGCGCATCGCCCAGGCGCACGTCAGCATCGACGTCGTCGAGCAAATCGCGCAGGTGGGCAAGGTGGTTGTCGAAGTCGCCCCACGGAATGGCGTTCTTGGATGCGTAATACCGGAACAGGGTCCGGCGGGAGATGCCCGCGGCCTCGGCGACATCGTCGACGCTCACGTCGGCGAAACCGCGGGCCGCGAACATGTCGATCGCGACGTCGGTGATGTGGTGCGGGGTGGTCGAGCGGCGCCTGCCCACCCGCGGCTGCGGCACCATCAGACCCCGCCCTTCCATTTCGGCACTCGATGCCATATTCTGACGGCGAGTGTGACTCAGCTCCCATCGTTGTCAAGACCGGACGAAAGGCAAGCCCCGTGGACCACGAGACCGAAACCGACACCCAGCTCGTCGCCGAGACCCTGGTCGAAGAGGTGTCCATCGACGGCATGTGCGGGGTCTACTGACCGTGCCCGCGCCCGCGCAGGCTCGGACGCCGACGTCGTTCGATCCTGATCGCGGCTGGCGATTGCACCCGCAGGTGGCGGTTCGGCCGGAACCGTTCGGCGCGCTGCTCTACCACTTCGGTACCCGCAAGCTGTCGTTCCTGAAGAACCGCACCATCCTCACCGTGGTGCAGTCGCTGGCCGACCACGCCGACGTCCGGGCCGCCTGCCGCGCGGCGGGAGTGGACGACGCCGCGCAGGCGCCGTATCTGCACGCGCTGGGGGTGCTCGTCGAGTCCAACATGCTGGTGCCCCGGAAGGACGATCAATGACAACAGCGGCCCCTGTACCCCGGCTGATCGAGCAGTTCGAGCGCGGGCTGGACGCGCCGATCTGCCTCACCTGGGAGCTGACGTACGCCTGCAACCTCGCCTGTGTGCACTGCCTGTCGTCGTCGGGCAAGCGGGATCCGCGAGAGCTGTCCACCCGTCAGTGCATGGACATCATCGATGAGCTGGAACGCATGCAGGTGTTCTACGTCAACATCGGTGGCGGGGAACCCACTGTGCGCCCGGACTTCTGGGAGCTGGTCGACTACGCGACCGAACACCACGTCGGCGTGAAATTCTCCACGAACGGCGTCCGGATCACACCCGAGGTCGCCGCTCGGCTGGCCGCCAGCGACTACGTCGACGTGCAGATCTCGCTGGACGGCGCCACCGCCGAGGTCAACGACGCCGTCCGCGGGCCCGGATCGTTCGACATGGCGGTGCGAGCGCTGGAAAACCTTGCCGACGCCGGTTTCTCCGACGCCAAGATCTCCGTGGTCGTCACCCGGCACAACGTCGACCAACTCGACGAATTCGCCGCGCTGGCAAGCCGTTACGGCGCCACGCTGCGCATCACCCGGCTCCGCCCGTCCGGGCGTGGCGCCGATGTCTGGGAGGAACTGCACCCCACCGCCGACCAGCAGGTCCAGTTGTATGACTGGCTGGTCGCCAAGGGCGAGCGGGTGCTCACCGGCGACTCGTTCTTCCACCTCGCTCCGCTCGGCCAATCCGGCGCCCTGGCCGGTCTGAACATGTGCGGCGCTGGTCGCGTCGTGTGCCTGATCGACCCGGTCGGCGACGTCTACGCGTGCCCGTTCGCCATCCACGACCGCTTCCTGGCCGGAAACGTATTGTCCGACAGCGGTTTCTCCAACGTCTGGAAAAACGCCCCGCTGTTCCGCGAGCTGCGCGAGCCCCAGTCGGCGGGCGCCTGCGGCAGCTGCGGGCACTACGACAGCTGCCGGGGCGGATGCATGGCCGCCAAATTCTTCACCGGCCTGCCGCTGGACGGACCGGACCCCGAATGCGTACAGGGCCACAGCGTCACGGCGCTGGCGCACGACCGCGAGACGCCGCGTCCCCGCGCCGATCACTCCCGCGGCAAGCGCATCCGCCAGCCGGTGCCGCTCACGCTGTCGCTGCGACCACCGGCGGTCACGCCGGCCGCGCCGCCTGCGCGCATGTGTAACGAAAGCCCGGTGTAGCGGTGGCCGACGCATGGTTTGAAACCGTCGCCATCGCGCAGCAACGCGCCAAGCGGCGGCTGCCGAAATCGGCCTATTCGTCGCTGATTTCGGCCAGCGAGAAGGGAGTCACGGTCTCCGACAACGTGGCAGCCTACAGCGAACTCGGATTCGCGCCGCACGTGATCGGTGCGCAGGAGAAGCGCGACTTGTCGACCAGCGTTATGGGGCAAGACATTTCGCTACCCGTGCTGATCTCACCGACCGGCGTGCAGGCGGTGCACCCCGACGGCGAGGTCGCCGTGGCGCGTGCCGCCGCGGCCCGTGGCACCGCCATGGGGCTGTCATCGTTCGCCAGCAAGCCGATCGAAGAGGTCATCGCGGCGAACCCCAAGGTGTTCTTTCAGGTGTACTGGCTGGGTGACCGCGACGCGATCGCCGCGCGGGTCGAGCGCGCTCGCGCCGCCGGGGCGGTGGGGCTGATCGTCACCACCGACTGGAGCTTCTCGCACGGCCGGGACTGGGGCAGCCCGTCGATCCCGGAGAAGATGGACTTCAAGACCATCGTCAAGATGAGCCCGGAGGTCATCACCAAACCGCGGTGGTTCCTGCAGTGGGCTAAGACCATGCGGCCCCCGGAGCTGCGGGTGCCCAACCAGGCCCGCCGCGGCGAGCCGGGCCCCCCGTTCTTTCAGGCGTACGGGGAGTGGATGGGCACTCCGCCGCCGACCTGGGAGGACATCGCCTGGCTGCGCGAGCTGTGGGGCGGCCCGTTCATGCTCAAGGGCGTGATGCGCGTCGATGACGCCAAAAAGGCGGTGGACGCCGGGGTTTCGGCCATTTCGGTCTCGAATCACGGTGGCAACAATCTGGACGGCACGCCGGCCTCGATCCGTGCCCTGCCCGCGGTGGCGGCCGCCGTCGGCGATCAGATCGAGGTGCTGCTCGACGGCGGCGTCCGGCGCGGCAGCGACGTCGTCAAGGCCGTCGCGTTGGGAGCGCGCGCGGTGATGATCGGCCGCGCCTATCTGTGGGGGCTGGCCGCGGCCGGCCAACCGGGCGTGGAGAACGTTCTCGACATCTTGCGGGGCGGCATCGACTCGGCGCTGATGGGTCTCGGGTTGTCCTCGGTTCACGACCTCGGACCCGACCACGTCCTGGTGCCGTCCGGATTCACCCGGGCGCTGGGCGTGCACTCGGGCGGCGCGTAGGGAAAGCCTGGCCATGCCGGGCGGACATCTCCGGATTAAGTGACGCGGCCGCAAATCGTGATACGGGCGGGGTAACCGTGACGGACGAGCCCACGATTCGAACGCCCGGTGAACGGCCGGAGAAAAAAAGTTATTTTCAAGCTCCAACAATTGGTGCACGCCAGGTGAATTCGTCCTACCATCACCGAGTGTCCGTACTCGGCGACTTGGGAACCGCGACGTCGAGCCAGCTATCGAGCATGTCGGCGTCGGTATTGGTTCCGCTGGGGTCGACCGAACAACACGGCCCGCACCTGCCGCTGGACACCGACACCCGGATCGCGACGGCGGTCGCCGTCGGCGCTGCGCCGCGCCTCGGACCCGACTGGCTGGTGGCGCCCGCCGTCGCCTACGGCGCCAGCGGCGAGCACCAGAGTTTCGCCGGAACGGTCTCGCTGGGCACCGAGGCGTTGACGTTGCTGCTGGTCGAGTACGGCAGGTCAGCGGCCGCCTGGGCCCGGCGCCTGGTCTTCGTCAACGGTCACGGCGGCAACGTCACGGCGTGCAGCCGGGCGGTGGCCCAGTTGCGCGCCGAGGGCCGCGACGTCGGCTGGTCTGCCTGCCTGACCGCCGGCGGCGACGCCCACGCCGGCCATACCGAAACATCACTGTTGCTGCACATCTCACCGGCCGTCGTCCGGACCGACGAGTGGGTGCCGGGCAACGTCGCACCCCTGCCCGAGCTGCTCGGGTCGATGCGCCGTGGGGGAGTCGCGGCGGTCAGCCCGGTCGGCGTGCTGGGCGACCCGACCACCGCCACCGCCGCCGAGGGCGAGCGGATCTTGACCGAGATGGTCGACGGGTGTGTCCGTCGAGTCGTCCGATGGCGGCCCGGGCCGGACGGGATGCTCAGGTGACCGCGCCCCGGCTGCCGAACGGGTTCGCCGTTCAGGTCGACCGCCGCGTGCGGGTGCTCGGCGACGGCTCGGCGCTGCTCGGCGGTTCGCCGACCCGGCTGCTGAAGTTGGCCCCCGCCGCGCAGGACATGCTCTCGGATGGCCGGCTGAAGGTGCGCGACGACCTCAGCGCCCAGCTTGCCCGCACGCTGCTGGACGCCACGGTGGCACATCCGCGGCCCGCCGGTGGGCCGTCACACCATGACGTGACGGTGGTAATCCCGGTGCGCGACAACCTTTCTGGAGTGCGCCGCTTGGTCAGCTCCCTGCGTGGGCTGCGCATCGTCGTGGTGGACGACGGCTCGTTTCCTCCCGTCGAACCGGAAGATTTCGTCGGCGCGCACTGTGACATCGAGGTGCTGCGCCACCACCGCAGCAAGGGCCCGGCGGCGGCCCGCAACACCGGGCTGGCGGCCTGCCGGACGGACTTCGTCGCCTTCCTGGACTCCGATGTCGCGCCGCGCCGGGGCTGGCTGGAGGCCCTGCTCGGTCACTTCTGCGATCCCACGGTCGGCCTGGTCGCGCCCCGCATCGTGGGCCTGTCGCACAACGAGAACGTCGTGGCGCGCTACGAGGCGGTGCACTCCTCGCTCGACCTCGGGGAGCGTGAGGCGCCCGTGCTGCCGCACAGCACGGTGTCCTACGTGCCCAGCGCGGCGATCATCTGCCGGTGTGCGGCGATCCGGGGGGTCGGCGGGTTCGACGAGACCCTGCAGTCCGGCGAGGACGTCGACCTGTGCTGGCGGCTCATCGAGGCCGGCGTTCGGCTGCGCTACGAGCCGATCGCGCTGGTCGCCCACGACCACCGCACCGAGTTGCGGGATTGGCTTGCGCGCAAAGCCTTTTACGGCGGTTCGGCGGCCCCGCTCTCGGTACGCCACCCGGACAAGACGGCCCCGGTGGTGATTTCCGGCTGGGCGCTGATGACGTGGATCCTGATGGCGTTCGGGTCCACCCTGTCGCGGCTGGTGTCCGTGGTCTTCGCCGTGTTGACCGGTCACCGGATCGCGCGGGCGATGCGCAACGCCGAGACGTCGATGACCGATGTCGCGATGATCGCGGGACGCGGCCTGTGGTCCGCGGCGTTGCAGCTGGCGTCCGCGCTGTGCCGGCACTACTGGCCGCTGGCGTTGCTGGCCGCGGCCATGTCGCGTCACTTCCGGCGGGTCGTTCTGGTCGCGGCCGTCATGGATGGGGTGGTCGACTGGCTTCGCCGCCGCGACGCCATCAGCGACGATGTCGAACCGATCGGGCTGCCGACCTACCTGGTGCTCAAACGCGTCGACGACCTGGCGTACGGGCTCGGGTTGTGGTGGGGTGTGCTACGGGAGCGCAACGCGCGCGCCCTGAAGCCCCAGATCCGGAGTTAACCACCACCTTGACCGCAGCCGCCTCGCACAGCGATGTGCTGATCGTCGGCGCCGGCAGTGCAGGATCGGTTGTTGCGGAACGCCTTTCCGCCGATCCGCGGTGCACGGTGACGGTCCTCGAGGCGGGCCCGGCGCTCGACGACCCCGGACTGCTCGCCCAGACGGCCAACGGGTTGCAGTTGCCGATCGGCGCCGGCAGTCCGCTGGTCCAGCGCTACCAGACCCGGCTCACCGACGAACCGGTCCGCCAGCACCCGCTGGTGCGCGGGGCGACGGTGGGCGGATCGGGCGCCATCAACGGCGGCTACTTCTGCCGCGGGTTGCCGCGGGACTTCGATCGCCTCGCCATCGAGGGCTGGGGATGGTCCGACGTGCTGGACAGCTTCCGCGCCATCGAGAACGACCTGGACTTCGATGGTCCCGCCCACGGCAACAGCGGGCCCATCCAGGTGCGCCGCACGCACGAAATGACCGGGACCACCGAGCGATTCATCGCCGCCGCCGAGCGCGCCGGATTCGGCTGGATTCCCGACCTCAATGACTGTGCGCCGGAGCACGTTTCGGGAATCGGGGCCGTCCCGCTCAACATCGTCGACGGCGTACGGCGCGGCCCCGGCGCGGGCTACCTGATCCCGGCGCTGAGCCGGCCGAACCTGCACCTGCGCGCGCGGACCCGGGCCGCCCGGTTGCGTTTCGCCGGCACCGTCGCGGTCGGCGTCGACGCGATGGGTCCCGGCGGAGGGGTGACCCTGACCGCCGACCGGGTCGTGTTGTGCGCCGGCGCGATCGAAACGGCGCGGCTGCTCATGGCCTCGGGTATCGGCGACGAACCGATGCTGAGCGCCGCGGGAGTACCGGTGGTGGTGCCGCTGCCGGTGGGCACGTCGTTCACCGACCATGCCGAGTGGGTGCTGCCCACCGAATGGGCGGTGGCACCCGGACGGCCCGTGCTCGAGGTGGTGCTCTGCACGGCCGACGATCTCGAGATCAGGCCTTACACAGGCGGATTCGTCGCGATGACCGGTGACGGCACCGCCGGGCATGCCGACTGGCCCCACATCGGGGTGGCGCTGATGCAGCCACGCGCGCGCGGGCGCATTTCGCTGGTCTCGGCCGATCCCGACGTGGCGCCGCGGATCGAACACCGCTACGACAGCGAGCCCGAAGACGTCGCGGCGCTGCGCCGCGGCAGCGAGCTGGCCCGCGAATTGTCCCGCGGCACAATCGATGCCGCGGCGGCAATCTGGTCGACGTCCCAACACCTGTGCGGCACCGCACCGATGGGCCCCGACGCCGACCCGCGCGCCGTCGTCGACTCCCGCTGCCGGGTGCTCGGCATCGACAACCTGTGGGTGATCGACGGCTCTATCCTCCCCGCGATCACCAGCCGCGGCCCGCACGCCACGATCGTGATGATCGGGCACCGGGCCGCAAAGTTCGTTCAGTGATGGCGAAGGCAGTGGGCGGGCCGCGACGCGGTCACCGAAAGCGGCGACCGGGCAGCGGCCCGCCCGAAGAGACCGCGGAGATCATGCGGTCCACGTAGATGGCCACGACAAGTGGCTGTGCGCGCGCAGATGTGCGTCGCGCGAACGATGCGTCGCAATATTCGTGGACGGCACGACCGCCATCTCATTGTTCGATAGCTCGTGCTTGTCTTTGGTCAGTTACCTCCTCTCGCCGAAGTGCGAAAGACGTTGGCATGACGGAGGCGAACGCTCCCGCGCCCTGATCGCCGCGCATGCCGGCTGAACCACGCTCGTAACGCCCATCAACACCACATCCACCTCGGGAGTACAGAGATGATTTGTATCTGTCGATATACATCTCTGATACCAGATACGGCGAGCGGTCGCAAGTATTTCGCGGCGGTGTCTTACGCGTTGAATCCACTGTTGGACAACGGCATTGGGGCTGGGGCGTTCAGTGACGCGACGGCAGCCGTCGCACCGGGCGAACAGCCGGACGTCCAGCAGTGGTTGCCTGCAACGCCAGGCGCAATTCGAGGCCGCCCAACCCCGCGGCGATCACCGCGCCGACGACGAGCCCGCCCCACACCACCAGGGCTACGGCGATGCGGGCGACGGCCGGCGTCCAGTTTCGTGCCCGCAGGCTGTCGTCGACGCCGCTCGCGTCAGTACGCTGGTGCTGGTCAGACCGAACGAAGGTGTCGACCATGCGGTGCGCCTCCTAGCGAGGGTGCGAAGTTTCGAGACCAATAGTCTTGTAGGCAGACCGATAGTCTCGTGTTGGAACCGGGAGGTGGGTCACAATTACCGCCGAGACGTCCGACCCGCGCCCCGCGCGGTCGCGGGCCAGGCTGCTGGAAGCCGCCGTCACGCTGTTGCGTGCCGGGGGTCCCAGCGCGGTGACCGTCGACGCCGTGACCCGCACCGCCAACGTCGCCAGGGCGACCCTGTATCGCCACTTCCCGAGCGGAAACGATTTACTGGCAGCCGCTTTCAACAGCCTGATTCCGGCGTCGCCCGCCCCGCCGGCGGAGGGTTCGCTGCGCGACCGCCTGATCGCGGTGGTGCTGGCCCAGGCCGAATCCGTGGCGCAGGCGCCCACCCTCATGACCGCGATGTCGTGGCTGGCGCTGGGACGTGATCTGGAGGGCCTGCCCGAGCCGCGGCGCAGCGGCAACGCCGACAGCGCGGCGATCACCACCCTGCGCGAGCGCATCGCCCAGCAGTACGCGGAGCCCTTCGATGCCATCTTCGACAGCCCGCAGGCCGCCGAGCTGGGGGAGGTGGACCGGTCGCGGGCGATCGCCCTGCTCATCGGCCCGCTGGTGCTGGGCCGCCTGTCCACCCTGCCCGATTTCGACTACCGCCAGTGCGCGCTGGCCGCCGTCGACGGCTTCTTACATGTGCAGTGCGGCACGGCGGGCGCGGCCGACGTCGAATCGGCCGGGGCCTAAGCGTCTGCCGCCCGCCGCCTGGAGCCCTCTGACCAGCCCGTTTGGGCTCCGGCGCTACCCTCGTCGAGTCGGGTGCGGGGGATTCGGCCCGAGATCGCGGCCGAATTTTGTCGGGGCACGATCTTCAGGCATACTGTTCAGGTTGCCTTGAGCCGGGTTTGCGCCTGGTCGGGCATACGACCAGCGTCCAAACGGGCGCGTCCGGTCCCATCCTTTGAGAGCGACGAATTTCGATCGCGGATGAGGCTGCGTGAGGGTGACACGCCCGACCGCGGGGGCCGGTGGACCACGACAGGTAAACAGCGGCGCAGTATCCGGCGCAACGCTCGATCGGCCCAGAGTTGGCCGGCCCGATCGGCGCGCCGGTGGCACCAGGCCCGGATTCGGGCCTCAACAGGAGTGAGGGTAGGAGAAGCGTGGCGGGACAGAAGATCCGCATCAGGCTTAAGGCCTACGACCATGAGGCTATTGACGCGTCGGCGCGCAAGATCGTCGAGACCGTCGTCCGCACGGGTGCCAGTGTTGTAGGTCCGGTGCCGCTGCCGACTGAGAAGAACGTGTATTGCGTCATCCGCTCCCCGCACAAGTACAAGGACTCGCGGGAGCACTTCGAGATGCGCACGCACAAGCGGCTGATCGACATCCTCGACCCGACGCCGAAGACCGTCGACGCGCTGATGCGCATCGACCTTCCGGCCAGTGTCGACGTCAACATCCAGTAGGAGATCCAGACTCATGGCAAGAAAAGGCATTCTGGGTACCAAGCTGGGCATGACGCAGGTGTTCGACGAGAACAACAGGGTCGTGCCGGTGACGGTCGTCAAGGCCGGCCCGAACGTGGTGACCCGGATCCGTACCCCCGAGCGCGACGGCTACAGCGCCGTGCAGCTGGCCTACGGCGAGATCAGTCCCCGCAAGGTCAACAAGCCGGTGACCGGTCAGTACGCCGCCGCGGGAGTGAACCCGCGCCGGTTCCTGGCCGAGCTGCGGCTGGAGAACCCCGAGGCGGTCGCCGAGTACGAGGTCGGCCAGGAGCTGACGGCGGAGATCTTCGCCGACGGCGCCTACGTCGACGTCACGGGAACCTCGAAGGGCAAGGGCTTCGCCGGCACCATGAAGCGCCACGGCTTCCGAGGCCAGGGCGCCAGCCACGGTGCCCAGGCGGTGCACCGCCGCCCGGGCTCGATCGGTGGCTGCGCCACCCCCGCCCGGGTGTTCAAGGGCACCCGGATGTCGGGCCGGATGGGTAGCGACCGGGTGACCGTCCAGAACCTGTTGGTGCACAAGGTCGATACCGAGAACGGCGTGCTGCTGATCAAGGGCGCGGTCCCCGGCCGCACCGGTGGACTCGTCGTGGTCCGCAGCGCGGTCAAACGAGGTGAGAAGTGATGGCACAAGGCTCCAAGACGCTCAAGATCGACGTCAAGACGCCGGCCGGCAAGGTCGAGGGCTCGATCGAGCTGCCGGCCGAATTGTTCGACGCGCCGGCCAATATCGCGCTGATGCACCAGGTCGTCACCGCGCAGCGGGCGGCGGCTCGCCAGGGCACGCACTCGACCAAGACGCGCGGCGACGTCAGCGGCGGTGGCCGTAAGCCGTACCGGCAGAAGGGAACCGGCCGGGCCCGCCAGGGTTCGACGCGGGCCCCGCAGTTCACCGGCGGTGGCGTCGTGCACGGTCCCAAGCCCCGCGACTACAGCCAGCGCACCCCCAAGAAGATGATCGCCGCGGCGTTGCGCGGCGCGTTGTCCGACCGGGCGCGCAACGGCCGCATTCACGCGATCACCGAGCTGGTCTCCGGTCAGACGCCGTCCACCAAGAACGCCAGGGCGTTCCTGGGCACGCTGACCGACCGCAAGCGGGTGCTGGTCGTGATCGGCCGCAGCGACGAGGCCGGCGCCAAGAGCGTGCGCAACCTGCCGGGCGTGCACATCCTGGCCCCCGACCAGCTCAACACCTATGACGTGCTGCGCTCGGACGACGTGGTGTTCAGCGTCGAGGCGCTAAACGCCTACATCGCCGGGGCCACCGGCGGTGCCGCCGATAAAGATGTGGAGGTTTCGGCGTAAATGGCGACCATCACTGACCCCCGCGACATCATTCTGGGCCCGGTCATCTCGGAGAAGTCGTATTCGTTGCTCGACGACAACGTGTACACGTTTGTGGTGCACCCCGATTCGAACAAGACGCAGATCAAGATCGCCGTCGAGAAGATCTTCTCCGTCAAGGTCGCGTCGGTGAACACCGCGAACCGGCAAGGTAAGCGGAAGCGCACCAGGACCGGGTTCGGCAAGCGCAAGAGCACCAAGCGGGCCATCGTCACGCTGGCGCCGGGTAGCAAGCCGATCGATCTGTTCGGGGCACCGGCGTAGCCGCCGCGAGAGGAAACCTGATTAGACATGGCAATTCGTAAGTACAAGCCGACGAGCCCCGGCCGTCGCGGCTCGAGCGTGTCCGATTTCTCCGAGGTCACCCGTTCCACCCCGGAGAAGTCGCTGGTGCGCCCGCTGCACGGCCACGGTGGGCGAAACGCGCACGGCCGCATCACCACCCGCCACAAGGGTGGTGGCCACAAGCGCGCCTACCGGGTGATCGACTTCCGCCGCAACGACAAGGACGGCGTGAACGCGAAGGTCGCGCACATCGAGTACGACCCGAACCGGACCGCCAACATCGCGTTGCTGCATTTCCTGGACGGCGAGAAGCGCTACATCATTGCGCCGCAGGGACTTTCACAGGGCGACGTGGTGGAGTGCGGCCCGAACGCGGACATCAAGCCGGGTAATAACCTGCCGCTGCGCAACATCCCGGCCGGTACCGTGATCCACGCCGTCGAACTGCGACCGGGCGGTGGCGCCAAGCTGGCGCGGTCGGCCGGGTCGAGCATCCAGCTGCTCGGTAAAGAGGGCACCTACGCGTCGCTGCGTATGCCCAGCGGTGAGATCCGCCGCGTCGACGTGCGCTGCCGCGCCACTGTCGGCGAGGTCGGCAACGCCGAGCAGGCGAACATCAACTGGGGCAAGGCCGGCCGGATGCGGTGGAAGGGCAAGCGCCCTTCGGTTCGTGGTGTGGTCATGAACCCGGTGGACCACCCGCACGGTGGTGGTGAGGGTAAGACCTCCGGTGGTCGTCACCCGGTGAGCCCGTGGGGCAAGCCCGAGGGCCGCACCCGCCACCCGAACAAGGCCAGTAACAAGCTCATTGTCCGACGCCGGCGCACCGGCAAGAAGCACGGTCGCTAGGAAGTCAGGAGTAGCACATGCCACGCAGCCTGAAGAAGGGCCCGTTCGTCGATGGCCACCTGCTCAAGAAGGTGGACACGCAGAACGAGAAGAACACCAAACAGGTGATCAAGACATGGTCGCGGCGTTCGACGATCATTCCTGACTTCATCGGCCACACCTTCGCCGTCCACGACGGACGCAAGCACGTCCCGGTGTTCGTCACCGAGTCGATGGTCGGCCACAAGCTTGGTGAGTTCGCGCCCACCCGAACCTTCAAGGGACACATCAAGGACGACCGGAAGGCCAAACGGCGATGACCACAACGGAATTCCCATCGGCGGTGGCCAAAGCGCGTTTCGTGCGGGTGTCGCCGAGAAAGGCGCGCCGGGTGATCGACCTGGTGCGCGGCCGCTCGGTGGCCGACGCGCTGGACATCTTGCGCTGGGCGCCGCAGGCCGCCAGCGAGCCGGTGGCCAAGGTGATCGCGAGTGCCGCGGCCAACGCGCAGAACAACGACGGGCTGGACCCGGCGACCCTGGTGGTCGCCACCGTCTACGCCGACGAGGGACCTACTGCCAAGCGCATCCGTCCGCGCGCCCAGGGCCGCGCGTTCCGGATTCGCAAGCGCACCAGCCACATCACGGTCGTGGTGGAAAGCCGGCCGGGCAAGGACCAGGGGTCGGCGAAGTCGGCGCGGACCCGTCGCGCCGAGGCCAGCAAGGCCGCCTCGAAGGCACCCGCCAAGAAGGCGCCGGCCAAGAAGGCGCCGGCCAAGAAGGCCGCCACCAAAGCGCCCGCCAAGAAGGCCGCACCAAAAGCCGAAGCCAAGACGTCTGAGACCTCTGACGCGAAGGGAGGCTCAGACTAGTGGGCCAGAAGATCAATCCGCACGGCTTCCGGCTGGGCATCACCACCGACTGGAAGTCACGCTGGTACGCCGACAAGCAGTACGCGGACTACGTCAAGGAGGACGTCGCGATCCGGCGGCTGCTGTCGACCGGCCTGGAGCGCGCCGGGATCGCCGACGTGGAGATCGAGCGCACCCGTGATCGGGTCCGGGTCGACATCCACACCGCGCGTCCCGGCATCGTCATCGGCCGTCGCGGCACCGAGGCCGACCGGATCCGCGCCGACCTGGAGAAGCTGACCGGCAAGCAAGTGCAGCTCAACATCCTCGAGGTCCGAAACCCGGAATCCCAGGCGCAATTGGTGGCCCAGGGCGTCGCCGAGCAGCTGAGCAACCGCGTGGCGTTCCGCCGGGCGATGCGCAAGGCCATCCAGTCCGCGATGCGCCAGCCCAACGTCAAGGGCATCCGGGTGCAGTGCTCCGGACGTCTCGGTGGTGCCGAGATGAGCCGCTCGGAGTTCTACCGCGAGGGCCGGGTGCCGCTGCACACGCTGCGCGCCGACATCGACTACGGCCTGTACGAAGCCAAGACGACCTTCGGCCGGATCGGCGTGAAGGTGTGGATCTACAAGGGCGACATCGTCGGTGGGAAGCGCGAATTGGCCGCCGCGGCTCCGGCGGGCGCCGAGCGCTCGCGTCGCGAGCGTCCGTCGGGCACCCGCCCGCGTCGCAGTGGGGCGTCGGGCACCACGGCCACCAGCACCGAAGCCGGTCGCGCCGCAGCGAGCGCAGAAGAGGGAGCAGCCGCCGCGACCCAGACCGCACCCGCTGCAGAACCACAAAGCACGGAGAGCTGAATCATGTTGATTCCCCGCAGGGTTAAACACCGCAAGCAGCATCACCCCCGCCAGCGCGGCATCGCCAGTGGCGGCACGGCGGTGAACTTCGGCGACTACGGCATCCAGGCTCTGGAGCACGCCTACGTCACCAACCGGCAGATCGAATCCGCTCGTATCGCCATCAACCGGCACATCAAGCGTGGCGGCAAGGTGTGGATCAACGTCTTCCCCGACCGCCCGCTGACCAAGAAGCCCGCCGAAACCCGGATGGGTTCGGGTAAGGGCTCGCCCGAGTGGTGGGTCGTCAACGTCAAGCCGGGCCGGGTGCTGTTCGAACTCAGCTACCCCAACGAGCAGACCGCCCGCGCGGCTCTGACGCGTGCAATCCACAAGTTGCCGATCAAGGCACGCATCGTCACTCGAGAGGATCAGTTCTGATGGCAGTGGGAACTTCGCCTGGCGAACTGCGTGAGCTCACCGAAGAGGAGCTGACCGAGCGGTTGCGCGAATCCAAGGAAGAGCTGTTCAACCTGCGTTTCCAGATGGCGACCGGGCAGCTCACCAACAACCGCCGGCTCCGCACGGTGCGTCAGGAGATCGCGCGGGTCTACACCGTGCTGCGCGAACGAGAACTGGGCTTGGCTTCCGGGCCCGACGGTAAGGAATCGTGATGGCAGAAGCCAAGAAGGCCGCCCCGAAGAAGGCCGCCCCGAAGAAGGCCGCCGCAACCGAGGCCGCGTCGAAGGACAAGGGCCCCAAGCACACTCCGGCCAACCCGAAGGTGCGGGGCCGCCGCAAGGTGCGCATCGGCTACGTGGTGAGCGACAAGATGCAGAAGACCATCGTGGTCGAGCTCGAAGACCGCGTGCGTCACCCGCTGTACGGCAAGATCATCCGGACCACCACCAAGGTCAAGGCGCACGACGAGAACAGCACCGCCGGAATCGGCGACCGCGTCTCGCTGATGGAGACCCGCCCGACGTCGGCGACCAAGCGTTGGCGGCTCGTCGAAATCCTGGAAAAGGCGAAGTAAGCCCTTTCAGCTAGCGGCAGCGAACGCCCGGCCCCGGGTGTAGTCTGCGGCGATGGCGACTGGGTCGGGGCAGTTCAACGGGAAGATCGAGCTCGACATCCGGGACTCCGAACCGGATTGGGGGCCCTACGCCGCGCCGACGGCACCGCCGAGCGCGCCCAACGTCCTGTACCTGGTGTGGGATGACACGGGCATAGCGACCTGGGACTGCTTCGGTGGCTTGGTCGAAATGCCCGCCATGTCGCGCATCGCCGAGCGCGGCATCCGGCTGTCGCAATTCCACACCACCGCCCTGTGTTCGCCGACCCGGGCGTCGTTGCTCACCGGCCGCAACGCCACCACCGTCGGCATGGCCACCATCGAGGAGTTCACCGAGGGCTTCCCCAACGCCAACGGCCGCATCCCGTTCGAAACCGGCCTGCTCTCCGAGGCTCTCGCCGAACGCGGATACAACACCTACTGCGTGGGCAAATGGCACCTGACGCCCCTCGAGGAATCGAACCTCGCCTCGACCAAGCGGCACTGGCCGACCTCGCGCGGCTTCGAACGGTTCTACGGATTCATGGGCGGGGAGACGGATCAGTGGTATCCCGACCTGGTCTACGACAACCACCCGGTGACTCCGCCGGGCACCCCGGAGGACGGTTACCACCTGTCGAAGGACATCGCCGACAAGACCATCGAATTCATCCGCGACGCCAAAGTGATTGCGCCGGAAAAGCCTTGGTTCTCCTACGTATGCCCCGGCGCCGGGCATGCGCCACATCACGTCTTCTCCGAATGGGCGGACCGCTACGCCGGCAAGTTCGACATGGGCTACGAGCGATACCGCGAGGTGGTGCTTGAGCGACAGAAGGCGCTGGGCATAGTGCCGGCCGACACCGAATTATCGCCGGTGAACCCGTATCTCGATGTCAAGGGGCCGAGTGGCGAGCCGTGGCCGCTGCAGGACACAGTGCGGCCCTGGGATTCGCTGAACGACGAGGAGAAGAGGCTGTTCTCCCGGATGGCCGAAGTGTTCGCCGGGTTCCTGAGCTACACCGACGCCCAGATCGGCCGGATCCTGGACTATCTCGAGGATTCGGGGCAGCTCGACAACACCATCATCGTGGTCATCTCCGACAACGGCGCCAGCGGCGAGGGCGGCCCGAACGGATCGGTCAACGAGGGCAAGTTCTTCAACGGCTATATCGACACCGTCGAAGAGAGCATGAAGATGTTCGAACACCTAGGCGGCCCCGAGACCTACAACCATTACCCGATCGGATGGGCGATGGCTTTCAATACGCCCTACAAGCTGTACAAGCGCTACGCCTCCCATGAGGGCGGCATTGCCGACACGGCAATCATCTCGTGGCCCAAGGGAATTCCCGCACATGGGGAAGTCCGCGACAACTACGTCAACGTCTGCGACATCACCCCGACCGTCTACGACCTGCTGGGCATGACGCCGCCGGAGACCGTCAAAGGCATCGTCCAGAAGCCGCTGGACGGCGTGAGCTTCAAAGCGGCCCTTGCCGATCCGGGTGCCGACACCGGCAAGAGCACCCAGTTCTACACCATGCTGGGCACCCGCGGCATCTGGCACCGGGGCTGGTTCGCCAACACCGTGCACGCGGCTACCCCGGCCGGCTGGTCGCATTTCGACGCCGACCGTTGGGAACTGTTCCACATCGAGGTCGACCGGAGCCAGTGCCACGACCTGGCAGCCAAAAACCCGGACAAACTCGAAGAACTCAAGGCGCTGTGGTTCTCGGAGGCGGCCAAGTACAACGGGTTGCCGCTGGCGGATCTGAACATCATGGAGACGCTGACGCGGCAGCGGCCATATCTGGTCAGCGAACGCAATAGCTATCTTTACTACCCCGATTGCGCCGACGTGAGCATCGGTGCCGCGGCCGAAATCCGCGGCCGGTCCTTCTCGGTGCTGGCCAAGGTGTCCGTCGACACCACCGGCGCCGAGGGCGTGCTGTTCAAGCAGGGCGGCGCGCACGGCGGGCATGTGCTGTTCATCCAGGATGGTCGGCTGCACTACGTATACAACTTCCTCGGCGAGCGCCAGCAGGAGGTCTCCTCGTCCGGCGCGGTGCCCCTCGGCCGACATCTGTTCGGCGCCAGCTATTCGCGCACTGGAACGGTCGAGAACAGTCACACGCCGCTGGGCGACGTCACCCTGTTCATCGACGACCAGGTCGTCGGCACGCTGGCCGGCGTGATCACCCACCCCGGAACCTTCGGGCTCGCCGGTGCCGGTATCACGGTCGGCCGCAACGGCGGGTCGGGTGTGTCCAGCCGTTACAAGGCGCCGTTCACGTTCACCGGCGGCACCATCACCCAGGTCACCGTCGACCTGTCCGGCCGGCCCTACGTGGACGTGGAAGCCGAGATGGCGCTTGCCTTTTCGCGGGACTGACGTATCGGCACGCGAAAAGCCGGCGAATCGGTGCCGGTACCGGCTTGCCAGGCAAACAAACTCCGGATGAACTGGTGCGGCTCCCGGCTGCGCGTCGAAGTTTGCGCGTAGTGCGACGCGGGGGCCGCCGAGCCTGCGGACCGGTTTCGCTGGCCCGCCGCGCAGCGCTGGGGCTGTCGGCGAAAATTACCTAAATATGACGAATTGTCAATCTTCACCCGTGCCGGACGGGAGTTCGCTAGCATCCGTCCTCGAGTGTCCGGTTTCCTCACGGAGGTGTTGACCGATGACCCACCAAGCGCCACCTTCGCCACCGCCTCCGGCGCCGTCGGAGCAACCACCTGCGAAACCTCCTGTTTCGGCCGCGCCCGACCGGCGCAAGCGGCGCAGGGTCGTTGCCGTGGCCGCAGTCGCGGGCTTCGTCGCCGTGTATGCGCTGTCACTGTTCGGCGTGCATCTGCTGGCGAAATCGGGAGGCCCGCTCAAGCCGCCCGACCTCAACGCCACCAATGACACCGTCGTGCTGGTGCGGCTGGAAAAGCTGGACACCACCGCGAACCGATTGACGGTGAAGGTGCTGGTGATCCCTGAGGAGTCGATGTTCGACAAACGTCTCGAAGTGCTCCAGACCGACACCGCAGTGCGGATGGATCCCCCGAACGACCTCGGCGACTTGCAGTACCCGGCCGGCAAGTCGCCAGCGCAGGTCGCGACCACCATCGAGGCACACGGCGACCCGAACAATTGGCCGTTCGATTCCTACCGCACCGACACCCTGTCCGCCGATGTGCTTGTCGGCCAGGGGGATGCGCGCCGCTACGTACCGGCACGGGTGGAGGTGACCGGCGGCTTGGATGGCTGGGACGTCAGCGTTCAGCGCGTCGGCGAAGCCAGTCAGGACTCGGATCGCGCCGACAACGTCGTCATCACCTTGCACCGGGCCAAGGGGCCGCTGATCTTCGACTTAGGCATCTGCTTGGTGCTCTTCGCGCTACCCGCATTAGCCTTCGCCGTGGTGATCCAAATCGCCTTGGGCAGAAGGAAATTCGTTCCGCCATTCGTGACGTGGTTCGCCGCCATGTTGTTCGCCGTCATCCCCATTCGCAACTTCTTGCCAGGTGCGCCCCCGCCGGGCGCGTGGATCGACCAAGTGCTGGTGATCTGGGTGCTGATCGCGTTGGTCGCGGCGATGGCTCTTTACATGCTCACCTGGTATCGGCAATCCGATTAGGGCGCTCGACCGGCGTAGCCTGACGGGGTGCTAAGCGAGCTGGTCGACCTCCCGGGCGGTTCCTTCCGCATGGGCTCGACGAGCTTCTACCCCGAAGAGGCGCCGATCCACACCGTGACGGTGGGTCCGATTGCGGTGGAACGGCATCCGGTGACCAACGCGCAGTTCGCCGAATTCGTCGACGCTACCGGGTATGTGACGGTGGCCGAGCAGCCGATCGATCCGGCGCTGTACCCGGGAGCGAGCCCGGACGAGTTATGTCCGGGCGCAATGGTTTTCCGGCCGACACCCGGGCCGGTCGACCTGCGCGACTGGCGACGGTGGTGGGAGTGGGTGCCGGGGGCGAGCTGGCGCCACCCGTTCGGGCCCGATAGCGCTGTCGCGGACCGCGGCGACCATCCGGTCGTGCAGGTGGCGTACCCGGACGCGGCGGCCTATGCGCGCTGGGCCGGCCGGCGGCTGCCGACCGAGGCCGAGTGGGAGTACGCGGCCCGGGCCGGGTCCACGACGACGTACTCCTGGGGAGACGAGGCCACGAGCGCTGGCCGATTGATGGCCAATACCTGGCAGGGCGATTTCCCGTACCGCAATGAGGGGGCGCGCGGCTGGGTGGGAACCTCGCCCGTTGGGACGTTCGCCCCCAACGGCTTTGGGCTTGTCGACATGATCGGCAACGTGTGGGAGTGGACGGCGACCGAGTTCGCCGCGCATCACCGGCTCGATCAGCCGCCCAAGTCCTGCTGCACCCCGTCGGCTCCCGCCAATCCGTCCGTCAGCCAGACCCTGAAGGGCGGCAGCCACCTGTGCGCGCCCGAGTACTGCCACCGCTACCGTCCCGCGGCCCGGTCGCCGCAATCGCAGGACTCCGCGACGACGCACATCGGATTTCGCTGCGTGGCGGACCCACCGTCGGCGTAACAAATCCGCTCGCAAGTTGTCGGCGGCCGATGGCATAATCGAATGTATGTTCGAAGACGTGATCGCCCGGTTCGACGAGTTGGTCGAGCGACACCATCCGTCGTCGACGCCGGCGTCCGCGGCGCTGCTGGAGCGGATCGGTGCGTTTTCGCGGGTCGAGAACCGCGCGGCGGCCGAGCAGTTGACGGCGATCGGGGAGTTGTTTTCGTACCGGCTCTCGCGCTGTTCGGAGTGCGAGGACTGGGCGGTCGACACCGAGGCGGCGGTGAGCGCGGAAGTGGCCGCGGCGTTGCGGATCAGTCAGGGCCTGGCCGCCAGCCGGGTGCGGTACGCGCGGGCGATGCGTGAGCGGTTGCCGAAAGTGGGCGCGGTGTTCGCGGCCGGGGATATCGGCTACCTGATGTTTCAGACGATCGTGTTCCGCACTGATTTGATCACCGATTCCGATGTGTTGGCGGCGGTGGACGCCGAGTTGGCGGTCAACGTGGCGCGGTGGCCGTCGATGACCCGGGGCCGGCTGGCCGCGCAGGTGGACAAGGTGGTGGCCAAGGCCGATGCGGATGCGGTGCGGCGCCGCAAGGAACGTGCGGCCGGGCGCGAGGTGTGGGTCGCCGACATGGGGGAGGGGTTGGCGCATCTGGAGGGCACCTTGCTCGCCCCGGACGCGCACGCGTTGGACAAGCGGTTGGATGCGTTGGCGGGCACGGTGTGTGAGCATGATCCGCGTACCCGCGAGCAGCGCCGCGCCGATGCGGTGGGGGCGTTGGCTGCCGGGGCGGACCGGTTGGGCTGTCGGTGCGGGCGATCGGAGTGCGCCGCGGGGAAGCGGCCCGCGTCGAGCCCGGTGCTGATTCACGTGATCGCCGAACAGGCCGGTCTGGACGGCCGCGGTTCGGCGGTCGCCGCTCAGATAGGTGCGCAGGGTTTGATCCCGCCGGAGTTGCTCGCCGAGTTGGCCGCCTCGGCCACGCTGGCGCCGCTGATTCATCCCGGCGACGCGCCGCCGGAACCCGGTTATGTGCCGTCCAAGGCGCTGGCCGATTTCGTGCGGTGCCGGGATTTGACGTGTCGCTGGCCCGGGTGTGATCGCCCGGCGTCCGACTGCGACCTTGACCATACGATCCCGTACGCCGACGGCGGGCCCACGCACGCCTCGAATCTCAAGTGCTTATGCCGCACACATCATTTGGTGAAAACGTTTTGGGGCTGGCGCGATCAGCAGTTGCCCGACGGCACGCTGATCTTGACCTCGCCGGCCGGACACACGTATGTCACCACTCCGGGCAGCGCGCTGCTGTTTCCCAGCCTGTGCATGGCCACCGGCGCGATACCGGCCCCCGAGGCCGACCCATCCCCCGATTACTGCTCCGACCGCACCGCGATGATGCCCAAACGTCGCACCACCCGGGCCCAAAACCGCGCCCATCGCGTCGCCACCGAACGGCGGCAAAACCACCATGCCCGCCTACCGAAACGCCGAGAACGTGAGGCCGCTTACTTCGGCCCCGCACCTCCGGCCGAAGGGGACGACGACCCGCCGCCATTCTGATTGGCGCGCAACCTTTTACCCAGGGGCGACGGCGAACAGACGCCACTCGCCGGGCACGCCCTTGAGCTGGTGAGCGCCGCGTTCCTCGAACTCGAGCCCTGAGCCGATCACTAAGTCGCGCAGTGTGCTGGAGACCAGCACGTCGATCGGCCCGGCCAGGGCGCTCACCCGCGCGCCGATGTGCACGCCGATGCCGCCGATGTCGTCGCCGCGGACCTCGCACTCGCCGGTGTGCACCCCGGCACGCACCTGGATGCCCAGCGCCCGCACCGCGTCACGAATTGCCAAGGCGCAGCGGATCGCTCGCTGCGGGCCGTCAAACATCGCGAGGAAGCCGTCACCTGACGTGTTCACCTCGCGGCCCCGGAAGCGGGACAGCTGTGAGCGCACGATCGCGTCGTGTGCGTCGAGCAACGCACGCCAGTCCCGATCACCCATATCGGCCGCGCGCCGCGTCGAATCCACGATGTCGGTGAACAACACCGTGGCGAGTACCCGATCATCGGCCACGTCGGCCTGCTCGCCGGTGAGGAACTCGGCGATCACCTGGAAGCATTCGCGCCACGGTTCGACGAAGTGATACGAGTTGCGTCCAGGCAGCTCAACGTATGTCGCGCCCGAAATGCGATCGGCGACGTCCTTCCCTAAAACCGGCAGGGCGATCGGGTCGTCGGCGTGGTGCACGACGAGAGTGGGCACGCGGATTGTCGGAAGCACCGCCCGCACATCCATTTCAGCCAGCAGCGGCTGCATGAGGGCGACGGTCGCTGGGCTCGCCGCCAAGCGTTCGTATCGGGCCCACGCTGCCCGGATCTCCTCATTCCACGGCATATCCGGATTAAGCACATGCTCGAGTTCTCCCGTGCCCCACATGGCGACCACGGCGGCAATGATTTCTTCGGCCGCGGGCGCTTCAGTCGTCAATTCGGCCTGCGGAATGGCGTAGCCCTCAAGCACGACGAGCGCGCTGGTGCGGGACGGATGTGATGCCGCGAACAGCGCCCCCGTCGCGAACGAGCCATCGAAGGTGACGAGGACCGCTTCGCGACTTTCGAGCTCGTCCAATACGGCGGTGATGCTGTCGGCCCACTGCTCCAAAGTCGGAAGGGCTCCCGGCGTGACCGGATCAGACGCTCCCGTGCCCGGCTGGTCCAAAAAGATCAGTCGCCCGAGCGACGTCATGGCCTCGACCCATCCTTGAACGGACGGTAGCTCCGGAAGAAGCTCGCAGCACGTGAACCAGTTCGGGACGACCACGATGTCTCGAGAACCTTCACGCGACGCGCGGTAGGCGACGCGCAGGTCCCCATTCATCGCATACCGCGTCTCGGAGAACATTGCGGAAGTCTAGTTCTCAGTAGGCGGCTCAGCAGGCGTTTCCGCAGTTCAAGAGCGTGCAGCGGAGGGATTCCTCGGCGATTTGAAGCCTTCAGTAGCCGAAGACGCTCCGGGTCTCGCTGGTCCTCGCGCAGAATTTGGCTCTGAGCTGGTCGTCCCCTAGACTCTAGGGGTTGCCTTGGGCAGACCTCGGCCGGTGCGAATCGGCCCCGCGTGCCCTTCGGTGACAAAGACCGCGCACGTCAGGTTTTTGGTGGGTCATGCCCGCCGAATGCTCACCCAGGTGGGTTCTCCTGCCGTGCACACGCAACCAGGTCAGGAGATCGAGTGATTCAGCAGGAATCGCGACTGAAGGTCGCCGACAACACCGGCGCCAAGGAGATCTTGTGCATCCGTGTGCTCGGCGGTTCGTCGCGACGCTACGCCGGCATCGGTGATGTCATCGTCGCCACCGTCAAGGACGCCATTCCCGGTGGCAACGTCAAGCGTGGCGATGTCGTCAAGGCCGTCGTGGTGCGCACGGTCAAGGAGCGCCGTCGCCCCGACGGCAGCTACATCAAGTTCGACGAGAACGCCGCGGTGATCATCAAGCCCGACAACGACCCGCGCGGGACGCGCATCTTCGGGCCGGTGGGCCGCGAACTGCGCGAGAAGCGGTTCATGAAGATCATCTCGCTTGCCCCGGAGGTTTTGTAAATGAAGGTCCGTAAAGGCGACACCGTCCTGGTCATCGCCGGCAAGGACAAGGGCGCCAAAGGCAAGGTGTTGCAGGCTTACCCGGAACGCGACCGAGTGCTGGTCGAGGGCGTCAACCGGATCAAGAAGCACACCGCGATTTCGACCAACCAGCGCGGAGCGCAGTCGGGCGGCATCGTCACCCAGGAAGCCCCCATCCACGTCTCCAACGTGATGGTCGTCGACTCGGACGGTAAGCCCGCCCGCGTCGGTTACCGGGTCGACGAGGAGACCGGCAAGCGGGTTCGTATCTCCAAGCGCAACGGCAAGGACATCTGATGAGCACTGCAGAGAAAGTTCAGCCGCGCCTGAAAGAGCGCTACCGCAGCGAGATTCGTGATTCGCTGCAGCAGCAGTTCGGCTACGCCAACGTCATGCAGATCCCGACGGTGACCAAGGTCGTCGTCAACATGGGTGTCGGCGATGCGGCGCGGGACGCGAAGTTGATCAACGGCGCGGTCAGCGACCTGAGTCTGATCACCGGGCAACGCCCCGAGATCCGTCGCGCGCGCAAGTCCATCGCGCAGTTCAAGCTGCGCGAGGGCATGCCGATCGGTGCGCGGGTCACCCTGCGCGGGGACCGGATGTGGGAGTTCCTCGACCGGCTCACCTCGATCGCGCTGCCCCGTATCCGCGACTTCCGCGGGCTGTCGCCCAAGCAGTTCGACGGCGTCGGCAACTACACCTTCGGGCTCGCCGAGCAGTCGGTGTTCCACGAGATCGACGTGGACAAGATCGACCGGGTCCGCGGCATGGACATCAACGTCGTCACCTCGGCGACGAATGACGACGAAGGGCGAGCGCTGTTGCGGGCTCTCGGCTTTCCGTTCAAGGAGAACTGAGTAGATGGCAAAGAAGGCACTGGTCAACAAGGCCGCGCGCAAGCCGAAGTTCGCGGTGCGCGGCTACACGCGTTGCAACAAGTGCGGCCGCCCGCGCGCGGTCTTCCGCAAGTTCGGCCTGTGCCGGATCTGCCTGCGCGAGATGGCACACGCGGGCGAACTGCCCGGCGTGCAGAAGAGCAGCTGGTAACAGCCCTAACCCCCAAGACCAACCCAGAAAAGGTGCGCGACAGGCCCGGACCGGGAACCATCGCGAGGAAGGTACCAACGCTGTCATGACGATGACGGACCCGATCGCAGACTTCTTGACACGTCTGCGCAACGCCAATTCGGCGTATCACGACGAGGTGACGCTGCCGCACTCGAAGCTCAAGGCGAACATCGCCCAGATCCTCAAGAGCGAGGGCTACATCACCGATTACCGGACCGAGGATGCTCGAGTCGGCAAGTCGCTGGTCGTCCAGCTCAAGTACGGGCCGAGCCGGGAGCGCAGCATCGCCGGCCTGCGCCGCGTGTCCAAACCCGGTTTGCGGGTGTACGCGAAATCCACCAATCTGCCGCGCGTGCTCGGTGGCCTGGGTGTGGCGATCATCTCCACTTCCTCGGGCCTGCTGACCGACCGCCAGGCAGCCCGACAGGGCGTGGGCGGCGAAGTCCTCGCGTACGTCTGGTAAGGGCGGGGAGGTAACGAAACACTATGTCTCGCATTGGTAAGCAGCCGGTTCCGGTTCCGTCCGGAGTCGACGTGACGATCGATGGCCAGAAGGTTTCGGTGAAGGGGCCCAAGGGTGTCCTGGATCTGACGGTGGCCGAGCCGATCACCGTGTCGCGCAACGACGATGGCGCGATCGTGGTCACCCGTCCGAACGACGAGCGGCGCAACCGCTCGCTGCACGGACTGTCGCGCACCCTGGTGTCCAACCTGGTCACCGGCGTGACCGAGGGATACACCACCAAGATGGAGATCTTCGGCGTGGGTTACCGCGTGCAGCTCAAGGGCTCCAACCTCGAGTTCGCGCTGGGCTACAGCCACCCCGTGGTGATCGAGGCTCCGGACGGCATCACGTTCGCCGTGCAGTCGCCGACGAAGTTCTCCATCACCGGGATCGACAAGCAGAAGGTCGGCCAGATCTCGGCGAACATTCGCCGTCTGCGCCGCCCCGACCCGTACAAGGGCAAGGGTGTGCGCTACGAGGGTGAGCAGATCCGCCGCAAGGTCGGAAAGACAGGTAAGTGATCATGGCGCAAACAAAAGCTGACACCGCCGCGCGAAAGCCGGTGGGGCAGAGCGTTTCCGCGACCCGGCGCGTCTCTCGGCTGCGCAGGCACGCGCGGCTGCGCAAGAAGCTCGCAGGTACCCCGCAGCGGCCGCGGCTGGTGATCAACCGGTCCTCGCGACACATTCACGTGCAACTGGTCAACGACGAGAACGGGACCACGGTCGCCGCCGCGTCGTCGATCGAGGACGACGTGCGCAGCCTGCAGGGGGACAAGAAAGCCCGCAGCGTGCGGGTGGGCCAGCTGATCGCCGAGCGCGCGAAGGCCGCCGGCATCGACAGCGTGGTCTTCGACCGTGGCGGATACACCTACGGCGGACGGATCGCGGCACTGGCCGATGCCGCACGCGAGAACGGATTGCAATTCTGATGGACAACAGCTTGAACACGACTGGAAGGACCGCATAATGGCGGAGCAGCCGACCGGCGGACAGGGCGCCGGCGACAGCCGTGACTCGCGCGGTGACCGCGACAGCCGCGGTCGCCGTGGCGACGGCGGTCGTGGCGGCCGCGACCGCGACGGCGACAAGAGCAACTATCTGGAGCGGGTTGTCGCGATCAACCGTGTCTCCAAGGTGGTCAAGGGTGGTCGACGTTTCAGCTTCACCGCATTGGTGATCGTCGGCGACGGCCACGGCATGGTCGGTGTCGGCTACGGCAAGGCCAAGGAGGTGCCCGCGGCCATCGCCAAGGGCGTCGAGGAGGCCCGCAAGGGCTTCTTCCGGGTGCCGCTGATCCGCGGGACCATCACCCACCCGGTGCAGGGTGAGGCCGCCGCCGGCGTGGTGCTGCTGCGCCCGGCCAGCCCGGGTACCGGTGTGATCGCCGGTGGCGCGGCGCGCGCGGTGCTGGAATGCGCCGGCGTGCACGACATCCTGGCGAAGTCGCTGGGTAGTGACAACGCGATCAACGTGGTGCACGCGACCGTCGCCGCGCTGAAGCTGCTGCAGCGTCCCGAGGAGGTGGCCGCTCGGCGCGGCCTGCCCATCGAGGACGTTGCGCCGGCCGGAATGCTCAAGGCGCGCCGCGAAAGCGACGCGATGGCCAGTGCGGCCGCGCGAGAGGCCCAGACTTCGGGGGCACAACCATGAGCAGTCAACTGAAGATCACCCAGGTGCGCAGCACCATCGGGGCCCGCTGGAAGCAGCGCGAGTCCCTGCGCACCCTGGGTCTGCGGCGGATTCGCCACTCGGTGATCCGCGAGGACAACGCGCAGACCCGCGGCCTGATCGCGGTGGTCAGCCACCTCGTCGAGGTGGAGCCGGCCGAGGCGAAGGCCACGGGCACCGGAGGTAGCAAGAAATGACGATCAAGCTGCACGATCTCAAGCCCGCGCGCGGTTCGAAGACCGCCCGCACCCGGGTCGGTCGCGGTGAGGGCTCCAAGGGCAAGACCGCCGGTCGCGGTACCAAGGGCACCAAGGCACGCAAGAACGTGCCGGCGACCTTCGAGGGTGGCCAGATGCCGATCCACATGCGGCTGCCCAAGCTCAAGGGCTTCCGCAACCGGTTCCGCACCGAGTACGAGATCGTCAACGTCGGCGACCTCAATCGGCTTTTCCCGCAAGGTGGTTCGATCGGTGTGGACGAATTGGTGGCCAAGGGCGCGGTTCGCCGCAACTCCCTGGTCAAGGTTCTCGGCGACGGCAAGCTGACGGTCAAGGTCGAGGTGACGGCGCACAAGTTCAGCGGCAGTGCGCGCGAGAAGATCACCGCCGCAGGCGGTTCGGCGACCGAGCTGTCCTAGCTAGCTCACCTGCGGAATCACTTCCGCGGCAAGGCGTTCCATCTGCTCGCGGTTCTCTCCCGTGTCTTTGCCCACGGGATTGAGCAGCACCATCTGCGCCCCGGCGTCGATGACCTCACGCAACCCGCGCACCACGTCATCGGGGGTGCCGGACACCGGTACGTCCTGCACGCCGGGCATGCGTCCGTAGATGCGGTCCAGCCCGTCGAGCACTCGCTCCCGCGCCCGCGCGGCGTCGTCGTCGACCATCAGGTAGACCCGTTTGCCGATGGTGAAATTCGCGGCATCCTTCCGTTGCTCGTCGAGCTCGCGGCGCACCACGGTCACCGCCCCGGCGAACGCCTCGGTGGTCGACGAGCCGGCGCCCAGGAACGAGTCGCCGTGGCGCACCGCGCGGGCAAGGGCTTTCGGGGCGAGGCCCCCGAACCAGATCGGCGGGTGCGGCCGCTGTACCGGCTTGGGCTGGATGGGCAGGTCGTCGACGTCGCGGAAGCGACCGTGAAACGTCACCCGCGGCTCGTCGGACCACGCCGCCTTCATCAGCTCCAGGCCCTCGGTGAAATACGAGATGAAGGTGTCCTTCTCGACGCCGAAGGCGGCGAATTTCCGCCTGCCACCGCCGGGTGCGACACCGAGGTCGAGCCGGCCGTGGCTCAGTCGGTCGACCGCGGTCGCCGCCGACGCCAACTGCAGCGGGTCGTGCAACGAGGTCACCATCACCGCGACGCCCAGCCGCAGCCGCTCGGTGCAGGCCGCGCAGTACGCCAGCAGCTCCAGGGGCGCCAGTAGCGGTGCGGGCCCGACGATCTGCTCGAGCAGCCAGCCGCCCTCGAATCCGAGCTCTTCGGCGCGCGCGAGAAAGGCGCGCAGTCCCGCTCCGTCGAAGCCGTCGTAGTCGAACTGCGGGATCGCGATGGCAAAGCTCACCCGACCACCGTACGGCCGTGCATCGGTAGTCTGCAGGCATGTTTGCTTTCCTGCCTTCGATCCCCGGCGTCGATGAGGTTCGGGCCCTCGCCGGACGGGTCGATACCGCCCGCCATCATGGCGTGCCCAACGGCTGCGTGCTCGAACTGGACCTGCGCGCGATGCCGCCGGAGGCGTCGGGCTTTGATCCCCTGGCCCTCATCAGCGGGGGGAGCAGGCCGACGGCGCTGCGCGACATGGTGGCCGCCATCCACCGGGCGGCCGAGGACCCGCGGGTCGCCGGGCTGATCGCCCGTGTGCAACTCACGGCGTCGCCGGCGGCCGCGGTGCAGGAGCTGCGCGAGGCGGTCGTCGCCTTCACCGCCGCCAAGCCGTCACTGGCCTGGGCCGAGACCTACCCGGGCACGCTGTCGTACTACCTGGCTTCGGCCTTCGGTGAGGTCTGGATGCAGCCGGCCGGAAGCGTCGGCCTGATCGGCTTCGCAAGCAATGCCACGTTCCTGCGCGACGCATTCGACAAGGCAGGGATCGAACCCCAATTCGTCGCGCGCGGCGAATACAAGTCGGCGGTAAACCGTTACACCGAGCACACATTCACCGAGGCCCACCGCGAGGCCGTCACGCGGATGTTGCGCAGCGTGCAAGAGCAGGTGTGGGAAGCGGTCGCGAAATCACGCAAGCTCGACGCCGCCACGCTCGACGCGCTGGCCGATCGTGCCCCGCTGTTACGCGAGCAGGCCGTGGCCTCAGGCCTGGTCGACCGGATCGGCTTCCGGGACGAAGCCTTCGAGCGCATTGCGGAACTGGTTGGGGCGGAGGATGTTTCCGATACGACACCACCACGGCTGTACGTGTCGCGCTACGCGGGTGCGGCCCGGTCACGGCTCACTCCGCCGGTGCCGTCGGTTCCCGGGCGCCGCGCCAAGCCGACGGTGGCGGTCATCAACGTCGACGGCGAGATCGTCGATGGTCGTGGTGGACCCCAGTTCCTGCCGTTCGCCAGCCCCGCTGTCGGCGGCGACACCATCGCCGCGGCGCTGCGGGAAGCCGCCGCCGACGACTCGGTGTCGGCGATCGTGCTGCGGGTGAACAGTCCCGGGGGCTCGGTCACCGCATCGGAAACCCTGTGGCGCGAAGTGAAAAGGGCGCGCAAGCGGGGCAAGCCGGTGGTGGCGTCGATGGGTGCGGTCGCCGCATCCGGCGGCTACTACATCGCGGTGGCCGCCGACGCGATCGTGGCCAGCCCCGCAACCATCACCGGTTCGATCGGCGTGTTCACCGGCAAGCTGGTGCTTCGCGATCTGCTGGAGCGGTTGGGCGTCGGGCTGGAAACGGTGCGCACCAACGCCAATGCCGACGCCTGGTCGATCGAATCGCCGTTCACCCCGGAACAGCGCGCCCACCGCGAGGCCGAAGCCGACTTGGTGTACGCGGACTTTCTGGAGCGCGTCGCCGACGGTCGCAACCTGACCACCGAGGCCGTCGAACGCGTCGCCCGTGGCCGGGTGTGGACCGGCGCGGACGCGCGCGAGCGGGGCCTGGTCGACGAACTGGGCGGCTTCCGCACGGCGCTGCGCCGGGCGAAAATCCTTGCCGGACTGGATGAGGACACCGACGTGCGCATCGTGACCTACCCGGGCGGATCGCTGTTGGACATGCTGCGGCCGCGGGCCTCCTCGCAGCCGGCCGCGGCGTCGCTGCCCGACGCGCTCGGCGCGGTGCTGGGCCGCACCATCGGCGGCATCCTGGACAACGTCGAAAGGTCCTACAGCGGGGCCAGCGCGCTCTGGCTGGGACCCGGGCGACTCTAATCCGACGTGGGCGGCCCGGTCAGCTTCGCGGTGATGAAGACGATCTCGCCGAGGGGATCGTCGTTCTCCGGCGCGGGCACCTCGATGCCGTTGCGCCCAAAGAGTTCCGTGCGGGTCACGCCCTGCGCCTGCCATCCGATGCCGGACAGGTAGTCGACGACGTGGTTGCGATCGCCGGCGTAGACGAGCGACGCCATGTCGATGTCGACACCGTGCTCCCGGAATGACCCGGACATCTCACGCACCCGTTCCACGTCGAAATCCACAATGCCCGGCACGAATTCGGTGGCGATTGTGCTGCCGGGTGCGCTGAGCGCGGTGATGTTGTCGAACAGCCGATCCTGGGCCTCCGGTGGCAGATAGATCAGCAGTCCCTCGGCCAGCCAGGCCGTCGGCGCCGCCGTGTCGAATCCCGCCGCCTTCAGCGCGGCCGGCCAGTCCGCGCGCAGATCGATGGGGATGGTGCGCCGCGATGCCGTCGGCTCGGCACCCACATCGGCCAGGGTGGCGCTCTTGAACTCGATCACCCGTGGCTGGTCGATCTCGTAGACCACCGTGCCGGCCGGCCAGGGCAACCGGTAGGCGCGCGAGTCCAGGCCGGAGGCCAGGATCACCACCTGGCGCACTCCGCCACGCGTGGAATCGACGAAGTAATCGTCAAAGTACTTGGTGCGCACGGCCATTCCGTCGACCATCGATTGGAGACGCACCGGCGAGGCATTCTCGATGGCATCCACATCGAGTTCGCCGTCCATCATCTTGGTGAAGAACTCCACTCCGACCGCACGCACCAGCGGCTCGGCGAACGGATCGTTGATCAAACCGCGGGGATCCTTGGTCGCCATCGCGCGCCCGGCGGCGACCATGGTCGCGGTCGCGCCGACGCTGGACGCCAGATCCCACTCATCGTCGTGAGTGCGTGACATAGGTGGAACCCTACTTGAGAGTCGCGGCGACGTAGCTCAGGTCGCCGAAGGCGGCGACCAGTTCTTCGGGGAATTCGAAGCCGTTGCGCGCGTACAGTTCCCTGACGGCATGGGCCCTCACATCCCACCCGTGCTCGGTCAGGTAGTCGACGACGACGCTGCGATCGCCCCGGTAGAACAAATCACCCGCATCGAGGTCGAACCCGGCACGCCGCCACCGCTCGGTGATGCGCTGCAGGCGCTCGTCGGTGAAGGAATTGGGGTCCGGCACGTGTTCGGTGGCCAGCCGGCTGCCCGGCGCGCTGAGCGCGGTGATGTTGTCGAACAGCCGGTCCTGGGCGTCGGGCGGCAGGTAGGGCAGCAGCCCTTCCGCGCTCCACGCGGTCGGCTGGGAAACATCGAATCCCCCCTCGCGCAGGGCGGTTGGCCAGTCGTCGCGCAAGTCGATGCCGATGGTGCGGCGCTCGGCGGTCGGGGTGGCACCGAGGCCGGCCAGCGTATTGGTCTTGAACGCGATGACCTGCGGTTGGTCGATCTCGTAAACCACCGTGCCCGCGGGCCACGACAAGCGGTAGGCCCTGGTGTCCAGGCCGGAAGCGAGGATCACCGCTTGGCGGACACCGGAGTTGGCGAAGAAATCGTCGAAAAACCTGGTGCGCACCGTGATCTGCTCGGCCCTGGTCTTGCGGTTCATCAGCGGGTCGTCGCCGAAATCGACCTCACCGTCGATGATCCGGATGAAGGGGTCCAACCCGACGGCGCGGACCAGAGGATCGGCCAGTTGATCGTCAAGCAGCGGGTTGGGTCCCTGCGACGCCACGGCGCGGGATGCGGCGACCATCGTGGCCGTCGCTCCCACGCTGGACGCCAGGTCCCAGCTGTCGCCCTCGGCGCGTCCCTCACTCATAGATCCCCCAGGTGTACAGCATCTCGCCCATGCGCATGTCGTCGTCGGTGAGCGGGTCAAGTCCATTGGCCGCGAACAGTTCTGCGATGCTGGCGCTGTTCAGCCGCCACCCGCGATCGGCGAGGTATCCAGCCGCCTCGTTGCGGTCGCCGAAGTAGACCAAGCCCGCCATGTCCAGCTCGAACCCGTGCGCACGCCAGCGCTCGGAGATCGTCTGCATGCGCTCCTTCAACTTGTCCTCGTCGCCGGGCTCAGGGTTGGGGGCGCTTTCGGTGGCCAGCCGGCTGCCCGGCGCGCTGAGCTCGGTGATGGTGTCCAGCAGGCGGTCCTGCGCCTCGGGCGGCAAGTAGCCCAGCAGTCCCTCGGCGCTCCAGGCGGTGGGCTGGGACGGGTCGAAGCCGGCGTTGCGCAGCGCGGTGGGCCAGTCGTCGCGCAGATCGACGGCCACCACCCGGCGCTCGGCGGTGGGGACGGCCCCAAGATCGGCAAGGGAGCGGGTCTTGAATTCGATGACCTGCGGTTGGTCGACCTCGTAGACCACCGTTCCGCCCGGCCACGCCAACCGGTAGGGGCGGGCGTCCAGGCCGGAGGCCAGGATCACCGCCTGCTTGATACCCGCGTTGGTCGCGGCCAGGAAGAACTCGTCGAAGAACTTGGTGCGGACCGCCATGTTGTCGGCCATCCGCGACATCGCCCCGGCGGACCCCGCGGCGCCGTCGTGCACGTCGTTCAGCTCGGCGGGATCGAGCTCGCCGCTGGCCAGCCGCGAGAGCAGGTCCACGCCGACCAGCTTGACCAGCGGCTCGGCGAACGGGTCGTCGATCAGTGGGCGCTCGGCGCGGGTGGCCATCGCGCGGGCCGCCGCGACCATCGTCGCGGTCACCCCGACGCTGGAGGCCAGGTCCCAGGTGTCGCCTTCGTACCTGGTGGAAGTCATGTTTGTGCCCCTATCGGAGATAGTCAATCTAATATTTAGCCGATATAACAAGCTTCCCCCACTGTACGCTTCCCGCGTTTAGCGGCAACCTTTACTGATGACGTACGCGGCGGCTGGCAAGGGGGTGCTCATCACGGGTGCCTCGTCGGGATTGGGGGCGGCCCTGGCGCGGCAGCTGGCCGCCCGCGGCGCGGTGGTGGGGCTGATAGCGCGCCGGCGGGACCGGCTGGGCGAGGTGCTGGCCGACTGCCGGCACACCTCACCCGGATCGGCGATTTTCGTGGCCGACCTGGCCGACGCGTCGGCGCTGGGTGACCTGGCGCTGCGGGCCTGGGATGCGCTCGGCGGCATCGACGTGCTGATCAACAACGCCGCGATGCCCAAGCGGCGCAGCGTCATCGAACTGGACCCGGACGAGGCCGAAGACGTCATGCGGGTCAACTTCTTCGCCCCGATGCGCCTGACGCTGGCGCTGTTGCCGCGGATGCTGACACGCGGATCGGGCATGATCGTCAACGTGTCCAGCGTCGGCGGCCGGCTCGGTATAATCCACGAAGCCGCTTACTGTGCAAGCAAATTCGCGCTCTGCGGCTGGAGCGAGTCGATGGCCGTCGACCTGCACGGCACACCGATCAGTGTGAAGCTGATCGAGCCGGGCCCGGTCGACACCGAGATATGGGACCACCCGGGCAGCGAGGAACCGCTCTACCAGGGACCCAAGGTGGCCGCGGACGTGGTGGCCAACGGCATCATCGAGGCCCTGGGCATTGAGCGCTTCGAGCACTACGTGCCCGACATGAAGGCCGTCGTCGACGCCAAGAACGCCGACCTGGATGCGTTCATCGCCGGGGCGGCGGGGATGGCGTCCCGGTGAAGGCCCTCGTCTACGGCGTGCCGCCGGAGCCTTTCGAGGTCCCCGGCGACGCCAACGCGTTGACCCGGAACCTGGCGCAAACCCCGACCGCCCTGCGCGATCTGCCGGATCCGGAACTGCCGCATGAGGACTGGGCGATCACCCGGCCGCGGCTGACCGGGATCTGCGGGTCGGACTCCAAGCAGATCCTGATGGACTTCGGCGAGGGCGACACCGACAACGCCATGGCGGCGTTCTGTTCGTTCCCGCAAGTCATGGGCCACGAGGTGGTCGCCGACGTGGTGGCGCTCGGCCCCAGGGCCCGGGGGCTGCAGGTCGGCGAGCGAGTGGTGCTCAACCCGTGGCTGTCCTGCGGGCCGCGCGGCATCCAACCGCCCTGTCCCGCATGCGAAGCCGGTGATTACACCCTGTGCTGGAGTTTCGCCGACGGCGACATCAAGCCGGGCATTCACACCGGGGTATCAGCCGACGTGACGGGTGGCTACGCCGAACTGATGCCCGCCCACGACAGCATGCTGTTCGCCGTGCCGGAGTCGATGCCCGACGAGATGGCCGTGTTCGCCGACCCGTTCTCGGTGTCGCTGCACGCGATCACCCGCCACCCGCCGCCCCGCTCCGGCGCCGCGCTGGTGTACGGCGCCGGCTCGCTGGGGTTGTGTGCGGTCGCGATCCTGCGGGCGCTGTATCCCGACGTGGCCGTCGCGGCGGTGGCGCGCTTCGCCGCGCAGGCCGAGCTGGCTCGCCGGTTCGGTGCCGCGAAAGTCCTTGCGCACGAACCGCGCCTGGCCGTCATCGAGGAATTGGTCGCGTGGGGCGGTGGCCGGCTGCGCCAGCCGTTGCAGGGATTGCCGATGGCTCACCCCGGCGCGGTCGACGTCGTGTACGACACCGTCGGCAAGCCCGAGACTTTCGAAGTCGGCGTGCGGGTCCTGCGATCGCGGGGGACATTGGTGAAGGCCGGTGTTCACGCCCCCGGCCGCTGGGAGGACAGCCCGCTCTACTTCAAGGAGATCTCGTACGTCGGCTCGAACGCGTTCGGCATCGAAGAGGTGGACGGGCAGCGCAAGCACGCCATCGCCCATTACCTCGACCTGGCCGCCGCCGGGCGGATGGACCTGCGTCCCATGCTCACCCACACCTTCGGGCTGGCGCAATGGCGGGACGCCTTCTCGGCGATCGCGAACCAGGGGGACAGCGGCGCGGTGAAGGTGGGGATCGACCAGCGCTAGGCAAGTGCCCCTTGGGATCCGGTGATCGGCAGGTCGATCGGGGTGATGACACCCGGCGGCGCGTCACAAACGAACGGTATGGCGTTGACCGCCGCGACGGCGGTGCTGTCCATCAACACGGTCATCACGTCCTCACCGGGTCTGCCGAACCGGATGGTCGCGTCGATGAGTGGTTCACCGTCGATCACCACACTGAATCCCTTGGGGTCGGTCCATTTCGGGTCGAGCGCGTCGTCGCTCATGGTCCAGCAGATGGCCAACTCGACCACCGGGCGGCCGCCACGATAGCCGCGATAGGTGCGCCGCTGGCCCCCGGCGGTGCCGGCGGCATAGTTTACCCAGCCTAGATTCAAATCCCTTGTCAGCACGGCGGGTTCGACGAATGCCTCCTTGGCGTCGAGCTCGGTGCCCAACATGGCGGCGATCATGTCCAGCGTCTCGAAGTAGCCGAGACCGTATCGCTGCGTCTCCGGGTCGAGGTAAGTCACCCGCCCACGGGGTGGTTTGCCGAATCCGAGCGCCTTCCACACGTCCTGTACGGGATAGGTTGTGCAGTCCAATGTTTCGACGAGCTTGACGCTGCGGACGCGTCGGCAGGCACCGGTGAGGAACCCTGCGACGACGTTGATGAAGCCCGGCTCGAATCCCGTGCCCAAAAAGGTCGCCCGCCCGTGTTGCGCCGCCTCCTCGAGAGCCGGCAGTTCGGCCGGGTGATGGGTGCCGGTCAGGAAATCTCCCGTCGTGACGACGTTTATGCCGCAGCGCAGCATCCTGATCACCAGCTCGTAGTCGATGACGCGGGGCATGTAGTTCACACAGTCCGGCCGAAGCCCGATCAACGCGTCGGCGTCCGCTGTTGCCTGCACACCGATGGGGGTTCGGTCGGCCAACACACCCACATCGCGGCCCACCTTGTCCGAACCGAACGCGTGAACGCCCACCACGTCGAAGTCGCCGCGGTCCAGCAGGACGCCGAGCGCTCGACTGCCGATGTTGCCGGTCGACCACTGGACTACGCGATATGGCGCCATGACTCACACCGTAAGGTTCGCGTCACGTGTTGGCGCGCAGATAGCCGTACACCGATGCGAAGTTACGGTTGACGTCCTCGGGAATGGGCACCGGGCCGCCGAGTGCGCGTGCGCCCCAGACGATTTGGGCGGTCCGCTCGACCAGGGCGGTGATGTGCAGGACCTTGTCCGGCCGCGGTCCCACCGCCACCAGGCCGTGGTTGGCGATCAGCGCGGCGCCGCGTCCCTCGAGCGCCTTCACGGCGTTGGTGCCGACGTCCGGCGTGCCCGATGCGGCATAGTCGGCGCACCGGACGTCGCCGCCGCAGTACACCGCGAACTCGTCGATGCACGCCGGGATCGCTTCGTGGGCGATGGCGAACATGGTCGCCCACACCGGATGGCTGTGGATGACGCTGCCGATGTCGTCGAAGGCCCGGTAGCAGGCCAGGTGCAGCTGCATCTCCGACGACGGTGAGCGGCCCTCGGCCGCCTGCAGCACCGAGCCGTCCGCGTCGATCAGCACCAGATCGTCGAGCTGCATGTCGCGGTAGTCCACCGACGACGGGGTGATGACGACGTTGCCGTCGGCGCGCCGGGCCGAGATGTTTCCCGCGGTCCCCTCCACCAGGCCGCGGCGCAGCATGTCCTTGGCGGCGTCCAGCACCGCGGCTTCCGGGTTGTCGACGTACTTCATGGCCCCAGCACCTCCGGGTTGACGATGTGAATGGGCGCCTTGCCGGCCAGCAGCGCCTCCAGGTCGTCGGCCACCATCTGCGCCTGCCGCGCCTCGGTGTCGAAGGTGGCGCCCCCGATGTGCGGCGTCAGCACCACGTTGGGCATCGCCACCAGCGGGTGATCGACCGGCAGCCATTCGCCGGCGAAGTGGTCGAGCCCCGCGGCGCCCACCTTGCCCGCGGCCAGGGCGTCCACCAGGGCATCGGTGTCGTGCAGCTGGGCGCGCGCCGTGTTGAGGAAGACCACGCCGTCGCGCATGGCGGCGAACTCCCGCGCGCCGATCATGCCTGCGGTGTCGTCGGTGACCGGGGCGTGCAGCGAGACCACGTCGGCCTCGCTCAGCAGCTCGTCGAGGCTGTGCCGGGCGTCGGGGTTGTAGGGGTCGTGCGCGATGACCCGCAGGCCCAGTCCGGACAACCGCCATTGCGTCGCCCGGCCGACGGCGCCCAGGCCCACCAGCCCCGCGGTGAGGCCGGCGATCTCGGCCGCGCGAAACCGCTGATACGGGATGCTGCCGTCCCGAAAGATGTTGCCGCTGCGGACATCCGCGTCCGCGCTCAGCACGTGACGGGTGGCGGCCAGCAGCAGGGCCACCGTCATCTCGGCGACGGCATCGGCGTTGCGGGCCGGGGTGTTGAGCACCGGGATGCCGGCCGCGGTGGCGCCCGCGATGTCGACGTTGTTGGGGTCGCCGCGGGTGGACGCGATCGCCCGCACGCCGAGGCCGAACACCGGGCCGCGCACCGAATCGCCTTCCACCACCACGATTTCGGCGGATTCGGCGGTGATTCGCTCGGCCAGCTGCTCGGGGCTGTAGATGCGCAGCGGGGTCTGCTCGATCCAGGGGTCGTACACGACGTCGGCCAGCTCACGCAGTTTGGCGAAGCCCACCCCCCGCAGCGGGGCGGTCACCAAGGCGCGCGGTTTAGACGTCACGAGTGCCAATGCTGGCGTACGGTGACGCCCGTGTCACGCAAAGACGTCACAATCGGCATCGACGTCGGCAGCACCGCGGTCAAGGCGATAGCCGCCGACGCCGACGGCAACGTGACGGGCCGCGTGCGCATCCCGCATGAGCTGCGGGTGCCGGCGCCCGACCAGCTCGAGCACGACGCCGAGGCGGCGTGGCGCCGTGGGCCGTCGGCGGCCCTGGGCGAGCTGATCCACCAGCCCGGCATCGCGGCGGCGGCCGTCTCCGCGATGGTGCCGTCGATGACCGCCGTCGACGACAGCGGCACGCCCATCACCCCGGGGCTCCTCTACGGCGACGGCCGGGGCCGCGCGCCCGGCGGCCCGGAACAACAAGCGCAGCCGCTGCCCGCGCTCGGCGAGGCCGCGGAGTTCCTGCGCTGGACGGCCGCCCACGCACCGGGCGCGGCCGGCTACTGGCCCGCGCCGGCGGTGGCCAACCACGCGCTGGCGGGCCAGCCGGTGATCGACATCGCCACCGCCGCCACCGCGTTCCCCCTGTTCGACGGGACGGGCTGGAATGCCGAGGCCTGCGCCGAGCGCGGCGCGGCCGTCGAACAGATGCCCCGAGTGGAGAGCATGGGAGCCGTCGTCGGGCAGGTGCGCGGCACCGACGCCGCGTTGGCCACCGGCGCCATCGACGCGCTGTGCGAGCAGATCGTCGCCGGCGCCGACCACGACGGCGACGTACTGGTGATGTGCGGCACCACGCTGATCGTGTGGACCACCATCTCGCAGGCGCGGCAGATGCCCGGCCTGTGGACCATTCCGCACACCACGCCCGGCAAGAGCCAGATCGGCGGTGCCAGCAACGCGGGCGGGCTGTTCCTGGGCTGGGTGGATCGCGTTGTGGCAGCGGCGGATCCGACCGATGTCGAACCAGGGCGCGTTCCGGTGTGGGCGCCCTACCTGCGCGGTGAGCGCACGCCGTTTCACGATCGGGACCGCCGGGGCGTGCTCGAGGCCCTGGATCTCACCCACGACGCCGCCGCGCTGCGGCGCGCCGCCTACGAGGCGTCCGGCTTCGTGGTCCGCAGCCTCATCGAACTCGGCGGCGCCCCGGTGTCGCGCATCGTGGCCACCGGCGGCGGCACGCGAGTCGCGCCGTGGCTGCAGGCGATCGCCGACGCCACCGGGCGGCCCGTCGAGGTCTCCGGGGTGGCGGAAGGGGCGGCGCTGGGAGCGGCATTTCTGGCGCGGATGGCGGTTGGGCTGGAGACGACCATCGCCGATGCCGCCCGATGGGCCCGCATCGATCGCATCGTCGAGCCAGATCCCGCCTGGGCGAGCGCGGTCAAGGATCGCTATCAGCGCTTCGGCGAGCTGGGGAGCCGCAGATGTAGCGCGGTGACACCACCGGCGTTCTAGGCTGGTGCAATGACCGACCAGGACCGCAAAGCCGTCCGCCGCGAAATCGCGGACGCACTGTTGAAAGCCCTTGAGCGACGGCACGAAATCGCCGACGTCGTCGTGGAATCGGAGAACAAGGCGGCCGCGGTGGAGGCGATCGTCCGCCTGCTCGACACCTCCCACGTCGCCGCCGAAGCGGTGATGGGCATGTCGTTCGATCAGCTCACCGTCGACTCGCGCCGCAAGATCCTCGCCGAGCTCGAAGACCTGAACAAGCAGCTGAGCTTCACCCTGGGCGAGCGTCCGGCGAGCCTGGGCGAGACACTCGAGCTGCGGCCCTTCTCCGCCGCGGCCGACCGCGACATCTTCGCCGTGCGCACCGAGGACATCGGCTTCGCCGGGGACGGCTCCGGTGGACCCGCCGGCAACGTGGACGACGAGATCAAGGCCGCGCTGGCACGCGTCGCCGACGAAGAGGCCGCGTGGTTCGTGGCCATCGACTCCGGCGAGAAGGTCGGCATGGTGTTCGGCGAGCTGGTCCGGGGCGAGGTCGACGTCCGGATCTGGATCCACCCCGATCACCGCAAGCGGGGCTACGGCACCGCCGCGCTGCGCAAGTCGCGCTCGGAGATGGCGTGGTGTTTCCCCGCGGTGCCCATGGTCGTGCGCGCGCCGGCGGCCAACCCCCGCTGAGCTTTCAGCGCAGGGTGGCGGTGACGGAGACGATGTTGCGGAACTGCGCCGTCGCCTCGTCGTCGTGGAATTCCAGGCCGTAGTCGCCGAACAGCTCGCGGCGCGGGCGGGCGGCCACCTCCCAGCCCTTGCCGGTCAGGTAGTCCACGACGTTGCTGCGCTCGCCGTCGAAGAACAGGCCCGACAGGTCGATGTCGCAGCCGACCTTGGCCCACCTGTCGTTGAATTCCCGGGCGCGCTGCGACATCGTCGTGCCCGCGGCGGCGGGGTGGTACTCGGTGGCCAGCACGCTGCCGGGGGCGCTGAGCTCGGTGATGTTGTCGAAGAGCCGGTCCTGGGCCTCGGGCGGCAGGTACATCAGCAGGCCCTCGGCGCTCCACGAGCTCGGTTGCGTCGCGTCAAAACCGCTGGCGCGCAGCGCGGCCGGCCAGTCGTCGCGCAGGTCGACGCTGACAGTGCGCCGCTCGGCGGTCGGCGTGGCGGCCAGGCTGGACATGGTGGCGCTCTTGAACTCGATGACGGCCGGCTGGTCGACCTCGTAGACCACGCAGCCGGGCGGCCAGCTCAGCCGGTAGGCGCGGGCGTCGAGGCCGGCCGCCAGGATCACGGCCTGGCGGACCCCGTCGCGGGCGGCGCCCGTGAAGAAGTCGTCGAAGAAGCGGGTGCGCACCGCGATGGAGTCGGTCTCCAGCCCCAGATCCTTGCCCCTACCCTCGTAGCCCTCGGACCCGGCGACCTCACCGTCGACCAGGCGCCGGAAGAAATCCAGACCGACGGCGCGCACCAGGGGCGCGGCGAACGGGTCGTTGATGATCGGGTTGCCGGCCTCGCTGGCCAGTGCGCGGGCCGCGGCGACCATCGTGGCCGTGGCACCGACGCTCGAGGCCAGGTCCCAGCTGTCCTGGTCAGTGCGTGTCATGCTGCTCCCAAGTTATTTAGCAAATGCAACGAGTCACGACGAACTCTACGCCTCACGGCGTACGGCTGCGGGGTATCGAAAGGCCGACGCAAAGGCCCTGACCAGACCTTGGCGTACCAGCTGTTAGTCTCGTACACGGTTTGACGCGCTTTAGATAAGGCGGCCGTACGTCCTGGCCTGCGGGTGTTGGGCGCGTGATGCAGGAAACCCCGGCTGCGCAGGAGGAAGAGTTGCTTTCCGCTTTCATCTCATCGCTGCGGACAGTCGACCTGAGACGGAAGATCCTCTTCACGCTTGGCATCGTCGTCTTGTATCGGGTCGGCGCCGCGCTACCGTCCCCTGGCGTCAACTTCCCCAACGTCCAGCAGTGCATCAAAGAGGCCAGCGGCGGCGCGGCCGGACAGATCTATTCGCTGATCAACCTGTTCTCCGGTGGTGCGCTGCTCAAACTAACCGTGTTCGCGGTGGGGGTGATGCCCTACATCACCGCCAGCATCATCGTGCAGCTGCTCACGGTGGTCATCCCGCGGTTCGAGGAGCTGCGCAAGGAAGGCCAATCCGGCCAGGCCAAGATGACGCAGTACACCCGGTATCTGGCCATCGCGCTGGCCATCCTGCAGGCCACCAGCATCGTGGCCCTGGCGGCCAACGGTGGGCTGCTGCAGGGCTGCTCGCTCGACATCATCGCCGACCAGAGCATCTTCACGCTGGTCGTCATCGTGCTGGTGATGACCAGCGGGGCGGCGCTGGTGATGTGGATGGGTGAGCTGATCACCGAGCGCGGCATCGGCAACGGCATGTCGCTGCTGATCTTCGTGGGCATCGCGGCGCGCATCCCCGCCGAGGGCAAGCAGATCCTGGACAGCCGCGGCGGGATGATCTTCGGCGCGGTCCTGATCGCCGCGCTGGTCATCATCGTCGGCGTGGTGTTCGTCGAGCAGGGCCAGCGGCGGATCCCCGTCCAGTACGCCAAGCGCATGGTCGGGCGCCGCATGTACGGCGGAACGTCGACGTATCTGCCGCTCAAGGTCAACCAGGCCGGTGTTATCCCGGTGATCTTCGCGTCCTCGCTGATCTACATCCCGCACCTGATCACCCAGCTGATCCGCAGCGGCGCCGGAGGCGTGGGCAACAGCTGGTGGGACAAGTTCGTCGGCACCTACCTGTCCGACCCGAGCGACCCGGTGTACATCGCCATCTACTTCGGCCTGATCATCTTCTTCACGTACTTCTACGTCTCGATCACCTTCAACCCCGACGAGCGCGCCGACGAGATGAAGAAGTTCGGCGGCTTCATTCCCGGCATCCGGCCGGGCAAGCCGACGGCCGATTACCTGCGTTTCGTGCTGAGCCGGATCACCCTGCCGGGCTCGATCTACCTCGGCGCAATTTCGGTGCTGCCCAACTTGTTCCTGCAGATCGGCAATAGCGGAGCGGTGCAGAATCTGCCGTTCGGCGGTACCGCGGTGTTGATCATGATTGGCGTGGGCTTGGATACGGTCAAGCAGATCGAGAGCCAGCTCATGCAGCGCAACTATGAAGGGTTCCTCAAGTGAGAGTCGTTTTGCTGGGACCGCCGGGGGCGGGCAAGGGGACGCAGGCCCAGAAGCTCGCGGAGAAGCTGGGAATCCCGCAAATCTCCACCGGAGAGCTGTTCCGTAGCAACATCGAGAACGGCACCAAGCTCGGCCTGGAGGCCAAGCGCTACCTCGACGCCGGCGACCTGGTGCCCTCCGAGTTGACCAACCAGCTCGTCGACGACCGGCTGAACGATTCGGACGCGGCCAACGGTTTCATCCTGGACGGGTACCCACGCTCGATCGAGCAGGCCAAGGCGCTGCACGACATGCTGGGACGCCGGGGCACCGACATCGACGCCGTGCTGGAATTCCGGGTCTCCGAAGACGAGTTGCTGCAACGGCTGAAGGGCCGCGGGCGCGCCGACGACACCGACGACGTCATCCTGAACCGGATGAAGATCTACCGCGCCGAGACCGCGCCGCTGCTGGATTACTACAGCGACGAACTCAAGACGGTCGACGCCATCGGCACCATGGACGAAGTGTTCGCCCGCGCGCTGCAGGCGCTGGGCAAGTAGGGATGAACCCGCTGGCGCGGCTGCGGGGTCGCAAGGTGGTGCCGCAGCGCAGTGCCGGCGAACTCGACGCGATGGCCGCGGCCGGCGCGGTGGTGGCGGCGGCCTTGCGGGCGGTCCACGCGGCCGCGGCGTCCGGGGTGTCGACGCTGAGCCTGGACCAGATCGCCGAATCCGTGATCCGGGACGCCGGCGCGGTGCCGTCGTTCCTGGGCTATCACGGGTACCCCGCGTCGATCTGCGCGTCGGTGAACGAGCGCGTGGTGCACGGGATTCCCTCTGCCGCCGAGATTTTGGTGCCCGGTGACCTGGTGTCGATCGATTGCGGGGCGGTGCTCGACGGCTGGCACGGCGACGCCGCGATCACCTTCGGAGTGGGGACGCTGGATGCGGCCGACGAAGCCTTGTCGCAGGCGACCAGGGAATCGCTGGAGGCCGGGATCGCGGCCATGGTGCCCGGTAACCGGTTGACCGACGTCTCGCACGCCATCGAGATGGGCACCCGCGACGCCGAGGCCCGCCATGCGCGGTCGTTCGGGATCGTCGAGGGCTACGGCGGCCACGGCATCGGCCGCCAGATGCACATGGACCCGTTTCTGCCCAACGAGGGCTCGCCGGGACGCGGCCCCCTGCTGGCCGCCGGATCGGTGCTGGCCATCGAACCGATGCTGACGCTGGGAACCGGCAAGACCGTGGTGCTCGACGACCAGTGGACGGTCACCACCACCGACGGGTCGCGGGCGGCCCACTGGGAGCACACCGTGGCGGTCACCGACGCCGGGCCACGCATCCTGACCTCGGCTTAGTCGCCGACTAGCCTTGAACTAAACGCCCACTCGCCTCGTTTCCCCGGCAGGAGGTGATCGAGTGGCTCGGGTTTCTGGCAGTCGCGGAGTGACCGGCCCCGCCGAAGCCGCTCTGATGAAGGCGCTTTACGACGAGCACGCCGCGGTGCTGTGGCGGTATGCGCTGCGGCTGACGGGGGACGCGAGCCAGTCCGAGGATGTGGTTCAGGAAACGCTGCTGCGGGCGTGGCAACACCCCGAGGTCATCGGCGACACCGAGCGCTCGGCGCGGGCGTGGTTGTTCACCGTGGCCCGCAACATGATCATCGACGACCGGCGCAGCGCGCGTTTCCGCAACGTCGTCGGCTCCACAGACGTCGAGGGCGCGCCCGAACAGTCCACGCCGGACGAGGTCAATGCGGCGCTGGACCGGTTGCTGATAGCGGACGCGATCACCCAATTGTCCGCCGAGCACCGCGCGGTGATCGAACGGTCCTACTACCGCGGTTGGACCACCACACAGACTGCTGCAGACCTAGGAATCGCAGAGGGGACGGTGAAGTCGCGACTACACTATGCCGTGCGGGCGTTGCGGCTCACTCTGCAAGAACTTGGGGTCACCCGATGAGGGGCTCCGAATGCGCGAGGGGTGAGAGAGATGGATGAAATGAGGACGCCGGTGCGCGATATCGGCCCTCCCGAAGATCGTTATGCGATGTGGGACGCCGCATACGTGTTGGGCTCGTTGTCGGCCGCGCAACGGCGCGAATTCGAGACGCACCTGACGCACTGCCCGGCCTGCCGGTCCGCGGTCGCCGATCTCAGCGGGGTGCCGGCGCTGCTGTCACAGCTTGACCGTGACGAGGTGGCCGCCATCGACCAGTCCGGTCCGGCCCGGCAGATGTCTGAGGAATTGCTGCCGTCCCTGCTGGCGACGGTTCGTTGGCGGCGCCGCCGCGCCCGGGTGGTGACCTGGGTGGCGTCGACGGCCGCGGCCGCGGTGCTGGCCATCGCGGTGTTCGTCGGCCTGCACGGGTGGTCGTCGGCCCCGTCGCAGCAGGCGACCGCGTCGGCGGAGCCGATGGCGCAGGTGGGCACCAGCCTGCTGACGTCGACGGTGGCCGTCAGCGGCCAGCACTGGGGGACGTCGATCAACCTGCGCTGCGTGTGCCTGGCTCCGCTGACCGCGCACCATGACACGCTCGCGATGGTCGTGTTGGGCCGCGACGGCAGCCAGAGCCGGCTGGCGACATGGGTGGCCGTGCCCGGCCACACGGCGACCCCGGCGGGTGCGATCTCGACTCCGGTCGACCAGATCGCCGCCGTGCAGGTGGTTGCCGCCGACACCGGACAGGTCCTGTTGCAGCGTTCGCTGTGAACACCGCGCGGTGAACCCAACGGCCTCGCCTGTCGTTACACCGGCATGCCAAGGACCCACCTCGCGGCCGGGCTTCGGGACAGCGTCGATGCCGTTGTCATCGGAGCCGGGCCCGCGGGCCTGGCCGTCGCGCGGCAACTCCACCATCGGCACGGTGTCACAGCGCTCGTGCTCGACCGGGCGGCGGCCCCGGCGATCTCCTGGCGCACGCGTTATGACGACTTCCGCCTCAACACGACGGGGTTCTTGTCTCACCTACCGGGACAACGTATCCCGTTGACTGCCGGCCGTTGGCCCACCAAGGAGGACATGGTCCGCTACTTCGATCGCTACGTCGTGCGGCAGCAGATCCCGCTCTTGCTCGGGTGCGAAGTCCACTCGCTCGACCGCTGCGGGGGAGTGTGGCGGCTGGACACATCGACGGGCGAAATCCAAAGCCGGACAGTCGTTCTCGCAACAGGAAACTATGGCGCGCCGGTCGCCCCTCGCTGGCCGGGGCTGAAAAGCTTCGAAGGCGAGATCGTTCACTCCGCGGACTTCGTCAACGCGTGGCCGTATCGCGGCCGAGACGTGCTCGTCGTCGGGGCGGGTAACTCCGCCGCCGACATCGCCGTGCAGTTGGCCGACGACGGCGCCCGCCGGATCTGGCTGGCGGTGCGCACCCCGCCGCACCTGGTGCGGCGGGCCATCGGCGGGTTCCCGTCGGACATCTTCCTCGAGCTGTCCGCACGGGTCCCCGCCCGCATGGTCGATCCGCTGATCGCCCGCGCGACCCGCCTGATGTGGGGCGACCTGTCCCGCTACGGTTTTCGGCGACCGGCGGTGGGCCTCAAAGCGACCGTCGAGACCCGCGGACGCATTCCCACGCTGGCCGACGGGCTGGTCGACGCGGTGCGAGCGCGCCGCGTCGAAGTCGTCGGCGCGGTCACCAGGCTGGAACCCGGCTCCGTCATCCTCGCCGACGGCACGTCGGTGGCGCCCGAGGTGATCATCACCGCGACCGGGTTCGAGGCGAACCTGCGCGGTGTGGTCGGCCACCTCGGCGTCCTCGACGAGCACGGCAACCCGCGCGGCGGCTTCGCCTGCCACGTCGGCGAGGGACTCTTCGCGATCGGATACGGGATTCCGCCGAACGGCCCGCTGCGGGCGATCCGGCTGGCCGCCACGCCGCTGGCCGCCAAGGTCGCGGGTTACCTCAAAGGGTCGCAGAACAGCGACCAACTGGCGACGGTGTAAGGAACGCGAATGGCCCTGCTCACCACCGAATGCACTTTCTTTCGCGGCGAAGCCGGCTACGAAACGGCCCGTCTCGACACCGTGTGGAACGGCCTTGTGCCGGAACGGTTTCCGGATGTCATCGTGCAGGCGCGCGACGCCGACGACGTGGTCTCGGCGCTGCGTTACGCGGGGGCGAACGGGCACCGCATCGGGGTGTGTTCGGGAGGGCGCAGCTGGGTCGCCAGCCACCTTCGCGACGGCGGCCTGCTCCTGGACGTCAGCCGCCTCGACCACTGCAGCGTCGATCCGCAACGGATGACCGCGAACGTCGGCCCGGGAAAGAGCGCCAGCGTCTTCGCGGCCGAACTCGACGCGCAAAACCTGTTCTTCCCCGCGGGCCATTGCGAGGGGATCTGCCTCGGTGGCTATCTGCTGCAGGGCGGCTACGGCTGGAACAGCAGGGCCCTCGGGCCGGCGTGCGAGAGCGTGCTGGGGCTGGAGGTGATCACCGCGGACGGTGAGCGGATCTATTGCGATCCCGAGAACCACCCCGATTTGTATTGGGCTGCAAGAGGTTCGGGCCCCGGCTTCTTCGGCGTCGTGACCTCGTTCAAGCTACGGGTCTATCCGCGTCCGGCGGTGTGGGGCACCTGCCTGTACATGTACCCGATCGAACTCGCCGACGAGGTCTTCACGTGGGCGCGCTCGATCAGCGCCGAGCTCGACGACCGGGTCGAACTGCAGATGCATACCGCCCGTAGCTTCCCGGGAGCCGGCCTCGAGCAGCCGGGCATCACGATCGCCTCGCCCGTCTTCGCCGATTCGGAAGAGGAGGCGGCCAAAGCCCTTGCGCCGCTAGGTAGTTGCCCGGTCGTCGACAAGGCGATCGTCGGCCTTCCCTACGCGCCGACGACCCTGGCCAATTGGTACACGGCGGTGATGACCAGTTACCCGAAGGGCCACCGCTACATTGCGGACAGCATGTTCACCGCGGCTTCCGCCGAAGAACTACTGCCGGGCATCCGCCGGGTCATCGACACGATGCCGCCGCACCCGTCACACTTCATCTTCACGGGCTGGAAGACGTCGCCGCGCCGCACCGAGATGGTGTACGGCCTCGAAGACGACATCTATTTGGCGCTGTACACCATCTGGCGGGACCCGGCGGACGACGAACGGTACCGCGACTGGGCCGCGTCCAACATGGCCGCGATGTCGCACCTGGCGACCGGTATCGCGCTGGCGGACGAGAACCTGTGCCGGCGCCCCGCGCGATTCGTCACCGAACCGAACATGGCACGGCTGGACCGGGTGCGCGCCGCCTACGACCCGGATGGCCGGTTCCACAGCTATTTGACACATATCTAAAAGCGCTGGCAGTCCGCGGGCATCCGCTGCCGGAGTGAACTGAAGTCACCCGCGGGTCGTGTCACTGGCATCGTCATAAGTTAGGTGAGCAGATGTCGAGGCAACACCGGGTGGTCGACCACATCGTCGAGCATCTCGCGAGGACCGACGCCGACTACATCTTCGGTGTCGACGGCGCCAACATCGAAGACCTCTACGACGCCGCACACTTCTGCGCGGACATCACCGCCGTGCTGGCCAAGCATGAATTCTCCGCGGCCACGATGGCCGACGGGTACAGCCGCAGCGGCGCGGGCCTGGGCGTCGTGGCGGCGACTTCCGGCGGGGGAGCTCTCAATCTTGTTCCCGGCCTTGGGGAATCGTTGGCCAGTCGCGTCCCGGTGCTGGCACTGGTCGGCCAGCCGGCGACAACGATGGATGGTCGGGGCAGCTTCCAGGACACCAGCGGCCGCAATGGCGCGCTGGATGCCGAGGCGCTGTTCTCGGCGGTATCGGTCTGGTGCCAACGAGTGCTGACGCCCTCCGACATCGTCACCGCCCTGCCCGAGGCCATCGCGGCCGCACGCGGCGGTGGCCCGGCTGTCCTGTTGTTGCCCAAGGACATTCAGCAGAAGCCGGTCACGGTCATCGGTCGCGAAGGGCATGCCGCCGGTCCGTCGGTGGCGCCCCGGATCGGTGATCTGGATCCGGTACTGCGCGCGCTACGCGCCCCCGATGGGCCGGTCACCATCATCGCCGGCGAGCAGGTGGCCCGCGACGACGCCCGAGCGGAGCTGGAGGCGCTGCGCGCGCTGCTGCGCGCACGGGTGGCATGCGTGCCCGACGCCAAAGACGTCGCGGGCACGCCGGGTTCGGGCTCGTCGTCGGCGCTGGGCGTGACCGGTGTCATGGGGCATCCCGGCGTGGCCGAGGCGGTCGGTGACAGCACGGTGTGCCTGGTGGTGGGCACCCGCCTGTCGGTGACGGCCCGGGCGGGCCTCGACGACGCGCTGACGGCGGCGCGGACGGTCTCGATCGGGTCGGCGGCTCCCTACGTCGAATGCGCGCACGTGTACACCGACGACCTGCGGACCTCGTTGCGCATGGTGGCCATGGAACTGTCCGGGCGGGGCCGGCCGAGGGGCCTGCGGGTGCCCGATTTCGTGACCGACACCGAACTGCGCCCACCGCCGTACCGCGGTCCCGGCGTCCGCTACCGCGATGCGCTGACGGTGCTGGACCGGATGCTGCCCGACGGGGTTGACATCGTCGTCGACGCGGGCAACACCGGCGCGGCGGCCATTCATCATCTGCCGGTCCGCCGTGGCGGGCGGTTCGCCGTCGCGCTCGGCATGGGGGGCATGGGTTACAGCTTCGGTGCCGCCATCGGGATGGCCTTCGGCCGTGCCGTGGGCAGCCGGCTCAGCCGGCGCACGGTCGTCATCGCCGGCGACGGCGCATTCTTCATGCACGGCATGGAAGTTCACACGGCGGTGCAGTATCGGCTGCCGGTGACGTTCGTCCTGTTCAACAACAACGCCCACGCCATGTGCGTGACCCGCGAGCAGCTGTTCTACGACGACCTGTACAGCTACAACCGGTTCGGCCCCAGCCGGCTGGGTGCCGGGCTGGCAGCGATGTTCCCGGGGCTCTCGGCGATAGACGTGGCCGACGTCGACGCGCTGGCCGCCGTGCTCGACGGGACGCTGACCACCGATGGCCCGTCGGTGATCAGCATTGAGTGCTCGGCTGACGAAATCCCGCCCTTCGCATCATTTTTGAACCAGCAAGCGACCAAATGCATTGGCCGACCGACACCTGAAGGGGAAAGATCAGATGTCCCTGCCCGCGCTTGACGACATTCACGTTCACACCGGCACCACCGAGCCGATCGAGGGGCTGGTCCGCATCGAGACCTCGCCGCTCGAGAAGACCGCGCCGATGTTCATGGCCCAGATGCGGTCCGTGTACCCGCACGACGAGGTCTTCGGGCGGTACTGCACGGTCAGCGACTACGTCGACTGTCCACCCGACGAGCTGTTCGAATACCTGGCCGACACGCGCAGCCTCGAGGAGTGGACCTACACGCTGCGCGACTTCACCCCCACCAATGAGCCGGGGCTGTGGCTGGCCCACGACCGGTTGCTGCCGGATACCAAGATTTTCACCCGAACGGTGGCCAACGCCGAGGCGGGCACCGTCGACTACCACTGCGCCTGGGACCAGGGCGAGCACCTGTGGATGATCTACCTGATGCGGGTCGTCGACGCGCAGCTGGTGCTGAACAAGCCCGGTTCCGTTGTGCTGTGGACCAACTGCCACCACCCCTTCTACGACAACAACCCGTACACCGACGCCGCGCCGCCGGATCGGACGGGCTGGGTGGGTGACTTCTGGGACATCTTCGGTGCCGGCCACGGGGTGGAACTGCACAACCTCAAGACCATCGCCGAGTACCGCCACCGCAACGGCCTGCCGATCACGCCGGTTTGGATGAGGTGAGCACCGCACAATGAAGCAACCGACCGCGAGCCTGACCGACGTCTCCACCTACCTGCCCGGAAAACCCATCGGCGCAAGCTATTACGCGCAGTTCGCCGGCTCCGATGAGCTGGCCGACAACCTGATGTTCCGCGCCCCTAAATTCCGCCATCACGTCGCGGCCGACGAAACCGCGGTCGACATGGTGGAGCGGGCCGCCGCCGGTGTCATCGAACGCAACGGCCACGACGTCATCGCCAACGTGGACGTGCTGATCACCCACACTCAAATGCCCGACATGCCGTTCTACGGCGGGGGCGGCAGCATCGCGCACCGCCTGGGCATGCGACCCGACTGGGTATTGGATCTGCACAACGGCGGGTGCGCGGCGTTCGTGCTGGCGCTCAAGGTAGCCCGACGTCTCCTGACGTCCGGCGAAGGGCGCACCGCACTGATCGCTGTCGCGCAGAACGCCGCCGGGCAGATCTTCGACCAACCCGGCGTGCGGGCGAAGGCGCAGTCGTCGGTGCCCGGCGACGGCGCCGCCGTGGGACTCGTCACGCTGTCGGACGATTCACCGATTCTCGACGTCGAGTGCCGCACCTACGGCGAATACGCCGGCGACATGACGATCGCCGTCGACCCGCCCCGCAAATGGTGGCAACCCGGACCGGGTGAAGGCTGCATCGGTTTCACCGAAAGCAAGATCACCAAGGTCTTGGCGCGCGGCAACAGGCAGGTCCCCGAAGTCGCGCTCGCGGTGTGCGACCGGATCGGCTTGCCGTCCAAAGAGATCGACCTGCTGGTGACCAATCAGCCCAATCGGGTGTTCTTGCGCAACTGGCGCGAGGCGCTCGACGTGCCGGCCGAACGCCATCGCGACACCTTCGACGAGTGCGGCAACCTGTTCGGCGCCGGCATCCCCATCAACCTCGACCGCGCGATATCCGACGGCCAGCTCGAGGCCGGCGACATGGTGCTGATGGCCGCCTTCGCGCACGCCGGTGACTTCGCGGGCGCGGCCGCCGTCCGGTGGGGCGGGCGAGACTGATGTCGGCCGTGCTGGAAGCGGACCCCGTCGAGGTGGGCGGCGCACTGCCGGACGCGATCGATCCGCTGGCGCTGTCCCTCAACGAGAACCCGTTCCCGCCGCTGCCGGCCGTGCGGTCGGCGTTGATCCGCTCGATCGACGCCGCCAACCGCTACCCCGAATTCCGGCCCGAACGGATGCGGACCCTGGTCGCCCGGCACGTCGGGGTCGGCGACGAGCAGGTCGTCCTCGGAGCCGGGGCGAGCGGGGTGGCGATGCAGGTCCTGTACGCGGTGACGCGGCCCGGCGACCGAGTCGTGTTGAGCGAACCGACATTCGACGGGTATCCGATCTTCGCACAGATGGCCCACCTGACGCCGGTCACCGTTGCGCTCCACGAATCCGGTCACCACGATTTGCGGGCCATGGCCGAGGCGGCGGCGGACGCGAAAGTCGTCGTGCTGTGCCGGCCGCACAATCCGACCGGAACCATGGAGCCCGTCGCGGAGGTCGAACGATTCCTGCGCCGCGTGCCGGACGACACCGTCGTGCTGCTCGACGAGGCCTACATCGAGTTCGTCGCCCCCCAGCACCGCGTCGGCGGGCCGGATCTGGTGCGCCGCTTCCCGAATGTCGTGGTGCTGCGGACGTTCTCGAAGGCCTACGGCCTGGCCGGACTGCGTATCGGCTACGGGTTCGCCGCACCGCAGCTCGCCGCGATCCTGTGGAAGATGCAGCTGCCGTTCGGCATGGGGATCACCAGCCTGGTCGCGGTGGCCGCATCCTATGCGGCCGACGACCAGTTGCGGCAACGGATTCTGCGAATCGCCGGTGAGCGGCACTACCTGTCCCGGCGCCTCGCCGCGTTGGGGGTGCGCACCACCGACGGTCACGCCAACTTCGTCTACCTGCCGCCCGTCGGGCGGCACTGGCAACAGGTGTTCGGTGAGGCCGGGCTGAAGGTCCGGCACTATCCCGACGGAGGTGCGCGGATCACCGTCGGGAGCCGCGCATCCACCCGAGCGGTGCTGGCCGCGGTGGCAAAGCCACGAGCCTGAGGTAAATCGCGGCCAAGTGCGGTAAGAAAGGGCGTGGCCCCTTCTGCATCCGACAAACCCGACCCGATCGCACTGGCGAGGGCGAACTGGACGCGGGCCGGCTGGGGTGACGTGGCGCCGGGCATGGTTGCGGTGACGTCCGTGATGCGGGCGCACCAGATCCTGCTCGCCCGCGTCGAGAACGCGCTGCGCCCCTACGACTTGAGCTTTTCGCGCTTCGAATTGTTGCGGCTGTTGGCCTTCAGCCGCAGCGGCGCGCTGCCTATCACCAAGGCGTCCGACCGCCTGCAGGTCCACGTCACCAGCGTCACGCATGCGATCCGCCGGCTCGAGGCCAACGGGCTGGTGCAGCGGGTGCCCCACCCCACCGACGGGCGCACCACACTGGTGCAGATCACCGATCTCGGGCGCTCGACCGTCGAGGACGCCACCATCACGCTCAACGAGCAGGTGTTCGCCGACATCGGAATCGACGCCGATGAGTCCGAAGCGCTCGTGTCGTCCATTGAGACACTGCGGCGCCACGCCGGCGACTTTTGAACCTCTCGCCGACGTCCTACGTGGTAGCGGTAGGAGGTCTGCGATGAACCTTGGCTCTACGCGGAACTGACGCCGATGCCGCTTCGCGTCCTCGTCGTCGGCGCCGGTGTCGGCGGCATCTCCGTTGCCCGGGGACTCATGCGCGACGGGCATGACGTCACCGTCTTCGAGCGGCGCCCGGATTCGCAGCCGGGCGGGGGCGCCGTAACCATTTGGCCCAATGGCGCAAGGGTTTTGGACCAGCTCGGCGTCGATATGGACGGCGCCGGGCAGCTACTTTCCAGTGTGCGCGTCACGACACCCACCGGCCGCCGGATCACCACGGTGGACCTGACGGCCGTCACGGCACGATTGGGCGCACCGGTCCGGATGGTCCCGCGTCGGCTCCTGCTCGAACGCCTGCTGGAAGGGTTTCCCGCGCAGCGCATTCGGTTCAACCGCCGCGCCACCCATTTCGCCAACACCCCCACTGGGGTGCGAGCCGAATTCGACGACGGCACTTCGGTCGAAGGGGACCTGCTGATCGGCGCGGACGGCCTGCACTCGAGGGTCCGTGACTATGTCGGCGGCCCGGCCGCGCGGCCCACGGGCTGGTGCAGCTGGCAGGGACTTGTGACGCTTCCGGGCGACGTCGATCGGAACGTCGCGCTCATGATCATCGGCGAGCATGGCAACCTCGGCCTGTGGCCGGCGGGAGGCTCGGATCTGCAGTGGTGGTTCGACTTGCCGTGGTCGTCGGATTTCGTCAGGCCGCCGCGCCCGCTCGACACGCTGCGTTCCCACTTCACCGGGTGGTCCGGTCTTGTCGACCGCGTGCTGGTGACGCTGAGCGATGAGGACCTTGCCCCTTCGCCATTCCCGCATTTCCGCCATCCGATTCCCCGCGCGGGCCGTGGCGCCGTCACGCTGCTCGGCGATGCCGCACACACGATGCCGCCCACCCTTGCGCAGGGGACCAACCAGGCGCTGCTCGACACGATGGTGTTGTGCCAGGCGCTTTCTCATCTCGTCCGGACAGTTCCTCCCGGCAGCAGACGTGATCTCGCGAGCGCGCTGCGCCGGTACGAAAAGACCCGGCGGCGCCAGGTCAGGGCCGTGTCCTGGGTGACCACGCAGCAGGTGTCCCGCAGCGAGTCCATGCTGAGGCCGGCGGCGATGATCTCGGACCGGTTCATGACCTGGGCGCTGGCGGCGTTCCTGCACAAGGTGAGTCACAGCCGGATGTCCGCCCAGATCAGTCGGGAGCTCGCGGCGGGCGCACCGGCGCGCGTCCGATCGGAGGTGAGGTGATGCCGACGAGCGCCAAGCCGCCGCCGCCGCGGCTTGCCCGCGTTGTCGAGTGGATCCGTCATCGCCTGTATCGGCTACATCAGCGGCTGGTCCCCCCGCCGGCGGCGATGATGGAAATGATCACCGCCACTTGGACTTCGCAGGCGATCACGGTGGCGGCCCAGTTGGGCATCGCCGACGCGCTGGCCCACGGCCCGCTGCCGATCGCGGAACTGGCGGACCGGGCTGGCGCGGACGCCGACGCGCTACGACGGTTGCTGCGCGCGCTGATCGGCCGCGGGGTTTTCCGCCGCCGCCGCGACGGCCGCTACGAGCTGAATCCCCTTGCGGCGACGCTGCGTTCGGATGCGCCGGTGTCGACAACATCGGCGGCGCGATTCTATGGATCGCGGGAGCAGCGCGAACGATGGACCCTGCTCGTCGATTCGGTCCGCACCGGTCTGTCCGTCGTCCCGGCGCTGCACGGCAAGGACAGCTTCGCCTACTTCGCCGATGAGCCCGAGCTCGCGGAGCTCTTCAACGAGACGATGACGAACATTTCGGAGCTGACCACCGCGTCGGTGGTGGCCGGATACGACTTCAGCGCCTACCCCACGATCGTCGACGTCGGCGGCGGTCACGGCCCGCTGCTGGCCGCCGTCCTCGCGGCGGCGCCCGGTTCGCGCGGTGTGCTGTACGACTTGCCCTCGGTCGTCGCGAGCGCGCGGCCATTGCTCGAAAAGCACTGTGTGGCCGACCGGGTGCGCATCGCGGAGGGATCGTTCTTCGACACCGTTCCGGGTGGGGGTGACGCCTACATCCTCAAGAACATCATCCACGACTGGCGCGACGATATGGCGGTCCGGATCCTGCGTAACGTTCGCGCCGCGGCGGGCCCGCGGGCCAGGGTGCTGCTGGTCGAGATGGTCATTCCGGAGCACGACCGCGACTTCCCGGGAAACTGGGTGGACCTGGAGATGCTGTTGAATCTGGGCGCTCGGGAGCGTACGGCCGCCGAGTATCGATATCTGCTGGGCGAAGCGGGGTTCGAGATGACCAGGATCCGACGAACCGCTTCGCCGCTCAGCGTGGTGGAAGCCAGTCCGCGTGAGTTCAGCTGCCGCGCAGCATCTCGATGACCGCGCTGAAGTCCTTATCCGCGTGATCCGCAGCGAATTTCGCGTAGATCTCGGCGGCGTGGGCGCCCAGCGGCGCCGCCGATCCGCTGGAGGACACCGCATCCATCGCCAGCCCCAGATCCTTGTTCATCAGCGCCGTCGCAAAGCCCGGCTTGAAGTCGTTGTTGGCCGGTGACGTCGGGACCGGGCCGGGCACAGGGCAATTGGTGTGCACGGCCCAGCAGTTGCCGGTCGCCCCGGTGATCACATCGAACAGGGACTGGGCGGACAGCCCGAGCTTCTCGGCCAGAACGAACGCCTCGCCGATCGCGATCTGCTGCACCGCCAGCACCATGTTGTTGCACACCTTGGCGGCCTGCCCCGCCCCGGCCGCCCCGCAGTGAATGATCTTGCCCGCCATGGGTTCCAGCACCGGCCGCGCCCGTCGCAGGGCGTCCTCGTCGCCGCCCACCATGAACGCCAGTGTCCCGGCGACGGCACCCTTCACCCCGCCGGACACAGGTGCGTCCAGCTGCGTCACGCCGTTCGATTCGGCCAGCGCATGCACCTCGCGGGCGTCGTTGACCGAGATCGTGGAGCTGTCGATGAACAACGCGCCGGGCCGCGCCGCGGGCAGGACTTCCGCGTAGCAGCGTTTGACCAGTTCCCCGTTGGGCAACATGGTGATGACCACGTCGGAGCCGGCCACCGCGTCGGTGGCGCTGCCGAATCCGGTGACCCCGGCCTCGGTCGCCGCGGACAGCGCCGCCGGCACCGGATCGAATCCGCGCACCGCGTGCTTGGCCGCAACGAGATTCGCCGCCATTGGCCCACCCATATGGCCCAGGCCCAGGAAGGCCACCGTCAGGTGCTCGGTCATCTCCGAAGACCCTTCTACGCGTTTGCGCGGACCCGTGCGGCCTCGGCCCGGCCGATGACCACCCGCATGATTTCGTTGGTGCCTTCCAGGATTCGGTGCACGCGCAGGTCGCGGACGATCTTTTCCAGACCGTACTCGCGCAGGTAGCCGTAGCCGCCGTGCAGCTGCAGGGCTTTGTCGGCGACCTCGAAGCAGGTGTCGGTGACGTAGCGCTTGGCCATCGCGCACAACTCGACCTTGTCGGGATCGTCGGCGTCCAGCGCATTGGCCGCCCGCCACAACATCATTCGCGACGTCTCGAGGCCGGTGGCCATATCGGCCAGGGTGAACCGGATGGTCGGCTCGTCGAGCAGGGACGACCCGAACGCTTGCCGGTCGCGCACGTAGGCGCCGGCCTTGTCGGCGGCGGCCTGGGCGCCGCCGAGCGAGCACGCCGCGATGTTGAGCCGACCGCCGTTGAGGCCCTTCATCGCGATGCCGAATCCGGCGCCCTCGCCGTCGGCGCCGCCCAGCATCGCCTCGGCCGGCACCCGGACGCCCTCCAGGATCACCTGCGCGGTGGGCTGGGCATGCCAACCCATCTTCTCCTCGAGCGAGCCGAAACTCAGCCCGGCAGCGCACTTTTCGATCACGAACGCCGATATGCCCCGCGGCCCCTCACTGCCGGTCCTGGCCATCACCACGTAGACGTCCGAGGCGCCCGCGCCGGAGATGAACTGCTTGACGCCGTCGAGCACGTAGTCGCCGCCCTGTCTGACCGCGCGGGTACTCAGCGCGCTCGCGTCGGACCCGGCGCCGGGCTCGGTGAGGCAGTAGCTGGCGATGACGTCCATCGACGCCAGCCGCGGGACCCAGTCCTTGCGCTGCTCGGCGGTGCCGAAGCTATCGATCATCCACGCGCACATGTTGTGGATCGACAGGAACGCGGCGGTGACCGGGTCGGCGATGGCCAACTGCTCGAAGATGCGCACCCCGTCGAGCCGGCGCAGGCCGCTGCCGCCGACGTCCTCGCGGCAGTAGATCGCCGCCATGCCGAGCTCTGCCGATTCGCGCAGCACGTCGACCGGGAAGTGTTTGGCCGCATCCCATTCCAGGGCGTGCGGGGCGAGGCGCTTGGCGGCGAACGCGGCGGCCGTCTCGGTGATCACCCGTTCGTCGTCGTCGAGGGTAAAAGAAGCCATAGAGCAGTCTCAATCCATTGTGGGAATGACGAATTCGGCGCCGTCCTTGATGCCGGACGGCCACCGCGACGTCACCGTCTTGGTTTTGGTGTAGAAGATGATCGACGACGGGCCGTGCTGGTTGAGGTCACCGAAGCCGGAACGCTTCCAGCCGCCGAAGGTGTGGTAGGCCACCGGCACCGGGATGGGCACGTTGACACCGACCATGCCGACCTGCACGCGGGAGACGAAGTCACGGGCCGCGTCGCCGTCGCGGGTGAAAACCGCCACGCCGTTGCCGTATTCGTGCTGAGAAGGAAGCGCCAGCGCTTCTTCGTAGTCGTGCGCCCTTACGATGCACAGCACGGGACCGAAGATCTCGTCGGTGTAGATCGACATCTCCGGGGTGACGTGGTCGAACAGTGTGGGGCCGATGAAGAAGCCGCCTTCGAGGTTGGCGTCGCCGAAAGTCAGGTCGTCGCTGGCGCGTTCGCGGCCGTCGATGACCAGTTCGGCACCCGCGTCGACGCCCTGGGCGATGTAGTCGCGCACCCGTGCCACGGCGGCCTCGGTCACCAGCGGGCCGTAGTCGGCCTTGGGGTCCAGGCTGTGGCCGACGCGCAGATTGTTGATCCGCTCGATGAGCCGGGCGCGCAACCGGTCGGCGGTCTTGTCACCGACCGGGACCGCGACGCTGATCGCCATGCAGCGCTCGCCGGCGCTGCCGTACCCGGCGCCGATCAGGGCGTCGACGGCCTGGTCCAGATCGGCGTCAGGCATCACGATCATGTGGTTCTTGGCGCCCCCGAAGCACTGCGAGCGCTTGCCGGTGGCCGCGGCCCCCGCGTAGATGTACTGCGCGATGTCGGAGCTGCCGACGAACCCGACCGCCTGGATGTCGGGGTGGTTCAGGATGGCGTCGACGGCCTCCTTGTCGCCGTGCACGACCTGGAACACGCCGGGCGGCAGGCCCGCCTCGCCGAACAGTTCGGCCAGCCGCACCGGGACCGACGGGTCACGCTCGCTGGGCTTGAGCACGAATGCGTTGCCGCAGGCCAGCGCCGGGCCGGCCTTCCACAACGGGATCATCGCCGGAAAGTTGAACGGCGTGATGCCGGCGACCACGCCCAGCGGCTGGCGCAGCGAGTAGACGTCGATGCCCGGGCCGGCGCCTTCGCTGTACTCGCCCTTGAGCAGGTGGGGGATGCCGATGCAGAACTCGATGACCTCGATGCCGCGCTGGATGTCGCCCTTGGCGTCGGCCAGGGTCTTGCCGTGCTCGCGCGACAGCAACTCGGCCAGCTCGTCGATATGTTTGTTGACCAGCTCGATGAAGCGCATCATCACCCGCGCGCGGCGCTGCGGATTTGTTGCGGCCCAACCCTTTTGGGCCTCGACGGCCGACGCCACCGCGGCGTCGATGTCGGCCTGGCCGGCCATCGGCACCGTCGCCTGGACCTGGCCGGTGCTGGGATCGAAGACGTCAGCGCTGCGGCCGGACCGTCCGGCGGTGCGCTGCCCATCGATGAAGTGCGGAATCTGTGTGGTCATGGGGCCCTCGAGTGTGGTTGACGCGCTTAAGCGGATACTTGCATATCCTAGTAACCCGGATCGGACGTTGGCAAGGTGGAGCTGACCGAGGCTGCGCGGGTGCCCGGCGCGGCAGATCGAGCAGTCGGCCCCACGCTGCGTGCCGCCTATCAACATGAGGCCCACCTCGGAAACCGTCGAAAAGTTCTGGGAAAACTCGCTTCTCTGCAGTTGGGCGAACCGAGAAACGGGCCACACGCGCAACCTCACGGTGTCCATCTATCGGGCCGCTGACGGCGAGCAGCGGGCGAACGAATTCCGCGAGATGGTGCGGCAGGAATGTTCGCCCGAATCGGATTTGCACACTCCCAATCCGGACGCCTACGAGATTGCGGGGCCCCAACCCGGCGAATACGCGTTCGTCCTGTCCTACCTCGGACACGTCCGCGCGGTGGTCGGCAACTGTGTCGTTCACATCATGCCGATGGGGACCGGCATCGAGTTGAGCGAATTGACCGATCCGGCGCTCGACATCGGCCGCACGGTGGGCTGCTCACCGTACGAGAACGACTTCACGTTGCCGGAGTTTCCCGAAGGATGGCGCAACCGGTCAGTCGGGTGGCGCGTGGACGACTCTTGAAGGCCGCAAGCCAGGCTAGCCTGACACCTGTATGCGCACCATCGAGGCCCACTACGCGCCCTGAGCCGTGTAACCCGAGCCGCTATTCATCGGGTGAAGGAGGCAAGTGGCGGCAAGAAACGAACCCGTCGGGCCGCGACCCCTGCGCGCGGTGCCCGAAGACGGCCAGGACGGCGGCTACCCGAACTGGGAAGCCGTGTACTCCGACAACGTGACCTGGGTGTACCGCACGCTGTTCGCGCGCGTCGGCAACCAAACCGACGCCGAAGACCTCACCGCCGAGGTGTTCCTCGCCGCGCTGCGGCCGCTGCGGCTGACCGCGAGCGTCGCCGAGGTGCGCGCGTACCTGCGGACGACTGCCAGGACGGTGCTGGCCGCGCATTGGCGCGAGACGCTGGGGCGAGAGATAACCTCGATCGAGGACATCGAACAACCCGCCGACAGCCAGGACGCGATCAGCACCGCGCCGCAGCGCGTTGCCCGGGTTCTGGACAGCCTGCCGGACCGCTACCGCCAGATTTTGGAATCCCGCTTCCTGCGGGGCAATTCGATCAAGGAGTCAGCCGCGGAACTCGGAATCAGCGTGGCCAACGCCAAAGTGCTCCAGCACCGCGCCCTGCGGCTGGCGGCGCAGGTCAACGATGGGGGCCAGCCATGAATGCGCGAGGGCTGCGACGGTATGTCGACGACCTGTTGCGGGGGCGCCGGCCCAGGCCCTTCGCGCCGGACGACTTCGAGGCCGCGCAGGTCCGCACGGCGATCGAACTGCGCGCGGTTCGCGAGGGCGGTGACGCGCCGCGCCCGGAGTTCGTCGCCGACCTGCACCGGCGAGTCGCCGAGCAGATGTCGGGCGCGCCAACGGAAACGGCTCGGGGCCGCGGCAGCACGCGGCGCCAGGTCATCGTCGGCACGTCGGCCGCCGCCACCGCGGCGGTCGCCGCGGTGTCCGTCGACCGCGCCCTGATCTCGGGCCGAGCCGGCGACGGTCGCACCCCCGAGACTGCCGCCGGGCAACTCACACCTACCGAGGGCAGCTGGCAGCGCGTCGCGGCCGGCTCGGACGTGCCCGACGGTGCCATGCACGCGTTCGACCTCGGCTCGGTGACCGGGTTCGTCCGCCGCGTCGGCGGCAGAATTCAGGCGATATCCGGGGTGTGTACCCACCAGGGCTGCAGGCTCTGGTTCGACGCACCGGAGGACACCCTGCGCTGCCCCTGCCACACCACGTCGTTCTCGCCCGCCGGGCAGGTGCTCGCCCACCAGTTGCCGATAGCGCCGAAACCGCTGCCGGCCTTGATGGTTCGCGAGGTCAACGGGGTCATCGAGGTATTCGCCCCGGCGGCCCCCGAGCGCCCGGCCTGAGCGTGTAACCCGCCGCGCTATCTCTTGGCATGGATATCCCCAGGCGACGAAGACTTTTGGCGGCCGTTCCGGCAGTAGGCGTGTTGCTGCTGGCCGGATGCTCCCAGCCCCGGCCGACGGCGACCACCGCCGCACCCACGACCACCGCGGTGTCGATCACCGCGCCGGCGGCTCCGGTGCGCGGCGACCAGGTCAGCATCGACGGATTCGCGTTCGCGCCGGTGACCCTGACCGTGCCCGCCGGGACCACCGTCACGTGGACCAATCGCGACGAGGAACCCCACACGGTGGCAGCGAGCGACGGCTCGTTTCACTCACCCGGGATGGGAACGGGTGCCACCTTCACCCACACCTTTTCCACCGCAGGGACTTTCGAGTACGTCTGTTCGATACATCCGATGATGCACGGCACCGTGGTGGTGACGGGATGAGCCGCCCCGGCGACGACAGGGGCATGACTCGCCGCCAGCTCATCCGGCACACGGCATGGTTCGGTGCGGCGGTCGGATTCGCCGTGGCCGGGGGCGAGGTCATCTCGCACGTCGCGGGCCAGGCGGGGGCGCAGCACGTGGCGGCCAAGCCCACCCTGCGGTTCGCCCAGATCAGCGACAGCCACCTCGGGTTCAGCGGGCCGCCCAACCCCGACGTCACCGCGACGTTCGGCCACGCGATCGATCTGGTCAACAACCTCGGTTACACACCGGATTTCGTCATCCACACCGGGGACCTCACCCACCTGTCCAGTCCGGAGCAGTTCGACCAGGTGAAGCAGATGATGAACGGACTCAAGACTCCACACGTGTTCACCGTCCCCGGAGAGCACGACTCGATCGACGACGCGGGGCAGAAGTATCGAAACGCGTTCGGCGCCGGCTCCGTTGGCGATGGGTGGTACAGCCAGGACATCGCCGGCGTGCACCTGATCGCGTTGGTCAACACGCTGAATCTGCGCAAGCTCGGTCATCTCGGTGCCGATCAGTTGGAGTTCGTCAGGAAGGACGTCGCGGGACTTTCCAGCGACACTCCCATCATCGTGTTCAGTCACATCCCGCTGTTCGCGATGTACCCGCAATGGGGCTGGGGCACCGACGATGCCACCCAGGCGCTGAGCTACCTGCGCCGCTTCTCGTCGGTGACGTGTCTGAACGGCCATGTCCACCAACTGTTCTCCAAGACGGAGGACAACGTCACTTTCTACAGCGGCACCACCACCGCGTACCCGCTGCCGCGACCGGGCGACGGGCCCGCGCCCAAGCCGGTCACGCTTCCGGCCGGCAAGCTGCGCGACGCGCTGGGCATCCGCGAGGTCAGCTACGCCAAGGGGCAGACCGCTCTGGCACTGAAGGAGACGACACTGCAATGAGTTTGACGAGCATCCTGGTCCGCCTCGGCCTCGCCGTGTCGTTGACCGTCAGCGCCGCCAGCCACGCCTACCTCTATGTGCATGGCTACCGGCATATTCCGACGATCGGCACGGCGTTCCTGGTTCAGGCCAGCCTGTCGTTCGCGGTCGCGCTGCTGATCCTGATCGGCGGTCCCGCGTGGCTGCGCTGGGCCGGCGCCGCGCTGGCCGCCGGTTCGCTGGTCGCGTTCGTCATGTCGCGCACCGTCGGCCTGTCCGGCTTCCTTGAACGGGGTTGGGATCCGGCACCGTACGCCGCCGTCAGCGTGCTGGCCGAAGTGCTCACGGTGGCCTTGTGGGCGAGCGCTGTGGCGGCTAGGCGGAATCGGGCCGCTTCTGCTTGAGTCTGTCCACAAACGCCGTGGTCTCGTCCCAGGTGGGTAGCAGGCCGGAGGCGCGCACCTGAGCGAAGCTGGGTGCCGCGGCGTCCCGGTCGGACAGGTTGGGTGCCGCCCCGTGGACCAGCGGCCAGTCGATGGCTAGCTCCGGATCGGTCGGGCAGATCGTGTGTTCGCGCTGTGGGCTGTATTCCGCCGAGCACAAATACATCACGGTCGAATTGTCTTGCAAAGCAAGGAAACCATGCCCGAGGCATTCGGAAATGTAGATCGTCCGGCGATCGCAGTCGTCGAGCAGGACCGAATCCCACTGCCCATATGTCGGCGAGCCCACCCGGATGTCGACGACGACGTCGAACACCGCACCGCGAACGCAGGTCACGTATTTGGCCTGGCTAGGCGGCAGCTGCGCGAAGTGCAATCCGCGCAACACGCCGGCCGACGACACCGAGCAATTGGCCTGCATGACCTCCAGTCCGTGGCCGGTGAAGGAGCGGAATCCCTTGTCGCTGAGCCATTCGAAGAACAGACCGCGCGAATCACCATGCAGGGTGGGCGTGATCTCCCAGGCACCGGGAATCTTCAGTTCGCGTACGTGCACGCTACTGCCCACGCTCTTCGTAGCGGGCTTCCGAGGCGTCTTTCAACGGACGCCACCACGATTCGTTCGCGCGATACCAGTCGATGGTGGCACGCAGGCCGTCCTCAAAATCGGTATGCTTTGGCGCCCAACATAATTCGTCACACAGCGACGAGGGGTCGATGGCGTAGCGCAGATCGTGACCGACGCGGTCGGTGACCCGGTCGAAGTCGTCGGGCTCGCGGCCCATCATCTGCAGCAGCGTGCGCAGCACGGTCAGGTTGTCGCGCTCTCCTTCGGAGCTGATCAGGTAGGTGCGCCCGATTTCGCCGGATTCCAAGATGCGCCGGACCGCACTGTTGTGGTCGTCGACGTGGATCCAGTCGCGCACGTTGGCGCCGGCGCCGTAGAGCTTGGCCCGGCGCCCGGTGAGCACGTTGGTGATCTGGCGCGGGATGAACTTCTCCACATGCTGGTACGGCCCGTAATTGTTGGAGCAGTTCGAAATCGTCGCGCGCACCCCATAGGAGCGGACCCAGGCGCGCACCAGCATGTCGGCGGCGGCCTTGGTCGCCGAATACGGGCTGGACGGGTTGTAGGGCGTCGCCTCGGTGAACCGCTGCGGGTCGTCGAGCTCCAGGTCACCGTAGACCTCGTCGGTCGAGATGTGGTGCAGCCGCACGCCGTAACGGCGCACCGCCTCGAGGATGGTGAAGGTGCCGACGACGTTCGTGTGCAGGAAAGGCTCGGGACTGTCCAATGCGTTGTCGACGTGGCTCTCCGCGGCGAAATGCACCACCGCGTCCGATTCGGCGACCAGCCCCGACACCAGCTCGGCGTCGGTGATGTCACCGACCACCAGCTCTATGGCGTCTTCGACGTCGGCCAGTGACTCACGCCGACCGGCGTAGGTCATGGCGTCGAGCACCGTCACGGAGTCCTCGGGGTGTTCGCGGACCGTGCTGTGCACGAAGTTCGCGCCGATGAATCCAGCGCCGCCGGTGACCAGTAACCGCATGCCCAAACCCTAACCGAGCCGATCGGTCACGTTGCACGAGTCAGCCCCAGGGGCCCCGCCAGTTCGGCCAGCGCCGAGACCAGGTTTTCATCCTTCGTCAGGACCTGCACCGGGACGTGGTCGGCGCCGGCGTCCAGGTGTTCTTTGAGCCGCGCCGCGATCTGGTCCGCGGTGCCATATGCCACCACCGCGTCCACCAGGCGGTCGCTACCGGGGCGGTTCACTTCGTCCTCGGTGAAACCCAGCCGCTTCCAATTGTTTCGGTAGTTGGCGAGATTGAAGTAGATGTCGAGGGCCTTGCGGCCCACGGCCCGGGCCTTCTCCGGGTCGGTGGTCAGGATGGCCTTGTGCTCCGGGGCCAGGAAAGCGGACGGTCCGATGAGCTCGCGTGCCTGCGCGGTGTGTTCCGGGGTGGTCAGGTAGGGGTGCGCCCCGGCCGAGCGTTCCGCGGAGAGCTTGAGCACGCGCGGGCCCAGCGCCGCCACCACCCGGCGGTTGGCGGGCACGCCGTAGTCATCGAGCTGCTTCAGGTAGTCGGTGAGCGCGTCGTAGGGCTTGCGGTATTCGGTGTGAGCCTCCGGATGGCCGACGCCGATGCCCAGCAGGAAGCGGCCCGGGTAGGCCTTGTCGATGCGGTGGAAGGATTCGGCGACCGGCTTGGCCGCCGCGGTCCAGATGTTCACGATGCCGGTGCCCACCTGCAACGTCGTCGTCGCCTCCAGGAGGGGCTCGACCCACGCCAACTCGGCGGGCGGGGAACCGCCGACCCAGACGGCGCCGTAGCCCAGCGCTTCGATGTCCCTGGCCTGCTCGGGGGTGACGCCGCGTCCGAACGATCCGAACCGGCCAAGATTGGGTTTGCTCGCTGCATCGGTCATGGTGTTCGTAACCCGCACCCCGTGAGACCTATTCCGGAACGGCGACATCCTCGTCGGCGGCGAGGTCCGCTGCGGCGGCGTCCACGGCGGGGGGCTCCAGCGGCAGCAGCACGATGAACCGGGTGTCGCCGGGCGCCGACTCCACCCGCAGGTCCCCGCGATGCTTCTTCACGACGATGTTGAACGCCAAGTCCAGGCCCAGGCCGGTGCCCTCGCCGAAGGGTTTGGTGGTGAAGAACGGCTCGAAGATGTGCTCGCGCACGTCCTCGGGTATCCCGGGCCCGGTGTCGCAGATCTCGATGCGGGCCAGGTTGTCGCCTTCCCGGCAGGTGCGGATGGTCAGGGTGCCGCCGGTATCGCGCATCGCCGCGATCGCATTGTCGATGATGTTGGTCCACACCTGGTTGAGATCGCCTGGATAGCAAGGGATTTCGGGCAACGTCTGGTCGAAGTCCTTGACCACCGTGACGGCGTGGTCCTTGCCGGCGCCTTTGCCCACCTCCTTGGTCAACCGGTCGGCGAACATCACCAGCGTGCTGCGCAGCAGGTCGTGCACGTTGGTCACCTGGAACGGGGCCCGATCCATTTGCGAATACTGTTTGGCGTCGGCGACCAGTGCCGAGATCCGTTTGCTCGCTTCCATGATTTGGTTCATCAGCAGCTCGCTCTCGATGGTGTAGTTGATCCATCGGATCGCCTGCTCCAGCGACGTCGACCCGAGCTCCTCGCTGACCGCGGAAATGCGCTCCAGCCAATCGGTGTCGATGCCGCCCTCGACGAACGTCGGCGCGATGTCCCACCCGTCGTCGATGCCGTGGTCTTCCAGCCAGTCGCCGACGGCGTCCTCGCGATCGGAGGTCTCGAGCGCGCTCAGGTGCTGTGACGCCGACTTGGCGACCTGCTCGGCGACTCTCTCCTGCAACCGCACAAGCGCGCTCAATGCCTCGGCGCTGATGGTGCCGTCGGCGAGCATCGCCAGCTTGTGCCGCATGTTGGCCACGCGCTCGCGCAGATCCGCCGCGGACCGTGAGATCGCGGCCGCGGGGTTGTTCAGCTGATGCGTCAGCCCGGCCGACAGCCGGCCCAGGGCCAGCAGCTTCTCCCGATTGCCGATGATCCGGCGGGTCCGGTCGGTGCCGACGGCGATGCCGTCGAGCAGATGCACCGCCATCGGGAACTGGTCCTTCATGAACCGGGCGAAGACCGGCGCATCCATCACGAAGAAGCGCGACGGCTTGGTCACGTGCACCGAGGCGTCGTAGCTCTTCTGGTTGCCGCCGGTGAACGCCCGCCAGGCCCCGCAGTACACGCCGCGCTGCGAGGTGCGGTTGGTTTCGATGTCCTGGCCGCCGGACAGCTTGCTCATGGTCAGCTCCCCGTCGATGAGGACGTAGAAGCAGGTCGCCGGTTCGCCTTCCACGCAGATCGGACCCGGTTCGTAGCGCTGGATGTGCCCGTTGGCGCACAGCACCGCGAGCTGCTCGTCGGTCAGCGCCTCGAACAAGAAGAGACTGCGCAGCTCGTCGGGCTCACACGGCATCGGCCTCGATTCGGTGGCGGTCATGCCCCTCCTAGCTCTCGGCCAGGTAGCGGTGGACCAGCATGACGGCCATCGATCCCTCACCGACGGCGGCCGCGACCCGTTTGGCCGACGTCGAGCGGACGTCGCCGGTGGCGAACACCCCCGGGACGCTGGTTTCCAGGTGATGCGGCGGGCGATCCAGCGTCCAGCCGCACACGTTGCGCAGGTCCGGACCGGTCAGGATGAAGCCGTGGTCGTCGCGGGCCACCACCCCGTCCAGCCAGTCGGTGCGCGGGGCGGCCCCGATGAAGATGAACATCCGGGCGCAGGCGACTTCCTGGGTCTCTTCGGTCCGGTTGTTGACCAGGGTCAGCTTCTCCAGGTGGCCCTCGCCGGTCGCGCGCCGCACCTCGGTACAGGTCAGGACGTTGATCTTCGGGTTCGCCTCGATCTGCTGGATCAGGTAGTAGGACATCGACGCCTCCAGCGACGGGGCGCGCACGACGATGTTGACCGACTTGGCCGTCCGGGACAGGTACATGGCGGCCTGGCCGGCCGAGTTGGCCCCGCCGATCACGTAGACGTCTTCGTCCTCGCAGTCCGACGCGACGGAGACGGCCGCCCCGTAGTAGATGCCGCAGCCGGTCAGCTCCGAGCAGCCCTCGGCCTGCAGCTGGCGGTAGGCGACCCCGGTGGCGAGGATGACCGCGTGCGCGTCGATGGAGCCGCCGTCGGCGAACCGCACGGTGCGCTTGGATCCGTTCACCTCCAGGGCGACGGCCTTGCGGGCGGTGATCAGCTCGGCGCCGAACTTCTCCGCCTGCCGGCGGGCGCGGTCGGCCAGCTGACCTCCCGAAACCCCGTCCGGGAAGCCCAGATAGTTCTCGATGCGCGAGCTCTGGCCCGCCTGACCGCCTGTGGCGGTGTGCTCGATGAGCACCGTGCGCAGGCCCTCGGAGGCGCCGTATACGGCGGCGGCCAGGCCCGCGGGGCCCCCGCCGACGACGATCAGGTCGTAGAACTCCTGCGACGGCGTGGTGGTCAGGCCGAGCTTGTCGGCCAGCTCGGCGTCGGTGGGTTCGACGAGCGGGTGGCCGCGTTCGGTGATGACGACGGGTAGCCGCAGGCTGTCGGCGCCGGCGGCGTTGAGCAGCCGCTCGCCGGCGGGCTCGTCGGCCATGAACCACGTGTAGTACAGGCCGTTGCGGGCCAAGAAGTCGCGGACCTCCCATGAACGCGCCGACCAGCGGTGGCCGACCACCTTGGTGTGTGGGACGGGGTGCTCGGGCGCGGCCCGCCAGGCGTCCAATAGCCCGTCGATGACGGGGTAGAACTTCTCCTCCGGCGGATCCCACGGCTTGAGCAGGTAGTGGTCCAGGTCGACGACGTTGATCGCGTCGATGGCGGCATGCGTATCGGCGTAGGCGGTCAGCAGCACCCGGCGCGCCGCGGGATACAGGTCCATCGCCTGCTCGAGGAACTCGATGCCGCTCATCTGCGGCATCCGGTAGTCGGCGATGAGCACAGCGACCGTCTCGCCGCGCAGTTTGAGCTCCTTGAGCGTGCCCAGGGCGTCGGGCCCGGATTCCGCGCGCACGATCCGATGGGCCTCGCCGTAATGGCGGCGCAGGTCCCGGGCGACCGCCCGGGACACCGAGGGATCGTCGTCGACGGTCAGCATGACGGGCTTGCGCGGGCTTGAGGGGTTGGTCATCGGCGTCAAGTATGCGCTCGTCAGCGGCCGTGTGGGAGGTCGAGGGCGGCCGCCGCGTTGCGCCGACAGCGATTTTGGTGGAGCGGATTCACCAGGTATCGTGGAACAACGGTGCGGCATCCGCGCCGACTTTTTGTGTGCCAAGTTCCTAGGAATTTCCTGTCACCGGCTCACGTTCCAAGTCGGTGCAATGTTGCGTCGAGGCGGGCGCAGACGAGAACGAAACTATACGACGAGGATTCTTAACTAGTTATGGCCAAGAAGGACGGCGCCATCGAGGTGGAAGGCCGGGTGGTCGAGCCCCTGCCCAATGCGATGTTCCGCATTGAGCTGGAGAACGGTCACAAGGTGCTTGCCCACATCAGCGGCAAGATGCGGCAGCACTACATCCGCATCCTGCCCGAGGACCGGGTGGTGGTGGAGTTGTCTCCCTACGACCTGTCCCGCGGCCGCATCGTGTACCGGTACAAGTAAAAGCGCCTGATCTCCAACAACTCGAACGAAACAGAACAGGATCGAATAGCCGTGAAGGTGAACCCGAGCGTCAAGCCAATCTGTGACAAGTGCAGGGTGATCCGTCGGCATGGGCGGGTCATGGTGATCTGCTCCGATCCGCGCCACAAGCAGCGCCAGGGCTAGCCGGTAGGCGCTGTGGCGCCCCGGTAGTACCCACACAACTGAATGCAGACCTCCCAGCACCAGTGAGCGGCTGGCATCTATAGAGATGGGCTAGCTCATCCACGCCCGGACGGAGGCCGGGCCCCCATCAAGGGGAACGGGCTGGGAACAGACCTCCGCCTAGAAAAAGAGGAAACGCCACCTATGGCTCGACTAGTCGGCGTCGATCTTCCGCGTGATAAGCGGATGGAGATCGCCCTGACCTACATTTTCGGCGTCGGCCGCACGCGGTCGAACGAGATCCTGGCAGCTACCGGCATCGACAAGGACCTGCGCACCAGGGATCTGACCGATGACCAGCTGACCCACCTGCGTGACTACATCGAGGCAAACCTGAAGGTGGAGGGTGACCTCCGCCGCGAGACGCAGGCCGACATCCGCCGCAAGATCGAGATCGGCTGCTACCAGGGCCTGCGGCACCGCCGCGGCCTGCCGGTACGCGGTCAGCGGACCAAGACCAACGCGCGTACCCGCAAGGGCCCCAAGCGCACCATCGCCGGCAAGAAGAAGGCCAGGTAACCCCCGATGCCACCAGCAAAGAAGGCGGGCGCCTCGGCGCCCAAGAAGGGTCAGAAGACCCGCAGGCGGGAAAAGAAGAACATCCCGCACGGTGCCGCCCACATCAAGAGCACCTTCAACAACACGATCGTCACGATCACCGACCCCCAGGGCAACGTCATCGCCTGGGCTTCGTCGGGTCACGTCGGCTTCAAGGGGTCCCGCAAGTCGACCCCGTTCGCAGCCCAGCTGGCCGCCGAGAACGCCGCGCGCAAGGCGCAGGAGCACGGCGTCAAGAAGGTCGATGTGTTCGTGAAGGGCCCGGGTTCGGGCCGCGAGACCGCGATTCGGTCGCTGCAGGCCGCCGGCCTGGAGGTCGGCGCGATCGCCGACGTCACCCCCCAGCCGCACAACGGCTGCCGACCGCCGAAGCGCAGAAGGGTCTAGGAGACAACCATGGCTCGTTACACCGGACCCATCACTCGCAAGTCGCGCCGGCTGCGCACCGACCTCGTCGGTGGGGACCAGGCCTTCGAGAAGCGTCCCTACCCGCCCGGCCAGCACGGCCGCGCGCGGATCAAGGAAAGCGAATACCTGCTGCAGCTGCAGGAGAAGCAGAAGGCCCGCTTCACCTACGGCGTGATGGAGAAGCAGTTCCGTCGCTACTACGAAGAGGCCGTGCGGCAATCCGGCAAGACCGGTGAGGAGCTGCTGCGTATCCTGGAGAGCCGGCTGGACAACGTCGTGTACCGCGCCGGTCTGGCGCGGACCCGGCGGATGGCGCGTCAGCTGGTCAGCCACGGACACTTCAGCGTCAACGGCGTGCACGTCAACGTGCCGAGCTACCGGGTGTCCCAGCACGACATCATCGATGTGCGGGACAGCTCGCTGAACACCGTGCCGTTCCAGATCGCGCGGGAGACTGCGGGCGACCGGCCGATCCCGAGCTGGCTGCAGGTGGTGGGGGAGCGTCAGCGCATCCTCGTCCACCAGCTGCCCGAGCGGGCGCAGATCGACGTGCCGCTCACCGAGCAGCTCATCGTCGAGTTCTACTCGAAGTAACGGACTTCCGGGCCGTCCGGCCCGGAAACTTGCGGGGATCGCAAGCGCGGCGAAGCCGGGCGCAGCGGGTCACCGCGAGACAACACCGCGGCATCAAATAGCGGGTGCCGAGAAGGAGAAGAAGAAACACCATGCTGATCTCTCAGCGACCCACATTGTCGGAGGAAGTTCTCACCGACAGCCGTTCCCAGTTCGTCATCGAGCCGCTGGAGCCGGGATTCGGCTACACCCTGGGCAATTCGTTGCGCCGGACGCTGCTGTCCTCGATTCCGGGTGCGGCCGTCACCAGCATCCGCATCGACGGCGTGCTGCACGAGTTCACCACCGTGCCGGGCGTCAAGGAAGACGTCACCGCGATCATCTTGAACCTCAAGAGCCTGGTGGTGTCCTCCGAGGAGGACGAGCCGGTCACCATGTACCTGCGCAAGCAGGGCCCGGGCGAGGTCACCGCGGGTGACATCGTTCCGCCGGCCGGTGTCACCGTGCACAATCCCGACCTGCACATCGCGACGCTGAACGACAAGGGCAAGCTCGAGGTCGAGCTGGTCGTCGAGCGCGGCCGTGGCTACGTGCCCGCCGTGCAGAACCGCGCCTCCGGTGCCGAAATCGGCCGTATCCCAGTCGATTCCATCTACTCGCCGGTGCTCAAGGTCACCTACAAGGTGGACGCCACCCGTGTCGAGCAGCGCACCGACTTCGACAAGCTGATCCTGGACGTCGAGACCAAGAGCTCGATCAACCCGCGCGACGCGCTGGCGTCGGCCGGCAAGACGCTGGTCGAATTGTTCGGTCTGGCACGCGAACTCAACGTCGAGGCCGAGGGCATCGAGATCGGGCCGTCGCCGGCCGAGGCCGACCACATCGCGTCGTTCGCCCTGCCGATCGACGACCTGGACTTGACGGTGCGGTCCTACAACTGCCTCAAGCGCGAGGGCGTGCACACCGTCGGTGAGCTGGTGAGCCGCACCGAGTCCGACCTGCTCGACATCCGCAACTTCGGTCAGAAGTCCATCGACGAGGTGAAGGTCAAGCTGCACCAGCTGGGCCTGTCGCTCAAGGACAGCCCGCCGAGCTTCGACCCCTCGCAGGTCGCGGGTTACGACGTCGCAACCGGCACCTGGTCCAGCGAGGCGTCCTACGACGACCAGGACTACGCGGAAACCGAACAGCTGTAATCAATCCGTCCCGGCCCTACCTGATACGGGGGCCGGCCCCAATGAGGAGATAGTCGCAATGCCCAAGCCCACCAAGGGACCTCGCCTCGGCGGGTCGTCTTCGCACCAGAAGGCCCTGCTGGCCAACTTGGCCACCTCGCTGTTCGAGCACGGCCGAATCAAGACGACCGAGCCCAAGGCGCGCGCGTTGCGGCCGTACGCGGAAAAGCTGATCACGCACGCGAAAAAGGGTGCGCTGCACAACCGTCGAGAGGTGCTGAAGAAGATCCGCGACAAGGACGTGGTGCACGTCCTGTTCGAGGAGATCGGTCCCTTCTTCGCCGACCGCAACGGCGGCTACACCCGCATCATCAAGGTCGAGCCGCGTAAGGGCGACAACGCGCCCATGGCCGTGATCGAGCTGGTGCGGGAGAAGACGGTCACCTCCGAGGCCGATCGGGCTCGTCGAGTGAAGGCGTCGAAGAAGGCCGACGCTCCTGTCGCGGCAGCGGCGGCGCCTCAGGCGGCCGTCGAGCCGCAGGAAGCCGTCGGCCCGACGGCCGAGGAAGTCACCGAGCCGGCCGAGACCGAGGCGGCGGAAACCGAGGCCACGCCGGCCGAGGCCGCCGCTGAAGAGAAGCATGACGAGGCCGTGGCCGCGCGAGCCGAAGCCGAAGCCGCCGAGGCGAACGACGAGGCTGACGAGAGTTAACGATCACGTCCGTCTGCGGCTCGACATCGCCTACGACGGAACTGGTTTCGCGGGCTGGGCCACTCAGGCCGGCCAACGGACCGTGGCGGGAGTGCTCGACGAAGCGCTGACGACCGTCCTTCGCACGCCGGTGCGGCTGCGCGCGGCGGGACGCACCGACGCCGGGGTGCATGCCACCGGCCAGGTGGCTCACGTCGACGTGCCGCTGGACGCGCTGCCGAACGCCTACCCGCGCGCACCGCACGTCGGTGAACCCGAGTTCCTGCCGCTGCTGCGGCGGCTGGGCCGGTTTCTGCCCACCGATGTCCGGGTCGTCGATATCACCCGCGCGCCTGCGGGTTTCGACGCCCGATTCTCTGCGCTGCGCCGTCACTATGTGTATCGCATCTCGACGGCGCCCTGGGGTGTGCAGCCGCTGCAGGCCCGCTACGTCACCGCCTGGCCGCGTCAACTGGACGTCGAGGCGATGGCCGCCGCATCACGAGACCTGTTGGGGTTGCACGATTTCGCCGCGTTCTGTCGTCATCGCGAGAACGCCACCACCATTCGCGACCTGCAGCGACTGGACTGGACTCGCGACGGTGACCTGATCACCGCGTCCGTCAGCGCCGACGCGTTCTGTTGGTCGATGGTGCGCTCACTGGTCGGCGCGCTGCTGGCCGTCGGCGAACATCGCCGCCCGGTCTCTTACTGCCGCGAATTGCTCACCGCCACGGCACGATCCAGCGACTTTGCCGCCGCGCCCGCCCATGGCTTGTCGCTGGTCGGTGTCGACTACCCGCCCGATGACCAACTCGCCGCGCGCAACTTGATCACCCGGGATGTGCGCTCGCGGGACTGAGCGGTCACAGCCTGGCAGCGACGAAGTCGGCGGCCTGATCGACCAGCCCGGAGTCGATATACGAGGGCTGCAGATGCGAAGGCCAATTCAGGCCGGCCGCCGAACAGATCGGGTCCCCCTTCGCACACACATCGATGGTTTTGGCGGCGAAGGCGCGGTCGAAGTCCGGGACCGGGCCAAGCACTTTGCGGGTGCCGTTACCGAACAAGGCGACGGCCGCCACCTGTTGATCGAATGCCGGCGGCAGCGGGTTGGTGAATCCGAATGCCGGTTGCGTCACGGCGACAACCAGATCGGCGGAAACGGCACCCAGCGAATAGCCGCCGAGCACCTCGCGGGTACCCGGGCAGGTTCTCGCCATCTGCTGGACGTGCGCGCTCATGTCGTTCGCGCCCTTGGCCGGGCTGACATCGGCGGGATAGTTGACGCCGTAGGCCCCCACCGGCATACGCACCTTGGCGCGCAGGGAGTTGACGAATGCGGCGCCGACGTAACCGACGCCGGGTGGCTCCTCGCGGCCGCGGGCGAAAACCACTTCGGCGCCTGGGCATTCCGCCGATGCGGCCGGTAGGGGGAGGGTGGTGACCGCCAGGGTGAGCAGCGATGCCCCGGCGATGGACGCGGCACCCGCCGCGCCGTACCAGCGCTGACTCAAAATCAGACCCTGCCCGCCACGAAATTCGCGGCCCTGTTGGTCAATCCGGGCACGTAGCTCAGGTGCGAACTCCATTGCGTGCCCCCCGAGCAGATCGGGTCGCCCGGATTGCACAGGTCGATGGTCTTGCCCTCGAAATTCGGGGACAGAGCGCTCATCAGCTGACCCGCGCGGCCGGACGGATTGCCGAACAGGGCGACGGCTGCGACATGGTCGGCGGCCTGGGGCGGCAACGGCTGGCGGTAGCCGAGGGCGGATATCGGTGCGGCCGTGACGATGTCGACGACGGCGGCGCCCTGGGAGTAGCCGCCCAGCACCAGTTTGGTGTTGGGACAGTTGACGGCCATCTGCTGAACGTGGGTGCTGGCGTCGTTGGCGCCGTTGGTGGCGGCCAGGAAGTCCTTGCTGGCCGGGTAGTTCACCGCATATGCGCCAACGCTTTTGCGGGTCTGCTCGCGCAACGCGCTGACGAAGGCACCGCCCACCTTGCCGACGCCCGGTGGCTCGTCGGTGCCCCGGGCGAACACCACTTCAACGCCGGGGCACGACGCCGACGCATGCGGAATCAGTTGGGGAGCAATCAATAACGCTCCCATCACGCCAACTCCGATGCCCAGCCCGAACGGGATAAGCCTCACACAGCGATGTTAAGGGGGCGTTGATAACCCGACGGTAACGATTTAGACGAGAGGTGCTTGCGGTGAAGCCGTAGCCGGCGCGGGCGCCGCCGGCGTGGGCGCCGGACCGGGGCCGGTACCGCCATGGATCGACGGGCCCGACCCGGGCTGCTGTGGACCGTAGCCGGGGGAGGTCTGCGGGCCGGTTCCTAGCGGTGGCCCGAAGGCGGGCGACTGCTGGCCGAGACCGGCGCCGGCCAGTTTCTGCGCGACGAAGGCCGCGGCCTGGGTGGTGTAGACGGGGACGTAGCCCTCGGTGTGCCCACTCCACTCGTTGCCGGGGCCGGCATGGCAGATCGGGTCGTTGGGGTTGCACAGGTCGATGGCCTTGGAGCCCAGCATCGCGCTCTGGCTGGGCAGGGTGCCGCCGGCGCGGTCGGCCACGTCACCGAAGGTAGCGACCGCCGCGATGTTGTTGGCGTACTGCGCAGGCAGCGTGCTGCCCCAGCTGATGCCACCGATCGGGACGCCGGCCACGATGTCCATCACCGAGGCGCCCTGCGAGTAACCGCCCAGCACGATCTTGGTGTTGGGGCACTTCTCCACGCTCTTCTTGACGCGGTCGATCGTGTCGTTGGCGCCGTCGCCGCCGTGCAGCTGCAGCTTGCTGGCCGCGTAGTTGACGCCGTAGGGCAGGATGTTCAGGCCGGTCTGCTGGCGCAGCGAGTCCACAAACGCGTCGCCCACCCGGCCCAGTCCCGGCGGCTCGTTGGTGCCGCGGGCGAAGATCACCTCGACGTCCGGGCAGTCGTCGGCGGAGGCTTTCGGCGCCGCGGCGGGCGTCGCGACCAGGCCGGCAGCGATAACCAGGGCAGAAACGCCCAGGCCGATCAGAGGGCCCGCTGACCACGCGGTAACCGCCCGACGGGTACGTACACGGTGAGTTTGCACCGGGCAATTTTATCCGACTCGTGATGCGCCCGAACCCGAATGACCTGTGGATAACCGCTCTGGCACCCCGAAGCGGCGGCCTACCGTGGCGGTCAGCGCAACCATCGAGTCAGGAGATCACGTGCCGCGTCAGCCGGCCATGTGGCTGCAGGTCAGCGCGTACCGGTATTTGCTGCGGCGCACCGAAAGCGCGCTGCTGGGGCAGCATGCCGGGTTTCGCTCGCGCCCGCGGCCGGTGGCGTTTGGGTGCGTGATCACCGCTGTTGCCGTAGCCGGCTGCGCGCTGCTGGCCGTGCTGCGGCCTCATGTGGCGCTGGATCGCGCGCAGATCGTGGTGAGCCCGGCGTCGGGCGCTTTATTCGTACGAGTGGGCGACGTCTGGCATCCGGTGCTCAACCTGGCGTCCGCCCGGCTCATCGCCGCGACGGCCGCCAACCCGCAGGCGGTCACCGAGTCCGACCTCAACGCCACCAAACGCGGCCCGCTGCTGGGCATTCCGGGCGCACCGCAGTTTCTCGGCAGGTCGTTGCCTCCCGGGGAGGTGGATTGGTTGATATGCGCTAGCAGCGGCGCTAGCACCACGACCGTCATCATCGGCCGCCGCTCCGAGGCACCAGCGGTGCACCGCGTTCTCACCGGGCAAGCGATCCTGGTGGGTACGGCTTCCGGCTCACCTGCCTACCTGCTCTACGACGGGCACCGGGCGCTGGTGGACCTCGGCGACGCTGCAGTGGTGCGCGCGCTGCGCCTCGAGGGCAGATCGCCGCTCCTCGTTTCGCAGGCATTGCTGAATGCGGTGCCGGAAGCGCCGCCGATCGCGCCGCCACGCATCCACGGTCGGGGTACCACGGCGCCGCGATTGCCCGGATTCGCGGTCGGCAGTGTGCTTCGCGTCACACGCTCCGGCGGCGACGACTATTACGTGGTGTTAGCCGCCGGGGTGCAGCGCATCGGCCAGGTGGCCGCCGACCTCCTGCGGTTCGACAACCCGCAGGAGACGACCCACCCGGTGACCGTCGCGCCCGACGCGATCCGGGCCGCGCCCGTCGTCGCCGAGCTGCCGGTTGGCCTCTTTCCCGACCGGGCGCCAACGCTGACCGAGCCGGCCGGCGCGTTGTGCGCCGGCTGGGAGCGGGTGGGATCCGGCCACAGCGAAGTCGTGTTCCTGGCCGAGAGCCGGCTACCGATCCCGTCCGGCCGGGCGCCAGTGGCCTTGGCGCAAGCCGACGGCCCCGGCCCCGCGCTGGACGCCGTATACGTGCCGCCCGGCGCAAGCGCGTACGTGCGGGCGGGAGACAACGCCGGTACCCGTTACCTGATCACCGACACCGGCGTCCGGTTCGCCATTCACGACGACGACGCCGCGCACGCCCTCGGGGTCGACGAAGCGGGCCAGGCACCGTGGCCGCTTCTCACGCTGTTGCCCGCCGGACCCGAGCTGAGCCGACAGAACGCATCAATCGCACGCGATGTGGTCCCGGGCTCGCCGTAGGCGACCCCTGATCGCCCCGGTGGCCAAGGCGAGGGTCAGCGCAACCACGCAGATCGCGGCCCCGCGCAGCGCGGTGTCCCGCGCGCGAGAATCGCGCGGTTGCGCCCGCGGCGGCGCGGTGAGCGGCACGGGTGCCTTCGAAGGGACGGGACCGTCACCGGGAGGGCCCGTGCCGGTGCTGACCGCGGCGAGCGGGTCTATGGTGCCGTTGCCGACGAGGGGATCCCATCCGGCGGGTGGATGATGCGCCGTCGTCTCGATGCGCTGCATCACCTGGCGGGCGGTCAAAGCCGGGAACCGGGCCCGGATCAGCGCGGCCAGTCCGCTGACCAGTGGGGCGGCATAGCTCGTGCCGGATACCGGCTCCGGCGCGAGTGACGTCACCGCCTCACCCGGCGCCGCGACGTCCACCCAGGGGCCGGCAAGGGTGAACGCCGACGGCCCTCCGCCGCCATTCACCGAGCCGACGGTCAGCACGTAGTCGTCGTACCACGCCGGACTCACGGCCACCGTGATGGTCTGCCAGGTTGCATCGGCACGCTGGGCGGGACACTGCCCCGCGCCGGCATTGCCCGCCGCGGCCACGACGACGGCGTTCTTGACGTCCACGGCGTAGGCCAGTGCCGCGCCGAGCGCGCGGTCGTCGAGCGCCGAAGCCACCGGTGCGCACGCAACCGACGAAATGTTGATCACCGAGGCGCCCAGATCGGCCGCCGTCCGAACGGCTTTCGCCAGTGTGTCGACGTCACCGACTCCAGTGCGGGACCGGTCGCCGGTCGGGGCGAATTTCGCGCTGGACTGACGGATGCTGATCAATGTGGCTTCCGGTGCCATCCCGCTGAAGCTGTCGGCCTTGGAATCGGCTGCGGCCGCGATGATTCCAGCCACCAGCGTGCCGTGCGCGTCGCAATCCTGGGTGCCGTCGCCGGTGGACACGTAGTCGCCGCCCGGCACCACATCGGGCAGCCGGAGGTGTCGCGAAACCCCGGTGTCGATGACCGCGACCCGCTGTCCGGCCCCGCGGCCGAATTGCCAGACCGCCGCCAGGTCCCCCAGGCCCGTCGGCGGATTGCGGCCCGGTCCCGCGTCGACCGTCATCGTCGCGCAAATCTCGCGTTGCACGGTCGGCCACGGGGGTGCCGGCAAGGCGGGCTTCGGCAGCCGGCTCTCATCGATGTCCGGCGGCGAAACCGCTTGCGCCATTGGCATTTCCAATGTGGCTGCCAGCGTCAGCGCCGACACCGCCAGCAGGCGGCCGGTAGCGCGCGGACCCATCACGTGAGGTTCAATCCCCGGGCGGCGCCGTACAGGCCACCGATCCAGCAAGTCAACGGAACCATCGCGACCAGCGCCACCAGCTCCAGTAGCCCGAGGCTCCGGCGCAGGACGGCCGAGGCCGGCCGTGCCGCGAAGCCCAAGTACACCGCCATCGCGACCGCCAGTATCGTCGCCGTCACGATCCATGGGGCGGGCACCGGGGCGCGCGATGCCGCAACGCCGAAGGTTGTTGCGGTAACGATGATCCCGCAGATCGCGAACACCAGCATCTTTCTCGGGTCGGTGGACCGGGAGCGCAGCAGCAGTAGCGCACCGGTGAGGGTGCCGAAGGCGGTGCAGGCCAAATTTGGCGCGCCGGCCAGCACGGTAACCACCGCGCCCAGGGTCGCCGATAATGACAAGGCGGCAAGCAGGCTTGTCAACCACCTGTCGGCGCGGACCGCTTGGGAACGCAGCGTCGCGTCGCTCGGTTGACTCTCCGGTACCCCCAGCCGTGGCGACAACCCGGCCACGGCGATCGATGCGCGCGCCGCCACGGAGAGCAGGCCGACGGAGACCAGCGCAGCGGCAGAAGCGACGATGCGCAGTGGCGCCGCGCTGACCACGCCCACCAGCCCCGCCATCGCAATGACCACGGCACAGGTCGCCACGGCGGTCGAAGTGACCACACCGCAGCCCGATACGCGCATCGCGACAATGGCGGTGAGACCGGCGGCCGCCGCGGCCAGCAGCGCGTTGGGCATGCCTGGCGCGCCGGGCACCGCCACAAAGCCGGCGGCCGCCGCGAACACCGTAGCGACAAGGCCCAACGTCAATCCGGCGGTCGGGTCCTGATAGCCGCGGTGCGCGACGGCGGCCAGCACGACGGCGAGGCCGCCGGCCGCCGCCAACGCGGCGACCGTCGTGGCCGGCTCTCGGTTATCGTTGAGGCGCAACGCGTTACGCACAATCGTCAGGCCACCTGCGGCGGACCAGACGATCGCAGCCGCCGCCGCGATGAGTCGGGCAGCGCGCGCGTGTGAAGCGCCGCCGCGCGGCTCGGTCCCCGCGTCGAGGGTGGCCGACACGACCTCCGCCACGTCGAGGTAGCGGACGTCGGGCAACGGCGCGGTGCTCCGGCTCAGCACCAGGGTTGCGCCGTCCTCGATGCCGTGCTGCGCCAGCGTCATCGACGGATCCAACCCGGATGCGCCGGGCAGCGACAAGCGGTAGCGCCAGGCCTCGTTGCCGGGATGGGCAACCCCGAAGATGTCGACGACCGAGGGAATCAGCACGGCGATAGCGATTTTCGCGGGCAGCGTGACATCGGCGACCGCAGCGTCCCAATACACCGAGACGCGCCGCAGTCCGGTATCGGATGCAGGCAACAGCGAACCCTTCCGTCGGATTGCGAAGAAACATAGCCAGGCCGATACGACCCGGTATCCGGTTGTGCACAGGTGACTTGCCGCCGGCGTCGGCGCTGCTTAGCGTCGTCGCACGGGAAGGGGATGAGGTGACCGAGGCTGCCGCGGACATCGATGTCGAGGCGCCCCCGGACCTGCCGTCACCTACAGCGCCGGGCACACTCGCGCGGTTGCTGCCGGTTGCGCTGTCTCTGGTGGGACTGGGCGCCATGGCCGCGATGTTCACCGCTGGGACTGGTGCGGCCCGTAGCCCCATGTTTCTGGCATTCCCGGCCACCATGCTGGTTTCGACCGTGGTGACGGGGCTGGCCGGTCGTGCCCGCAGGCAGGGCGGTAGCGTCGATGCCGACCGCGATCGATATTTGAGCTACCTCAGCGAGCTGGACCGGTCCGTGTCCGAAATCGCTGTGGCACAATACCGTTCATCGATCGGTCGGCATCCGGATCCCGACACGCTGTGGACGCTGATCGGCGGCTCGCGGATGTGGGAGCGGCGGCCAACCGACGCGGACTTCGGCCTCGTGCGTGTGGGCATGGGAACCCAGCCGCTCGCGCGCCGCTTGGTGGCGCCGCGGCTTCCGTCGGAAGAACTCCGCGACCCGGTCACCGCCACCGCGCTCGAACGTTTCCTGCATGTGCGCTCGACGGTCCGCGCTCCCGTCGCGATCGGCCTGCGTGCGGGGACACGCGTGACGATCGACGGCGATCGGGACGAGGTGCGCGGGCTGCTCCGCGCGATTCTCTGCCAAATCGCCGTGCTGCACGCGCCCGACCAGATGCTGATCGTCGCGGTCGTCGACGACGAGAATCGCGGTCACTGGGATTGGCTGAAATGGCTTCCGCACAATCAACACCCGGTCGACATTGATGAGGCGGGCCCGGTGCGGATGATCTACCCGAGCACTACGGAAGCTCAGCGCGCGCTCGCCGCGGTCCCAGGACCCGAAGCGGTGGTGGTCACGGACCTGGCCCCGGGCATCGACCCGATCGCCGACGTCACCACGATCGGGATAGGCACCAGCTGCGACGGCGCCCCGCTGACGATCCGGACGCCCGCCGGTCCGGCACCTGGATGGTGTCCGGACCGGATGGCGCCCTTGGATGCGCTGATATGTGCGCGCCGGCTGGCCCGGCATCACCCGCGCCCGGGCGGCGCTGAGGCGAATTGGCTGCAGTTGATGGGGCTTTCCGACTTGGACCGACTCGACCCGGTCGCGTCGTGGCGCCGCCGACGAGGCCGCGACCGACTTCGCGTACCGATCGGAACCACGGCCGGAGGCGCCCCGCTCGAGCTGGACATCAAGGAGCCGGCCGAAGACGGAATGGGCCCGCATGGGTTGTGCATCGGCGCGACCGGGTCCGGCAAGTCAGAGCTGTTGCGCACCATCGCGCTGGGCATGATGGCGCACAACCCGCCGGACACGCTCAACCTGTTGCTCATCGACTTCAAGGGCGGCGCAGCCTTTCTCGACTACGCGCAGGCCCCGCACGTGGCGGCGGTGATCACCAATCTGGCCGACGACGCGCCGCTGGTGGCGCGGATGCGCGATGCCCTCTCCGGTGAGATGAACCGCCGCCAGCAGCTGCTGCGGAGGGCGGGCTGTGCCAGCGTCGCGGCTTACGAACGGGCACGCGGTGTCCGAAGGCTACCCCCACTGCCCACTCTGTTCGTCATCGTCGACGAGTTCTCCGAACTGCTCAGCCAGCATCCCGATTTCGCCGACACGTTCGCCGCGATCGGCCGCCTCGGCCGGTCGCTGGGCATGCATCTGCTGCTGGCGAGCCAGCGTCTCGACGAGGGCCGGCTGCGCGGATTGGAAGCCCACCTGTCGTATCGGATGTGCCTGAAGACACTGTCGGCCAACGAATCCCAGACCATACTGGGTAGTCTCGACGCATACCGTCTGCCGAGCGCCCCCGGCGCCGGCTTCTTGCGCGTCGGCGGCGGCGAACCGATCCGCTTCCAGGCCGCCCTGGTTTCGGCGCCGCTGCCGACGAACAAGACGACCGGTGGGCACGCCGCGGCGGCGCGTACGGCGCGGGTGTTCGGCACCTGGGTGACCGGAGCGGTCAGCCGCGCCGCCGAGGTGAGCGAGGCGCCCCAACGAACCATCTCGAGTGCGGTCCTGGACCGCTTGACTGGCAAAGGACCGCACGCGCATCGGGTTTGGCTGCCTCCGCTCGGGCCGGCGCCGGCGCTGCGCGCCGTCCTGGCCGATGCCACGTGCGCGCCGGGCGGCCTGGCCGTTCCCATCGGCATTGTCGACCGGCCCTTCGACCAATGCCGAACGCCGCTGGTGGTCGACGTGTCCGGAGCCGCAGGAAATCTCGCGGTCGTCGGTGCACCCCAATCCGGAAAATCGACGGCGCTGCGCACGCTCACCACGGCCTTGGCGGCCACGCATAGCCCGCGCCAAGTGCAGTTCTACTGCCTGGATTTCGGCGGTGGGGCGCTGTCCGCGGTGCGCACGCTGCCGCATGTGGGTGCGGTCGCGGGCCGGGCGGAGCCGCGTCTGGTCGCCCGGATAGTCGCCGAGTGCGAGTCGGTCGTTCGTCGCCGTGAAGCCTTGTTCCGCGAGCATGGCATCGCGTCGATCGCCGAATACCGGCAGCGGCGTTCGGACATCGACGCGTCGCGTGATCCGTTCGGTGACGTGTTCCTCGTCATCGACGGCTGGGCGAGCGTGCGCCAGGACTTCGACACGCTGGAGGAGTCGGTCACCGCGCTGGCGGCTCAGGGGCTTTCGTACGGCGTGCACGTGGTGTTGTCCGCATCGCGGTGGTCGGAGGTGCGGCCGTCACTGAGGGATCAGATCGGCACGCGCATCGAGTTGCGGCTGGGTGATCCCGCCGACTCCGAAATCGACCGCAAGGCGGCCCAACATGTTCCGTATGCCAGCCCGGGGCGTGGACTTTCCCGTGAGGGTCTGCACATGGTGATCGCCTTGCCCGTCGCCGAGGTGCCTGGCGGTGAATCGGTTGCTCCGGCGATACCGCTACTGCCGCAGCGCGTGGATCGCGAGGCGGTGGTGCGCCGGTGGGGTGCCGAGTTGCGGACGCGAATACTGCTCGGCCTGCGGGAGCGCGAACTGCAGCCGGCCTCAGTCGATTTCGAACGCTGCTCGCATCTCCTCGTTCTCGGTGACAACGAGTGCGGGAAGACCGCGACGCTGCGGACCTTGTGCCGCGAGATCGTCCGGACGACGACGCCCGCCGAGGCCCAGCTGTTGATCGTCGACTTCCGGCGCACGCTGCTCGGTGTCGTCGAGTCGGAACATCTCGGCGGTTACGCCATGTCGCCCGCCGCCCTGGCGGTGTTGTTGCCCGGCCTGCTGGAGTCGCTGCAGGCGCGGATGCCGCCGGCTGACGCCACCCAGGCCCAGCTGCGCGGTGGCAGTTGGTGGTCTGGACCGGACCTCTACGTCGTCGTCGATGACTACGATCTGGTGACCGGCCCGGCGGGCAATGGCCTGGCACCGATCGCCGAATTCCTGCCGTATGCAGCGGATCTGGGATTGCATTTGGTCATCGCTCGGCGCAGCGGCGGACTCGAGCGCGCGATGTTCGAGCCGCTGTTGGCGAGTCTGCACGACCTCGGTTGCGCGTCGCTGATGATGAGCGGATGTCCAGCGCGGGGTGCATCGTTGACTTCCACCGCGCCGATGCGATTGCCGCCGGGCCGCGGTGTACTCGCCGGTCGGGCCGGTGACGAGACACTTGTCCAGGTCGCGTGGAGCCCACCGTGAGCGAGCACCCCGCGGTGGTCGAGGCCGGGCCCGGCACGATCCGGCGGTTATGCTGCGCCACAGGCGAAGTCGGCGACGAGGAGATGGCCGGCATTGTCCAAGCGGCACTGGATGCGATTGACGACGGGGTGGCGCTGGCAGGGGAGCGGCCGGCGGCCGTCGACGCACTGTGGGAAGCCGCGTTGCGCTCGGCAAACCGCGGTCACCGCGACGGAATGGTCGTCGTGCATCCGTCGTGGTGGTGGGCGTCGCGCGTCGGTGTGGTGAGCGAGGCCGCCGCGGCCGTTTCAGGTCGGACGCGGACGCGAGCGTCGCTGCTGAGGCAGGCGTCGGGCGCCGCACCGGACGCGACCGTAGTGATCGAAATCGCCGAGCGGCTGGTGGCGATCACCGCGAGCCAGGTCGCAGCCGTACCGCGCACGGCCGAACCGCAGGCCGTCGCCCACAGCGTTGCGGGCATCGTCGCGGCGCTGGCGCCCGAAGCCGTGCTGATCGACACCCCGAGCACCGTCGCCGGTGCGCCGGTGCTGGCGGCGCTGATCGCCGACGCGGTACGCGATGGCGGACACAACATTCCAGACATTCTGGAGATCAACGACTTTCGATTTGCCCGGCTCGCGCGGTCGACGTACCCGGCAACACCCGAGCCGCCGGGGCCGGCCGCCACCGCAGGCGCCGCTCGCGCCCGCACGCGCAGCGGGCTCGTGGCGGCCGCGATCGTGGTCGCCGCGGCGGCGCCGACCGCAATGACGATGGGCCGAACCGATGTGGTGGCGCCGAGGCCGGTAGCGACCGCGCCGACAACGTTTCTGGTGGAAGGCCGGGTGGCGCTGTCGGTGCCGGCGACGTGGTCGGTCCAGCGCGTGGTGAGCGGACCCGGCTCGGCCCGGGTACAGGTCACCTCGCAGACAAATCCCGACGTGGCCTTGCACATCACCCAATCCCCGGTCGCCGGCGAGACGCTCAGTGGTACCGCCGAGCGTTTGAAGCACGCGATCGATGCTGAGACCCCGGGGGTGTTCGTCGACTTCAACCCGGCCGGAACCAGCGCCGGCCGCCCGGCGGTGACGTACCGCGAAGTGCGCCCCGGTCATCACGTGCGCTGGGCCGTGCTCCTGGACGGCCCGGTTCGGATCAGCATCGGTTGCCAGAGCCGGACCGGCGACGAAGACGCCGTCCGCGATGCCTGCGACCAGGCGGTGCGATCCGCTCACGCGATCGGATGAAAATTTGTGGAACCGAAGGGCCGCGCCGGGGGTCGTATTTGGTATGGCTGCATCGAACACAGTGAGCACCGATCTCGACCTGATGCGGTCGGTGGCGGGCACCACCGACGCCCGCAATGAGGAGATCCGGGCGCTGCTGCAGGCGTTCGTCGGCCGCATGAACGGTGTGCCGCCGTCGGCATGGGGCGGGCCCGCGGCCGCTCGCTTCAAAGACGTGATGGATCGCTGGAACGCGGAGTCGGTGCGGCTCTATCACGCCCTGCACTCCATCGCCGACACCATTCGGCACAACGCGGCGGCCCTACAGGAGGCCGGCCAGAACCACGCACACCACATCGCCGCCGCCGGCGGGGATGTGTGACGAGAGAGGATTCCGGTGGACTCGGTCCTGTCCTATAACTTCGGCGAAATCGAACACACGGTGCGTCAGGAAATTCACTCCACGTCGGAACGCTTCAACGCGGCGCTGGAGGAGCTGCGATCGCAGATCGCACCGCTGCAGCAGCTCTGGACCAGCGAAGCGGCCGCCGCATACCAGGCTGAGCAGCTCAAATGGCACCAGTCGGCGACGGCCCTCAACGAAATTCTGACTGCCCTGGGACACGCCGTGCGCGACGGTGCGCAAGAGGTGGCCAACGCCGACCGCCGGGCCGCCGGCGTCTGGGCGCGGTAGCGACCGAATAGACCACTGCGCGGAGGTAGCCGCGCCGTGAGACTGTGTGGTCCTGGCGGGGGAGAGCCGCTGGGACCACACAGTCATTTTGACCTGCGGGGATGGCGGTCGGTAAGCTGCTCCGTTGGCGTGCGGTACGCCGGGCCTCGGGTCAATGTCGGTCGCCGAGACGAAGCCCTGCCGCGAACGCCTGACCGGCCCCCGGGTCACACCGGGATCCACCTCGAGCCAAGAGGCTCGCAAAGAGAAAGTGGTAAGCGCTGTGCCTACGTACACGCCAAAGGCGGGTGACACCACGAGGTCGTGGCACGTCATCGACGCCACGGACGTGGTGCTTGGCCGCCTTGCCGTCGCGGCGGCCACCCTGCTGCGCGGCAAGCACAAGCCGACGTTCACCCCCAATGTCGACGGCGGTGACTTCGTCATCGTCATCAACGCCGAGAAGGTGTCCTTCAGCGGCCAGAAGCTGGACAAGAAGCTGGCTTACCGCCACTCGGGGTATCCCGGCGGCCTGAGCAGCCGCACCATCCGCGAGCTGATGGAGAAGCACCCCGACCGCGTGGTAGAGGACGCGATCGTCGGCATGCTGCCCAAGAACAAGCTCGCCCGTCAGGTCGCGCGCAAGCTGCACGTCTACGCCGGTCCGACGCATCCCCACGCCGCACAACAGCCCGTTCCGTACGAGATCAAGCAGGTGGCCCAGTGACCGAAACGCCCGAGGCCGTGGAAAACCCCGAAAACCCCGAGAACCCGGAAACCCCAGAAGCCGTCGAGGCCGTCGCCGAGGTGACCGAGGCGCCGGCAGAGGCCGCCGAAGCCCCCGCGACCGCCGAAGCCGCCGCGCCCGCCGCGTCCTTCGTGTTCGACCGGCCCATCCAGACGGTCGGCCGCCGCAAGGAGGCCGTGGTGCGGGTGCGCCTGGTGCCCGGTACCGGCAAGTTCAACCTGAACGGCCGCACCCTGGAGGGCTACTTCCCCAACAAGGTGCACCAGCAGCTGATCAAGGCCCCGCTGGTCACCGTCGATCGGGTGGAGAGCTTCGACATCTACGCGCTGCTGCACGGCGGCGGCCCCTCGGGGCAGGCCGGCGCGCTGCGATTGGGCATCGCGCGGGCGCTGATCCTGGCCCAGCCCGAGGACCGGCCGCCGCTGAAGAAGGCCGGCTTCCTCACCCGTGACCCGCGTGCCACCGAGCGCAAGAAGTACGGCCTGAAGAAGGCCCGCAAGGCGCCTCAGTACAGCAAGCGCTGATCAGCAGTCGCTATCCGGCCACAACTTGGCATCGTGGTGCACAAGTTGTGGCCGGTTGCGGCGTGTCTGCGCCCCTGCGCGGCCGGTTTCGTCCACAAAGGAACGGGCACGTTAGGTGCTAGCCCGACAACTGTGAGAGGTTTGGTCGCATGGGTCGACTATTCGGCACCGACGGTGTCCGTGGGGTCGCCAATCGCGAGTTGACCGCCGAGCTGGCGCTCGCGCTGGGTGCCGCGGCGGCGCGGCACCTGGCGAGCGCGCGGGCACCGGGCCGGCGGGTTGCGGTGATCGGCCGCGATCCGCGGGCCAGCGGCGAAATGCTGGAGGCCGCGGTGATCGCCGGGCTGACCAGTCAGGGCGTCGACGCGCTGCGGGTCGGGGTCCTGCCCACGCCCGCGGTGGCCTATTTGACCGGCGCCTACGACGCCGACTTCGGGGTGATGATCTCCGCGTCGCACAACCCGATGCCCGACAACGGCATCAAGATCTTCGGCCCCGGTGGCCACAAGCTCGACGACGGCACCGAGGACCGCATCGAGGCCCTGCTCGAGGTCGATCCTGAGTTGCGCCCGGTCGGCGCCGGGATCGGCCGGGTCATCGATGCCGAGGACGCGGACGACCGCTACCTGCGCCACCTGAGCAAGGCGAGCACGCTGCGCCTCGACGGCTTGACCGTGGTGGTGGACTGCGCCCACGGCGCGGCCTCTGCGGTGGCCCCGCGCGCCTACCGCGCCGCCGGCGCCCGCGTGATCGCGATCAACGCCGACCCCAACGGGCTCAACATCAACGACGACTGCGGCTCCACGCACCTGGATTCGCTGCGGGCGGCCGTCGTCGCGCACCGCGCCGACCTGGGCCTGGCCCACGACGGGGACGCCGACCGTTGCCTGGCCATCGACGCCGACGGAAACCTGGTCGACGGCGACCACATCATGGTGGTGCTCGCGCTCGCGATGCACGAGGCCGACGAACTGGCGTCCAAGACACTGGTGACCACCGTGATGAGCAATCTGGGGTTGCACCTGGCTATGCGCTCGGCGGGAATCACGGTGCGCACCACCGGCGTTGGCGACCGCTACGTCGTGGAGGAATTGCGGGCGGGCGACTACAGCCTGGGTGGCGAGCAGTCCGGGCACATCGTGATGCCCGCGCTGGGCTCGACCGGCGACGGCATCGTCACCGGCCTACGGCTGATGACCCGCATGGTGCAGACCGGCTCGTCGCTGGCCGAGCTGGCCTCGACGATGAAGACGTTGCCGCAGGTGCTGATCAACGTGACGGTCGCCGATAAGGACAGCGCCGCCAGCGCGCCCGCGGTGCGAAGCGCCGTCGGAGAGGCCGAGGCCGAACTGGGCGATACCGGCCGAATCCTGTTGCGCCCCTCGGGAACCGAACCGATGATCCGGGTCATGGTGGAAGCGCCGGAGAAGGACCTCGCTCAGCGTGTCGCCACCCGGGTCGCCGAGGCGGTCAGCGACGCACGGTAGATCTCCCCGGAACCCCGCCGCGCCCGCGGGCGTCGGATAAGGCATGAAATCCGTTGGGGGAACACGTCCCGTACCCATCGCCCGAACGCAGCTCGACGTGTCGTCGGCGCGGCGGGTCGCTAACCGATTCGCGACCGCGGCCGAATTCATCGACCGCGCGGTATCCGACCATTTGTCCAGGCTCGCTTTCGGCGGCGCCGGCGCCGGCCGCACGCACACGACGCGTGGCGAGGCACTGCGCGCCGAATTGGAGCGGCTGGTGGCACAGGTATCGCAGTGGTCGCGCGCGTCGGCCGAGATCGCCGCGGCGCTGCGGTCGAGCGCCGAATGCTACGCCGATGCCGAACTGTATGCCGCGGCGCGGATCGCCTGACTCGTGGCCGACCGATTGGATGTGGCCGCGCGCCTCGCCGAAGGCCGGGCCGCCGTCGAGCACACCCAGACCTACGTGCAGGCCTGCCATGCGCTGGGCTACCAGAACCCCGACCTGACGCCGCATCCCGCGCAGGTTCGCGAGCGGTATGCGGGCGAGGACGGCCTGGACCTGCGCGTGCTGGACCGCGACTGCGCGGAGTTGCGGGCGGCGGGCGTGGTGGCGGCCGAAGCGCTGCGGATGCAGCGCGCCCAGGTGGCCGAGCTGGCCGCGGCGTGGATCGGTCCGGGCGGGGACGCCGCCGTGCAGCTGTTGCAGCGGCATTGCGACACCGGCGACGCCGTCGTCACCGAACTGCGCGCGGCGGCCCAGCGATGTGAGTCGCTGCGCGACAACCTGTGGTATCTGGTCGATTCGGAGGTGTCGAACGTCATTGCCGTCGACGACCGGGTGCGCGCTCAGCGGCCGGCCTGGCTGGCCGCCGCCGCCGCGGTCCTGGCGGGCGACCGGGACGGTGCCGCCGACGTGGTGCGCCAGCAGGTGATGCCCTACGTGGACAACGACATTCGCAGCGACTGGGTGACGGCGATGCGGTCCGCCTCGGACGGCGTCGAGACGTCCTACGCCATGGTCATCGACAAGATGACCGCCGTCCCGACGGCGCGCTTTGAATTCCCTGGCGATCTCGGTGCGGGAATTGCGCCGGCGCAGTTCGCCCCGCCGGTGGGCACCGGCCCCGCCCCGGCGGTGGACACCGCCCCCGTCCCGGCGGTGGACACCGGCCCCGTCCCGGCGGTGGGCCCCGCGCCGACGTTGACGTCCGCCGTGCCCGATCCCGTCAGTGCCGCACCGGCTTCGGCGGCCCCGGCACCGCCGCCGGTCGCTGCCGCGGGCATGCCGATGGGCGATCCGGGTGGGCTGGGCGGTGGCGACCTCGGTGGCGGATTTGGCGGTGGCGGACTCGGTGGCGGGCTTGGCGGTGGTGGCGGTCTTCTCGGGCTGGCCGGCCGGATCGTCGATGCGGTGGGCGGGCTGATCGGATCGGCCGGTGACGGGTTGGGCGGCTCGGACGCAATGAGCGACGGCGAGGATCCGTTCGACGAAAGGCCTTTCGACGCAGACGATCCCGAGCGCACCGGGGACGCCGCCGACGACGTCACCGACGATCAGGCCGTTGCCGACAAGACCCCCGGTCGTCCAGACGATCCCGCCGAAACCAACCAACCCGTCGACGAACCTGAGCCCGGGCCCGACGACGCACCGGTCGAGGTTCCACCACCGGCCGGTACACCGCCACCGGACGCGCCGCCCGCACCACCCGCCGCCCCTGTCGCCGGACCGGCGCCCGCGGCCGACCAGGGCTCGACGCCGTGCGAGATTGCCGCCGACCAGCTTCCGCAGGCGGGGCAGTGACGGCTCAGGGCCGCAGCTTCAGAGCTTCCTCGACAAACCGCATGGATTCGGCGCGATCGACGGCCAGCGGGTTCACCAACAGCGTCGTCACACCCGCCTCGGCGAAGGCGGCCATGCGCTCGGCGACGTATCCGGGTGGGCCGATCAGCGACATGCCGCGCACCAGCTCGTCGGGCACCGCGTCGATGGCCTCCTGTTTGCGACCGGACAGATACAGCTCCTGGATCCGGTCGGCGACATCTCCGAACCCATACCGCGTCGCCAGATTGTGGTAGAAATTGCGGCCTTTGGCGCCCATCCCGCCGATGTAGAGGCCCAGCTGCGGCTTGACCCACGCGAGCCGATTGTCGACGTTGTCCCCGATGGCCAGCGACGCGTGCACCATCACATCGAGCGGGCCCAGTGCGGGATCGCGCTTGGCGGCGCCGGCCGCCAGCGACTCGCCCCAGATCGACGCGGCCTTGTCAGGCAGGTAGAAGACGGGCTGCCAGCCCTCGGCGATCTCGGCGGTGAGCTCGACATTCTTGGGGCCCAACGCTGCGATGCTGACCGGAATGCGTTCGCGCACCGGGTGATTGATGAGCTGCAGCGACTTGCCCAGACCCGTCCCGCGATCGGCGGGCAACGGCAGCTGGTAATGCTTGCCGTCGTATTGCACGCGTTCGCGGCGCCACACCTTGCGGCAGATCTCCACGATCTCGCGGGTGCGGCCGATCGGGGCGTCGAACGGGACGCCGTGGAATCCCTCGATCACCTGCGGCCCGGAGGTGCCGATGCCGAGGCGGAATCGACCGTCGGACACGTAGTCCAGCCCCGCGGCGGTCATCGCCAGTAGCGACGGCGTGCGGATGTAGATGGGCAGCACCCCGGACGCCAGCTCGACGGTGTTCGTCTTGGCGGCCAGATAGCCCAGTTGGCTGATGGCGTCGAAGGCATACGCCTCGGCCACCACTACCACTTCGATGCCGGACTTTTCGAGTTCGACCACGCGGTCCACGGCCTCGTGAAACCCACCCGAATAATTGAGGGCGATCCCGATTCGCATCAATGACACTTACCACGCTGTCGCGCGGGCCTGGACCCTCAGCCGGCGGAGGTGCCCGAAGTCGTCGATGACGATCTCCGCAGCGATGGGCCGCCCTTCCACAATTCGACGATCCAGCGGTCATAGAGCGCTTGCACGGTCGACACGAAGGTCAAGTGCGCCTTCCTCACTTGAGCAGCGCGACGATCTTCTCTTCCAGCGGAATCGCTTCGGCCTCGGGGTCGATCGCATCCGTGCCCGGCAGGTGCGCCTGCGGATCGGCGAAATCGCGATACTTCTTGTCGCCGCCCAGGGTGTAGAGCAGGTAACCGGTCAACAGCGCGCGCACCGACCGCTGGGTGCGGCGGTGCGCGCCGGCCAGCCCCAGCACCTTGGTCAGCCGACGGCCCTCGACCAGCCCACCGGGCTGGGCCTTGCTGACGATGCGCAGCGTCGCCGCGTCCCACGCGTCGGCCAGCGCCAATGCGTTGGAGTTCAGCGTCTTGGGATCACCGGACGCGGTGAAGATCACCCCGGGAACCTTCAGCGTCGCGGCCGGCTGCTGAGCCGGCGGCCTGGTGACGCTGGGGAAAATCGCGGCGACTGCGGCGGGCTTGGCCGGCATCCCGGCCGCGGCGAACACCGCCGCCGAGCCGCCGAAACCGTGACCGACGACGCCGAGCTTGGCCGGATGGACGCTGATCTTGCCGGGACCCAGGCGCACCGCGGACACGATGTCCAGGGCGGTGCCGAGATCAAAGGCGAAGTTCAGCACCGACGGAGCCAGGCCGCGCTGGGTGTCGGGAGCGCCGGCCACGATGCCCCAGGACGCCAAATGCTCGAGCAAGTTCGAATACCGGTCCGCGCCGGTGAGCCAGTCGTGGCCGAACGCCACGCCGGGCAGATTCAGCCCCGCCTCGGGGGTGTACACCACTCCCGGCAGGCCGGCAAAGGCCAGGTCACCACGCAAAACCCGATGGGGGCCACGGCGGCTGAGAGCTGCGACGAGCTTGCGGATGCGGGCCACGCGTTGACGTTAGCGCATCGCAATCGAGCGCCGGGGGAGAAGGAACGCCGCCCCGCTGGGCCGGCCGGTGCGCGAGGCTCTGTTAGCCCGTGACCTCGATGACGCCCGCCCGCCACAGCGCCGCGTAGAGCTGGCGCAGCGGGACGGAGAACACTTTGGTGGTCAAGTCCATCAACGGGTGGCCGGAACTGGTCGACGCCTGCGCGCACGGTTTGGGTGCCTGCCGTAGCGTCGGCACCATGACGGCCGGCGCCAGATCGTCGTCGCGAACCGCGGTCATGATTGCCTCCTCATGGCGCCCGTCGGGCTGAATTCACGGCGCGGCACAATGCGTGGTCCCAGGTAGCCAGAATATCCGACTCGTGCCTGACAAAAGCCTGACTGCAAATCGATGGCCCCGGTTCTGCCGCAGTCACGCTGCGTAATCGTGATCGGACGGGCTTGAAAGGCAGCTCGTCTTTCGGAGCCTTGAGGTTTTTCCGGTCTTTGCTGGCGTTTCAGATATTACCGCGGGATATCCCATTGGGTGTTGGTCGGAACGAAAACGTCGCAAATACATCAAGTGAATACGAATCCGCGTTTATGACGAGTGAGTGAATGGGCTCGGCGGATAGGTCCACGGCGTCCAGTTGGCGCTGTCCCAGTATCGGATCGCGGTCCAATTGGAGGTCAGCGCGGCCCAGTTCATTGGCGGTAGGGATAGGTCACAGTGGGCCTTTCGCGCAGGTGGGCGGCCTAACCCTAACCGCGGAGTGCGGGGTTGGTGGTCCGCCTGCACTACCCTGTTCAGAATGTGCGGAATTGTCGGCTATGTCGGGCAGCAGCCCGCGTGTGAGGTCGTGATGTCCGCGCTGCGCCGGATGGAGTACCGCGGCTACGACTCGTCGGGCGTCGCCTTGGTCAACGGCGGCGGCCCGTCGGCGGCCGCGCTGACGGTCAGCCGTCGTGCCGGCCGGCTGGCCAACCTGGAGGAGGCGATCGCCGAAATGCCGGCGTCGTCGCTGACCGGAACCACCGGCCTGGGCCACACCCGGTGGGCCACCCACGGACGACCCACCGACCGCAACGCCCACCCGCACCGCGACGCCGCCGGCAAGATCGCGGTGGTCCACAACGGCATCATCGAGAACTACGCCAACCTGCGCCACGAGCTGGAGGCCGAGGGCGTGGAGTTCGCCAGCGACACCGATACCGAGGTGGCGGTGCATCTGGTGTCGCAGGCCTACCGGCACGGCCCCACCGCGGGCGATTTCGCCGCCTCGGTGCTCGCGGTGCTGCGCCGCCTGGACGGCCACTTCACGTTGGTGTTCGCCAACGCTGACGACCCCGGCACCATCGTCGCCGCCCGCCGCTCCACCCCGCTGGTGATCGGCATCGGCGACGGCGAGATGTTCGTCGGCTCCGACGTGGCGGCCTTCATCCCGCACACCCGCAACGCCATCGAACTCGGGCAGGACCAGGCCGTGGTGATCACCGCCGACGGTTACCGGATCACCGACTTCGACGGCAACGACGACCTGGGACCCGGGGCATACCGCGAGTTCCACATCGACTGGGACCTGGCCGCCGCCGAAAAGGGTGGCTACGAGTACTTCATGCTCAAGGAGATCGCCGAGCAGCCGACCGCCGTGGCCGACACCCTGCTGGGGCACTTCGTCGACGGCCGGATCGTGCTCGACGAGCAGCGGCTGTCCGACCAGGAGCTCCGCGAGATCGACAAGGTGTTCGTGGTGGCCTGCGGCACCGCATATCACTCCGGCTTGCTGGCGAAGTACGCGATCGAGCACTGGACACGACTGCCGGTCGAGGTCGAGCTCGCCAGCGAATTCCGGTACCGCGACCCGGTTCTGGACCGCAGCACCCTGGTGGTCGCCATCTCGCAGTCCGGCGAGACCGCGGACACCCTCGAAGCGGTCCGGCACGCCAAGGAGCAGAAGGCCAAGGTCTTGGCGATCTGCAACACCAACGGCTCGCAGATACCCCGCGAGTGCGACGCCGTGCTCTACACCCGCGCCGGCCCGGAGATCGGGGTGGCCTCGACCAAGACGTTCCTGGCCCAGATCACCGCGAACTATCTGGTCGGTCTGGCGCTGGCGCAGGCCCGCGGCACCAAGTACCCCGACGAGGTGCAGCGCGAATACCACGAGCTGGAAGCGATGCCGGACCTCGTCGCGCGGGTCATCGCGACGATCAAGCCGGTGGCCGCCCTGGCGTATCAGTTCGCCCAGGCCCCGACGGTGCTGTTCCTGGGCCGCCACGTCGGATACCCGGTGGCGCTGGAGGGCGCGCTGAAACTCAAGGAATTGGCGTACATGCACGCCGAGGGATTTGCCGCCGGCGAGCTCAAGCACGGCCCCATCGCGCTGATTGAAGACGATCTGCCGGTCATCGTCATCATGCCGTCCCCCAAGGGCTCGGCCGTGCTGCACGCCAAGTTGTTGTCCAACATCCGCGAGATCCAGGCCCGCGGCGCGATCACCATTGTCATCGCCGAGGAAGGCGATGACACCGTGCGCCCCTACGCCGACCACCTGATCGAAATCCCTTCGGTGTCAACGCTTTTGCAGCCGCTGCTGTCGACGATCCCGCTGCAGGTGTTCGCCGCGTCGGTGGCCCAGGCCCGTGGCTACGACGTCGACAAGCCGCGAAACCTGGCCAAGTCCGTCACCGTCGAATAGGCGCGCCCAGCTCGCGTCGATACTTCGCCCGTATCACCGGCGGACACCCAGCCGATCCATTACATTGCCCTGGGGCAGCATTTGCGGCAGGCGGGTTGGGGTGAAGTCCGTACGGGAGGAAGTATGCGATCGGCCGGCACGAAATACGGCGTCGTGGGCCTTGTCGTTCTGATCCTCGCGGCATACGCGGTAGCGGTCGGGATGTATGCGCAAAGCGGTACCGGCCGGCGCCTGGATGTTGCCACGCCGACTGGCGACGGCGACAAGCCGTCGGCGACCATCAATGTCGAAGACATTCAGTCCAACAACAGCGTGCTCGCCGTCAATCTGGCGTTCAATCCCGGATCGGCGTTGCTGGACCCGAAAACCCACCACCTCAAGGACGATCTGAGCCTGCGCGTCAGGTCCGCCGCGATGCCTTCTCGGCACACCTGGACCAAGGGCATGCTGCCGGGCCTGATGGCCGTCCCGCTGACCATCGCCGGCCAGATCGAGCGGTGGCCCTTCGATCAATACCGCTCGGGGCCGATCGAAGTCGAGATCTTCTACGGCCCTGACACCGACCGGCAACCCGACCATGTGCCGGTCACCTTCGTCGATCACCTTTCGGGGTGGCGGCTATCCGCCACCAGGGCGCAGGCGGACGGCCCCTACCGACTGAACGTGCGGCGGTCGCTCAGTACCGCGGCGTTCGCCATCGTCATCCTCGGCGTGCTCATCACGATCGCCAGTCTTGCTCTGGTGGTAGCGGTTCAGACGGCCCGCGACCGGCGGCCGTTTCAGCCACCGATGACGACGTGGTACGCGGCCATGCTGTTCGCCGTGGTGCCCCTGCGCAACGCGCTACCCGGCTCGCCGCCATTCGGCAGCTGGGTCGACATCACCGTCGTCATCTGGGTGCTGGTCGCGTTGGCGGTCTCGATGATTCTCTACATCGGGTGCTGGTGGCGGCATTTGAAGCCGGTGCCCACCCCGGCGCCGGCGAGTCCGGCCCCGGCGCCGGACCCGGCGGATCCGGCTCCCGCGCCTGCGAAGTAGCCGATCGCGGGCGGCGTGTTGCCGCCGAAGTCGTCCGGCGCCCCGCCCCTCGTGCGAAGGTTGATGTCGTGGCGGCTCCATCGGTTCGCAGTCGAGTGCGCAGCATGACGCTGGTGGTCTGGCATTTCGTCATCACCGCGCCGCTGACCTACTGCTGGCTGCTGGTGCTGATGATCACGACGTTCATCCAGACCCATCTCACCGGCCGCGAGCTGCACTCCGTACTGCTGCACCGCTCCACCAACATTCACGAGTTGGGCAGCGACCCGCTCGGCGTCCTGTTCGCCAGCCTGCTGTGGATCGACGGCAAACACTTCGAGCCGTACCTGCTGCTGTTCACGCTGTTTCTCGCGCCGGCCGAACACTGGCTCGGCCAGCTCCGCTGGCTCACTGTGGGATTGAGCTCGCACATCCTTGCCACCTACATCAGCGAAGGCATCCTCTACTTTGCGATCGAGGACCACGACGCCCCGCAACGCCTGGTGCACGCCCGCGACATCGGGGTCAGCTATTTCCTTGTCGGCGTGATGGCCGTGCTGAGTTACCACATCGTCCGGCCTTGGCGCTGGGGATATCTCGGGGTGTTGTTCGTCATCTTCGGTTTCCCGCTGATCACCATGGGCAGCGAATTGAATTTCACCGCGATCGGGCACTTCACCTCGATCTTCATCGGCTTGTGCTTCTACCCGATGACTCGCACACGCTCGAAACGCAGCGGCCCGTTGAGTCCCGCGCGCCTGCGGGCCATGGCGCGCCGCAATGTGCCGCCGGAGACTTCGGCCTAATGCCGGCACCTGCCGGAACCCGAAAGACTGTGGGCGCCAGATTATTTCGAGATAGCGCCGGCCGCCGTCGGCGCCCGCGAACCGAGCGCGGCCGTCCACCGCGACCGCGACACGTAATCTGACTCTGATGCGCCATTACTACTCCGTAGACGCGATCCGGCAGGCCGAGGCGCCATTGCTGGCCAGCCTGCCCGACGGTGTGCTGATGCGGCGCGCGGCGTATGGGCTGGCCACCGAGATCATCGGCGAGTTGGCCGCCCGCACCGGCGGCGTCACCGGCCGACGGGTGTGTGCGGTCGTCGGCTCCGGAGACAACGGCGGTGACGCGTTGTGGGCGGCCACCTTTCTGCGCCGTCGCGGCGCGGCCGCCGACGCGATTCTGCTCAACCCCGAGCGCACCCACCGCAAAGGCCTGGCGGCGTTCCTGCGGGCCGGCGGCCGCATCGTCGAAAGCGTCTCGCCGACAACCGATCTCGTCATCGACGGCGTGGTGGGCATCTCCGGCTCCGGAGCGCTGCGACCCGCCGCGGCCGAGGTGTTCGCCGCCTTGGACAGGCCGGGCGACGCGAAAATCCCGGTGATCGCCGTCGACATCCCCAGCGGCATCGACGCCACGACCGGGGCGATCAGCGGTCCCGCGGTGCACGCCTGCCTGACCGTCACCTTCGGTGGGCTCAAACCCGTGCACGCACTCGCCGACTGCGGCCGCGTGGCACTGATCGACATCGGGCTGAGGCTGCCCGGTCCACCGAACGTCGCAGCGCTGGGGTTCGAGGCCGCCGACGTGGCCGCCCGCTGGCCGGTGCCCGGACCCCACGACGACAAATACACCCAGGGCGTCACCGGCGTGATGGCCGGCTCGTCGACCTATCCGGGCGCCGCCGTGCTGTGCACCGGCGCCGCCGTCGCGGCGACCTCCGGCATGGTCCGCTACGCCGGCAGCGCGCACCGCGAGGTGCTCGCGCACTGGCCCGAGGTCATCGCGTCGCCCACCCCCGCGTCGGCCGGACGGGTGCAGTCCTGGGTCGTCGGGCCGGGATTGGGCACCGACGACGTCGGCGCCGCGGCGCTGTGGTTCGCCCTCGAAACCGACCTGCCGGTGATCGTGGACGCCGACGGGCTGACCATCCTGGCGGCCCATCCCGAGCTGGTGGCCAACCGCACCGCGCCGACGGTGCTGACCCCGCACGCGGGTGAATTCGCCCGGCTGGCGGGTAACCCACCCGGTGATGACCGGGTGGGTGCGTGCCGCAAGCTGGCCGACGCGTTCGGCGCCACGGTATTGCTCAAGGGCAACGTCACGGTCATCGCCGATCCGGGCGGCCCGGTCTACCTCAATCCGGCCGGGCAGTCGTGGGCGTCCACCGCCGGCTCCGGTGACGTGTTGTCCGGCATGATCGGCGCGCTGCTGGCGTCAGGGTTGCCGCCGGCCGAGGCGGCCGCGGCCGCCGCCTTCGTGCACGCGCGGGCCGCGGCGCTGTCGGCCGCCGACCCGGGGCCCGGCGAGGCGCCCACCTCGGCATCGCGCATGGTTCCGCACATCCGAGCCGCCCTGGCCGCCCTGTAGGAGAGACCTTCAGAAAGGAATTCGTTGTGCCCCAACACCCTTCCATGCCCGCGCATTCCATCGCCCCGGCGTATACGGGCCGCCTGTTCACCGCGCCGGTACCGGCGCTGCGGATGCCGGACGAGTCGATGGACCCGGAGGCCGCGTACCGCTTCATCCACGACGAGCTGATGCTCGACGGCAGCTCGCGCCTGAACCTGGCCACGTTCGTCACCACCTGGATGGATCCGCAGGCCGGGCGGCTGATGGCCGAGACGTTCGACAAGAACATGATCGACAAGGACGAGTACCCGGCCACCGCGGCCATCGAGCAGCGCTGCGTGTGCATGGTGGCCGACCTGTTCCACGCCGACGGCCTGCGCGACGACGACCCGTCCAGCGCCTGCGGGGTGTCCACGATCGGCTCGAGCGAGGCGGTGATGCTGGGCGGGCTGGCGATGAAGTGGCGCTGGCGCGAGAAGGTCGGCAAGGACTGGAAGACGCGCACCCCGAACCTGGTGATGGGCTCCAACGTGCAGGTGGTCTGGGAGAAGTTCTGTCGCTACTTCGACGTCGAACCGCGCTACCTGCCGATGGAGGAGGGGCGCTACGTCATCACGCCCGAGCAGGTCACCGACGCTGTCGACGAGGACACCATCGGGGTGGTGGCGATCCTGGGCACCACCTACACCGGCGAGCTGGAGCCCATCGCCGAGATCTGCGCGGCCCTGGACAAGCTGGCCGCCGGCGGCGGGGTGGACGTCCCGGTTCACGTCGACGCCGCCAGCGGCGGGTTCGTGGTGCCCTTCCTGCACCCCGACCTGAAGTGGGACTTCCGGCTGCCCCGGGTGGTGTCGATCAACGTCAGCGGCCATAAGTACGGGCTGACCTATCCGGGCGTCGGCTTCGTGGTGTGGCGCAGCAAGGAGTACTTGCCCGAGGACCTGGTGTTCCACGTGAACTATCTGGGTGGCGACATGCCGACGTTCACGCTGAACTTCTCCCGGCCCGGCAATCAGGTGGTCGGCCAGTACTACAACTTCCTGCGGCTGGGCCGCGAGGGTTACACGCAGGTCATGCAGACGCTGTCGTCGACCGCGCGCTGGCTGGGTGAGCAGCTGCGCGTCGGCGAACACTGCGAGCTGATCTCCGACGGCTCGGCGATCCCGGTGGTCGCCTTCCGGCTGGCCCGCGGCCTCGGCTACACCGAGTTCGACGTCTCCCACGAGCTGCGCGGCTATGGCTGGCAGGTGCCGGCCTACACCATGCCGGACAACGCCACCGACATTTCGGTGTTGCGCATCGTGGTGCGCGAGGGGCTCTCCGCCGACCTGGCCCGGGCCCTGCACGACGACGCCCGCACCGCGCTGGCGTCGCTGGACAAGCTCAAGCCGGGTGGGCACTACAGCGCCGAGCACTTCGCGCACTAGGTTCTGCGCCGAACGTCGAGTTGTCGGGCCCGATTGCGGGGTCTGGGACAATGGCGGCCGTGTCCGCTACGACGACATCCCTGACACCGGGCGTCCTCGCTGAGGCCCTGGTCGACCTGGGGGCGATTGAGCACAACGTGCGGCTGCTGTGCGAACACGCGGGCGACGCGCAGGTGATGGCCGTGGTCAAGGCCGACGGCTACGGCCACGGAGCCCCCCAGACGGCGCGCGCAGCGCTGGCCGCGGGGGCCACCGAGTTGGGTGTCGCCACCGTCGCCGAGGGCCTGGCGCTGCGTGCGGCCGGAATCACCGCGCCGGTGCTGGCCTGGCTGCACCCGCCCGGCATCGACTTCGGGCCCGCGCTGCTGGCCGACATACAGGTCGCCGTGTCGTCGGAGCGCCAACTCGACGAGCTGCTGGACGCGGCGCGCCGCACCGGCCGGACCGCGACCGTGACCGTCAAGGTCGACACCGGGCTGAACCGCAATGGGGTGCCCCCGGGGCAGTACCCCTCGGTGCTGACCGCGCTGCGCAGGGCCGTCGCCGAGGAGGCCATCGTGCTGCGGGGGCTGATGTCCCACATGGTGTATGCCGACCAGCCCGCCAATCCGGTGAACAACCTTCAGGCCCAACGATTCAGCGACATGCTGGCCCAGGCGCGCGAGCAGGGTGTGCGGTTCGAGGTGGCGCACCTGTCGAACTCGTCGGCCACGATGTCTCGCCCCGACCTGGCGTTCGACATGGTGCGCCCCGGCATCGCGATATACGGGCTGAGCCCGGTGCCCGAGCGCGGTGACCTGGGTCTGGTGCCGGCGATGACGGTGAAATGCACTGTGGCCCTGGTGAAGTCGATCACCGCGGGGGAGAGCGTGTCGTATGGCCACACCTGGACCGCGCAGCGCGACACCAACCTCGCGCTGATTCCGGTCGGCTACGCCGACGGCGTCTTCCGGTCCCTGGGCGGTCGGCTGGAGGTGTTGATCAACGGCAAGCGGCGGCCGGGCGTCGGGCGGATTTGCATGGACCAGTTCGTCGTCGACCTCGGGCCGGGACGCGCCGACGTGGCCGAAGGCGACGAGGCGATCCTGTTCGGGCCGGGCGTCAAAGGTGAACCCACCGCGCAGGACTGGGCCGACCTGCTCGGCACCATCCACTACGAAGTGGTGACCAGCCCCCGCGGCCGGATCACCAGAACCTACCGCGAGGCGCGAACCGTTGAGTCCTGAAAAACCCCGCAGGCGCCGCAAGGGCAGGGCCTGGCTTGCGGGAGGTGCGGGGGTGACGGCCGTCGCCACCATCATAGGAGCCTCGGCCCGCCGGTCGATGACCCAGCGTGCCACCGTCGAAGACCCGTACGCCCATGAGGATTTCAACCGGCTCGAAGACGACACCAGCCTGGTGGTGACCACTCCCGACGGGGTACCGCTGGCGGTCCGCGAAGCCGGTCCGGCCGACGCACCGCTGACCCTGGTGTTCGTCCACGGATTCTGTTTGCAGATGGGCGCCTTTCACTTTCAGCGCACGCGGCTGCCCGATCAGTTGGGTCCCGACGTGCGGATGGTCTTCTACGATCAGCGCGGGCACGGCAGATCCGGCGAGGCCGATCCCGAGACCTACACGCTGACCCAACTCGGCAGGGACCTGCAAACCGTGCTGAACGTGGTGGCGCCGCGTGGAATGATCGTGCTGGTGGGCCACTCGATGGGCGGCATGACGGTGTTGTCGCATGCCCGCCAGTTCCCCGAGCAGTACGGGCGCCGAATCGTGGGCGCCGCGATAATTTCCTCGGCGGCAGAAGGCGTTTCGAGGTCACCACTCGGTGAGATACTCAAAAACCCTGCGCTGGAAGCGGTCCGCGTTGCCGCGCGGTCCGCACCGAAGCTGATGCACCGGGGCCGCAACGTGTCCCGGTCGTTGATCGGCCCGGTGCTGCGGGCCGCCTCCTACAGCGACCTGCAGGTCAGCCGGAGCCTGGACGCGTTCTCCCAGCGCATGATGAACAGCACCCCGATCCCCACCATGGTGGGCTTCCTGGACGCCTTGGAAAAGCATGACGAGACCGCCGGGCTGTGGACGCTGCTGCGCATCCCGACCCTCATCGCATGCGGCGACCACGACCTGCTCACCCCGGACGAGTATTCACGAAAAATGGCCGCCAGCCTGCCGCAGTCCGAGCTGGTCATCGTCGCCGGGGCCAGCCATCTGGCGCTGCTGGACAAGCCCGAAGCCATCAATGGCGGGCTGGTCCGATTGGTCAGGCGGGCCACCCCGGGCAAGGCGGTGCTGCGGATGCGACGGATGCGGGAAAGGTTGCGGCGCCGTGGCTGAAATCGACCGCGAGGGCGCCGCAACCCTGGAGCGCGTCGAGGACACCATGGCGCTGGGCTCACGACTCGGGCAACAGCTGCGGGCGGGCGACGTGGTGGTGCTCTCCGGTCCGCTCGGTGCGGGAAAGACCGTGCTGGCCAAGGGGATTGCCGCGGCACTGGATGTCGACGGGCCGGTCACCTCGCCGTCCTACGTGCTGGCGCGGGTGCATCCGCCGCGGCGCCGCGGCACCCCGACCATGATCCACGTCGACATGTACCGGTTGCTCGACCACACCGGCCCTGAGGGCGCCGGCCTGCTCGGCGAACTCGATTCACTGGACCTGGACAGCGATCTCGACGACGCCGTCGTCGTCGTGGAATGGGGTGAGGGCCTGGTCGAGCGGCTGGCCGAACGCCACCTCGACATCCGGCTCGAGCGCGTCACCCGATCCGATGTGCGGATCGCGACCTGGCGGTGGGCCGACAACGCCGACGATGACGGTGGATCATGAGCATCGTCCTCGCCCTCGACACCGCCACGCCGGCCGTGACGGCCGGCCTCGTGCGCCGTGAGGACCTGTGCGTGCTCGCCGAGCGCGTCACCGTCGACCCCCGGGCCCACGCGGAACGGCTCACCCCGAATGTCGTTGCGGCCCTGGACGATGCGGGACTGACGATGGCGGACCTGGATGCCGTCGTGGTGGGTTGTGGGCCGGGGCCTTTCACCGGTCTGCGGGCCGGGATGGCCACCGCCGCCGCCTACGGGCACGCGCTGAACATTCCGGTGCACGGTGTGTGCAGCCTGGACGCCATCGGCGTGCGTACCGCCGGGGACACGCTGGTGGTCACCGACGCCCGGCGGCGCGAGGTGTACTGGGCCCGCTATCGCGACGGTGTACGAACCCACGGACCCGCGGTCGATGCGGCGGCCGACGTCGACCCGGGTACCGCTGCGGCCGTCGCCGGCTCACCCGAACACGCCGGCCTGTTCGCTTTGCCGGTGTGCGAGCCGAGCTGCCCGACACCGGCCGGACTGGTTGCGGCGGTGGCCGATTGGTCCGTCGACCCGGAGCCGCTGGTGGCCCTGTATCTGCGTCGGCCCGACGCCAGACCGCTGGCGACGGGCCGATGACCGCCCACAGCGAAGCCGTGACCTTCGGCGGCCTGACCCGAGCCGACGCGCGGCGCTGCGCGGAGCTGGAGGCCCAGCTCTTCGACGGCGACGACCCCTGGCCCGCGGCGGCTTTCCACCGCGAATTGGCCAGTGCCCACAACCATTACGTGGCCGCACGGATCGGTGAGACGCTGATCGGTTATGCCGGCATCTCGCGGCTGGGCCGTACCCCTCCGTATGAGTACGAGGTGCACACCATCGGTGTGGATCCCGCATACCAAGGCCGGGGGATTGGTCGCCGGCTGCTCGAGGAGCTGCTGACCTTCGCCGACGGCGGCGCCGTTTACCTGGAAGTGCGCACCGACAACGAGGCGGCCATCGGGCTCTACACCAGCGTCGGGTTCGAGCAGATCGGCCTGCGCCGCCGCTACTACCGGGTCAGCGGCGCCGACGCGTACACGATGCGCAGGGAGGCCACATGACAACTATCCTCGCAATCGAAACCTCGTGCGACGAAACGGGAGTCGGCATCGCGCGGCTGGACGACGACGGCACGGTGACGCTACTGGCCGACGAGGTGGCTTCCAGCGTCGACGAACACGTCCGCTTCGGCGGCGTGGTCCCCGAGATCGCCTCACGCGCGCACCTGGAGGCGCTGGGGCCCGCGATGCGCCGCGCGCTGTCGACCGCCGGCCTGGACAAGCCGGACGTCGTTGCGGCCACCATCGGGCCCGGACTGGCCGGCGCCCTACTGGTGGGAGTCGCTGCGGCCAAAGCGTATTCGGCTGCGTGGGGCGTGCCGTTCTACGCGGTGAATCACCTGGGCGGCCATCTGGCGGCCGACGTTTACGAGCACGGGCCGCTGCCCGAGTGTGTGGCGCTGCTGGTCTCCGGCGGCCACACCCATCTGTTGCATGTGCGTTCGCTCGGCGACCCGATCATCGAGCTGGGCAGCACCGTCGATGACGCCGCCGGCGAGGCCTACGACAAGGTGGCGCGGCTGCTCGGGCTGGGCTATCCGGGCGGCAGGGTCCTCGACGAGCTGGCGCACACCGGTGATCGCGACGCCATCGCCTTCCCGCGCGGCATGACCGGGCCCCGCGACGACCCGTACGCGTTCAGCTTCTCCGGGCTCAAGACGGCCGTGGCGCGCTACCTGGAAAGCCACCCGGACGCGGTGAACGCCGACATCGCCGCCGGGTTCCAGGAGGCCGTCGCGGACGTGCTGACCAAAAAGGCGGTGCGCGCGGCCACGGATCTCGGCGTCAAGACCCTGCTGATCGCCGGTGGGGTGGCCGCGAATTCGCGATTGCGCGAGCTGGCTGAGCAGCGCAGCGCGGCGGTCGGGCTGACCTTGCGGATCCCCAGGCCCAGGTTGTGCACCGACAACGGCGCGATGATCGCGTCCTTCGCCGCGCACCTGGTCGCCGCCGGGGCGCCGCAGTCACCGCTGGACGTGCCCAGCGATCCCGGTCTGCCGGTGGTAAAACCGCAGGTGGCCTAGGCGACGATGAGCAGGTTGTTGCTCGTCGCCCAGGCTCGGGTGAAGGTGGCCAGGGGAATCAGCTCGTCGCGGCCGTTGGGTGTGCCGCTGTCGTTGAGGTGAACGACGTTGTTGCGGGTGTCGACGCCGGTGACGACGACGGCGTGGTCGGCGTTGGTCCGCTGTCCCTTTCCCTGCGGGTAGTTCCAGATGGTTTCGGCGTTGATCGCCGCGATCAACTTGCGGCCGGCGGCCAGGTCCTGCTCCATTCCTTGCAAGGTGTTGCCCGTCGTCAGCTGGGATTGGACACCGTACTTGCTCAGCAGCAGCACCATGTCTTGCGGAGAGGTGCCGTCGAAGAAGTAGACGCCGCCGTGGTGGGCTTCGCTTCTGGTGAACACCCCGCGTAGCTCGATGCCGACCTGGCTGGGTTCTTTACCGGTGACCTGCCCGACCACGTCGGCGACGGCCATCAGGCCGCAGTCCTCGCCGATCTGATAGCGCCAGTAGGGCGCGGCGGCTTGCGGATTGCCGTACATCTGGCCGTTTGGGTCGGCGTGCGCCGCCCCGGTCAGCCCGGTACAGATAGACGAGAACGCGATGATGTTCGCTATTGCGATGGCGGCGCCGTTGGCACGCCGGATGCGCGAGTCCACGAATTGATTATTCACTTTGGTCCACGTGCGCAAGGTGACTCGCCGCGACTCTCACGGGAAGCAGCAGGGCGCCCTTGAGTGCTAGCACTCTCGTGTATAGAGTGCTAGGTGGCAATCGGCCAAACCCTGTGTCGGCACCCGCGACGACGGCGCTCGGGCACGGACGAATGCCGAACACCTGATAATTCGGCAGGGGCGGGTTCAACCCGCACCGGTCGTCAACTCCGGTCCGGGGACTCCCGGACCCGACCCAAACAGTGGAGGGCTCCAATCGTGGCGAAGGTGAATATCAAGCCACTCGAGGACAAGATTCTCGTGCAGGCCAACGAGGCCGAGACCACGACCGCGTCTGGTCTGGTCATTCCTGACACCGCCAAGGAGAAGCCGCAGGAAGGCACCGTCGTCGCAGTCGGCCCCGGCCGGTGGGACGACGACGGCGCAAAGCGCATCCCGCTGGACGTCTCGGAAGGCGACACCGTCATCTACAGCAAGTACGGCGGCACCGAGATCAAGTACGGCGGCGAGGAGTACCTGATCCTGTCGGCACGCGACGTGCTGGCTGTCGTCTCCAAGTAAGAACCGTGTTCCGCCCCGGCGATCCCCGCGTCCTGCGCGGGTGATTTCCGGGGCGGCATGCGTTTGGGGCTAGTGGCGATCGCAAGCGCGGCGAAGCCGGGCGAAGCGGGTCGCCACCATTCAAACAAGGAGCCTGATGAGCAAGATCATTGAGTACGACGAGACAGCGCGTCGCGCGATCGAGGCGGGCGTGAACACGCTCGCCGACGCGGTGCGGGTGACCCTCGGACCGCGGGGCCGGCATGTGGTGCTGGCCAAGGCATTCGGCGGTCCGGCCGTCACCAACGACGGTGTGACCGTCGCGCGTGAGATCGATCTGGACGACCCGTTCGAGAACCTGGGCGCCCAGCTGGTGAAGTCGGTGGCCACCAAGACGAACGACGTCGCCGGCGACGGCACCACGACCGCGACCGTGCTGGCCCAGGCGCTGGTCAAGGGCGGCTTGCGGCTGGTTGCGGCCGGCGCCAACCCCATCGAACTGGGCGTGGGAATCAGCAAGGCCGCGGACGCGGTGTCCGAGGCGCTGCTGGCGTCGGCCACCCCGGTCTCCGGCAAGGACGCCATCGCGCAGGTGGCGACCGTGTCGTCGCGCGACCAGCTGCTGGGTGAGCTGGTCGGCGAGGCGATGACCAAGGTCGGCGCGGACGGCGTGGTCAGCGTCGAAGAATCCTCGACGCTGAGCACCGAGCTCGAGTTCACCGAGGGTGTCGGCTTCGACAAGGGCTTCCTGTCGGCGTATTTCGTCACCGATTTCGACGCCCAGCAGGCCGTCCTGGACGACCCGTTGATCCTGTTGCACCAGGACAAGATCAGCTCGCTGCCGGACCTGCTGCCGATGCTGGAGAAGGTCGCGGAATCGGGCAAGCCGCTGCTGATCATCGCCGAGGACATCGAGGGCGAGGCGCTGGCGACGCTGGTCGTCAACTCGATCCGCAAGACTCTCAAGGCCGTCGCGGTCAAAGCGCCGTTCTTCGGCGACCGCCGCAAGGCGTTCCTGGAGGATCTGGCGGTGGTGACCGGCGGCCAGGTGATCAACCCCGACGCGGGCCTGCTGCTGCGCGAGGTCGGCACCGATGTGCTGGGTTCGGCCCGCCGCGTGGTGGTCAGCAAGGACGACACCGTCATCGTCGACGGCGGTGGCCCCAAGGATGCGGTGGCCAACCGCATCAAGCAGCTGCGCGCCGAGATCGAGGCGAGCGACTCCGACTGGGACCGCGAGAAGCTGCAGGAGCGGCTGGCCAAGCTGGCCGGCGGCGTGGCCGTCATCCAGGTGGGGGCCGCGACCGAAACCGCGCTCAAGGAGCGCAAGGAAAGCGTCGAGGATGCCGTCGCGGCCGCGAAAGCGGCTGTCGAGGAAGGCATTGTCGCGGGCGGTGGCTCGGCGCTGCTGCAGACCCGCAAGGCGCTGGAAAAGCTCCGCAAGTCGCTGAGCGGCGATCAGGCGCTGGGCGTCGACGTCTTCACCGAGGCGTTGGCGGCACCCCTGTACTGGATTGCCACCAACGCCGGGCTCGACGGCGCGGTCGCGGTGCACAAGGTGACCGAGCTGCCCAACGGGCACGGGCTGAACGCGGACAAGCTGACCTACGGCGACCTGATCGCCGATGGCGTCATCGACCCGGTGAAGGTCACCCGCTCGGCGGTGCTCAACGCGGCGTCGGTGGCCCGGATGGTCCTCACCACCGAAACGGTGATCGTCGACAAGCCGGCCGAGGAGGCCGACCACGGCCACGGTCACCATCACCACCACTGAGTGAAAAGACAAGCGCTCCCGGCTCAAAAGGCCGGGGGCGCTTGTTTGTTCGCTGACTCCGCCCACGGGCCGCGGTTCAGCGTCTACGGTCGCCGCATGGACCGCATCTGGCAGTGGGCGTGGGATCGTTGCAAGGCGGGATACTCGTGGGCGGTCTACGCCGTCGGGGTCCCTTTGATGCTATGGACCTACCTGTTCTGGCTGTTGTTGATTGTTGCCGTGCAGGGATCCGGTCGGTACGTCGAAGCGGCTGTTCTCGCCCTCATCGCCGCACCCGTGTCGTGGTATGTGGCCGTGCTTCCCGGCGTGGGGAGCGGGCGCCTCGTGGAGCGGTGGGCGACGGGACGCGATGTCGATCGGGCGACCGCATTGGACGCCACCTACGCCTGGGCCCGGGGGACGGTCGTTCGGGCTGTGGCGTTCAACGCTATGTGGACCGGGCTGTTATCCGTCGTTGTCGCCACCATTGCCGGGGCGACGAGGTCGCAAAGCGTCCAATACGGGGTCCTGGGCGCTTTGATGGGGACGGCCGTTGTGATGAGTGGAGTGCACGGCACGGCCGAAGCAGCGGCTCGGCCGGTCAGAATGGCGATCGCCGGTGACACGGCGGTTGGTGACAACCTGCCGCGCTCTCGTCCGACTTTCGCCTTCTGGTCAAGCGTGGCCCTACTGGCGAGTTCGTTCCTGTTCGCCGTCGACGGCACCATGCTGCTGGCTGCATTCGGTTGGGCGCGTGAGCAACCGGTGCTCTTTGCGATCATCGGGTGCGCGTTGGTGATCGGCTTCGGGATGCCGATGACCGTCGGTGCCGCGCTCGCGCCATCGCTGCGGCCGATTCGCGACCTCGCCGAAGGGACGGAACGGGTGGCGGCCGGCGATTACGGTCGGCGTTTGCCGGTGGTACAGGATGACGATTTGGGCGCCCTTGCCGCGTCGTTCAATCGGATGCAGGCGGGTTTGGCTGAGCGGCAACGGCTTCAGAGCGCGTTCGGGACGTATGTCGATCCGGCGTTGGCAGCGCGGCTGCTGCAGCAGGGCGACGACGTGTTCACCGGGGAGCGGCGGGAGGTGACGGTGATGTTCGTCGACATCCGCGACTTCACCCCGTTCGCTGAGGCGAATACCGCCGAGGACACGGTCGCGCGGCTTAATGCGTTGTTCGAGATCGTGGTGCCCGCTGTCGTCGACGCCGGTGGGCACGTGAACAAGTTTCTCGGCGACGGTGCGCTGGCCGTCTTCGGCGCCCCGAACGATCTCGCCGACCATGCCGGAGCGGCGGTGGCCGCCGCAGCGCTGATTCAGCGCCTCGTGGCCGAGCGTTTTGAGGGTGCGCTTCGCATCGGCATCGGCATCAACACCGGCAAGGTGATTGCCGGAACCATCGGCGGCGGAAGCAAGCTGGAGTTCACCTTGATCGGTGACACCGTCAACGTCGCGGCCCGCGTGGAGCAGCTCACCAAGACCACCGGTGACACGATCCTGCTCACGCAGCAGACCGTCGATGCTTTGCTTTCTCGACCGCCCGGGCTCGTTGACAAGGGATTGCATGAACTGAAAGGCAAGTCCGCCGCTGTCCAGATCTTCGGACTCGAGTCGGCGCTCCGTTACCCGGACTGAATTACTTGACCGAGATTCCGCCGTCGACCGGCAGCGTGACTCCGGTGATGTAGCGGCCCGAGCGTCCACAGAGGTAAACCATCGCCTCGCTCACATCCGCGGCTTCGATGAGCTCGACGGGCAACGGCGCCTGCAACGCGGAAGCACCTTCGGGGTGCTCTGCCATCAATTGGGCAAAGGGTTCGTTGACGATCATCGGTGTTGCGACTCCGGTCGGATGTACCGTGTTGACCCGAATGTTCTTCTCCGCCAATGAGGTTGCATAATATCTCATCAGGCCGACCACGCCATGTTTGGCGGCCTGGTAGCCGGCCAAGCCGTGGCTCCGGCCGCTGAACGTCGGGCAAAGGCTGTTCAACCCAGCAGTCGAGCTCGTAATCACAATGGCCCCGCCCTCGCCGTGGTCGAGCATCGCGGGCAGGGCGGCCTCGATCGTGTAGTACACGCCGTTGAGCAACACGTTCACCGAATCGACGTAGGCGGCAATGTCGTAGCGCTGTTCGCCGACCGCCGGGAGGATCCCGGCGTTGGCGAGTATGAAGTCGACTCTGCCCAACTCGGCCACGCCGTTGGCGACAGCGGACCTCAGGCTCCGGAAGTCCCGGACGTCGCCTTGCTCCGCGACGATTCGGCGACCGGTCTTTTCGACCAGGTTGATCGTCTCGTCGAGATCCTCGCGGGTCGTCATCGGGTAGGCGACGCTGTCGATCTGACCGCAGAGGTCGAACGCGATGATGTCCGCGCCCTCCTCTGCGAACCGAATCGCATGCGACCGTCCTTGTCCACGCGCGGCTCCGGTGATGAACGCGACCTTGCCATCGAATTGGTTCGACATGACGATCTTCCTCCGGGTGTGAACTGAGTATCCGCCGGAAGCCTGCTGTTCGGCTGGGTAGTCGACTACTCAACGCGGCCCGGGCGTTGGACTCCACCTATAGGTGGGCTCGTCGCACCATTTCCCGAGCGGTGGTGGGCACTGCTGCCTGGACCGCCATGTTGTAGGTCGTCGTCGGTTCATCGCCGGGGCGACGGATTGGCGTTCACCCTGATCGGTGACACGGTCAACGTCGCCGCCCGCGTCGAGCAGCTCACAAGACCACCGGGGACGCGATCCTGCTCACCCGGCGGTCAGTCGATGCGCTGGCTTGTCGACCGCCCGGACTCGTCGACCGGGGGGGCACATGGACTGAAAGGCAAGTCCGCCGCTGTCACGATCTTCGGACTCGATTCAGCTGTTACTCCGGCCGATGGGGGTGAGTAATCTGCTTTTGTATTCCACACTCCCACGAGGAATTTGAGGACCATGACGCAAGTGATGCAGACCCAGGTGTGCGTTGCCGGCGGCGGTCCCGCCGGCATGGTTCACGCCCTGCTGCTGGCGCGGGCCGGAATCCGGGTCGTCGTTCTGGAGAAGCACAACGATTTCCTGCGCGACTTCCGCGGCGACACCGTGCACCCGACCACCCTGCGAATCATGGACGAGCTGGGCTTCATCGACGAGTTCCTTCGGCTACCACACACCAAGATCGACCGCGTCGCCTTCGACACCGATGGCTCGATTCGCACCTTCGGCAACTTCAAAGTGCTCAAGCGGCTGGGATTCAGGCAGCCCTATATCGCCATGATGCCGCAGTGGGACTTCCTCGACTTCATCGCCGAAAAGGCCGGTGCCTACCCGGAATTCACCTTGGTCCGCAACGCAGAGGTCACCGACCTGGTATTCGACGGCGGCCGGGTGGCCGGGGTGCGCACGCCCGACCTGGAGGTGCGGGCCGAGCTCGTCATCGCCGCGGACGGGCGCAAGTCCGCGGTGCGCGCGGTGGCGGGGTTGCAGACAGCCGCGGCGCACTCCCCGATGGACGTGCTGTGGTTCCGGCTGAAATGGCGCCCCGGCGACCCGGAGGAACTGTTCGCGGTGCTGCGTAAAGGCCTGATGATGGCCATGATCTACCGGGGCGATTACTGGCAGATCGCCTATCTTCTGCCGAAGGGATCGAGCCCGCGCGATGGATCCCTGGAGGAGTTCAAGGAGCGGATCGTCACCGCGCAGCCGCGGCTGCGTGAGCACGTCAACGACCTGAGCTCGTGGGACTACACCAGCGAGCTCGACGTGCGGGTCGACCGGCTCGAGACGTGGTGGCGCACCGGGTTGCTGTGCATCGGCGATGCCGCGCACGCCATGTCGCCGGCCGGCGGCGTCGGCATCAACCTCGCCGTCGCCGATGCGGTCGCCGCGGCCAACATTTTGTGCGCCCCGCTTCGCGGTGGCCGGCTGACCGACAACGATCTCGCCAAGGTACAGCGGCGGCGCGAACTGCCCACCCGTATCGTTCAGGGCTTCCAGGTGCTGATGCAAGACAACGCGATCGCGCCGAATTTGAGCGGTGACCTTTCCCCGATCCGCATACCCAAGATCGTGGGTTTCGGCCCGCTGCAAGCTATTCCGCCGATCTTGGTCGGGCGCGGTTTCCGTCCCGAGCATGTCCGCACCCCGGACGTGCACGCGCGGTAACGCGTCGCGCCCCTTGGATTCCGGTGAAGCGCCGCCTGCGCCGCCGCCCGCGACGAAGATGGGCCACATGGATAGGCCGATATTCTCTGTCACTGCTGGCTATGGCGATCATCAGCTGCGGAACTTCCACTATTCACAGGCCGTTCGATACGGCGACCGGATAGAGACCGCCGGTCAAGGAGGTTGGGACGAGGGCTGGCACTACCCCGAGTCAGTTCGCGAGGAAGTCATTGCGGCCTTCGACAATGTCGAACGGACTTTGGCGACGGCCGGAGCCTCCTGGCGCGACGTGGTGCACGTGCACTCGTATCACGTGCCGGACGCAGACGGCCAGATTGGGCGCGAGCACTTGGATACCATGGTCGAACAGTTCCGTCGACGCATGGGCGACCGTGCGCCCCTGTGGACATGCATCGGTGTCGCCGCTTTGGCGGGTCCGCAGATGCGCGTCGAGATTCAAGTCACCGCCGTCGAGGCATCGCCCAAGTGACCGCGGCCGTCGAGACCGACGCCGACTAGGCGGTTGCGAAACACCCCCGTTCCCTTGCGGATCGGGGGTGCCTCTTTCATGGTGGCTTGAGCGTCAACGCCCGGGCGGATAGTACTGCGGAGTCGTCACCGTCGTCGTCGGCGTGGGCGTCGTGGTCGGGGTGCTCGTGACCGTGACGGTGCTGGTGCTGGTGCTCGTCGACGCCGGTGGCACGACGGTGGTGGTCGTGCTCGTCGTGACGCTCGTGGTCGACGACGACGTCGTTGTCGACGCGGACGGCGCCGCAATCACACCGCAGGCCAGGCGCTTGCCCGATTCACCCGTGGGGGCGGTAGTGCCCAGATTGTCCGCGGTCTGGTGGATGATCAGCGCGGTGCCCGAGCCGTTCCTCAGGTCGGCGGAGGTGAACGCGTTACTGGTGGTCACCAGCTTCGCCGAGCCGTCGGATCGCACCTGCAACGCGGTCAGGTCGCCGCTGGCGGGATAACCCGTGTGATCGGCCGCCTGGTACACGCTTCCGGCGGAGTCGAAGTCGCCCGTCGAGCTCCCGTTGGGCGCAGCCGAATTGGCCTCGCACTTGCCCACCGCGTGGATTTGCAGGCCGTGGAAGCCGGGGCTGAGCACATGGTTGGGGCCGGCTTCCACGGTCACCGTCGCGTAGCCGTTGGCAAATTCGAAGGTGGCGTTGGCGACCGGACTGCCGTCGGCGGTCTTCAGTTGGGTGGTCAGCCTCTCCGCGCCGGAAGTCGGACTGGTCAGCGGTGAGGTGTTGGGCTGACTGCCTTGCTGATTCGCGCATGCGGCTAACGGTGCGACGGTCGCGGTGAGCGCCGCGACCGCAAAACATGCGGCCTTGTTCATTTGCGGTGCCTACCCGCATTGGCCTGCCCCGAAACGGCGCAACCGGCTGGCGATGCCCTGCGGGATGCGAGCGTCCTCAGGCGCTGCGGGGGATGGCGCGCCCGCGCCCGATGTCGCCCTTCAGCAACATGTCGCGTTCGGACTCCGACAGGCCACCCCAAACCCCGTAGGGCTCACCGACTTCGAGGGCGTGCGAGCGGCACGCCTGGATCACCGGGCACTGCCGACACATTTCCTTGGCGCGCTGCTCGCGTTGCATGCGGGCCCGGCCACGCTCTCCGTCGGGGTGGAAGAACATCGATGAGTCAACGCCGCGGCACACGCCCTGCAGTTGCCAATTCCAGATGTCGGCGTTGGGTCCAGGTAGCTGTTCCGGCTGTGGCATTGGTTCGTTCCCTCTCTGCACCGTCCGCTCGAGGTCAGGCTCGTGAAAGCGATTGATGCAACTTAAATTAAGTGGAGTGGGGTCACCGATGACTTCCCGTCATCCGTAGACGTTAGGGGCCGCGGTGAATTTCCGTCAATAGCCAGTTAGCCGGACAAAGTATGTGCCCGTTGGAGCAGAATTTACTTTGCGTTCATCTCCATTGAAAATGCGAAACGGGGGCCGTGCTACCAGGCAGTTGGCGGAAACGCGATTTCCCAGCTCAGCCCGCGGACGAGGGATAAGACAAATTTATCCATGGGCTATAGTGATTAACGGATCGGTAACATGAAGACCACAAACTGTTTACTACATCATTGTGATTGAAACTCGTCACACTTCCTTGATTGGGCGGCAGTTGGCCGACGCCGCCTTCGGCGACCGGCCCGATAGCTGGCCGCTGCCCTCGGCGACGACCCCGGCTCAGCTGTGGCTGCGCGCCGTCGCGGCCGGGGGGCAGGGACGGTACGGCGCTGCATTCCGCGACCTCGCGGCGCTGCGGCGCAGCGGACCGGCCGGGCGGCTGGCGTCGTTGGGCATGAGCACGCAGGGGTCGTTTTTGCGCCAACTCGGTTGGCACGCCCTGGCCCGCGGCTGGGACGGCCGCGCCCTCGCGCTGGCCGCCGGAGATCCCGAGGCGTGCGCCGACGCCCTCATCGGGCTGGCCGCAGACGCATTGGGCGTCGGGCGCTTCGCGGCCGCCGAGACGCTGCTGGCGCGCGCCGAGCCGCTGCTGGCATCGACCGACTCTGCGGTGCCCGACCGGCTGCCGGTGCGTCGACGATGGGTGGCCGCCGAGCTCGCGATGGCACGCGGCGACGGCGACGCCGCCGTCCGCCTTGCCGGCGAGGGGGTGAAGCTCGCGGCGGGCATGGCCGTCGCGTCGCCGCGGCACCGGGTGAAAAGCGATGTGGTGCTCGCCGCCGCGCTGTGCTGCGCGGGCGATCTCGAGCGCGCCCGCACGGTCGCCGACGCCGCGCTGCAGACCACCGAGCGGTTGGGGCTGCTGCCGCTTCGTTGGGCGCTGGCTTGCTTGCTGATCGATATCGAAAGTGTCACGTTTTCAACACATCAGCTGCACGAAATCCGCGATGTCTGCGCAGGCCAGGTGCGGCGCGCCGGAGGGACGTGGCGTTCCGCTTGAAACGGCTCCCCGCCCGTTATCGTCATTTCGTAAGTTAGCCCGGTTGGGCCGCGATGTGTCCGCTTCGTAACGTTGGAGAGATCACCGTCGATGACAATTCCAGCAGGGGAACGTCTCGACGCCGTGGTCGCCCAGGCCGTCACCGGAGACCACAACGCATTGAGGGAGGTGCTGGAGACCATCCGTCCGATCGTCGTCCGATATTGCCGAGCGCGTGTCGGCACGGTCGATCGGGGTGGGCTGTCAGCGGATGACGTGGCACAGGAGGTGTGCTTGGCGACTATCACGGCACTGCCGCGTTATCGCGATCGCGGACGCCCCTTCCTGGCCTTCCTCTATGGCATCGCGGCCCATAAGGTCGCCGATGCGCACCGGGCCGCCGGACGCGATCTGGCCTATCCCACCGACACGATTCCCGAGCGGTGGTCGAACGACGCGGGACCCGAACAGCTTGCGATCGAAGCCGATTCGGCGAGCCGGATGAGCGAAATGCTCGAGATCCTGCCCGCCAAGCAGCGCGAGATCCTGATCCTGCGTGTCGTCGTCGGGTTGTCCGCAGAGGAGACCGCCGCCGCGGTCGGCAGTACCACCGGGGCGGTCCGAGTTGCCCAGCACCGCGCTCTGTCGCGGTTGAAGTCCGAGATGATCGCGGCAGGTGACTGTGCCTGAATCCCTGGATGAATTCGCCCGCACCGACCTGCTGCTCGATGCGCTCGCGCAGCGCCGGCCGGTGGATGTCGAGGACCCCGACGTCGAGGTGCTGACCTCCTTGCTGGAGGACTGGCGCGACAACCTGAGGTGGCCGCCGGCCAGCGCGCTGGTGACGCCCGAAGAGGCGGTGAACGCGTTGCGGACCGGACTGGCCGAGCGCCCGCGGGGCCATCGTGGCCTGGCCGTCATCGGGTCGATCGCCGCAGCGCTGATAGTGCTCAGTGGGTTCGGCGCCATGGTGGTCGAGGCCCGCCCCGGCGGCACCCTGTACGGGTTGCACGCGATGTTCTTCGACGAACCCCAGGTGCACGGAAGTCAAGAGATGCTCGCCGCCAAGGCCGACCTGGCGAAGGTCCAGGAATCGATCGACCGGGGGCAGTGGGAGCAGGCCAAGAATCAGCTGACCGAGGTGAGCAGCCTGGTGCAGTCGATCGACGACCCGGCCAGCAGACAAGACCTGACGAACCAGCTGAAGCTGTTGAACGCCAAGGTCGATGCGCGCGACCCGAACGCCACGCTGCCGGTCGCCTCGCCTCCCGCGGCGCCACCCGGGCCGGCCACCGCGATTCCGGCGGCGCCGCCCGCCGCCTCGGTCGCACCGACGAAGGTGGCTACGCCCGCGCCGCTCAGCCCGCCGAGCGTGCCGCCGAGTCCAAGCAAGCATCACCATCACGGGCAGACGCCACCCCCGGTGGCGCCGCTAAGCCCGAATCAGTGAGTGATCAGTGCCGGCGGTGGAAACCGTCGGCGTCGGACGTGGCCTCGTTGAGCGACGCGTCCGCGTAGCCCCGGCAGTAATCCCACGTGACGTAGGCATCCGGCTCGGGATCGTAGGCGGGCTCGTGCGGACGCACGGTCCCGTCGATCAGCAGCTGCAGCAGGTTCGCGCGCAGCATGTCCCAGTCGTGGTAGTGATCTTGCTGACATTCGTCGCAGCAGACCACGAGTCCGCGAATGCCCTTGTGCGCCAGCAGTGCCTCGTACACGGCCAGATCGGCGAGGTCGGCCTCGACGGCCATCCGCTCCTGTTGATCCAGGGGCTGGCCCGGCTCGACGGCTTCCAGCGCAGCCGACGGATCACAAGGGTCGTCGGCGAAGGGGTCGGGCGGCAAACCCGGTGGGAGGTGGTCGCGCACGCCCCTAGCCTACGCAGCCCGCCGGGGATAACGCCAGCAGGGAGCCCACGCGCCATTCTCCTCGTTTGGTGCGGGCGGCGCGCCCGAGCAAGCCGACTACCGCGGGAGGCGAGCCGATAGGATGGGCCTCTCACTCCGCATCGTTTGGAGGGCGCAGGAGATGACCCGTGGCACGTCCCACCTGGAAGACAGTTCCGACCTCGTCGGCAGTGCTTATGTGCGGGTAGGTGGCCTGGTCGATGACCCGGTGCCCACCGGAGGCGACAACCCGCACAAGATCGCCATGCTCGGGCTGACGTTCGACGACGTGCTCTTGCTGCCCGCGGCCTCCGACGTGGTCCCCGCGACCGCGGACACTTCCAGCCAGCTCACCAAGAAGATCAGGCTCAAGGTGCCGCTGGTGAGTTCGGCGATGGACACCGTCACCGAGTCGCGGATGGCGATCGCGATGGCCCGGGCCGGCGGCATGGGTGTTCTGCACCGCAACCTGCCGGTCGCCGAACAGGCCGGCCAGGTCGAGATGGTCAAACGGTCGGAGGCCGGCATGGTCACCGATCCCGTCACCTGCCGCCCCGACAACACCCTGGCCCAGGTCGACGCGATGTGCGCGCGGTTCCGGATCTCCGGGTTGCCGGTGGTCGACGAGTCTGGAGCGCTCGTCGGCATCATCACCAACCGCGACATGCGGTTCGAGGTCGACCAGACCAAGAAGGTCGCCGAGGTGATGACGAAGGCCCCGCTGATCACCGCGCAGGAGGGCGTGTCCGCCGACGCGGCCCTGGGCCTGTTGCGGCGCCATAAGATCGAGAAGCTGCCGATCGTCGACGGCCACGGCCGGCTGACCGGTCTGATCACCGTCAAGGATTTCGTCAAGACCGAGCAACACCCGCTGGCCACCAAGGACAGTGACGGCAGGCTGCTGGTCGGCGCCGCCGTCGGCGTCGGCGGCGACGCCTGGGTGCGCGCGATGATGCTGGTCGACGCGGGTGTCGACGTACTGATCGTGGACACCGCGCACGCGCACAACCGGCTGGTGCTCGACATGGTCGGCAAGCTCAAGGCCGAGGTGGGCGAGAAGGTCGAGGTGATCGGCGGCAACGTCGCGACCCGCTCGGCGGCCGCGGCCCTGGTCGCCGCCGGGGCCGACGCGGTGAAGGTGGGCGTCGGACCGGGCTCGATCTGCACCACCCGGGTGGTGGCCGGCGTCGGCGCACCACAAATCACGGCGATTCTGGAGGCGGTCGCGGCCTGCGGCCCGGCGGGCGTGCCGGTGATCGCCGACGGCGGCCTGCAGTACTCGGGCGACATCGCCAAGGCACTGGCCGCCGGCGCGTCGACGGCCATGCTTGGCTCGCTGTTGGCGGGCACCGCCGAGGCCCCCGGCGAGCTGATCTTCGTCAACGGCAAGCAGTTCAAGAGCTATCGGGGGATGGGGTCGCTGGGCGCCATGGCCGGCCGCGGCTCGGGCACCGGAAAGTCGTACTCCAAGGACCGCTACTTCGCCGACGATGCGCTCTCCGAAGACAAGCTGGTGCCGGAGGGAATCGAGGGCCGGGTGCCCTTCCGCGGCCCGCTGTCCTCGGTGATCCACCAGCTGACCGGCGGGCTGCGCGCGGCGATGGGCTACACCGGCTCGGCGAGCATCGAGGCGCTGCAACAGGCGCAGTTCGTCCGGATCACGGCGGCGGGCTTGCGGGAAAGCCACCCGCACGACGTCGCCATGACCGTCGAAGCCCCCAACTACTACGCACGCTGAGGCCCACATGGTCGAGATCGGGATGGGCCGCGCCGCCCGTCGCAGTTATGAACTGAGCGAAATCAGCATCGTGGCGTCCCGGCGCACCCGCTCGTCGCAGGACGTGTCGACGGCCTGGCAGCTGGACGCCTACCGGTTCGAGATCCCGGTGTTGGCCCATCCGACCGACGCGCTGGTGTCGCCGGAGTTCGCGATCGAGCTCGGCAAACTCGGCGGCCTGGGCGTGCTCAACGGCGAGGGACTGATCGGACGGCACGCCGACGTCGAGGCCAAGATCGCGCAGCTGGTCGAGGCCGCCAGCAAGGAGCCCGAACCCTCGGCGGCGATCCGGCTGCTGCAGGAATTCCACTCCGCGCCAATCAACCCGGACCTGCTGGGCGCCGCGGTCGCCCGGATCAGGGAGGCGGGGGTCACCACCGCGGTGCGTGTCAGCCCGCAGAATGCGCAGGCACTCACGCCGGTGCTGGTGCAGGCCGGCATCGACCTGCTGGTCATCCAGGGCACCATCGTCTCGGCCGAGAGGGTGGCCAGCGACGGCGAACCGCTGAACCTCAAGACCTTCATCTCCGAGCTCGACGTCCCGGTGGTCGCCGGCGGGGTGCAAGACCACCGCACCGCGCTGCACCTGATGCGCACCGGCGCCGCGGGCGTCATCGTCGGCTACGGCGCCACCAGGGGAGTGACCAGCAGCGACGAGGTGCTGGGCATCAGCGTGCCGATGGCCACCGCGATCGCCGACGCCGCCGCCGCGCGGCGCGAGTACCTCGACGAGACCGGCGGCCGCTACGTGCACGTGCTGGCCGACGGCGACATCCACACCTCGGGCGAGCTGGCGAAGGCGATCGCCTGCGGGGCCGACGCGGTGGTGCTCGGCACGCCACTCGCCGAGTCGGCCGAGGCGCTGGGCGAGGGGTGGTTCTGGCCGGCCGCCGCGGCGCACCCGTCGCTGCCGCGCGGGGCGCTGCTGCAGATCGCGGTCGGCGAGCGCCCGTCGCTGCGGCAGGTGCTCAACGGCCCCTCCGACGACCCGTTCGGCAGCCTCAACCTGGTCGGTGGGCTGCGCCGGTCGATGGCCAAGGCCGGCTATTGCGACCTCAAGGAGTTCCAGAAGGTTGGCCTGACCGTCGGTAGCTGACTGCGGGCGCTGGCTTGTTACCCGCGGGTAAGGCCATACTGGTGCGATGAAGCCGGATTACGACGTATTGATCATCGGTTCGGGTTTCGGGGGCAGCGTCAGCGCATTGCGGCTGACGGAGAAGGGCTACCGCGTTGGCGTACTCGAGGCCGGCCGCCGATTCGAGGACAAGGACTTCGCCGAGACGTCCTGGGATCTGCGCAAGTTCTTGTGGGCCCCGAAGCTGGGGTGCTACGGAATTCAGCGCATCCATCCGCTGAAGAACGTGTTGATCCTGGCCGGGGCCGGGGTAGGTGGCGGCTCGCTGAACTACGCCAACACCCTGTATGTGCCGCCGGAACCGTTCTTCAACGACCCGCAGTGGAAGCACATCACCGACTGGCGCGACGAGCTGATGCCGCACTACGAGCAGGCCAAGCGGATGCTCGGCGTGGTGGAGAACCCGACCTTCACCGACGCCGACCGGATCGTCAAACAGGTCGCGGACGAGATGGGCTGTGGCGACACGTTCGTGCCGACGCCGGTCGGCGTGTTCTTCGGCCCCGACGGCACCAAGGCCCCGGGCAAGACGGTGCCGGACCCGTATTTCGGTGGCGCGGGGCCGGAGCGCACCGGGTGCCTGGAATGTGGTTGCTGCATGACCGGCTGCCGCTACGGCGCCAAGAACACCCTGCTGAAGAACTACCTCGCTCTCGCGGAATCGGCTGGGGCGCAGGTGATTCCGATGACAACAGTGAAGCGCTTCCAGCAGCGTCCCGACGGGCTGTGGGAGGTCCGCACCGTCCGCACCGGAAGTTGGCTGCGCCGCGACCGGCGCACCTACACGGCCAAGCATGTGGTCCTGGCCGCCGGAACCTGGGGCACCCAGCATCTGCTGTTCAACATGCGCGATCAGGGTCTGCTGCCCCGGCTCTCGAATCGGCTGGGCATGCTCACCCGCACCAATTCCGAATCCATCGTCGGCGCCGGGAAGCTCGAGGTCGACCCGGACCTCGACCTGACGCACGGGGTGGCGATCACGTCGTCGATCCACCCGACGTCGGACACCCACATCGAACCGGTCCGCTACGGCAAGGGCTCCAACGCGATGGGGCTGCTGCAGACGCTGATGACCGACGGGACCGGCCCCGAGGGTAGCGACGTGCCGCGCTGGAAGCAGCTGTGGGATCAGGCCCGCGACGATCCGCGCCGCATGATGCGGTTGCTCAACGTCAGTCAATGGAGCGAGCGCACGCTGATCGCCCTGGTCATGCAGCACCTGGACAACTCGATCACCACCTACACCAAGCGCGGGAAGCTGGGCATCCGCTGGTACACCAGCAAGCAGGGACACGGCGAGCCGAACCCGACCTGGATTCCGGTCGGCAACCAGGTCACCCGCCGCATCGCCGACAAAATCGACGCCGTGGCCGGCGGCACCTGGGGAGAGCTGTTCAACATCCCGCTGACCGCGCATTTCCTGGGCGGCGCCGTGATCGGCGACAACGCCGAGCACGGGGTCATCGACCCGTATCACCGGGTTTACGGCTACCCGACGCTGTTCGTGGTGGACGGCGCGGCGATCTCGGCGAACCTGGGCGTCAACCCCTCGTTGTCAATTACCGCCCAGGCCGAGCGGGCCGCGTCGTTGTGGCCGAACGTCGGCGAGAACGACGAGCGCCCCGCGCAGGGCGAGCCGTATCGACGGCTGGAGCCCATCCCGCCCCAGGCGCCCGTCGTCCCTGCCGAGGCGCCCGGCGCGCTGCGCTGGTTGCCGAGCAATCACATAAGCTCCACCGCCGACGCCAGTTAGCTTCGTGATGATCGCGAGCGCGGCGCAGCCGGGCGCTGCGGGTCGTCACCATCAGCTTGCGAGCACGTCCAGCGGGGCGCCGCTGACAACCCGGCTGCGCTCACCGCGCACGTTGACCGGAACGTCGCCCATCAGGGTGACGCGGTGCATCAGCCGGGGCTGGTCGTCGTAGTCGTCGATGGCACGGTGCTGGGTCGCGCGGTTGTCCCACATGGCGACGTCGCCGTGCGCCCAGTTCCAGCGAATCGTGTTCTCCGGCAAGGTGATCCGTCGCTGCAGCAGTTCCAGCAGGACACTGGATTCGTGACTGTCCAGGCCGACGAAGCCGCGCACGAAATCACCGGCCAGCAGGGTGCGTTCACCGGTCTCCGGATGCACCCGCACCACGGGATGCTCGGTGCGAAAGTCCGGCTTTTCGAACGCCTGCCGAAGCGCCCGCTGTGCGTCGCTCATCGACACGGCCGCTTCCGCGGTCACGTAGTCGTAGCGGTTGGTGTGCAGCGCCCACAGATTTTCCGCCAGAGTTTTCAGCGGCTCGGGCAGGTGCTGATAAGCCGCCGCGGTCGACGCCCACAGCGTCGCACCGCCATAGCTCGGCAGCTTGACCGCGCGCAGGATCGACGCCGCGGGATAGTTGGCGGCGAACGTCACGTCGGTGTGCCAGCGGTTCGCCTTGCCGTACTCGGAGTCGATCGGGGTGATCACCGGGACGTCCCGGGCGGCCAGGGCGCCGGCGGCCGGGTGGCCCACGGGCGTGCCCAGCAACTCGGCGAACGCGAGCTGCCGGGAGTCGTCGAGGTGGTGCTGGTGACGGAAGAAGATCACCTTGTGGGCCAACAGCGCCCGGCGGATCTCCTCGACCACTTCCTGGTCGAGATCGCCGCCCAGGCGAACCCCGTCCACCCGGGCGCCGATGCGGCTGCCCAGCTTGGTGACGGTTAACTGACCTGTCATTTTCGTCATCCTTGAAATCAAAAGGGGTGTAGTCAGCTGACTACATTTGGTAGTGTAGTCAGATGACTACAACTTCCGCAACGGGTCGCGGAAAAGCGCCCACCGGGCGCGCGGAAGTTGCCGCGGCGATCCTGGAGGCCGCCACCGATCTGTTCGCCGAGCGCGGTCCGGCCGCGACGTCCATCCGCGACATCGCCGCGCGATCCAACGTCAACCACGGATTGGTGTTTCGGCATTTCGGCACCAAGGAGCGACTGGTCGGTGCCGTGCTCGATCATCTGGGCGCCAACCTGAGCACCCTGCTGGAAACCGATGCGCCCGCGGGCGTGCTGGAGAGTTCCCTGGACCGGCAGATGCGGGTGATGGCCCGCACCGTCCTGGACGGCTATCCGGCGGGCCAGCTACAGAAACGCTTTCCCAACATCGCGACGCTGCTCGACGGAGTGCGGCCGCAGTACGATGACGAGGTCACGGCCCGGCTCGCGGTCGCCAATGCCCTTGCGCTGCAATTCGGTTGGCGGTTGTTCGCCCCAATCCTGCGCTCGGCCACCGGGATCGAAGACCTGACGGATGCCGAACTACGCCACGCGGTCGGCGCCGAGGTGCAACGGATTCTCGAGCCCGCCGACCCTCAGTGACGCCGCGAAAGCGCCCGCCGGTGCATGGGCTCGCGGCCGGGCGGCTGTTGGGGCGCCGGCAGCAGTGGCTTGCGGGGGCAGATCTCGACTGTCGTCGCGGATTCGGTGCTCAGCTCGAGCTCTTCGCCGGCGTGCCGGATGGTCAGCTCGCCGCCGGGGCCGTCGCGCAGCGTGTAGGTGACGTCGTCGTGGTTGACGTCGACGGTGACCCGGAAGTCGTGCCACCGCAGCCGGAACCGTAGCCGCGAAATGCCGTCGGGCAGTTGGGGATCCAGCGACAGGATGCCCTCGTCGTCGCGCAGGCCGCCGAAGCCGGCCACCAGCGCCGTCCAGGCACCGGCCAGCGAGGCCATGTGCAGGCCGTCGCGGGTGTTGTGGTGCAGGTCCCGCAGGTCGATCAGCGCGGCCTCGTACGCGTAGTCGTGCGCGAGGTCCAAATGCCCGACCTCGGCACACATCACCGCCTGGGTGCACGCCGACAGCGACGAGTCACGCACCATGCGCGGCTCGTAATAGTCGACGTTGCGGGCCTTCTGCTCGGGGGTGAAGGCGTGGCTCTGCCAATGCATCGCCAGCACCAGGTCGGCTTGCTTGATCACCTGCGCGGGATACAGCCGCACGTATGCCTCGTGCAAGAGCAGCGGGTAGGTGGTGTTGCGTTCGAAGTCCCATTCGGCGAAGGTGGTGAAGCCCTCGCATTGCTGATGAACGCCCAGCCCGGAGTCGTAGGGAATGTTGGCGGCCTCGGCGGCATCGCGCCAGGACGCCGTCTCCTCGGTGGTGACTCCCAACGCCTTGGCCACATCGGGGTGGCGGTTGCAGGCCTCGGCGGCGACGCGCAGATTGTGCGCGGCCATCAGGTTGGTGAAGGCGTTGTCACGCACGACCGCCGTGTACTCGTCGGGGCCCGTGACACCGTCGAGGTGCCAGACGCCGTGCCGGTCGTGGTGGCCGAGGGTCATCCAGAGCCGGGCGGTCTCGACCAGCACCTGCAGGCCGCACTCGGCCTCCAGATCGTGGTCCCCGGTGACGACGCGGTAGCGCTCGAAGGCCATGGCGATGTCGGCATTGATATGCCAGGCCGCCGTGCCGGCCGGCCAGTAGGCCGAGCACTCCTGCCCGCGGATGGTCCGCCACGGGAAGGCGGCGCCCTCCAGCCCCAGCTCGGCTGCCCGCTCCTGGGCCAAGTCCAGGGTGGAGGCGCGCCAGCGCAGCGCATCGGCCACCGTGTGCGGCGCGGTGTAGGTGAGCACCGGCAGCACATAACCCTCGGTGTCCCAGAAGGCGTGGCCGTCATAACCGGTTCCGGTGAGCCCCTTGGCGGCGATCGCGCGCCGTTCGGCCCGGGCGCTGGCCTGCAGCAGGTGGAACAAGCCGAATCGCACGGCCTGCTGGGATTCGGAGTCGCCCTCGACCTCGACGTCGGCGCAATCCCAGAAATCGTCGAGATACTTGCGTTGCGCGTCCAGCAGCCCCTGCCAGCCGGTATAACGACCGCTGTGCAGCGCGGCGGCGACCTGGTCACGCAGTGCCGGACGCGAACGCATGCTCGACCAGCCGTACGCGATGTATTTGACGATGCGTAGCTTCTGTCCCTCGCGCAGACCACAGATGACGGTGGTTCGCGCCAGGTCGGCGCGCGCGTCGGTGCCGACCTCGACGCGGCCTTCGACGTCGACCTCGTGATCCATGCCGGCGGCCATCATCAGCGCGCTGGCGCGCGTGCGGTGCATGAGAACCGCTCCGGTGTCGGTGTTTTCGTGGGCGACCTCTTCGAGGGGGTTCTCCAGGATGGCGGAAACCCGGGGGTCACCGGATGTCTGCGGCTGGTCCTCGTTGGTGACCAGCTCGGATTGCACCGTCACCCGCACGAACTGGTCGACCGCCTCCACGCAGTACTCGATGGCGGCGAGGCCCCGCTGGGCCAGGGACACCAGCCGGGTCGATACCACCTTGACCTCTTTGCCCGCGGGTGAGCGCCAGTGCGCCGTGCGGGTCAGCGTTCCGGCACGCAGGTCCAGATCCCGCTCGTGGGACAGCAGTTCGCCGTAGCGGACGTCGAACGGCTCGTCCTCGACCAGCAGCCGAATGATCTTGCCGTTGGTGACGTCGACAAGCGTCTGCCCGGCTTCGGGGTAGCCGTATCCGGCCTCGGCGTAGGGCAGCGGCCGGATCTCGTAGAACGAGTTCAGGTAGGTGCCCGGCAGGCCGTACGGCTCACCCTCGTCGAGGTTGCCGCGCAGCCCGATGTGCCCGTTGGACAGGGTGAACAGGGATTCGGAATTCGCCAGCAGGTTGAGGTCGAGCTGGGTTTCGCGGACATGCCATGGGTCAACGGGAAACGATTCGTCGGTGATCATGATTGCAGCAACTCGGCGAGGTCGGTGACCACCACGTCGGCGCCGTTGCGGCGTAAGTCCTCGGCCTGGCCCACCCGGTCGACACCTACCACGAACCCGAAGTTACCGGCCCGGCCGGCTTCCACCCCCGACAAGGCATCCTCGAACACCGCCGCGGCGCCGGCGGGGACGTCAAGCAGCTGCGCCCCCCGCAGGTAGGAGTCGGGGGCCGGCTTGCCGGCGATGTGTTCGTCGCGCAGGGTGACGCCGTCCACCCGCTGCTGCACGAACCGGTCCAGGCCGGTGATCTCGAGGACGTCGCGGGTGTTGGCGCTCGACGACACCACGGCGATCCCCAGCCCGGCGGCCGACACCGCCTCGAGGTAGCGGCGGGACCCGTCGAACACCTTGACGCCGTCCTCCTTCAGCACCTTCTGGAACATGTCGTTCTTGCGGTTGCCCAGGCCATAAATGGTCTCGGCGTCGTCGGGATCGTCGGGGCTGCCGTCGGGCAGGTGGATGTCGCGGCTTTCCAGGAATGAGCGGACGCCGTCCTCGCGCTTCTTGCCGTCGACGTATTCGCGGTAGTCGGCGGCCTCGTCGAAGGGAACGAACTCGTCGCCGGTGCGCTCGGCCCGGTCGGACAGGTAGGCGTCGAACATGGCCTTCCAGGCCTTGGTGTGCACACTGGCCGTGTCGGTGAGCACGCCGTCGAGGTCGAACAGGCAGGCACGCACCTTCTCCGGCAGACCCAGCGCTGAACTCACCGGCGGTCCTCGCTTCCTGGTCTTGGTGACTGGTTTAACCGATACCCACTTCACCATGCCCGCTATGCGTGTCGCCAGATCTAGGTTCCGATTGCCGTGGCGACGCCCTGGATCGCGCGAAGCCTCCCGTCGGCCAGCGCCGCGGTGAGGTTACGGGCTTTGCGATCGAAGTCGGTGACGAACGCGTGCAGGCCCAGTGGTTGGGGAGGCTGAGCCAGCAACGCCTGCATGAGCGAGCTCGCGGTGGCGGTGAGGTCGTTCCAGTGCTCGACCGCGAATCCGGCCGAGGTGATCACGGTGCGCAGCTCGTCGGGGGTGACGAGGTGGCTGTTGGCGGTAGCGTCGGCCCAGGGTAGCGGGAAGTCGAGCGCGCGGCGATCGCCAATCGTCAAATCCCACAGGGCAAGCCGGCCTCCGGGCGCGAGCACCCGGCGGGCCTCGCTGTACAGGAGCGCCTTATCGGCCACGTTCATCTGAACGTGCTGGCTGACGACGACGTCGAAGGAGCCGTCGGGAAACGGCAATGCGGTGACGTCGCCCTGCGCAACGGTGATCGAATCATCCAGCCCGACAAGTCGATTCAGCCAGCGGTGGGTCTCGCAATATTCGGCGGTGAGATCCACCGCGGTGACAGCGCAGCCGAAGCTGCCGACGAGGTAGCGCGCGGTGCCGCCGATCCCGCTGCCCGCGTCGAGAACCCGGTTCGGCGCAGCGATTCCCGACACCTCCACCAACTGGGCGGTGGCGAAGCGGCCCATCGTGTGAAAGTCCTCCAGCGGCGCCAGGTCCGCGGGCGTGAGACGATCGAGATCCTTGCCGGCGTCGATCAGAGCCCGCTCGATGCTGCGCCGCGAAAGTCCGTTCGAGTACTGGTTTTCGATGATGCCCGTCATTTCGGCACCTGCGCCCATGCGGTGATCATCGGGGCCATCGTGATCAGGGCGTCGGCCTCAAGCGCCAGCTGACGGAATTGCTCGACGAAAGTGTCGATGTCGGTATCGACGGAGAAACCGCGCTGCTCGGCGACGGGGGACACCAGGCGCCAGACTTCGGCGGCGTACGCCAACACATCGGTGTCGGCGGCCGTGCCGGTCGGCGCGCCCTGGATGAGGTGCGGGGCGCCCAGGCCCGCGTCGGCGAAGACGCGGTGCAGTGTGGTACCGAACGCGGCGCTGAGCCCCATGGCCTCGAAGGCGCGAACGATCGCCGCCACGACCTGCCCGAACAGCGGGATGTCCGGGGTGGTGTGCGTGGCCGTGATGTCGTTCTCCGAGAACGCGACGATCCCACCGGGGCGCACGAAGGAACTGAGACGCCGCAGCGTCGCGGCCGGGTCGGGCAGATGCATCAAGATCAACCGGCCGATCACCGCGTCCACCGGTTCGTCCACCGATACCTCGTCGACCGCGTCCAGGATGAAGTGCACTGTGGGCAACGACTTTTCGTCTGCACGGGCGCGGGCGAGCTCGACCATCGCCGGCGCGGCGTCCACGCCAAGAACGGTCCCCGTCGGACCGACCAGCCGCGCGGCGACAAACGACACGTCGCCAGGCCCGGACCCGATATCGAGCACCCGCATGCCCGGCCGCAGCCCGGCGAGGCGCAGCGCATGCTCCGTGTAATGGTCGTACAGCCGTCCTTGCAGGAGGAGCCGCTGCACCTCCGCGTCGGCGTGGCCCAAGACGTAGGTGCTGCCTTGTGGTGCGGTGCTCATCGCGTTCCCGTCCTTTCCTGTTGACGCGCCGGTTCCCTGGCCGGGAGAAGCCAGCCGACGACGATTGCCGCGCCAAGCGCGATGCCCGCGCACACCAGCGAGCTCACCCGCATCCCGTCCAGAAACGCGCGATCGACGGCGACGCGCACCTGGGCGGCCTGCTGCGCGGGCAGGCGCTGAATCACCATGTGCGCCAGAGCCATCGAGTGGCGCATAGCATCGGCGGGCAATCCCGTCAGCGCGGATGCGCCGAGGTGTCCCGCGTACACCGATGCGAAGATGCTGCCGGCGACGGCGACGCCGAGGGTGCCGCCCAGTTCGCGTGTCGTGTCGTTGACTGCCGAACCCACGCCGGCCTTGTCCACCGGCAGCGATCCCATGATGGCCTCTGTGGCCGGCGAGAAGGTCAGGCCGAGGCCGCCACCGAGTAGCAACATCTGTGTGGCGATCTGGATGTACGGTGTGGCGGCGTCTGCGGTCGACGCCCAGGCCAGGCCGGCGGCGAACACGGCGAGACCGGCGGCGACGACGGCGGTGGTGCCGGCGAGTTCGACCAGCCGGGGCCCCAGGATGCTGGCCAGCGCGATCGAGGCGGCGACTGGAAGCAGGCGCACGCCGGCCTGAAACGCGGTGTAGTCCTTGATGAATTGGAAGTACTGCGTGATGACGAAGATGAAGCCGAACAGAGTGAGAAATCCGGCGGTCACCGCCAGGCTGCCGCCGGAGAACCTGCGGTTGAAGAACACCGAGACGTCGAGCATCGGATGGGTGCTGCGCCGTTCCCAGCGCGCGAACGCCGCGAGAAGTGTTGCTGCGAGGGCGAATCCGGCACCGGTGCGCCCGTCGGTCCATCCCCAGGTGGGTGCCTCGATGACCGTGTAGACCAGCGTCGTGACTCCGGTCGCGGACAGGATGAGGCCGGGGACGTCGACACGGGGCGCCGCGGGGTCGCGCGAGGTGGGAACGAACAGCCTGGCGCCGATGATGGCCAGAGCCGCGATCGGGATGTTCACCATGAATATCGAGCCCCACCAGAAGTGTTCGAGCAGCCATCCGCCGCTGATCGGCCCGACGGCGACTCCGACGCCGACCATGGCCGCCCACACGCCGATCGCCTTGGCGCGTGGTATCGGATCGGTGAAGATGTTGGTGATCAGGCCCAGCGTGGTCGGGAAGATCACCGCTGCGCCCACGCCCATGGCCGCGCGCGCAGCGATCAACGCGTCCGCCGAATTCATTTGTGCGGCAACCGCAGAAGTGGCAGCGAACAGTGCGAGCCCGGCGTTCAGCCAGCCTCGCCTGCCGTAGCGGTCGGACAGGCTGCCCACTGAGAGCAGCAGCCCGGACATCACCAGGGTGTACGCGTCGACGATCCATTGCAGTTGCGCGGTGTCGGCGCCGAGTTCACGCGACAACGTGGGCAGTGCGACGTTGACGATGGTGGCGTCGACGCTGATGACGAAGACGCCGAGGCAGATGACGGCGAGCGCGGCAATGGGGTGCTCGCGAAACGTGGGGTCGGAACGCATGGACAAGACAGTAAATCCGATAGACAAATAAATCAAGTGATAAGTTGAAAAAGTTGTCTGATGTTGGTTAGGATTGGGAAGTGCGAGCGCGCAAGTACAACCAGAACTGCCCAATCGCTCTCGGGCTTGACATCCTCGGGGAGCGGTGGACCCTGCTGATCTTGCGTGAGCTGGTCGGCGGACCGCGCCGCTATGGTGACCTGCGCGCGGCGCTGCCCGGTATCGCGACCAACCTGCTCGCCGACCGGCTCAAAGAGCTACAAGACGCCGGCCTGGTGGACCGGACCGAATTGCCGGCGCCGATCGGGCGCACGGTGTACAAGCTCAGCGACCTGGGCTGGCAGAAGGTGCTACCCGTCTTGCGCAGCATCGCCTGGTTGGGCCTGGACCGGCTGGATCCGGTCGAGGACGGCCCGGTCTCACCGCTCAACGGCTTCCTTGCCGGAATACTGCTGCCGTTCGAGCCGGCCGGCGCCCCCGGCTTGGATGTCACCTGCCGCATCGAGATCGACGGTCGGCGTTTCGATTTCGCGGTGGTGCAAGGCCACCTTGCCGCCCCGCATGGCGAACCCGCCGTGACGATCACGGCCAGCGCGGCCGACCTCGTGGCCGCCCGTCTGGGGTCCGGCGAGGTCAAACGCATGGCGGCGTTGCGACGCATCAACTTCGACGGCGACCCGACAGCCGTCGACGCGGTGCGTACCGCCTTTGCGCTGTAACCCTGCGGGGGCGGGCGGCCACGAGGCTCTGTGCCGCATTCCCAGCCGGCCTGGATGAGTCACGGCGACGCGGCTCCCGCGGGGACCGGCGGACGCGGTGGGCTGGCCGGCTAACGCGCTATCATGCTGTGCCGCAATCGATACGCCGATACTGAACCTCAGCGCCCGCTATCGTGCGTCTCGTTGCCGCGCTCGCGGGGCCAGGTGCCCGGCATCATCGGCATGCGGGGCCCGTCGCCGAATTCATCGCCGGCCACGGTGGTCAGGCCCGCCGCGACGATGGCTTCCTTGCGCGCCGTGCCGGCGAAGCCCAGGTTTGCGGCGCCGCGTTGCGACGCCGTCGTCACCGGGTCGTCCCAGTCCGGATCGACGTCGACGTTCATGTCCATGAAATCGTCGCCGTGGTCGCGTTGCCGCGCCCGCGTGCGCCGGCGGGCCCGCGCCGCGGCCGCCGCCGAGACGACGTCGGTGGCCGAATCGGGTTCGGGCGCTTTCTTTTTCGCACCGGACGCGGCGCTGGCGTTCATTCCCGAACCAAAGCCGATGCCGGGAGGCGCGAGGGCATACGGAGGGGTGAAGGGGACAGCGCCCGGGGCCGGTGGCGCGGCCGGGGCCGGGCTGGTCACCGTGGCCGCGGTGGGTGCGGGGGCGGGTGCCGCCGCGGCCGCCGTGGCCGGTGCGGCCGCCGGGGTCGTGGTGAGCGCCGCCGGCAGGATGTGCGGCGCGGCGGCGGGTGGGGCCACCGGCACCGCGGCGGGCGCAGCCGGGGGCGCCGTTGTGACCAGGCCCGCGAAACCGGCCAGCGCGCCGAAGGGGGCCGCGGCGACGAGCATCGGCAGCAACAACAACTGCGGCTGCGTCGGGAGCCAGCTGGCAAGCTGGGCCAGGTGTGTCGGCCAGTCGAGCAGCACCAGGTTGGTGATGAACTCGAAAGCGGCCGCGGGATTTTCCTGCAGCAAGGCTCCGAACCGCTGGAAATCCGAAAACAGTTCGAGGGCCCGGGCCACCCACCAGAGCACGTCGCCGGGGTTGGTGTAGGCCTCGTAGGGCAGTCCGTTGAGAGTCCCCTCGACCGGATCCCAGTCGATGCCGAACAGCCGCAGAAGCTGGGCGACGAACTGGTTGAGCGGGCTGTCGAAGCCGTGCTCGTGGTCGTGGTGGTCGTCCTCTTCCTCGTGGTCGTGGTGCGCGGTGGCCTCGGATTTCAGGATCGGCGGCGCCGGATCGGTGGGCGGTACTGCCGCCACCGTCGCGGCGGAGACCGCCTCATAGGTCGCCATGGTGCTGGCGGCCTGGACCCACATCCGCGCATAGTCGGCCTCGTTGACGGCGATCGGAATGGCGTTGATTCCAAAGAAATTCGTCGCCACCAGGGCGCCGTGGACCACATGGTTGGTGGCCAGCTCGGGTAGGGTCGGCATCGCCGCTAGCGCGGCGGCGTAGGCGGTGCCCGCCGCCTCGTGTTGTGCGGCCGCGGCGGCGCTGTGCGCCTCGGCCTGCGTCAACCAGGCCAGGTACGGGGCGTGCGCGGCAACGTAGGATTCGGCGCTGGGCCCCTGCCACGTCGTGGCCCGCGCCGACGACAGCAGCGCGTTGAGTTCTTCTGCGGCCGAAGCGTATTCGGCCCCCAGCGAGTTCCACGCCGCTGCGGCGGCGAAGATCGACGCCGGTCCCGGGCCACTGCTCAGTAACGCGGAGTGCACCTCCGGCGGGGAAGCCATCCACACCGGTGCGGTCATCGCCGGGCACCCCCTCGGCGGTCGGCCCTCGGCGGGGTGATTGCGGCGGGCAACGTCGTCACGGCAACTCCTGGGTTGGGCGAGGTTCGCAGAATCCGGGACTAGTTCATTGAAAATGATTGTCGTTATCAATACTCGGGCGCCGACCTCATATCAAAGGCATAGAAACGGCAGCACACCGCGTTTGCGCTGTAACCCTGCGGGGGCGGAGACGACGCGGCCAGCCACTAGACTCGCGTGCGTGGCCGACCCCACCCAAACCCCTGAACTCGAGGTATCCGATGCGTCCGGTGCGCCGGCTCGACCGGTGCTCGTCGTGGACTTCGGCGCGCAGTATGCGCAGCTGATCGCCCGCCGCGTCCGCGAGGCCCGAGTGTTTTCCGAGGTCATCCCGCACACCGCCACGGTCGAGGAGATCAAGGCCCGCGACCCGCTGGCGCTGGTGCTCTCCGGCGGCCCGTCCAGTGTCTACTCCGACGGCGCGCCCCAGCTCGATCCGGCTCTGTTCGATCTCGGGGTGCCGGTGTTCGGCATCTGTTACGGGTTTCAGGCCATGGCGCAGGCGCTGGGTGGGACCGTCGCGCACACCGGCACCAGCGAATACGGGCGTACTGAGCTGAAAGTCCTTGGTGGGGAACTTCATTCGGGGTTACCGAGTTCGCAGCCGGTGTGGATGAGCCATGGCGACGCGGTCACGGCGGCGCCGGACGGGTTCGAGGTGGTGGCCAGCAGCTCCGGCGCAACGGTGGCCGCCTTCGAAAACCGGCAGCGGCGCCTGGCCGGCGTGCAGTACCACCCGGAGGTCATGCACAGCCCGCACGGGCAGCAGGTGCTCAGCCGATTCCTGCACGACTTCGCCGGGCTGGGCGCGCACTGGACGGCCGCCAACATCGCCGAGGCGCTGGTCGAGCAGGTGCGCGCCCAGATCGGGGACGGCCGGGCGATTTGCGGGCTGTCGGGCGGCGTGGATTCCGCGGTGGCCGCCGCGCTGGTGCAGCGCGCCATCGGGGACCGGTTGACGTGTGTCTTCGTCGACCACGGGCTGCTGCGCGCCGGTGAGCGCGCACAGGTGCAACGCGACTTCGTCGCGGCCACCGGCGCCAACCTGGTCACCGTCGATGCGGCCGACACCTTCCTGGATGCGCTCGCTGGAGTGACCAATCCCGAAGGTAAGCGCAAGATCATCGGCCGCCAGTTCATCCGGGCCTTCGAAGGCGCGGTGCGAGACATCGTGGGGGACAACGGTTCCGACGTTGAGTTCCTGGTGCAGGGCACGCTGTATCCCGACGTGGTGGAGTCCGGTGGCGGCAGCGGCACCGCGAACATCAAGAGCCACCACAACGTCGGCGGCCTGCCCGGCGATCTGAAGTTCAAACTCGTCGAGCCGTTGCGGCTGCTGTTCAAGGACGAGGTCCGCGCCGTCGGGCGCGAGCTGGGCCTGCCTGAGGAAATCGTTGCGCGCCAGCCGTTCCCGGGGCCCGGCCTGGGAATCCGGGTCGTCGGCGAGGTCACCGCGGCGCGGTTGGACACCCTGCGGCGTGCGGATTCGATCGCGCGCGAGGAGCTGACCGCGGCGGGCCTGGACAGCCTGATCTGGCAGTGCCCGGTGGTGTTGCTGGGCGACGTCCGATCGGTGGGCGTGCAGGGCGACAACCGCACCTACGGGCACCCGATCGTGCTGCGGCCGGTGACCAGTGAGGACGCCATGACCGCCGACTGGACCCGGGTTCCCTACGAGGTGCTGGAGCGCATCTCGACCCGAATCACCAACGAGGTAGCCGAGGTCAACCGCGTGGTGCTGGACATCACCAGCAAGCCACCCGGCACCATCGAGTGGGAGTAGCCCGCTTTACCGACGGGCAGAATCGACCTGGTCGGCCGAGTAGCCGATAACGGGACGCGAATCGCCATACACGTCGAGGGTGTGCAGGAAGCGGTGCAGTCCCATCGTCGAGGCGCACGTGAATCCGAGTTCGACGATCTGCGCCGCGGTGAAGTGTTCTCCCAACCGCCGGTAGAACTCGTCGTCGATCGAGCGGTGATCGCCCGAAAGCCGGTCGAGGAATTCCACGGCGATCTGCTCCTGCGGCGTCAAAGCGTCGTGCTGCGGGGCCAGCAGACACGCAACGTCTTCGTCGGTGATCGAGTCGTGCTTGCGGGACTGGCTGCAGGGTTCGCACTCGCCCAGCTGGGCGCTGCGGATGCGCACCAGCTCCAATATCCTTGCGCCGAGCAGGGTTTCGGCCCCAAGCTGGGCCCTGGCCGTGTTGACCTGGTCAAGTTGCGCGCTGCGATACGCGAAAATCTGCAGCGGCACCGGCGTGGCGTAGAGTCCCGCTTCGACTCCTGCCTCGACGATGTGGCGCGAATGCTCGCTGAGCCGATCCATCGGAATGGGTTCGATACGAGGCATGATCGTTCCAGAATCCTTCCTCAGGTCGGTCCCAGGGCGTATACGCCGGTCTTTGGATCGTGGTACCAGCCGCCGGCGGCGTGGGTCCCGCCGTCGACATGGATCGTCTGTCCCGTGATGTAACTGGACATGTCGGATGCGAGAAAGACTGCGGCGCCGGCCATCTCGTCGACGTGGCCGGCGCGCCCCATCGGAACGACGGAACCGAAACGTCCCTCCGAGCCCGAAGGGGCCATCTGCATGATGCCTTCGGTCAGCGTTATGTCGGGGGCCAGAGCGTTCACCCGAATGCGATGCGGTGCGAGTTCGAGAGCCGCGGTCTTGGTGTAGTTGATCACGCCGGCTTTGGCCGCCGCGTATGTCGCGAAACCCGGTGCGGCGCGGACGCCTTCGATCGAGGTGACACTGATGATGCTGCCCGCCAGCTTTCGTTCAACCAGTCCGCGCGCCACCCGTTGGGTGCATAAGTAGACGTGGCGCAGGTTGGATTTGTACAGCGCGTCCCAGCCGTTCTCGCTCGTGTCGAGGATGCCGGACCAGAAGACCCCTCCGGCGTTGTTGACCAGGATGGTGACGGGGCCGAGCTCCCCGGTGGTCCGTGCGAGTGCGGCGTCGACGGCGGCGCTGTCGCGCACGTCGGTAGGGATGCCCAGCGCGCCGATCTCCTCGGCGGCCGCTGCGCACGATTCGGGGTTGCGCTCCCAAATCGCCACCTTCGCGCCGAACGCCGCTAACCCCGCGGCGATGCCGCGGCCGATGCCTGCCCCGCCACCGGTGACGACTGCGACGCGGTCGGTCAACAGGATGCTCGCCGGATCGAGCGTCATAGATGTCAGCATAGTATTTACAGTTCACGCATTACAAGTTTTACTGTAATTGTTTGATATGTAACGAAGGGGTCGGACCATGGCCGATACGATCTTCGTCACCGGTGCCACCGGCCAGACCGGCGGCAATGTCTGCGAACAGCTGATCGAGCGCGGCGACCGGGTCCGCGCGCTGGTCCGCAATCCGGACGAGGCCACGGCGCTGGCCGGTATCGGGGTCGAACTGATCGAGGGCGACATCAGCGACGCCGGCGATGTGCTTCGGGCGGCCAAGGGTGCCGAAGCGGCCATCCACTGCGCGGCGCTGCTGGGCGGGGCAAGCCAAGACCTCGACGACTTCAAGGCGGTCAACGTGGTGGGCACCGCCAACGTGCTCGATGCGGCAAAGCGCCACGGCATGCGCCGAGTCGTCGCGCTGAGCACGGCCACCTTTTTGAACCTGAGCACCAACCTCGACTTCGAGGAGGCCCCGGTGCTGGAGAACCCGCCCACCGATCCCTATACCGTCACCAAGCTCGCCGCGTTCCTGGACGCCCACCGACGTGCCGCCGCGGGCGAGGACGTGCTGACCTGCCACCCCGGCGCGATCTTCGGACCCGCGCCCGTCGTCGAGCGTGCCCTGCACCGCACCAGCTTCAACAGGGTGCTGCTGGCCGGTCTGCGCGGAAAGATCAAGCGCTATCTGGCCTTTCCCGTGACATGGGTCGCGGGCAGGGATGTCGCCAAGGGCTCGATCGCCGCGCTGGACCGCGGAATCGCCGGCGAGCGATACCTGTTGGTCGGCCAGTCGCAGGCCACCATCAGCACCGCCGCCGGTATCAATCGCGCCTGTGAGATCGCCGGAATCGATCATCGGGTCGAAGATCTCGACTACCGGTCCGACCCGGAAGCGTTGACGGCAGAGTTCGGGCCCACCTTGATGGCCATCGCCGAGGCGGCGGCCAAGGACGTCCGCAAGCCCAGGTCCAAGGACAACCTGACGGCCCGGCGCCTCGGCTACGACCCGATGTCGTTCGACGACGGGCTGCGCCTGCTGATCCCGTGGCTGCGTGAACTGGGCCGGCTCGATTCGGTGCCCGCCTGAAAGGGGAGGCCGCAGTGCCCACGGCCGAACCGCGCCAATCCTCTTCACCCCAGGCCGATGTGGCCGACCGGATACTCGACGCCGCGCGGCAGCTCGTGCTCGGCATGGGCGCCCGCAAGCTGTCAATGTCCGACGTTGCGACCCGGGCCGGGGTGTCCCGGCCGACCATTTACCGCTACTTCGCCTCCAAGGAGGCCCTGATCGATGCGCTGGGGACCCAGGAGCGCCGGCGCTTCAACGCGGCCCTGGACAGGGCGATGGCCGGGGTGACCGGGGTTGCGCGGCTGGAGGCCGCCGTCGACGTCATCGCGACTTTCGTCGAAGATCAGCCGCCCGGGCGGCAGCTCGACCTGGAGCCGGGTTTCGCGTACCAGCAAATGGCCCGGGCGCTGCCGATGATCACCGAAGGGCTGGTGGGCGTCCTGCGCCAGTGCGCGCGCGAGGGTGGCTTCGGTGCCGCGGCGGCCGCCCCTGACCTTGCGGGTGCGATCGCGCGAACCGCCTTGAGCCATTACATATTTCCCGATTCCGATCCGCTGGCGGCCCGTCGGCAGATCCGCGCGGCCGCCGGCTTTGGATGAGGGGCCGGCGGTAGCGCCGAAAAAATTTCTCACCAAAAAAGCACCATCAGTCCCATCAGTATCGATCGCATAACGCTGTCCCTCACGTTGCTTGACGGCTGTCGGAGGGCGAGTGTTTACTTCGAACATACTTTCGAATTGGGATTAGGGGAGGCTGGTCATGACCGCGGCTTTTGCCTCCAGTCGTCACCGGGAAACCCGTGCTGAGCAGCTGGAATCGCTTCGCCGGCGGATGGCGAGCATCTCCGGGAAGAAGGCCGCGCCCGCCGCCGCCGCGCCCACTGAGGACCTGCTGCCGAACTCGGAATCCCAGCTGGCCCTCCCGCCGTGGCTGGCCGAACTGCTGCCCGCGCCGGTGCCGCGGGGCACGGTCGCGGTGCTCTCGGGCGCCCGGTCGCTGCTGCTGAGCATGGTGGCCGCCGTCACGGCGGCCGGCGGCAACGCTGCAATCGTCGGCCAGCCGGACATCGGGCTGCTGGCCGCCGCGGAGATGGGTGCGGATCTGAGCCGGCTCGCGGTGATACCGGATCCCGGCACCGATCCGGTGGAGGTGGCCGCGGTGCTCGCCGACGGCATGGATCTGGTGGTCCTGGGGCTGGGTGGGCGCCGGGTGCCGCCCACCCGGGCGCGGGCGGTGGTGGCCCGCGCCCGGAACAAGGGCTGCACCCTGTTGGTCACCGGCGGCGATTGGCAGGGGGCGCCGACGCGCCTTGCCGCCCGGGTCTGTGGTTACGAGATCACCGCAGACGGCCGTCCCGGATTCGGCCGGATCGGTGGGGTGCGGCTGCAGGTCAGCGGGACGTGCGCGGGACGACGGGTGATGACCCCAGCGCGAGCCGGGTAGCCCATGGTATCCCCTTCTAACTCAAGGGTTTTGGCGATCTGGTGCATGGATTGGCCCGCGGTCGCGGCGGCGACGGCCGCGGGTCTGTCCGCGACCGCCCCGATCGCGGTCACGCTGGCCAACCGGGTGATCGCCTGCTCGTCGGCTGCCCGCGCGGCGGGGGTGCGGCGGGGACTGCGGCGTCGGGAGGCGGCCGCCCGGTGCCCGCAACTGCACGTCACCGCCGCCGACGCGGACCGCGACGCCCGTTTTTTCGAAGCGGTGATCGCGGCGGTGGACGACCTGGTGCCCCGCGCCGAGGTGCTGCGGCCCGGCCTCCTGGTGTTGCCGGTGCGTGGGGCGGCCCGCTATTTCGGGTCCGAGGCCACCGCCGCCGAACGGCTGATCGATGCCGTGGCTGTGAGTTCAGTGGCCGGCGCGGAGTGTCAGGCCGGGGTCGCCGACCAGTTGTCCACCGCGGTCTTCGCGGCGCGGGCGGGCCGTGTCGTCGAGCCGGGGGGTGACGCGAAGTTCTTGTCGGTGCTGTCCATCCGCCAACTCGCCACCGAGCCGAGCCTGTCCGGCGCCGGCCGAGAAGAGCTGACGGACCTGTTGTGGCGGATGGGGATTCGCACCATCGGGCAGTTCGCCGCGCTGTCGCGCAGCGACGTGGCTTCCCGGTTCGGCGCCGACGGGGTGGCCGCACACCGGTTGGCCCGCGGCGAACCCGAACGACCGCCGTCGGGCCGGGAGCCGCCGGCCGAACTCGAAGCCGTGCTGGACTGCGACCCGCCGATCGACCGGGTGGATGCCGCGGCGTTCGCCGGTCGCTCACTGGCCGGCAGCCTGCATCAGACGCTGATGGCCGCCGGTGTGGGATGCACCCGGCTGGCCATCCACGCCGTCACCGCCAACGGCGAAGAACTGCACCGGGTTTGGCGGTGCGCCGAGCCGTTGACCGAAGACGCCACCGCCGACCGGGTGCGCTGGCAGCTCGACGGATGGTTGAGCAGCCGCACCGCGCGCAATCCCCGTCCCACCGCCGCGGTGACGCTGTTGCGGCTCAAGGCGGTGGAGGTGGTCTCCGCCGAGGCGCTGCAGTTGCCGCTCTGGGGCGGCCTGGGCGAGGAGGACAGGCTGCGGGCTCGCCGGGCGCTGGTGCGGGTGCAGGGTCTGCTCGGCCCGGAGGCGGTGCGAGTGCCGGTGCTGTCCGGCGGGCGCGGCCCGGCCGAACGCATCACGCTGATCCCGCTCGGCGACGAGCCGGTGCCGCGGGCCGATCCCGATCCGCCGTGGCCCGGCCGGCTGCCCGAGCCGTCACCGGCGGTGCTGCTGGACGACCCGGTGGAACTGCTTGACGCCCAAGGAAACCCGATACGGGTGACCATCCGGGGGCTGTTCTCGGCCGACCCCGCACGCATGATCGCCCACGGCCGCGACGAGCGGCTGTGCTGGTGGTCCGGGCCCTGGCCGGTCGACGAGCGATGGTGGGACCCCGAATTGAGTAAGGGCCGCACCGCCCGCGCCCAGGTGTTGCTGGAGAACGAGCGTGCGCTGCTGCTGTGCTATCGCCAGCGACGCTGGTATGTGGAGGGGAGTTACGAGTAGGTGGGCCGCAGCGCCTCGGGGGTCAGGTCCTTCAGCGAGGGATATCCGTCGACGGCCATGATCAGGTCCGCCTCGGCCAGCAGCGAGCGCAGCACGTGCACGACGCCGTCGACGCCACCGAGCGCCAGCCCGTAGGCGTAGGGCCGGCCGATCCCGACGGCCGTCGCCCCCAGCGCGAGCGCCTTGATGATGTCGGCCCCGCTGCGCACACCCGAGTCGAACAGCACCGGCATTCCGTCGGCCGCCTCGAGCACTTCGGGCAGGCAATCCAAGCAGGGCAGCCCACCGTTTGCCTGCCGTCCGCCGTGGTTGGAGCAGTAAATGCCGTCCACGCCAATGTCTTTGGCGCGGCGAACATCGTCGGGGTGGCAGATGCCCTTGACCATCAGCGGCAGGTCTGTCTCCGCCCGCAGCCACTCCAGGTCGTCCCACCGGAACGGGCCGCCGAAGATCGGCAGCTTGCGCACCGCCGCCTCGGTGGCGTCTTCGCCCGGGCTCAGGTCGGCGCGAAAAACCGGGTCGCTGGTGTAGTTGGCCAGGCACCCGCTGGGCACCTGCGGGTAGTTCCCCCCGCTCAAATCACGAGGCCGCCAGCCCGTGACCCAGGTGTCCAGGGTGACGGCGATGCTTTTGAAACCGGCCGCCTCGGCGCGGTGCACCAGGCTGGCGCCCATCTTGCGATCCGGCGGCGTGTACAGCTGGAAAAACGCCGGGGTGTCCCCGAGCTCGGCGGCGATATCTTCCATCGGGTCGGAGGTAAGCGTGCCGACGAAGAACGGGACACCGGTGCGGACCGAGGCCCGCGCACACAGCATGTCCCCGTGGCCGTTCGGGTCGCACACCCCGATGACGCCGATGGGTGCCATGAAGATCGGAGACGGAAACTTCATGCCGAACAGCTCGACCGACATGTCGCGTTCCTCCGGGGCGATCCCCATCCGCGGATACAGGCCCCAGCGCTTGAACGCCGCACAGTTGGCGCGCTGGGTGTGCTCGTCACCGGCGCCGCCCGCGACGTATTGCAGCACTTTCGGCGTCATCGCCGCGGCGGCCTTTGCCTCCAGGTCCTCGAACTTGATCGGGTACTGAGGCTGATTTCCGTGCAGGGACTGGTCGTACAACTCTTTTTGATAATCGGCGAAGGCCATAGTCGCTGACTTCCCCGTGCCTGGATCACCAAACGAGCGCTCGAGGATCAGCGCGGCGGTCTATGCCGCGGATCAGTAGCGCCCGAAGGCGATGGCCACGTTGTGTCCGCCGAACCCGAACGAGTTGTTGATCGCGTACTCGTAGTTGCCCGGCCGTGGTTTGCCGGCCACGACGTCGAGGTCGATTTCGGGGTCGAGGTTTTCCAGGTTGAGCGTGGGCGGGACCACCTGGTCGCGCAGCGCGAGCACGGTAAGGATGGATTCCACGGCTCCGACCGCGCCCACCGAGTGGCCCAGCGCGGCTTTGGGGGCATAGACGGCCGGCTTGTTGCTGCCCAGCGCGTTGTTGATGGCCTTGCTCTCGGCGACGTCACCGACGGAGGTGCCGGTGGCGTGGGCGTTGACGTGGTGAATATCGCTGGGGGACAGGCCCGCGAGCTGGATGGCCCGGCTCATGGCGTGCCCGGCGCGTTCGCCGTTGGGGTCCGGCGCCACCATGTGGTAGCCGTCGGAGGTGATGCTGGCGCCCATGATGCGGGCCAAGATGTTGGCGCCGCGGGCTTTGGCGTGCTCCTCGGTCTCGATGACCATCAGCGCGCCGGCCTCGCCGAACACGAAGCCGGTGCGGTCGCGGTCGAACGGGCGACACGCGCCGGCCGGGTCGTCGTTCTTGGTCGACATCACGATGCGCATCTGAGCGAACGCCGCGATCGCGACCGCCTCGATCCTGACCTCCACGCCGCCGCAGATCGCGATGTCGGCCTCGCCGAACACGATGTTGCGCCACGCCTGCGCCACGCCCTCAGAACCCGACGCGCACGCCGACACCGGCGTGATCACCCCGGCCTTGGCGTGCCGCTCCAGTCCCACCGCGACGGCCGCTCCGTCGGGCATGTACTTCGACACCGCCAGCGGTGAGACCCCCTTGATGCCGCGAGCCCGCAAATCGTCGTAACTGAACACGATCTGCTCCGCGGACCCCAGGCCGGTGCCGATGGACACCATCAACCGATCGCTGTCGACCTCCGGCGAACCGGCGTTCTCCCAGACCCGACGGCTCAACACCGTCGACATCCGCTGCAGGTAACCCATCCGGTGGCGTTCGGCGCGCGTCAGTCCGGCGTCGAATTCCTCCTGCAGATGCCCGCCGATGCGCACCGGCAGGTCGAATTCCTCGACGAACGAGTCCTCGAGCTTGCGGATACCACTTTGCCTGTCCAGCAACAACTTCCAGGTGGTTTCGGCATCAGTTGCCAGCGCGGTCGTCATCGCCACACCGGTGACGACCACATTAGGCAACGCTTTTCCGGTAACCAACTCCGTCATGACTTGCAAAAACCTTTCACTTTCAGGGCCGCCGACGCGTCACGTCGACCCCCCTCCCCACCAAACATGAAAACACAATGCGTCATTGCCCCCAACGGCGGAAACGTTGGACGGCCGCCTTTCGCTTTGCGGATACCGCAGCTCACCCGGCGTTATTGCGCGCGGACCGCCTGCGCCCGCGCCATCAGCCCTCGACCGCCGGGCAGCGCGCCCACCACGGCGCGGGCCAGCCGGTCGCGGCCGTGCACACCGTCGGTCCTGGCTTTGCCGGCGCGCAGGTGGCGCCAGCCCAGGACCGCCCACGACGCCGCGACGACGGCGTCGGTCACCCCTCCGCGAGCGCGGCGCCGGTCGACCACGGCCAGGCCGAGCGCCGTCGCCGAGTGCACGGTGTCGACCCAAACCCCCGCCGCCAGCACCTCCGGGCCGGGATTGACCCCCGACAGCGCCGCCTGAGTCAGGTGGCGTGCGCCCAGGATCCGGGTGACGACGAGCGCCTTTCGGTCCACCCGCACCCCGTGGATGTGCTCGAGCACCTCGCCCGGGGCGGCCAGCAGCACGGCGCCCCACCCCGCCCGGATCAGCTCGATCGCACGAATCTTCATTCAGAAACCCCCTATTTGACGTGCGAACAGTCCCACCCGTTCGATGAACCGATCGAAAAATGCCGCCGCGTCCACGTCAATCCCGATGAGCGCGTTGGGTTCTCGACGGCTCGACCAATCCGTCACCGTCATGGCGCGGGTCAGCGTTCCGGTCAGCTCGATGTCCACCGTCGCCGGACGCGTCTTGACCAGTTCGGGATCCAGCGCGACGGCCGCGGCCAACGGATCGTGCAGGTGTGCCCGATACCCGTGGCCGAGTTCGTGATAGGCCTCCAGGTAGAACCGCATCGCGTCCTCGATCACCCGAATCAGCGGGTTGGACGCGCTCGACCGGGTTCCCGGCGCGTCATGTTCGCTCAGCAGCGTCGTCGTCGACTCCGCGACCGCCGCCAGGCGCGCCAGGTGATCGGGCGTCATCGCCACCTTGCGCGTCAGATCAAGGCCGCACAGAATCGGAAGCCGCTGTTGCCCAACGACTTCCGGGCACCAGGCGGCCAGCACCTCGGCCGCCGCCTCGGGGTCGACGCTGATGTTCCACTCCGCCACCGCGGTGGTGTTGCCCCGGTGATCGTAGGAACCGCCCATGATCACCAGCCGCTTGAGCAGCGCCGGCAACTCGGGTTCGGCGCGCAGTGCCAGCGCGAGGTTGGTCAGCGGCCCGGTCGCCACGCCGATGAGCTCGCCGGGATCCGCGCGCGCCGCGCGCACCCAGGCGCCGGCCGAGTCGTAGCCGGTGAGCCGGCCCGACCCCGGCGGCAGGTCGGCGTAACCCAATCCCCTGGGGCCGTGAACTTTTGACGGCAGCCGCATCGGGCCGGTCAGGGTCTGCTCGTAACCCCTGGAAACCGGGATCCCGGTGCGTTTACACAGCTCCAGCAGGCCCAGGTTGTTTTCGCAAACCTGCTTTACCCCAACGTTTCCCCCGGTCGAGGCGATACCGACCACTTCGGCGTCCGGGCTGGCGAACAGGTACATCAGCGCCAGCGCATCATCCACGCCGGTATCGACGTCGACGAAAACGGGCGAGTTCATTGTTTCCAAGATACCGGGGCTAGGCTGGCACGATGCCAACCACGTCGGAGCCCCCCGAGGGGACTGATCTCACGCCGCACTTCGACGATGTGCAGGCCCACTACGACCTGTCGGACGAGTTCTTCCGGCTGTTTCTAGACCCGACCCAGACCTACAGCTGCGCCTACTTCGAGCGCGACGACATGACGCTGGAAGAGGCGCAGATCGCCAAGATCGACCTCGCGCTCGGCAAACTCGGCCTGCAGCCGGGCATGACGTTGCTCGACGTCGGCTGCGGTTGGGGCGCCACGATGATGCGCGCGGTGGAAAAGTACGACGTCAACGTCGTCGGCGTCACCCTGAGCCGCAACCAGGCCGAACACGTCGAACGGCTGATCGCCCAGTCCGGCAGCCCTCGTTCGGCGCGGGTCCTGCTGAAAGGCTGGGAGCAGTTCGACGAGCCGGTTGACCGGATCGTCAGCATCGGCGCCTTCGAGCACTTCGGGCACGAGCGCTACGACGCGTTCTTCACCCTGGCGCATGACCTGCTGCCCGACGACGGGGTGATGCTGCTGCACACCATCACCGGGCTGCATCCGAAGGAGATGGCCGAACGCGGCATGCCCATCTCGTTCACGTTCGCCCGGTTCATCAAATTCATTGTCACCGAGATCTTTCCGGGCGGGCGGCTGCCGTCGATACCGATGGTGGAAGAACGCGCCACCGCGAACGGCTTCACTGTGAGTCGCGTGCAGTCGCTGCAGCCGCACTACGCCAAGACGCTCGACATCTGGGCCGCCGGACTACAGGCCCACAAGGACGAGGCCATCGCGGTGCAGTCCGAGGAAGTCTACGAGCGGTACATGAAATACCTGACCGGTTGCGCCGACGCGTTCCGGATCGGATACATCGACGTCAACCAGTTCACGCTGGAGAAATGATCACCAGTGCACGCCGGGCACCAGGCGGACCAGCCGCTTGACTGGGCGGGGTGTCCGGATGCCCCGGGCGACGGCGCGCACGGGCCGGCTGGGCTTGCGCCGCGCGGTCCGCGGAGCGGGCGTCGGCGCGGGTTCGGCGGTCAACCCGCGCGCCGCGGCCGAATCCGGATAGCCGAGGTAGAGCTGGTGCAGCACCCGTCGCGAGGTCCTCGGCGCGAAGTAATTGCCGGCCTCGGCCAGCGTGCCCAGCGGGGTGTCGATGCGGGCAGGCTTTTCCACCAGGCCGCGCACCACCATCGCCGCCGCACGCTCGGGGCTGATCGCCGGCACCGGGTTGAGCCGGTGTGACGGCACGATCATCGGGGTGCGCACCAGCGGCATGTGGATGTTGGTGAAGGTGATGTGGTCGGACAGCACCTCCGAACCCACCACGTCGGAGAACGCGTCCAGCGCGGCCTTGGACGGCAGGTAGGAGCTGTACTTGGGATTGCGCGCCTGCACGCCGGCGCTCGACACGTTGACGATGTGACCGAATCGCCGCTCGCGCCAATGCGGTAACAGCGCGAGCACCATCCGCACCGCGCCGAAGTAGTTGACCGCCATCACCCGTTCGTAATCGTGCAGCCGGTCGGTCGAGTTGACCACCGAGCGGCGGATCGACCGTCCGGCGTTGTTCACCAGGTAGTCGACGTGGTCGAAGCGCCCCAGGATGTCTTTGACCGTGTGTTCCACCGACGCGGAATCGGTGACATCGCAGGTAAAGGCATGGGCGGCACCACCATTGGCGCGGATCTCGGCGACCAGCGAATCCAGCGCCTCACCGCTGCGGGCGAGCGCGAAAACGGTTGCGCCCCGCTCGGCGATCGCGATGGCCGCCGCCCGGCCGATGCCGCTGGACGCGCCGGTGACGATGACGTGGCGGCCCCGCAACGGTTCGTGCGGATCGTCGCGGCGCGCACGGTCCGGATCCAGGTGCTCCGCCCAGTACCGCCACAGCTTGGGCGCGTAGCTGGAGAACTCCGGAACGTCTATGCCAGTGCCCCGCAAGGCATTTCGTGTCTTCTCGCTGACGAAGGTGGGCGCCAGGTCTACGACGTCGAGCACCTCGGCGGGAATGCCGAGCTGGGTGGCCGCCATGTTGCGCACGACTCTGGCGCGTCCGCGCACCTTGAGCACCGGAGCGGCAACCGCGCGGGGGAGTGAACCGCGCAGCGGCGGCAGCCCGGCCGCCTTGGCCACGCCGCGGTAGATGCCGCGCAGGCCAATCGTTTTCTCGGCGGTCAGGTGGAACGTCTGTCCGTCACGGCCGTCGGCGTGCATCAACGCGACCAGCGCGTCGACGACGTAGTCGACCGGGACGATGTTGGTGCGGCCGGTGTCGGGCAGCAGCATCGGGGTCAACGACGGGAGCACGGCCAGCTTGGCCAGCACCCCGAAGAAGTAGTACGGCCCGTCCACCTTGTCCATCTCGCCGGTGCGTGAATCGCCGACCACCACCGCCGGGCGGTAGATGCGATGACGCAGTCCGGGCGCCGAGCGCACCAGCAGCTCGGCCTCGAACTTGGTCTGGTGGTACGGCGTCGGCAGTTGCTGGCCGACGTCGAAATCGTCCTCGGTGTATTCGCCGGCGAAATCGCCGGCCACCGCGATCGACGACACATGGTGCAAGGTCGCGTCCAGCCGCTGCGCCAGCCCGATCACCGCGCGGGTGCCCTCGACGTTGCTGGCCCGCTGCTCGGGCTCGCCGGCGGTGATGTCATAGATCGCCGCACAGTGCACCACGTGATCGATCCGGCCCACCTCGGCAACGACCTCGTCGCTCAGCTCCAGCTCGGGCAGCCCGGCGACCAGCGGTTTCACCCGCTCGCCCCAGTGTTCGGCGAGCCGCTCGAAGCGGCCCAGCGACTCCCGTCGCACCAGCACGAACACCTGCGCGTCGGGACGTGATTCCAGAAGACGAGACACCACACGGCGACCAATAAACCCGGTACCGCCGGTAACGACATACCGCATGAAGACATGGTGGCGGTGACGGCCGCGCACGTCAACTGTGATGTTCAGCGCGCAGCGCTAGTTGCGGAAGTCGCGGATCCCGTCCCAGTCGACCAGCGTCCAGCCGTTCATCGGATTACCGCTGATCACCACGCGACCCGTATTGGGAATCGGGTGGCTGTCCATCAGGCTGTCCTTGGCGTTCTTCACGTTCAGCAGCGTCCACACCATGATGGAGTTCCGGTGCGAGAACACCACCGGGTTGCGGTGGCCGCTGTTGTAGATCTTGTTGGCGGCCCCGGTGAACTGGTCGTTGAATTCCTTGCCGCTGACCGAGCCGGGGATGCTGTTGGAGACGTCGCCGTTGATCCAGTCCACCGGCGCCAGCATGTACGTCGACTTCGACATCGACTCGGGCTTGCCGTTGTACCAGCCGGCGTTGATCTCCTGGAGGCCGGGCAGGACCTCCACCTGCTTGCCGAGCTCGGCAGCCAGCGGAGCGGCGGTTTGCTGAGCCCGGGTCATCGTGGAGGCGTAGACGCTGTCGTAGTCCTTATGGCCCAGTTGGTGCGCGAGCTGTTCGGCCTGCGCCTTGCCCTCCGGGGTCAGGCCCGGGCCAGGCACCTCGGTGTCGATGATGCCGGCGGCGTTGGCCTCGGACTGGGCGTGCCGGATGAACGTGACGGTGATGGACCGCGCCTGCGGCGAACCACCGCAGCCGGCGACGATCATCGTGGCGGTGAGCGCGGCGAGCGTCACCGCGGCTTTCCGGATCATGCTGCGCTTGGGCATGTCGATAGCCTGCCCTGCCGACGCCTCCGGTGGGAAGGGTTTGCGCTGGTTTGTTACCGCGCGGCCTACAGTAGCGCCGCGATTCCGCCGGATGCCAGAGTGGACTTCAGGATCCCTACCAACGATCAGGAGACATTCATGGCGATTGATCCGAGTGCCGTCGGCGCGGTCACCGAGCCCATGCAGTTCGAATGGACCGACCGGGACACGCTGCTCTACGCGCTCGGTGTCGGCGCCGGGGTCGAGGACCTGCCTTTCACCACCGAGAACAGCCACGACATCGACCAGCAGGTGCTGCCCACGTACGCGGTCATCTGCTGCCCGGCCTTCGGCGCGGCCGGTTTGGTCGGAAAGTTCAACTGGGCCATGCTGTTACACGGATCCCAAAGCATCCGGCTTCATGCGCCGCTGCCGCCCGCGGGCAAGCTCTCGGTCGTGTCCGAGGTCGCCGACATCCAGGACAAGGGCGAGGGCAAGAACGCGATCCTGGTGTTGCGCGGCCGGGGCACCGAGCCGGATTCCGGGCAGCTGATCGCCGAGACGCTCACCACCCTGGTCATCCGCGGTGAGGGCGGTTTCGGGGGCATGCCGGGGCAGCGGCCCGTCGCACCGGAATTCCCGGACCGCGAGCCCGACGCCCGCATCCCGCTGCCCACCCGCGAGGACCAGGCGCTGATCTACCGGCTCTCCGGTGACCGCAACCCGCTGCACAGCGACCCGTGGTTCGCCCGGGAGCTGGCCGGCTTCCCCAAGCCGATCCTGCACGGGCTGTGCACCTACGGGGTATCGGGTCGAGCGCTGGTGTCCGAGTTGGGTGGAGGTGTCGCGGCCAACGTCACCTCGATCGCGTCGCGGTTCACCTCGCCGGTATTCCCCGGCGAGACGCTGACCACGCTGATCTGGCGCACCGAGCCGGGCAAGGCCGTGTTCCGCACCGAGGCTTCCGGCCCGGACGGGGCCGACACCCGGGTGGTGCTCGACGACGGCGCCGTGGAATACGCCTAGCGCTGGAGATTTTGGAGCTGATCGGCCAGCCGGTCGGTGAACTCGCCCGCCCGGGCGGGGCTGTCCAGAGCGAACAGCGCCGCGGTGGCGCGGTCGCCGTCGTCGCCGTGGCGCACCAGGATCGGCACGCCATCGGCGCGCACCGCGTCGAACGCGTCCTCGTCGGTGATGTCGTCGCCGAGGTAGACCGGCGTCAGCGAACCCGACCCGGCCTCGTGCAGGTGATCGATCACCCAGCGCAGCGTTTTTCCCTTGTCCCAGTCCAGGTCTGGGCGCAGCTCGATGACCTCGCGGCCGGTGGTCACCCGGAGCTCGTCGTGGCGACCCGCCGCGCGCACCGCCGCCAGCACCTCGCCGACGCGGTCGCGCTCGGCGTTGCGGTAATGCACGGCCACCCCGAATCGCTTGTGCTCCACCGCAACACCGGCGATCGCGCCGAGCTGGTCGCGCAGCTGAGCGGCCGCCTGCTCGAGCACCGGGATAGCGGCGGCCGCGTCGTCGTTCTGGTGGTGCGTGCCGTCGGGGGCGGTCAGCTCGAAACCGTGGCTGCCGGCATACCAGACGCCAGGCACGCCAACGCGTTTCGTGACGTCGGCGAGATCGCGGCCGGACAGCACCGCGACGGGGCACCGAGCGGCCAGTTTTTCCAGCGCCTCGGTGGCCCCGGCGACGGGCCGCGCCGAGTCCGGGTCGTCGACGATGTCGGACAGGGTTCCGTCGAAGTCGAAGAACACCGCCGGTCGCCGGTCGGCCAGCCCATCGGCCAGGGCCTGCGACGCGTCGGGCAGCTGCGACATCCGGCGGTCGCCGGTCCGCACGGTCACATCGCCCAGATCGGCGACCACCGCGTCGGCCTCGCGTAACGCGCCGCCGTTCCCGGCCGGGTCGACGCCGATCACCAACGCGAAGCCGGCGGCACGCGCGGCCTCGACCCCCGCGGCATCCCCGGCGACTACGACGCAGCGGCCTGGGCGTACCCGCAGACCGTCGGCCGCCTGCACCGGACCGTCCGCCGAGATGACGGCGGCGCCCACCCCGATCTCGCGCAGCTGTGCGGCCAGCGCGGAGCCCAGCGCGGACTCGGTGTCGAACAGCACCGCATCGTGGCGGCGCGGGTCGATCGTGGCGGTCATTCCTCAACCCTTCCAGGACTCGGTAATCGAACATACTTTCGATATACTCGCAGGCGTGGGCTGGTTCAACGGGCCGCCGAGCTGGGCGGAAATGGAGCGGGTGCTCGACAGCAAGCCGCGCCATGCCGGGGAGTCGGCGGGCCCGGAATCCGACGGCCCGCTGTCGCGCAGGCGCGCGACGTATCAGCCGCCGGATGACGGCCGGGCGTCCCGCTCGTCCGTCGCTTATGCCGAGCTGCATGCGCATTCGGCGTACAGCTTCCTGGACGGGGCCAGCACACCCGAGGAGCTTGTCGAGGAGGCGGCCCGGCTGGACCTGCGCGCCCTGGCGCTCACCGACCACGACGGCCTGTACGGGGCGGTGCGGTTCGCCGAAGCGGCGGCCGAGCTCGAGATGCGCACCGTGTTCGGCGCCGAACTGTCGCTGGGCCCGGGCGCCCGCACCGAGCAGCCGGACCCGCCCGGCCCGCACCTGCTGGTGCTGGCCCGCGGCGCCGAGGGTTACCGGCGGTTGTCGCGGCAACTGGCCGCGGCCCATCTGGCCGGCGGCGAGAAGGGCAAGCCCCGTTACGATTTCGACGCGCTGACCGAGGCAGCAGGCGGCCACTGGCACATCCTGACGGGCTGTCGCAAAGGGCATGTCCGCCAAGCGCTTTCCGAGGGCGGCCCATCGGCGGCGGAGCGGGCGCTCGCCGACCTGGTGGACCGGTTCGGGGCTCACCGGGTCAGCGTCGAGCTGACTCATCACGGTCAACCGCTCGACGACGAACGCAACGCGGCGCTGGCCGCACTGGCCCCGCGCTTCGGTGTCGGCGTCGTCGCCACCACCGGCGCGCATTTCGCGGGGCCGTCGCGGCGCCGGCCGGCCATGGCGATGGGCGCCATCCGGGCGCGGGAATCCCTGGATTCGGCCGCCGGGTGGCTGGCCCCGCTGGGTGGTTCGCACCTGCGCTCCGGTGAGGAGATGGCCCGGCTGTTCGCGCATGTGCCCTTTGGGGGCCCTGACCCGGTGACCGCGGCCGCCGAGCTGGGCGAGCAGTGCGCGTTCGGGCTGGCGCTCATCGCGCCGCAGCTGCCGCCGTTCGACGTGCCCGCCGGGCACACCGAGGACAGTTGGCTGCGGCAGCTGACCATGGCCGGGGCGCGCGACCGCTACGGGTCGGCCGAGCACGCGCCGCGCGCATACGCCCAGATCGAACACGAACTCAAAGTCATTGCCCAGCTGACGTTTCCGGGCTATTTCCTGGTGGTGCACGACATCGCCCGGTTCTGCCGGGAGAACAACATCCTGTGCCAGGGCCGGGGATCGGCCGCCAACTCCGCGGTCTGTTACGCCCTCGGTGTCACCGCCGTCGACCCGGTGGCCAACGAGCTGCTGTTCGAGCGCTTTCTGTCGCCGGCCCGCGACGGGCCGCCCGACATCGACATGGACATCGAGTCCGATCAGCGCGAAAAGGTCATCCAGTACGTCTACGACAAGTACGGCCGCGACTACGCCGCTCAGGTCGCCAACGTCATCACCTACCGGGGAAAGATCGCGGTGCGCGATATGGCTCGCGCCCTTGGCTTTTCGCAGGGCCAGCAGGACGCGTGGAGCAAGCAGATCAGCCACTGGAACGGGTTGGCCGACTCACCCGATGTCGACGGCATCCCCGAACCGGTGGTCGACCTGGCCAACCAGATCCGGAACCTGCCGCGGCACATGGGCATTCATTCCGGCGGCATGGTGATCTGTGACCGCCCGATCGCCGACGTGTGCCCGGTGGAGTGGGCGCGCATGGAGAACCGCAGCGTCCTGCAGTGGGACAAAGACGACTGTGCGGCAATCGGTTTGGTGAAGTTCGACCTGCTCGGGTTGGGGATGCTCTCGGCGCTGCACTATGCCATCGACCTGGTGGCCGAGCACAAGGGGATCGAGGTGGACCTGGCCCACCTCGACCTCTCCGAGCCTGCGGTGTACGAGATGCTGGCCCGCGCCGATTCGGTCGGCGTGTTCCAGGTGGAGTCGCGCGCGCAGATGGCCACGCTGCCGCGGCTGAAGCCGCGGGTGTTCTACGACCTGGTGGTGGAGGTCGCGCTGATCCGCCCCGGCCCTATTCAGGGCGGGTCGGTGCATCCCTACATCCGGCGGCGCAACGGGCAGGCCCCGGTGGTCTACGACCACCCGTCGATGGAGCCGGCCCTGCGAAAGACGCTGGGGGTGCCGCTCTTTCAGGAGCAGCTGATGCAGCTCGCGGTCGACTGCGCCGGCTTCTCGGCCGCCGAGGCCGATCAGCTGCGCCGGGCCATGGGGTCCAAGCGCTCGACCGAACGCATGCGACGGCTGCGTGGCCGGTTCTACGAGGGCATGCGCGAGTTGCACGGCGCCGCCGACGAGGTGATCGACCGCACCTACGAAAAGCTGGAGGCCTTCGCCAATTTCGGCTTTCCCGAAAGCCATGCGCTGAGCTTCGCGTCGCTGGTCTTCTACTCGTCGTGGTTCAAGCTGCACCATCCGGCGGCGTTCTGCGCGGCGCTGCTGCGCGCCCAGCCGATGGGGTTCTACTCGCCGCAATCGCTGGTGGCCGATGCGCGCCGGCACGGCGTGACGGTGCACGGCCCGGACGTCAACGCCAGCCTGGCGCACGCCACCCTGCACAACGCCGGAACCGAGGTCCGCCTGGGGCTGGGTGCGGTCCGCCATATCGGCGACGACCTGGCCGGGCAACTCGTCGAGGAGCGAAAGGCCAACGGCCCGTTCGCTTCTCTGCTGGACCTGACGACCCGGTTGCAGCTTTCGGTGCCACAGACCGAGGCGCTGGCGACGGCGGGGGCTTTTGCCTGCTTCGACATGTCTCGCCGCGAGGCGCTGTGGGCGGCCGGGGCCGCGGCCACCCAGCGGCCGGGTCGGCTGCCCGGCGTGGGATCGTCGTCGCACATCCCGGCGCTGCCCGGGATGAGCGAGCTGGAACTGGCCGCCGCCGACGTGTGGGCCACCGGTGTCTCCCCGGACAGTTATCCGACGCAGTTTCTGCGGGCCGATCTGGACGCGATGGGGGTGGTGCCGGCCGAGAAGCTGGGCTCGGTGCCCGACGGCGACCGGGTGCTGATCGCCGGCGCGGTCACCCATCGGCAGCGGCCCGGCACGGCGCAGGGGGTCACGTTCATCAACCTCGAGGACGAGACCGGGATGGTCAACGTGCTCTGCGCGCCGTGGGTGTGGGCACGGCATCGCAAGCTGGCGAACTCGGCACCGGCGCTGCTGGTGCGCGGCCAGGTCCAAAACGCCAGCGGCGCGATCACCGTCGTCGCCGAGCGGCTGGGCCACATCACCCTGGCGGTCGGCTCGAAGTCCCGCGACTTCCGGTGACCGGCCCGCCGAGCGTGCACCCAGGGCGGAAAATTCGCCGAATCGTCGCCGTGAGTGCACGTTCGGCGGACGAGGCCGCCTATGTAGCCTCCAAACACATGACCCTCAACCTGTCCGTCGACGAAGTCCTCACCACCACCCGCTCGGTCCGCAAACGCCTCGACTTCGACAAGCCGGTCGGCCGTGACGTGCTGATGGAATGCCTGGAATTGGCGCTGCAGGCGCCGACCGGCTCCAATTCGCAGGGCTGGCAATGGGTGTTCGTCGAGGACGCGGACAAGAAGAAGGCGATCGCCGACGTCTACCTGAAGAACGCGCGGGCCTACCTCGCGTCGCCCGCTCCCGACTACGGCGAGGGGGACACCCGGGGGGAGCGGATGGACAAGGTCCGCGACTCCGCGACCTACCTCGCCGAGCACATGCACCAGGCGCCGGTGCTGATGATCCCCTGCATCTTCGGCCGAGAGGAGAAGCAGCCGCTGGGCGGCGTCTCGTTCTGGGCGTCGCTGTTTCCGGCGGTGTGGAGCTTCTGCTTGGCGCTGCGGTCTCGGGGATTAGGCTCCTGCTGGACGACGCTGCACCTGCTCGGTGGCGGTGAACAGCAGGTCGCGGACGTGCTCGGTATCCCGCACGACAAGTACAGCCAGGGCGGGCTGTTTCCCATCGCCTACACCAAGGGCACCGACTTCCGCCCGGCCAAGCGGCTGCCCGCCGAACAGCTCACGCACTGGAATGCCTGGTGATCACACCGCGCCGGCGTAGCCGTGCTGCCGCCAGGCTTCGTAGACGGCGATCGCCGCGGCGTTGGACAGGTTCAGCGAGCGCCGGCCCGCCAGCATCGGGATGCGCACCTGCGCCGTGATGTGCGGGTCGGCCAGCGTCGCGGCGTCCAGCCCGGTGGGTTCGGGGCCGAACATCAGCACGTCGCCGGCCCGGTAGCGCACGTCGGCGAACGAGGTCGGCGCGTGCGAGGTGAACGCGAACACCCGCTGCGGTGACAGCGCCGCCCAGGCGGCAGCCAGCGACGCGTGCACGGTGACCGAGGCGAGGTCGTGGTAGTCCAGGCCCGCCCGGCGCAGCTTGGGTTCGGACAGGTCGAATCCCATCGGCTCGACCAGGTGCAACTCGCAGCCCGTCGCCGCCACCGTCCGAATGGCGTTGCCGGTATTGGGCGGGATCCGCGGCGAGTGAAACATCAGCTTGAACACAACGGAATAATGGTCGCATGGTCGAGCCGAGCATCTGGATGCAGAAGGTCGCTGCCGATCCGGGGCATTCGCAGTGGTACATCGAGCGTTTCCGTGCCATGGCGCGCGCCGGCGACGACCTGGCCGGCGAGGCCCGCTTCGTGGACGCCATGGCGCCGCGCGCAGCGCGGATTCTCGACGCCGGCTGCGGTCCCGGGCGCCTGGGCGGGTATCTGGCCAAGGCCGGTCACGACGTGGTCGGTGTGGACGTGGACCCGGCGCTGATCGAGGCGGCCGAACAGGACTACCCCGGCCCGCGCTGGCTGGTCGGCGACCTCGCCGAACTGGACCTGCCTGCGCGCGGCATCGCCGAACCTTTCGATGTCATCGTGTCCGCCGGCAACGTCATGACGTTCCTCGCCCCGAGCACCCGGGTCCAGGTGCTGAGCCGGCTACGGGCCCACGTCGCCGGCGACGGCCGCGCGGCGATCGGCTTCGGTGCCTACCGCGAATACGAGTTCGCCGACTTTCTCAACGACGCGGCCGACGCCGGCTTCGCCCCCGATCTGCTGCTGTCGACGTGGGACATGCGGCCGTTCACCGACGACTCCGATTTCCTCGTTGCGCTCCTTCGGCCCGCCTAGGCCGTCGCGCTCGGAGTGTTTGCCAGGGGCGGCCGCGCGGGTGCGGCGCCACCTTGGAGGGGCCTGTCTGCTCAGTAACGATTCTGGTGGCATGCGCCGCGGGCTGTCATACTCGTCGGATTGCCACACCTACACGCACACGCGTATTTGGCGCGGGGCGGGCCAAATAAAGCAGGAAGTTTCATGAGCCTCTCGTTTCCTTCAGCGCTCAGTGTCAGCGCAGCGGCCGCTCGCGCGGCCGCGATGACATGACCATGTTCACCCGCCCGGCAAACCCGGCCGAGGCGGAAGGCGTAGAGCCCGCACCCAACCGCGGCGCCGGGGCCGCGCCGGCCAAACGCCCGCCGACCTGGTCGTTGAGCAACTGGCCGGTGCGCTGGAAGGTGCTGGCGATCGTGCTGGTCCCGCTGGTGTTGGCGACGGTGTTCGGGGCGCTGCGCATTCACGGCGCGATGGCCAACGCCGCCGGCCTGCGGCTGGCGGCCAGCCGCGCCGACGTGGTGCCGGTGATCACCAAGTACATGTCGGCGCTCGACGTCGCGCTGGTGGCCAGTTCCACCGGACGCGACCTCGAGGGCGCCAAGAAGAACTACGAGGCGCGCAAGTACGAATTGCAGGCCAGGCTCGACGAGACCAACGTCAGCGCCGACGTCAGCTCAGGAATCAGCAACCTGCTCGACGGCGGTCAGATGCTGGTGAACAAGGCGGCCGACCCCAGCCTCGGTTTGCGGGAGCGGGTGACGCTCTACGCGCCGATCCTGTTGACGGCCGAAGACGTCATCAACGCCTCGGTCCGCGTCGACGACGAAAAGATCCGCGCCCAGGCGCAGGGCCTGAGCCGGGCCGTCGGCGCCCGCGGGCAGATGACGATGCAGAAAATCCTGATCACCCGCGGGGCCGAGCTTCCCGAGCCGCAGTTGCGGACGTCGATGATCACCCTGGCGGGCACCGAGCCGTCGACGCTGTTCGGCATGAGCGAAGTGCTCGGCGCCGGGTCGCCCGAGGCCAAGACGCTGCAACAGCAGATGGTGAGCCGGATGGCGATCATGTCCGATCCGGCCAGCGTGCTGGTCGACAACGCCGATCTGCTGCGTTCGATCCAGACCACCGACGACATCGCCGATGAGGTCATCAAGGATTCCACGGGGTCGGTGACCAGGTCGGTGCACGCCCAGGCCGCCGAGCGTCGCTCGGCCGCGATCACCGACGCCGTCCTGGTGCTGGCCGCGATCGTGATCGCGCTGGTGGTCGTGCTGCTGGTGGCGCGCGCGCTGGTGCGGCCGCTGCGCATCCTGCGCGACGGCGCCCTCAAAGTCGCCCACACCGATCTCGAAGAGGAGATCGCGAGCGTGAAAGCCGGTGGGGCAGAACCGGTTCCGAGCCCACTGCCGGTGTACACCACCGAGGAGATCGGCCAGGTCGCGCACGCGGTCGACGAGTTGCACACCCAGGCCCTGCTGCTGGCCGGAGACGAGGCGCGGTTGCGGCTGCTGGTCAACGACATGTTCGAGACCATGTCGCGGCGCAACCGCACGCTGGTGGACCAGCAGCTGGCGCTCATCGACCGGCTGGAGCGCAACGAGGAGAATCCCGACCGCCTCGACAGCCTGTTCCGGCTCGACCACCTGGCGGCACGGCTGCGCCGCAACAGCGCCAACCTGCTGGTGCTGGCGGGCGCACAGCTCGCCCGCGACCAGCGCGACCCGGTGCCGCTGGCCACGGTCATCAACGCCGCGGTGTCCGAGGTCGAGGATTACCGCCGGGTCGAACTCGCCGGGATGCCCGACTGTGCGCTGGTCGGCGCGGCCGCCGGTGGTGCCATCCATCTGTTCGCCGAGCTGATCGACAACGCCCTGCGCTACTCGCCGCCGACGACCTCGGCCCGGGTCTCGGCGGCGCGCGGCGGCGACGGCGGAGTCGTGGTGCGGATCGCCGACGCCGGCCTGGGGATGAACGACGCCGACCGGCGCATGGCGAACATGCGACTGCAGGCCGGCGGCGACGTCAGTCCCGACAACGCCCGGCACATGGGTCTCTTCGTGGTCGGCCGGATCGCGGCCCGGCACGGCATTCGGGTGGGGCTGCGCGGCCCCGCGGCCAACGAATCGGGGTCGGGTACCACCGCCGAGATCTACCTGCCGCCGACGGTGCTCGCCGGCCTGGCGGTCGCCGAGGCGGCGCCGCCCCGCCACATCCGCGCGGTCTCCTCGCCGAGCGCAAAGCCGGCCAGAGCGAACGCCGCCGCGACGGATGACACCGGACGGGACGACGGCCCGCAGGAGCCGGCGGCGCGCACCGCCCCGGACGCGTCCGGGCCGTCGGTCACCTTGCTGCCGCGCCGCAACCCGGGTTCCAGCGGCATCACCGAAGTTCCCGCCCCGCCCGCCGAACCGCAGCCCGGCCGCCAACGTCGCGAGCTGGCGACCCCCTGGTGGGAGAAGACGCCGAAACCGACGCCCACGCCGGCTCCCGAGCCGGAACCCAAGCCGGCGCCGGTGCAGCCGGCCCGGGCGGCGTCGGACACCTCGGCGTTCTTCTCCGCCCGCTCCCGGGAGGCCGACAGTCGCACGGAGTCCCGGCCAGACCAGCCGGCGCGACCGGACCCGGTCTCGTCCCTCCCGTCGGCGCCGAAGGCCCAGGCGAGTCCCGCCGCCGACGACGTCATCTACCGGCGGATGCTGTCGGAGATGCTGGGCGACCCACACGACCTGGTCAACAGCCCCGACCTGGATTGGCAGTCCGTCTGGGACCGCGGCTGGACGCTGGCGGCCGCGGCCGACGAGAAACCCGTCGAGGCGCACACCACCGACCACGGCCTGCCGGTGCGCACGCCGGGCGCCCGGCTGGTGCCCGGGAACGCCAACGGCGCCGAACAAGACGAGCCGGCCGAGCCCGACGAGGGCGTGAACGGCCGGTCGCACCGGGAGCCGCAGCACGCGGCCACCGGTCCCTTCGCCCGGGACCCCGAGGCGGTTCGCGCCTCGTTCAGCAGCCATTTCGGTGGCGTACGCACCGGACGCTCGCACGCCCGTGAGACCGACCAAGGATCCGACCAACGATGACGTCATCGGACAACTCCCTGGACTGGCTGGTGACCAGGTTCGCCCGCGAAGTCCCCGGCGTCGCGCACGCGTTGCTGGTATCCGTCGACGGGCTGCCCATCGCCGCCAGCGAGCATCTCCCGCGGGAACGCGCCGACCAGCTCGCGGCCGTCGCCTCCGGGCTGGCCAGCCTGGCCACCGGCGCCGCGCAGCTGTTCGAGGGCGGGCAAGTGCTGCAGTCGGTGGTCGAAATGCAGAACGGCTACCTGCTGCTGATGCGCGTCGGGGACGGCTCGCACCTGGCGACGCTCGCGGTGGCGTCGTGCGACATCGGTCAGATCGGCTACGAGATGGCGGTGCTGGTCGAGCGGGTGGGCGGCGTCGTCCAATCGACCCGCCGGTCGGCCGTGCAGCAGCACTCGTGAGCCCCGATGGATAGTTCGGAGACCTGGCCGGCGCACCGCAAGGGGAACCTGGTCCGTCCGTACACCTTGACGTCGGGGCGCACCGACACCAACGTCGACCTTCCCCTCGAGGCGCCGATCGAATCGCTGCAGCCCGGGCTGGCGCACCGGTGGCCGCCCAACGACCCGCGAGGCAGAATCATCCAACTGTGCGTCGACAGCCCGTCGGTCGCCGAAATCTCGGCCCGGCTGGATCTTCCGCTAGGTGTCGCGCGCGTCTTGGTCGGCGATCTGGTGCTGTCCGGCTACGTTCGAGTGCACAAGACGTTGTCGGAGCGTTCGACCAGAGATGAGCGCCACGAACTCATAGGGAGGACACTGCGTGGCTTACGCGCACTCTGAGGCGCAGCGCGATGCCGGCGCCCACGCGTCGACGAAGATCGTGATCGCCGGCGGATTCGGCGCCGGCAAGACCACCTTCGTCGGGGCCGTGTCGGAGATCATGCCGCTGCGCACCGAGGCGATGCTCACCGACGCCTCGACCGGCGTCGACGCGCTCGAGGCCACGCCCGACAAACGGACCACCACCGTCGCAATGGATTTCGGCCGCATCACGCTGGCCGAAGACCTGGTGCTCTATCTGTTCGGCACGCCGGGGCAGCGCCGCTTCTGGTTCATGTGGGACGACCTGGTGCGCGGCGCGATCGGCGCGGTGGTGCTGGTCGACTGCCGCCGCCTGCAGGACAGCTTCGCCGCCGTCGATTTCTTCGAGCACCGCAACCTGCCGTTCCTCGTCGCGGTCAACGAGTTCGACGGCGCTCCGCGCTACCCGGTCGCGGAAGTGCGCGAGGCGCTGACCCTGCCGACGCACATCCCGGTGATCACCGTCGACGCCAGGGATCGCCGGTCGGCGACCGACGCCCTGATCGCGGTCAGCGAATACGCCCTGGCCAGCCTGTCGGCCAATTGACCACGCGGCGCAGACCACGCGGCGCAGCGCTCAGCGGGTGAGCCGGATGCGCCAGCGCACCAGCGCGGCGTAGCCGACGGTGAGCACCGCGAGCATGCCCATGTCGAACAGCCAGGCCGCCGCCGTGTGCTCGAAGTGGCTGTCCCGCGGGCTTTGCGGCCCGGGCGACACGGTCCACAGGTCTACCGTCGCCCCCTGCGCGGCATAGCCCCACCGCGAGGGCGCCAGCCAGGACAGCTGGTCGAGGAAGATCCGGTGGGTGACCGGCACCATGCCGCCGCAGAGCACCATCTGCATCATCAGCGACACCACCAGCAGGGGCATGATCTGCTCGCCCGAGCGGGCCAGCGCCGAGAGCAGCAGACCCAGCATCGCCGCGGCCACACAGGTCGCCGCGACCCCGGTGAACAGCTCGAAAGTGGCATTACCGAGCAGCACCGCCGGGCGCGTCGGCGGCCCCTTGCCCAGCACCACGATGGCCGTGGCGATGGCCGCCTGAAGGACGGCGAACGTGCAGAACACCGCGACCTTGGCCAGCAGGTAGGCGGTGCTCGACAGGCCGACGGCCTGTTCGCGCCGGAAGATCGGCCGCTCGCCGATGAGGTCGCGGATGGTCAGCGCGGTGCCCATGAACACGGCCGCCATGGTGAGCAGCGTCAGGATCATCCCGGCTTCGCCTGCCGACTCGCTCACCGGATCGGCATAACCGAAACCGACGCTGCCGGGAACGGTCAGCGAGAGCGCGCCCATGACGAACGGCAGCACCGCCAGGAACAGGAAGTAGGCACGGTCCGAGACCACCAGCCGGACCTGGCGGCGGGCGATCGTGGAGAACTGGTGGCGCTTACTGGTGTGCGGGGGAACGCCCAGCTCGGCCGGCGCCTCGGTCTGGGTGGGCGGCGGGGGTCTGTTCTGGGCCAGGAAGCGGCGGTTGGCCTCGTCGGGGTCGGCGCCCACCTTGGCGAAGATGTGCGCCCAGTTGGTGGTCCCCATGGCCGCGCCGATCTGGCCGGGCGGGCCGAGGTACGCCGTCTTGCCGCCCGGCGCCATCAGCAGCACCTGGTCGCAGACGTCGAGGTAAGTCAGCGAGTGGGTGACCACCAGCACCACGCGGCCGGCGTCGGCGAGCTGTCGCAGCATGGTCATGACCTGCAGGTCCAGCGCCGGGTCCAGGCCGGAGGTCGGTTCGTCGAGGATCAGCAGCGACGGCCCGGTCAGCAGTTCGAGCGCCACCGACGCGCGTTTGCGCTGGCCCCCGGAGAGCTTGTCGACCCGGGTGTCCGCGTGCTCGGTCAGGCCCAGCTCGTCGAGGACCTGGGCGACGACCTGCGCGCGATCGGCCTTGCTGGTGTCGGGCGGCAGGCGCAACTCAGCGGCGTAGCCGAGCGCCTGGCTGACGGTGAGCTGGCGGTGCACGACGTCGTCCTGGGGAACCATCCCGATCCTGGTGCGCAGCGAGGCGTACTCGGAGTGGATGTCGTGCCCCTCGAAGGTCACCGAGCCCGATGACGGCGTGGCATACCCGGCGATCAGCCGCGACAGCGTGGTCTTGCCCGCGCCCGAACCGCCGATCAGCGCGGTCAGCGTGCCCGGCCGGGCGACCAGCGAGATCCGCTCGAGCAGGCTCTTGCCGCCGACGCCGAAGTTGACCTCGCGCACCTCCAGGCCGCCGGCTCGCGTCGCCGCCTCCTGGCGGCGCACCAACATGCCGTCGTGGAACACCAGGTCGACGTTGCCGATCGTCACCACGTCGCCGTCGGACAGCGCCGCCGACCCGACCTTGACGCCGTTGACGAAGGTGCCATTGCTGCTGTTCGCGTCGCGGATCTCGGCGCCCGTCGGGGTGGGGTTCAAGAAGGCGTGATGGCGGGAGGCCAGCACGTCGTGCACGACGATGTCGTTGTTGAGCGCGCGCCCGATCCAGGCGGAGCGGCCGGCCGCCGGCCGGCGCTCGGCTTCACCCCCCGGGACGCTGACCCAGGTGGTGGGGAACTCCCCGGCGTCGCTCCTGCCGGTGGGTGGGTTCGGTGCGGCGGGATGCGACCCGGACTGCGGTACGGCGCGGGTCGCGGCCTCCGGCGGGGCGATCGGGACGGCCGGCCTGCGCTGAGTGTCTCGTCGTGGGAAGGGGCGCGACGGCGGCGAGGCGGGCGGTCGTGGCGGAGGCGCGGGCGGCCGGGCCGGCCCGGCCGCGGGTCGCGGTCCCGTGGGTTGTGCCCGCGGGGGCGCCGGGGCGCCGGGCTGGGCGGCGATGATCGCGATCGACTTCGTGGTCGGCGGGAGCAGGCCGACGTTGCCCATCCCCACTTCGAAGGTGATCCGCGGACCGTCGGGCTTGCCGATGTTGATCGTCTGGCCGTCGTGGATGTCGATGACCGGCACCCGCTGGCCGTCCAGGTAGACCCCGTTGAGCGAGTTGTTGTCGACCGCCAGCCACCGCCCCTGATCGAAGCGCAGCAGCACGTGCGCGCGGGCGATCAGCGGGTGCGCCATGCGCAGGTCGGCGCGCAGGTCGCTGCCCACCACCACGTCGCGGCCGGCGGCGAAACTTCCCTCGGAGCGGTCAGACCGAGCCGTCAGCACGGGCTGCTCAGGTCGAGTCATCACATCCAGGTTGCAAGTCGCGGTTGGGACGCCGGCCTAGCGTTTCAGCCGGATATGCCAGCGGACGAAGCCGGTGTAACCGATCGACAGGGCCGCGAGCATGAACATGTCGAACACGAAGATGTGTTTCGAGTGCTGCCAGATCGGGTCGTTGGTCGGGATCTGCTTGACCTTCACCAGCGACGGGAAGTCGATCGAGGACGCTCCCGCCGCGTAGCCCCACCGGGCGGGCGTCAGCCACGCCATCTGCTCGAGCCCGACGCGCTGATACACCGGAATCATGCCGCTGGAGAACACCAGCTGCGACATGATCGACACCACCAGCAGCGGCATGATCTGCTCGTTGGATTGCGCCAGCGCCGAAAGCAGCAGCCCGAGCATGGCCGACGCAATGCAGGTGCCGGCCACGGTGACGAACAGCGAGAAGGTGGAGTTGCCGAAGAACTGGGGATGCGCCGTCGGCGCGCCCTTACCCAGCCGCACGATGATGGTCGCGATCGCCGCCTGGGCGGTCGCGAAGACGCAGAACACCGCGATCTTGGCCAGCAGATAGGCGGTCGTGGACAGGCCGACGGCCTGTTCGCGCCGGAAGATCGGCCGCTCGCCGATCAGGTCGCGGATGGTCAGCGCGGTGCCCATGAACACGGCGCCGATGTTCAACAGCACCATGATGTACTGCGGCTGCGTCGGCGCCGGCCCCATCGGGTCGGCCGGGCCGAGGCCCGGGTGCGGGCCCTTCACCGTCAGCGACAGCGCGCCGATGAGGAACGGCAGGACCGCCAGGAAGATCGTGTAACCGCGGTCGGAGACGACGAGGCGAACCTGGCGCCGGGCGATCGTGGACAGCTGCCGGAACAGGTTGGTCTGCGGTGGTTCGCCCAGGTCCGCCGGACTCTGCGGGGACGGTGGTTTCGACGACTGCTGGTTGCGCTCCTTGAACCGGCGGTTCGCCTCGTCCGGGTCCGCGCCCACCTTGGCGAAGATGTCGGCCCAGTTGCGCGTCCCCATGGCGGATTCCACCTGGTCGGGCGGCCCGCAGAACGCGGTCTTGCCACCGGGCGCGACGAGCAGGATCTGGTCGCACACGTCCAGATACGACACCGAGTGGGTCACCACCAGGACGGTGCGGCCCGCGTCGGCGAGCTGGCGCAGCATCAGCATCACCTGACGGTCCAGCGCCGGGTCCAGGCCCGACGTCGGCTCGTCCAGCAGCAGCAGCGACGGCTGGGTGAGCAGCTCGAGAGCGACCGAGGCACGCTTGCGCTGACCGCCGGAGAGCTTGTCGACCCGGGTGTCGGCGTGCTGGGTCATGTCGAGTTCCTCGAGCACCTGCGCGACGACGCGGGCCCGTTCCTCTTTGCTGGTGTCGGGCGGCAGGCGGAGTTCGGCCGCGTAGTTGAGGGCCTGGTTGACCGTGAGCTGGCGGTGCACGACGTCGTCCTGCGGGACCATGCCGATCCTGCTGCGCATGGACGCGTACTCGGTGTGGATGTCGTGGCCCTCGAAGGTCACATTGCCCGAGGTGGGGCTGGTGTAGCCGACGATCAGCCGCGACAGGGTGGTCTTGCCGGCGCCCGACCCGCCGATGATGGCGGTCAGCGTCCCGGGCCGGGCCGTCAGCGAGATGTGGTCCAGCAGCTGCTTGCCGTGGTCGACGGTGTAGCAGACGGAGTTGACCTCCAGCCCGCCGGTACGGGTCGCCGCCTCGGTGCGCCGGACCAGGCTGTCGCCGGTGAACACCAGGTCGACGTTGCCGATGGTGACCACGTCGCCCTCGGTGAGCACCGCCGAACCGACCCGGACGCCGTTGACGAAGGTCCCGTTCACGCTGTGCGCGTCGCGGATCTCGGTGCCCAGCGGCGTCTGGATCAAGAAGGCGTGGTGGCGCGACGCCAGAACGTCCTGGATGACGATGTCGTTGTCGGTGGCCCGGCCGATGGTTTGCGACCCGGCGGGCTGCGCAGCCGAGTCGGAGCGCGACGGCAGCAGCGCCTGGAACATCTTGGTCGCCAGGTTCGCCACCTCGGGTGGCTTGGCGGAGGCGGGGGCCATGTGGGTCGGCGGGCTCCCCGAGCCCACGGCGGGCATCTGCGCGATGGGCGGGGCGTTGCGCGTCGGGGGCGGCGCAGCAGGCGGGCGTCCACCGCCGCCCCCGTACATGGTGTGACCCGGCGGGACTTGCCGCGGCACGGGCGCGGGCTGCGGCCGCCGCGGCGGCGCCGCCCAATTGGGCGTGCGCCCGGGCGGCGGCGGAGGCGGTGGGGCGGCGGTGGGCGGCGCCGGTTGCCCCGGCCACGCCGCGGCCTGCGGCGGTGCCGCCGCCACCGGGATGTTCATCGATTCGGTGCGGGGCGGACGCCCGGCCATGCCCTGGTGACGGCCGACGTCGAACGTCAGCAGCGGTCCGTCCGGGTTGCCGATGTTCAGGTTCTGGCCGTCGTGGATCTCGACCACCGGCACCCGTCGGCCGTTGACGAAAGTGCCGTTGAGCGAACCGTTGTCGATGGCCAGCCACTTGCCCTGATCGAAACGCAGCAGCAGATGGGCGCGCGAAATCAACGGGTGGGTGATACGCATGTCCGCTCGCAGATCGCGCCCGACTACTACATCGTGGCCCGCTGCGAAGGTGCGTTCCGATCCTTCGTGATGGACGGTTAGCGCTGGCGGGGCTGGTGCTGACATCGCCACAACTGTAGCTTGCAGCCCTGTGGTTTACCCGTGAGCGTCGGGCGCGCCGGTCACCACGCAGTGCGTTCGGGTGTAGATCGTGGGCATGCACCGGTTGCAGTGCGTGCACGCCGAATGCACCTGGTGCCGGGCGCCATCAGCGGCGATTCGATTGATCAGATCCGGCTCGGCCAACAGAGCCCTGGCCATCGCGACGAAATCGAATCCCTCCGCCATCGCCAGGTCCATCGTCTCCCGGTTGGTGATTCCGCCGAGCAGGATCAGCGGCATCTTCAACTCGTTGCGGAACAGCTTGGCGTCGCGCAATAGATAGGCCTCGCGGTAGGGGTATTCGCGCAGGAACTTCTTGCCCGTCATGCGCATGCCCCAGCGCAGCGGCGGTTTGAACGCGCCGGCGAACTCCTTGAGCGGCGCGTCGCCGCGGAACAGGTACATCGGGTTGACCAGCGAGCTGCCCGCGGTGAGTTCGATCGCGTCCAGCCCGCCGTCCTCCTCCAGCCACTTGGCGGTGGCCAGCGATTCCTCGGTGCTGATGCCGCCGCGAACGCCATCGGCCATGTTCAGTTTGGCGGTGACCGCGATGGGCGTGCCCTCCTTCTCCACCGCACGCCGAACGGCCATCACCATGCCGCGGGCGACCTTGGCCCGGTTCTGCAGCGACCCGCCGAACTCGTCGTCGCGCCGGTTGATCAGGGGGGACAGGAATGAACTCGCCAGGTAGTTGTGGCCCAGGTGGATTTCGACGGCGTCGAAGCCGGCCTCGATGGCCAGCCGCGCGGCGTTGGCGTGCCCTTCGATGACCTCGTCGATGTCCTCGCGGGTCGCCTTCTTGGCGAACCGCATCCCGATCGGGTTGAAGAACCGGACCGGCGCCAGGGCCTTCGCCTTGTTGGACTTGGCGTTGGCCACCGGGCCGGCGTGGCCGATCTGCGCGCTGACCGCGGCGCCCTCGGCGTGGATCGCGTCGGTGAGCCGCCGGAAGCCGGGCACGGCCTCCGGCCGCATCCAGATGCCGTTGCCCTCGGTGCGGCCGCCGGGGGAGACGGCGCAGTACGCGACGGTCGTCATGCCGACCCCACCGGCGGCAGGCAGCCGGTGGTACTCGATGAGGTCGTCGGTCACCAGCGCCTCGGGTGTGCGCGCCTCGAAGGTGGCGGACTTGATGGTGCGGTTGCGCAGCGTAATCGGACCGAGCTTCGCGGGGCTGAACACGTCCGGAGGGGTAGACATACCGGGAGCCTAATGGCGATCGCAAGCGCGGCGGAGCCGGGCGCGGCGGGTCGCCATCATTGGGCACCATGGCGATCGCAAGCGCGGCGGAGCCGGGCGCGGCGGGTCGCCATCATCGAGGTCTGCCAGACTGTCACCGTGGGAGCAATCACGCTGGACGGCAAGGCCACCCGCGACGAGATCTTCGTCGACCTCAAGCAGCGCGTGACGGCATTGGCCGCATCGGGTCGCACCCCCGGGCTGGGCACCATCCTGGTGGGCGATGACCCCGGCTCGCAGGCGTACGTCCGGGGCAAGCACGCCGATTGCGCGAAGGTGGGCATCACCTCGATTCGCCGTGACCTGCCCGCCGACATCAGCACCGCGACGCTCAACGAGACCATCGACGAACTCAACGCCAACCCCGACTGCACCGGGTACATCGTGCAGTTGCCGCTGCCCAAGCATCTCGACGAGAACGCGGCGCTGGAGCGGGTCGACCCGGATAAGGACGCCGACGGCCTGCACCCGACCAACCTGGGCCGGCTGGTGCTCAACAACCCGGCCCCGCTGCCGTGCACCCCGCGCGGCATCGTGCACCTGTTGCGTCGCTACGACGTGGAGATCGCCGGGGCGCACGTGGTCGTCATCGGCCGCGGTGTCACCGTCGGGCGCCCGCTGGGGCTGCTGCTGACCCGCCGCTCCGAGAACGCCACGGTGACCTTGTGCCACACCAAGACTCGTGACCTGCCTGCGTTGACCAGGCAGGCCGACATCATCGTCGCGGCCGTGGGGGTGCCGCACATGGTGACCGACGACATGGTGCGTCCCGGCGCCGCGGTGCTCGACGTCGGCGTCAGCCGCGTGGACGGCAAGCTTGTCGGCGACGTGCATCCCGACGTGTGGGACGTGGCCGGCCACGTGTCGCCGAACCCGGGCGGCGTGGGTCCGCTGACCCGTGCGTTCCTGCTGACCAACGTCGTCGAGCTGGCCGAGCGGCAATGACCGCGCGCACCCTGCTGCGGGCCCAATGGCCAATTGTGTTGGTGGGCATGATCTTTGCGGTAGCGCTGGCCCTGGTCGGGGCCAGTTTCTGGCGTCGTGGTTCGCTGCTGATCGGTATCGGTGTGGCGGTGGCGGCGCTGTTGCGGCTGGTGTTGTCCGAGGACCGGGCCGGCCTTCTGGTGGTGCGCGGCAAGGGAATCGACTTCATCACCACCGCGACGGTCGGGGCGGCGATGTTCTACATCGCGTGGACCATCGACCCGCTGGGCACCCGCTAGAACCTCGGCAGCGCCGGAGCCTGCCCGGGTATCGCGGGCAGTTGGCCCGCCATTCCCGGGTATTGGCCTGGCAGTGCGGGTACCTGCCCGGGCAGGCCCGGGACCTGGCCGGCCATTCCCGGGATTTGCCCTGGCATTCCCGGGATCTGGCCCGGCATTCCCGGCATTCCCGGCGGCATGGCGGCGGACAGGTTGCCGCTGGCGATGTTTGCCATCTCCTCGGGGCAGTACGTCTGGATCGCGATCTGGGTGAACATCCGCGCCATCATGGGCGACATGCCCCTACCGGCGACGCTGGACGCGGCCGCGGCGAAATTGCCACCCGGTTGCGAGAGCATCGGGCAGATCGATTCGCCGACGGACATCGCGTTTCCGGGCTCCCCGAAGTCGATGCCGGCGTGGTTGAGCGCGTCGATGAAGTCGTCACCGTTGCCCTCCGCTTCGGCCGGCGCCGCGAACGCCGAGGCCACGGTGAGCAGTCCGGCGGCAGCGGCCAGCAGGCGGATGGTGAAGGGCTGGCGACGAAAAAGCCAGACCCACCGATGAGTTCGTGCAAGTGCCTTCACGCCAGCCTCCCCGTCCGCCAATGGAGTGCGTCAGCGGCACTCGAACCACGTATGGAACTCTGAGCCATGACTGTCACGTTTGCGACACGGTGGGATAAAGGTTCGCACAATAAGCGTTTCGTGAGGCCACGACGCCCGCCACATCGGTTATTACCCAGCTCGATTGCGCAAGGCCGGGCGGTCAATCGACACCACACTGTGATCTGGACGCGGGCGGCTCGAACCTGTCGCCTGGGGGTTGACCAACAACGAAAGATCTTGCGCGAGTGTGAATCTATGGCGGCCGGTGGGGCGATTCTGTCGGTGGGTGCGGCTAGTTTGACGGTGTGAGTTCAAGTGGTCTGCAGGATGTCGATGCGGTGTTCGACGCGCTCGATGCCGCCTGGGATCGAGCCTGCGCGCTGGACTACGACGCGCTCAACCCGCAGCAACAGCTAATGGCGTTGCAGCGCTGCGAAAAGCAGCGCCGGCGCATCCCGGCCGTCGAGCATCCGCTGATCAATTCTCTTGCCCGCCAAGCCCCCTCCCTAGACCTCGGCGGCACAGTGGTCCATGCCCTCGCCGAGGCGACACTGATCAGCCGCACCGAAGCCGCCCGGCGGGTCAAAGAGGCGCGCGATCTGGGCCCGCGACACGGCCTGACCGGCGAACCGCTGGCCTCGGTGCTGGCCGCGACCTCGGCCGCCCAACGCCAGGGCGAGCTAGGCGCGGGCCAGGTGGCAGTGATCCGCAAGTTCTACCACCAGCTGCCCGGCTGGGTGGATTTCGCGGCGCGCGAGCAGGCCGAAGCCCAACTGGCCGAGTTCGGAACGCGGTTTCGCCCCGAACAACTCGCCGCCCTGGCGCGGGGACTGGCCGATGTGCTCAACCCCGACGGCACCTTCACCGACGACGACCGCGCCCGCCGACGGGGGCTGACGCTGGGCAACCAGCAAGCCGACGGCATGTCGGCGCTGCGCGGCTGGCTCACCCCCGAAGCACGCGCCACCCTGGAAGCCGTCCTGGCCAAACTCGCCGCCCCGGGCATGTGCAACCCCCTCGACGACACCCCGTGCATCGACGGCGCACCCACCCAAGAGGCCATCGAGGGCGACCCGCGCTCGGCCGCCCAGCGCAACCACGACGGACTCAACGCGGCGCTGCGGGCGCTGCTTGCCTCCGGAGAGTTGGGGCAGCACAACGGGTTACCGGCCTCCATCGTCGTGACCACGACGCTGGCCGAGCTGGAATCCGCCGCCGGGCGAGGCCTGACTGGGGGCGGCACCATGCTGCCGATGAGCGACGTGATCCGCCTGGCCCGCCACGCCCGCCACTATCTGGCGATCTTCGACAAGGGCAAGGCGCTGGCGCTCTATCACACCAAGCGCCTGGCCTCACCGGGACAGCGAATCGTGTTGTACGCCAAGGACCGCGGCTGCTCGAACCCGGGCTGCACCGTGCCCGGCTACTACTGCGAAGTCCATCACGCCACCGACTACAGCAAGTGCCACGTGACCGACGTCAACGACCTCACCTTCGCCTGCGGCCCCCACCACCGACTCCTCAAACCCGGTGGTTGGACCACCCGAAAACGCCCGCGCGGAGACACCGAATGGATTCCACCGCCACATCTCGACCGAGACCAGCCGCGCACCAACACCTTCCACCACCCCGAGAAACTGCTGCGCGACGGAGACGACGCCGGGCCGTAGCGTTCGCTATCCCGCCAGCGTCGCGCGGGTGCACATGGTGACGTAAGGCAGCGCCAGGCCCGTCGAGTTCGCCAGCGCCGGATGGGTTGCCAGCAATTGGCGCACCTGGTCGAGCGTTTGGGTGCGGACCTCGGCCGGCGAGGTGATGCAGTAGCTGCGGGATGCGACAAGGTCGATCAATGCTTGCGGCGTAAGGTAACTCGTCCACTCGACCCGATGATGCGCCAGGTCGGTGAAGGGCTCCGGCAGCGTTACCTGGGTGCGGCCGCCGTCGCCGTCGCTGCCGATGATCTGCCCCAGTTCGCGCACCCAGCCGAGCCGTTCGTCGCGGGTGTTCCACACCAGACCCAGCCGGCCGCCGGGCCGCAGCACCCGCGCCACCTCCGGGATCGCGCGCTCGGGATCCACCCAATGCCAGGCCTGCGCCACCAGCACCACGTCAACGCTGTTGTCCTCCAACGGAATCTCTTCCGCGGTGCCCAGCAGCGCCCGGGTCTCCGGCAGCGAGGCGCGCAACACCTCCAGCATGTCCTGGATGGGGTCGACGGCCACCACGTCCAGGCCGCGCTCCACCAACCGCGTCGTCAGCTTCCCGGTACCGGCACCCAAGTCGAGCACCCGGCGCGCCCCGACCGGCAACAGCCAGTCGATCGCCTCCGGGGGGTAGGAAGGGCGTCCCCGCTCATAGGCTGCGGCCGCCGAACCGAACGATAGGGAGCGGTCGTGGCGCGAGCGGGTCACGGTCGTCACGCGCCTTGCTCATCGGCCAATTTGAGGGTTTTCGCAATCAATTCGTTGACCGCGTCGGCTTCGATCAGGAATCCGTCGTGCCCGTAGATTGATTCGATGATGTCCAGTTCGGCGCAGCCCGGCAGCAGCTCGGCCAGCTCTTCCTGCAGACGCAGCGGGTAGAGCCGGTCACTGGTGATGCCGCCGACCACGACCGGTACGGGACACTCGCTCAGCGCTTTTCGCACTCCACCGCGGCCGCGGCCCACGTCATTGCTGCTCATCGAGTCCGACAACGCCACGTAGCTGCCGGCGTCAAAGCGATCGACCAGCTTTTCGCTCTGATATTCCAGGTAGCTCTGTATTGCGTAGCGGCCGCCGTTCCCCGCATCCTCGCCACCCTGGCTGCCGTTGCCGAACCGGGTGTCGAGCTCCAGCTCGCCGCGGTAGGTCAGGTGGGCGAATTGCCGGGCGAGCGCCATTCCGGTGTCGGGTTTGCGCCCGGTTCCGTAATAGTCGCCGCCCTGCCAGTTCGGGTCGGTCTTGACGAGCGATATCTGCGTCCTCAGGTGGCCGATCAGATCGGCGGTGCTGCGCGCGCCGACCGCTATCACCAGCCCGGCCCGAACCCGGTCGGGCTGGGCGACGATCCACTCCAAAGCCCTTGCCCCGCCCATGGATCCGCCGATGACGGCGGCAACCCGGTCGATGCCCAGCGCCGCCAGCGCGGCGACGTCCGCCGCAACTTGATCCTGCACGGTAATCTGCGGAAACCTTGAGCCCCATGGCTTTCCGTCCGGGGCAATCGAGCTCGGCCCGGTGGAGCCGCGGCAACCGCCCAGCACGTTGGTGACCACCGCGCACCAGCGATTGGTGTCGATCGGGGCACCCGGCGCGGCGACACCGTCCCACCAACCCGGCGTGGGATGTTCCGGCCCGGCGGGCCCGGTCAGGTGCGAATCGCCGGTGAGCGCGTGCAGCACCACCACCACGTTGTCGCGGTTGGGGGACAGCTCGCCCCAACGCTGGACGGCGATCTGGACATCGTCGATCACCGCGCCGTTCTCGGTGGTCAGCGACCCGATGCGCACCACGCCGATCTCGCCTTCGGCCGGCAGCGGCTGGGTTGCAGCGTCTGAGATCGTCATTGCCGGTCTCCTCAAAATGCCGCCACCGCTTGCGGATCGGTGCCCGACGCCCCCGCGGTCGCACCGAATTTGGCCGCCGCGGCGAAGCCGAGCTCCAGGTCGGCCAGGATGTCGTCGATGCCCTCGATGCCCACGGCCAGGCGCACCAGACCGGGGCTGACCCCGGTGCTCAGCTGCTCCTGCGGGCTGAGCTGGGCGTGCGTCGTGGACGCCGGGTGGATCACCAGCGAGCGCACGTCGCCGATGTTGGCGACGTGGCTGTGCAGCTTCAGCGCGTTGACGAACGCTTTGCCCACCTCGACGCCGCCGTCCAGCTCGAAGGCCAGCACCGCGCCGGTTCCCTTGGGCGCCAGCTTCTTTGCCCGCTCATGCCAGGGCGAGCTGGGCAGGCCCGCATAGTTGACCGACACCACGCCATCATGGCCGGCCAGGTACTCGGCCACGCGCTGCGCGTTGGAGACGTGGCGCTCCATGCGCAGGCTCAGCGTCTCGATGCCCTGGGCGACCAGGAACGCGTTGAACGGCGAAGCGGCAGAACCGAGGTCGCGCAGCAGCTGCACGCGCGCCTTGAGCGCGAAGGCCGGCGGGCCGAGTTCGGCGAACACCACGCCGTGGTAGCTCGGGTCGGGCGTGGTGAACCCCGGGAAGCGTCCCTGCGTCCAGTCGAAGGTGCCGCCGTCGACGATGACCCCGGCGATCGCCGAGCCGTGGCCGCCGAGGTACTTGGTGGCGGAGTGCACGACGATGTCGGCGCCGTGGGAGAACGGCTGGATCAGGTACGGCGTGGCGATGGTGTTGTCGACGATCAGCGGGACGCCGTTGGCGTGCGCGACCCCGGCGACCCCGGGAATGTCCAGCACATCGATCTTCGGGTTGGAGATGGTCTCGCCGAAGAAGGCCTTGGTGTTCGGCCGCACCGCGGCCTGCCACGAATCCAGGTCGTCGGGGTCCTCCACGAAGGTGACGTCGATGCCGAGCTTGGCCAGCGAATAGTGGAACAGGTTGTACGTCCCGCCATAGAGCCGCGGGCTCGAGACGATGTGATCGCCGGCACAGGCCAGGTTCAATATGGCGAAGGTCTCGGCGGCCTGCCCGGAGCTCAGGAACAGCGCCGCCACCCCGCCCTCGAGTGCGGCGACGCGCTGCTCGACGACATCGGTGGTCGGGTTGCCGATCCGGGTGTAGATGTTGCCCGGCACTTCGAGCCCGAACAGGGCGGCGGCGTGCGTGGTGTCGTCGAAGGTGTACGACGTGGTCTGGTAAATCGGCAGGGCGCGGGCGCTGGTGGCGCTGTCCGGCTGCTGGCCGGCGTGTACCTGCTTGGTGTCGAACGACCAATTCGCGGTCGGGTCGGTGTCGTGCTCGGCGTTGTCGGAGGTCACGGGGTTGCTTTCTGCTGGTAGGGAAATGTGCTCGGCGACGGCCGGGACGCCGGAATGGGGCGTCAGCCGGCACCGCGGATTAGCAGCGACACACGATGAGGCGCGAAAAGGCCGGGAGAATGCACATCACGTTTCCCTGTCTGCTCAGGGGCCCGTCATGGCGGACCCGCGCTTGCCGGATAGCCGGTTGTGTGGCTACTCAACCTGGTCATCACCCGGGGCACCCCACCGCGGTTGGAGGGTTGCCGGCCAGCAAGCCGGGGCTTGATGCTGGCGCTCATGACCAATTCGAAGATTATCTTACTGTGCCGAGTCGGTGCCAACCATCGCGGTGCACGTGCAGGTCGACACCTGTCCAAACACCCTTGCTAACGTGGCAGGAAGACCGCTGAGCCCCCCAGAATTCGAACCCATCATTGACGCCGGGAGAGGGACCGTGAGCGCCGAACAGCCGACCGTCATCTACACACTGACCGACGAAGCGCCGCTGCTGGCGACTTATGCGTTCCTGCCGATCGTGCGCGCCTTCGCCGAGCCGGCGGGCATCGAGATCAAGACCAGCGACATCTCCGTGGCCGCCCGGATTCTGGCGGAGTTCCCCGACGATCTGACCGAAGAGCAGCGCGTTCCGGATAACCTGGGCGAGTTGGGCCGGCTGACAGAACTCCCCGACACCAACATCATCAAGCTGCCGAACATCAGCGCCTCGGTCCCCCAGCTGATCGCCGCCGTCAAGGAGTTGCAGGGCAAGGGATACAAGATCCCGGACTTCCCGCAGAGTCCAAAGACGGACGAGGACAAAGAGATTCGCGCGCGCTACGCCAAATGCCTTGGTAGCGCCGTCAATCCGGTGCTGCGGCAGGGCAATTCGGACCGGCGCGCGCCCAAGGCGGTGAAGGAGTACGCCCGCAAGCACCCGCACAGCATGGCGGACTGGTCGCCGGCCTCGCGCACTCACGTCGCGACCATGCGGCACGGCGACTTCTACCACGGCGAGAAGTCGATGACGCTGGACCGCGCGCGCAACGTGAAGATGGTGCTGGAGACCAAGAGCGGGCAGACCCTCGAGCTCAAGGCCAAGGTCGAGCTGCGCGAGGGCGACGTCATCGATTCCATGTTCATGAGCAAGAAGGCCCTCGTCGAGTTCTACGAGGAGCAGATGCAGGACGCCTACGAGACCGGCGTGATGTTCTCGCTGCACGTCAAGGCGACGATGATGAAGGTGTCGCACCCCATCGTCTTCGGTCACGCGGTGAAGATCTTCTACAAGGACGCTTTCGCCAAGCACCAGGAGCTGTTCGACGAGCTCGGCGTCGACGTCAACAACGGATTGGTCGACCTCTACAACAAGATCGAGTCGCTGCCGGCGTCACTGCACGAGGAGATCATCCGCGATCTGCACGCCTGCCACGAACACCGCCCCGAGCTGGCCATGGTCGATTCGGCCAAGGGCATCACCAACTTTCATTCGCCCAGCGACGTCATTGTGGACGCGTCCATGCCGGCGATGATCCGCGCGGGCGGCAAGATGTGGGGCGCCGACGGGCGCCAGAAGGACACCAAGGCCGTCAACCCCGAGTCGACTTTTTCGCGGATCTACCAGGAGATCATCAACTTCTGCAAAACCCACGGGCAGTTCGATCCGCGGACGATGGGCACCGTTCCCAACGTCGGCCTGATGGCGCAGCAGGCCGAAGAGTACGGCTCGCACGACAAGACCTTCGAGATTCCCGAGGACGGTGTCGCCAACATCGTCGACCTCGACACCGGGGAAGTGCTGCTGACCCAGAACGTCGAGGAGGGTGACATCTGGCGCATGCCCATCGTCACCGACGAAGCGATCCGCGACTGGGTCAAGCTCGCGGTCACCCGGGGCAGGAACTCCGGTATGACGGTGTTGTTCTGGCTCGACACCGAGCGGCCGCACGAGGTCGAGCTGCGCAAGAAGGTCAAGGCGTACCTGAAGGAGCACGACACCGAGGGCCTGGAGATCCAGATCATGCCGCAGGTGTGGGCAATGCGGTACACCATCGAGCGCGCCATGCGCGGGCAGGACACCATTGCCGCGACCGGCAACATCCTGCGCGATTACCTCACCGACCTGTTCCCGATCCTGGAGCTGGGCACCAGCGCCAAGATGTTGTCCATCGTGCCGCTGATGGCCGGCGGTGGGATGTACGAAACCGGCGCGGGCGGTTCGGCGCCCAAGCACGTCCACCAACTCGTCGAGGAGAACCATCTGCGCTGGGATTCCCTGGGTGAATTCCTTGCTCTCGGAGCGTGTTTCGAGGACATCGGCATCAAGACCGACAATGAGCGCGCCAAGGTCCTGGGCAAGACGCTGGATGCCGCCATCGGCAAGCTGCTGGAGAACGACAAGAGCCCGTCGCGCAAGACCGGTGAACTCGACAACCGCGGCAGCCAGTTCTACCTGGCGCTGTACTGGGCGGCCGAACTCGCGAAATCCGACGACGAAGAATTGCGCAAGCATTTCGCCGCGCTCGCCGACGCGTTGCGCGAAAACGAGGAGACCATCGTGGCCGAGCTCGCCGAGGCGCAGGGCGAGGCGGTCGACATCGGCGGCTACTACTACCCGGACAGCGAGAAGACGACGGCGATCATGCGCCCGAGCAAGACCTTCAATGAGGCGCTGGCGGCTTCGACAGGCTAGGGCCCCCGGCAGGAAGCGGGACTCGACATGGCAGGGGAAGCCAAGGTCAAGGTCAAAGGCCGCGTCGTAGAGCTCGACGGTGACGAAATGACCCGCGTCATCTGGAAGTCGATCAAGGACATGCTGATCCTGCCGCACCTCGACATCGACCTGGACTACTACGACCTGGGCATCGAGCACCGCGACCGCACCGATGACCAGGTGACCATCGATGCGGCCAACGCCATCAAGAAGCACGGCGTCGGTGTCAAGTGCGCCACCATCACCCCCGACGAGGCCCGCGTCGAGGAGTTCGATCTCAAGAAGATGTGGCCCTCGCCCAACGGCACGATTCGAAACATTCTGGGCGGCACCATCTTCCGCGAGCCCATCATGATCTCGAACGTGCCGCGGCTGGTACCGGGCTGGACCAAGCCGATCGTCATCGGCCGCCACGCCTTCGGCGACCAGTACCGGTCGACCAACTTCGAGGTCGACAAACCCGGAACCGTCGCAATCACTTTCACGCCCGCCGACGGCGGCGAGCCGATGGTGCACGAGGTGGTGTCCATCCCCGAGGACGGGGGCGTCGTGATGGGGATGTACAACTTCAAGGACTCCATCCGGGACTTCGCCCGCGCCTCGTTGAAGTACGGGCTGGACGCCAAGTGGCCGGTGTACCTGTCGACCAAGAACACCATCCTCAAGGCGTACGACGGCATGTTCAAAGACGAGTTCCAGCGCGTCTACGACGAGGAGTTCGCCGAGCAGTTCGAGGCCGAGGGACTGACCTACGAGCACCGATTGATCGACGACATGGTTGCGGCCTGCCTGAAGTGGGAGGGCGGCTACGTGTGGGCCTGCAAGAACTACGACGGCGACGTGCAGTCGGACCTCGTCGCGCAGGGCTACGGCTCACTGGGGCTGATGACGTCGGTGCTGATGACCGCCGACGGCAAGACGGTCGAGGCCGAGGCCGCGCACGGCACCGTAACCCGGCACTTCCGCCAGTATCAGGCCGGCAAGCCGACGTCGACCAACCCGATCGCCTCGATCTTCGCCTGGACGCGTGGACTGGCGCACCGCGGCAAGCTGGACGACACCCCCGAGGTCACCGAGTTCGCGCGAACGCTGGAGGACGTGGTGGTGTCCACCGTCGAGAGCGGAAAGATGACGAAGGACCTCGCCGTCCTCGTCGGCCCCGACCAGGAGTGGCAGAACAGCGAGGAGTTCTTGAACTCGATCGCGGAGGACCTGGAAAAGCGGCTGGCTAACTAGCCGGTGGTTGCCGCCGGTCGGCCCCGGCGCCGCACTCGTCGACGAAGTCGGCGATGGTCGCGGCGACCCGGTCGGGGGCCTCGAACATGGGGACGTGACCGACGCCGTCGAGCTTGGTGACCTTCGTTCCCGGGGGCAGGAAGTTGGTGAAGTGCCGATTGAACCTGCTCGCGGGCACCACCCGGTCCTTCTCGCACAGCACGAGTTGGACCGGCACCGCGGTGTCGGCCAACTGAAGCAGGCCCGGATCCAACAGCGACTTGACGAGCAGCTGGAAGTACGCGGGGCAGTGCGCGGCGTCGTCGATGACGACGTGCAGCTGGTCGTCGCTGATGCCCTCCGGCGTCGCGGTGAGCGGCAGGGTCGCCAGCCGCCGGCTCAGCGGCAGCTTCAGGGTGCGCTCCCCGAACAGCCGGGCCAGCGCGAGGACGGGCATGCCCGCGATGAACTTGCTGATGACCTCGAATTTCACCGGGCTCCACCGCGTCCATCCGCCCGCGGCGCCGATGCCGGTGACGCTGCGGGCGCGGCCCCGCCGCTCCAGTTCGAAGGCGACCCATCCGCCCAGCGAGTTGCCCACGAGGTGAGCGGTTTCCCAGCCGAGCTGGTCGAGCTGGCGCTCGACGTGGTCGGCCAGCACCGACGAGCTCAGCAGCCAGGTGCCCGCATAGGGCCCGCCGTTGTGCCCGGCCATGGTGGGGGCGAAGACCTCGAAGCGACCGGTCTCGGCCAGCCGCGGCGCGACCGGATCCCATACCGTCTGCGACATCAGGAATCCGTGCAGCATCAGGACGGGCTCTCCGGAACCATCCCTGGGACCGAGGTGGATGGGGGACCGGGCCGAAGGCGACGCCGAGTGAGCGGGGCTCACGAGGAAGGAGCCGAGCAGACGAGCTTGGTCATAGCCCGACAGTAAATGTGGTACCGCCGGTACCGCAAGGCGGCCCCCTCGCAGCGCCCGCACGTCATGAAAAGATCGGTGCATCATGAGCACCGCTACCGGATCGAGCCGGATTTTCTCCGGCGTGCAGCCCACCTCCGATTCGCTTCACCTGGGTAACGCGCTGGGCGCCATCACACAGTGGGTCGCGCTGCAGGACGACCATGACGCTTTCTTCTGCGTGGTCGACCTGCATGCCATCACCGTCCCCCAGGATCCCGAGGCGCTGCGTCGGCGCACCTTGATCACGGCCGCGCAGTATCTGGCGCTGGGCATCGACCCGGCCCGCAGCACCGTGTTCGTGCAGAGCCACGTGCCCGCCCACACCCAGCTGGCCTGGGTGCTGGGCTGCTTCACCGGCTTCGGACAGGCGTCGCGGATGACGCAGTTCAAGGACAAGTCGCTGCGCCAGGGCGCCGACTCCACCACCGTGGGGTTGTTCACCTACCCGGTGCTACAGGCGGCCGACGTGCTGGCCTACGACACCGATCTGGTACCGGTGGGTGAGGACCAGCGACAACATCTCGAGCTGGCGCGCGACATCGCCGAGCGGTTCAACAGCCGCTTCCCGGAGACGTTCGTGGTGCCGGACATGTTCATTCCCAAGGCGACCGCGAAGATCTACGACTTGCAAGACCCGACATCGAAGATGAGCAAGTCGGCGGCCACCGACGCCGGGCTGATCAACCTGCTCGACGAACCGGCGGTGTCGGCCAAGAAGATTCGCTCGGCGGTCACCGACAGCGAACGCGAGATTCGCTTCGACACCGCGGCCAAGCCGGGAGTCTCCAACCTGCTCAGCATCCAGTCCGCGGTCACCGGCGCCGGGATCGACACGCTCGTGGAAGGCTATGCCGGAAGGGGTTACGGCGATTTGAAGAAGGACACCGCCGAGGCGGTCGTCGAGTTCGTCGCCCCGATCAAGGCCCGAGTCGACGAACTGACCGCCGATCTCGCCGAATTGGAGGCCGTGCTCGCGGCCGGAGCGGAAAAGGCCAACGATGTGGCCGGGAAAACGGTTCAGCGGGTTTACGATCGCCTTGGGTTTCTTCCACAACGGAGCTAGTACCGCTCTCATTGGAGTCGTGCGATGAGCGAGCCGGCCAAGGCGGGCGTTTTCGACCGGTTGCGGGCCCGGTACGGCTGGCTCGATCACGTGATTCGCGCCTACCAGCGGTTCGATGAGCGCAACGGCGGGTTCTTTGCGGCCGGGCTCACCTATTACACGATTTTCGCGTTGTTTCCTTTGCTCATGGTCGGTTTCGCGGTCTTCGGGTTCGTGCTGGCCCGCCGGCCGCAGCTGCTGAGCACCATCGACGACCACATCCGCTCCCAGGTCACCGGGGCGCTCGGTAATCAGCTGCAGGAGTTGATGAACTCGGCCATCGACGCCCGGACGTCGGTCGGTGTGATCGGGTTGGCCACCGCCGTGTGGGCCGGATTGGGCTGGATATCGCACCTGCGCCAGGCGGTGACGGAGATGTGGTGGGACGAACACATCGAGTCGCCGGGCTTCGTGCGCAACAAGCTTTCCGATCTGCTGGCGATGATGGGGACGTTCGCGATCATCGTGGCCACCGTCGGCCTGACCACCGTCGGACACGCCGCACCCATGGCCGCGCTCCTGAAATGGCTTGGCATACCGCAGTTCGTCGTGTTCGACTGGCTTTTCTGGCTGTTCTCGATTCTGATCGCGACGCTGGTGTCGTGGCTGCTGTTCACCTGGATGATCGCCCGCCTGCCCCGCGAAAAGGTCAGCTTCGTCGATTCGATGCGGGCCGGGCTGATCGCTGCGATCGGCTTCGAGGTGTTCAAACAGGTCGCCTCCATCTATCTGCGGACGGTGCTGCGCAGCCCGGCGGGCGCGGCCTTCGGCCCGGTGCTCGGGTTGATGGTGTTCGCCTACATCACCGCGTATCTCGTCCTGTTCTGCACCGCGTGGGCGGCGACGGCCTCGAACGATCCGCGCGGCCAACCCGTCGCCCCTCCGGCCCCGGCGATCATCGCGCCGCGCGTGCAGCTGGATGAGGGCCGGGGGACCCGCCAAACGCTGACCGCGATGGCGGTGGGAGCCGTTGGGGCGCTGGCGCTTTCCCGGATCGCCCGCTTGAGCCGCCGCGATCGCTAGCCGACCAGCTTCAGGCCCGCGACGCAGGCTACGATCCCGCCGATCAGCACCAGCTTGATCAACGACGCCGGTTCGTCGCCGATCAGCGTCGCGTAGCCGACGGTGAGCACCGCTCCCACGCCGACCCAGACCGCATAGCTGGTTCCGACCGGCAGGGTGCGCATGGCGAGCGCCAATCCGGTCATCGAAAGCGCCACGGCGACAAGGAATACCAGCGACGGGACGAGTCGGGAGAAGCCGTCGGATTTGTTCAGCGCGGTCGCCCACACCGCCTCGAGGACTCCCGACGCAATCAACACGAGCCAGGCCATCAAGCACCTCCCCGGCGCCAGGCGCCGCGCACCATGACGTCCGAGATGCCTAAATGATCGTCCAGCACAACGAGATTGGCGTCGTAGCCGGGGGTGAGGACGCCCACCCGGCGCAGGCCGAGCGCTCGCGCCGGCGTCGCGGCGGTCGTCTGCACCGCGGCGGCCAGGCCGGCGTCGGCATGCACCGTGCGGAAGACCCGATCCATCGTGGCGGTGCTGCCCGCGATCGTCGTCGTCCCGTGCACCCGTGCGACCCCGGCGACGACATCGATCGGCACCGCGCCGAGCCGAAACGCCCCGTCGGCGCGTCCGGCCGCGGCGATCGCGTCGGTGATCATGGCGACGCGGTCCGCGCCCGCCGAAGCGATCACCGCCGTCACCACGTCGGGGTGCAGGTGCACGCCGTCGGCGATCACCTCGACGGTCACTCGCGGGTCCCGCAGCAGGGCCAGGGCCGGGCCCGGCTCGCGATGGTGCAGCGGCGGCATCGCGTTGAACAGATGCGTGCCGACCGTGGCGCCCAGCGCGATCGCATTAGTGGTCTGCTCGTAGGAAGCGGCGGTATGGCCCACCGCCACAACGACTCCCGCGTCCACGAAACGCCGGATGGCCGCGTCGGCGCCGCGCAGCTCGGGTGCCAGCGTCACCATCCGGATGGTGCCGTCGCCCGCGGCCAGCACCGCATCGATCTCTCCCGCGTCCGGGTCACGCATCTGGGTGGGGTCGTGGGCTCCGCAATGTGCGCGGCTCAGCCACGGCCCCTCCAGGTGGACGCCCGCGACGATGCCGCGTTTGGCGGCCCCGGCGAGCGCGCGCACCGCGCCCAGCAGTTCGGCCGGCGAGGCGGTCACCAGGCTGGCCAGCGTGGTGGTGGTGCCATGCCGCAGGTGAAAGGCGGCGGCGTCGACGATACCGTCGCCGTCGGTGTAGGAGGCCCCCCCGCCGCCGTGCACGTGCATGTCGACAAAGCCCGGCACCACCGTGCAATCGGGGAGGTCGACGTCGGCCGGTTGGGGCGGCGGCCCGGGCGAGCAGGCCGCGATCCGTCCGCCGGACGTCTGCAGCCAGCCGGGGCGGCAGACCTGTCCGTCGAGCACCATGGTGCCCGCGGCGATCACGGGCACGGGTTCTCCCAGCGGCCGCCGTTTTCCCAGAAGTGGCGGATGTCTTCGAGCTGGCGGCCCTTGGTTTCCGGCGCGTACCGGTACACGAAGAGGAACGCGACCGCGGCGAGCGCCCCGAACAGCGCGAAAGTGCCTGCGCCGCCCAGTGAATGGAGCAGGCTCAGAAAGACGGCGGCGACGATGGCGTTGGCCACCAGGTTGGAGGTCAACATGGTGCTCGACCCGATCGAGCGTAGCCGGGACGGGAAGCTTTCGCTGGCGTACACCCAGCCCAGGGAGCCGAACCCCATGGTGTAGCCGAAGATGAACAGCAGGATTCCGGCGAATCCGACGATCGTGCCGCCGAAACCCCGCCCGAACACCGCCATCAGCACGACGTCGGCGACGATCATCATGGCGGTGCCGCACAACAGGATTGGCCGCCGGCCCACTCGATCCACCAGCACCAGCGCAGTGCCGACGGCCGCCAACCCGGCGACCTGAAGCAGCGCGGGCAGCCCCAGCAGCGCGAGATTGCCGGTGAAACCCATGGCCTGAAAGATTCTGGGGCTGTAGTAGATGATCGCGTTGATGCCGGTGATCTGGATCAAGAAGCCGAGGACCACCACGAAGGCGGTGGCCCGCAGGTACGGGGGCCGCAGCAGCTCGGAGATCCCGCTCCCGCGCGAGGCCTCGCTCAGCGCCCGGCCGATCTCGTCGAGTTCGGCCTCGACACGCTCGGCGGGTTCGATCCGCAGCAGCGCCCGCCGGGCATCGTCCGTCCGGCCTTTCAGCACGTACCATCGCGCCGTGTCGGGCATCCGAATCACCAACGGCAGCAACAACAATGCGGGCACGCAGGCCAGCCCCAGCATCCACCGCCAGCTGTGGGTGCCGGCGAGCAGATAGCCGGTCAGATAGCCGACGATCAGGCCGCTGACTATCGCCAGCTGATAGGCCGTCAGCAGTGAACCGCGCACCGCCGTCGGGGCGGATTCCGCCACGTAGACCGGGACCACGACCACCGCCACGCCGAGGGTCAGCCCCAGCAGCAACCGCGCCGAAAGCAACATCGGCAGCGAGACGGAGAACGCGGCCAGCAGTGCGAAAGCGGCGTAGGCGAACAGGATCAGCACCACCGACCGTTTGCGCCCGATCACGTTGGCCAGCACGCCGGCGCCCAGCGCCCCGGCGATCTGGCCGATCACCACCATCGTCGTCAGCAGCTCCTGCTGGCGGGTGGACAGCCCGAAGTCCTCGGTGATGAACAACTGCGCCCCGGCGATGATGGACAGGTCGTAGCCGAAGATGATGCCCACGCTGGCGGCGGTCAGCCCGGCGAGCAGTCGCGATCCGGTGGGCACGCTCAGCGATGAAGTGGTCGGCGGTTCATCGAGCGGGCCATCATGATCAGCGCGAACACCACCATGGTGCCGATCACCGCCACCCCCACCCGGATCGGCATGGCGTCCGCGGATCCGATGATCCCGTCGGCCGCGGCGTTGTTGGCGAGCGGGTCCGCGGCGGCGTCGTGCTTGGCCGGGGTCAGCGACGGGTCGGGCGCGATCAACGACCCGACCTGCGTGCCCTGCGGGGTGGAGAAGCCGTAGTCCAGCAGGTGCGCGGCCTGTTCCCACGGCGCGATCGGCACCCGCGTCCCGTGCAGCAGCACCGCCATCAAGCGTCGCCCGTCGTGATTGGCCGCGCCCACGAACGTCTGGCCCGCGTCGTCGGTGTAACCGGTCTTGCCGCCCAGGGCGCCGGGATACTTGTAGAGCAGCTGGTTGTCGTTCTCCAGCTCGTAGCCCGGGTGGTCGCCGTGGCCGGGGAAGTCGAACGTGCGCGTCGCGACGATGTCGGCGAACGTCGGGTTCTGCCAGGCGTAGCGGTAGAACAGCCCGATGTCATAGGCCGAGGTGCTCATGCCGGGCGCGTCCAGGCCCGACGGCGACGCCGCCCGGGTGTCCTGGCCGCCGAGCTTGGCGGCCAGCACGTTGATCTTCTCCAGCGCCTGCTGCATCCCGCCCAGCTGCATGGACAGCGCGTGGGCGGCGTCGTTGCCGGAGTGCATCAGCAGCCCGTGCAGCAGTTGGTTGACGGTGAAGACGCCGCCGTCGGTGACGCCGACCTTGGTGCCCTCGGCGGCGGCGTCGTCGGCGGTTCCGGGGACCGACTTGTTCAGGTTAAGGGCGTTGATGGCGGCCATCGCGACCAGCACCTTGATGATGCTGGCCGGGCGGTGCCGCCCGTGCGGGTCCTTGGCCGCGATGACCGCGCCGCTGTCCAGGTCGGCCACCAGCCAGGCCTCGGCGGAGACGTCGTTCGGCAACGCCGGCGTATTCGGCGCGGCGACGATGCCGCAGCTGCCCAGTGCGTCGCCGCCGACCGGCTTCGCCGGCACCGCCAGCGGGATCGGCGGGTCACCGGCCGTGGGGGCCTCCGACGAGTCCACGGCCTTGGGGGTGTTCACCTTGTATGGGCAGTCCGCGGGCGCGGCATTGGGTTCGGCGCCGGGCTCGGCCTTCGCGAGCGGCATGTTCGCCGGTGCTGCCAGCGTGACCGGGGCGGCCATCAGGAAAAGCGCCGCTGCCAGGCATGAAGCGGAACGTAACAGGCTCATCGTCTGTGCACAGTAAGCGATCGGCGGCCCGAATCCGGGGAGCCGCGCTGTGACTGGTGAGACGGAAGTTACTGAGCTTCGGGTGGGCTACGCTGACACGCGACCGGCGAGAGGACGCGTCATTCCCAACATTCGATCGAAATGGGGGCGCCGCGGCGACGGTCCGCGGCCGCTGACGGATCTGCTCGAGCAGGTGCAGAAGGGCACCCAGGTGCGCGGGCGCGGATCCGACCGCGTGCTGGCGGAGCTGCAGCGGCATCGCGACGCCACGCCCGACGCCGGCCTGCGCTCCGCGCTCACCTGGCTGTGCAACGCGCAATCGCGGCTGGTGGCCGATCCGACCCCCGCGCGCTCCCGGGAGGTGCTGCTGGCCGCCTACGAGGTCAACCGGATCCTGGCCACCACCGACGGCACTCGTCGCTGAGCACATCGCGCAGGATGGCTTCGATGGTGTCGAATTCGGCCTGGCCGCTGATCAGCGGCGGCGCCAGCTGGATGACGGAATCGCCGCGGTCGTCGGTGCGGCAGTACAAACCGGCCTCGAAAAGCGCCGAGGACACCCGGCCGAGCAGCGTGCGGCGTTCGTCGTCGGTGAAGGTCTGCTTGGTCGCCTTGTCCTTGACCAGTTCGATGCCGTAGAAGAAGCCCTCGCCGCGCACGTCCCCGACGATGGGCAGGTCGTTGAGCTTGTCCAGGGTGGCGCGGAAGGCGGGCGCGTGGGTTCGAACGTGGTCATTGAGGCCCTCACGCTCGAAGATGTCGAGGTTCGCCAGCCCCACGGCCGCCGAAACCGGATGGCCGCCAAAGGTATACCCGTGCGGGAACATGGTGGCGCCGTCGTTGAACGGTTCGAACAACCGCTCGCTGGCGATCATGGCGCCGATGGGTGAGTAGCCCGACGTCATTCCCTTGGCGCAGGTGATCATGTCCGGCACATAGCCGAAGTCTCCGATCTCACTGCAGCAGGCGAACATCGACCCGATCCGGCCGAACGCGCAGATCACCTCGTCGGAGACCAGCAGCACGTCGTATTCGTCGCAGATCTGACGCACCCGCTCGAAATAGCCTGGGGGAGGCGGGATGCTGCCACCGGCGTTCTGCACCGGCTCGAGGAACACCGCGGCGACGGTGTCGGGGCCCTCGAACTCGATGGCCTCGGCGATCCGGTCGGCGGCCCACCGCCCGAAGGCCTTCGGGTCGGTTCCGAACTGCTCGGGCGCGCGGTAAAAATTGGTGTTGGGCACCCGGAAGCCGCCGGGCGTCACCGGCTCGAACGGTGCCTTGTATTTCGGCAGCCCGGTGATCGCCAGGGCGCCCTGCGTGGTTCCGTGGTAGGCGATCGCGCGCGAAATGACCTTGTGCTTACCGGGTTTGCCGGTGAGCTTGAAGTACTGCTTGGCCAGTTTCCACGCGGTCTCGACGGCCTCGGTGCCGCCGGTGGTGAAGAAGACCCGGTTCAGATCGCCCGGCGCGTAGCCGGCGAGGCGTTCGGCGAGCTCGATCGCGGGGGGCGTCGCGTACCCCCACAGCGGGAAGAACGCCAGCGTGCCCGCCTGGCGGGCGGCGACCTCGGCGAGTTCGGTGCGCCCGTGGCCGACCTGGACGGTGAACAGTCCAGACAGGCCGTCGAGGTAGCTCTTGCCGCGGTCGTCGAACAGGGTGACACCCTCGCCGCGGGTGATGATCGGCGCGGTGATGTTCGGGCCGTGCCTCGCGAAGTGCAGCCATAGGTTGTCGGTCATCTCGACGCTGAGCGTAACCTCGCGGCATGACCTCTGCGCAGCAGGTCAGCGAGTTCGAGTCGCTACGTCCCCATCTCATGTCGGTCGCCTACCGCCTCACCGGCACGGTGGCCGACGCCGAGGACATAGTCCAGGACGCCTGGCTGCGCTGGCACCGGCAGGATGGCGCGATCACCGACCTGCGGGCCTGGCTGACCACGGTGGTGAGCAGGCTGGGCCTGGACAGGTTGCGTTCGGCCGCGCGTCGTCGCGAGACCTACACCGGCAACTGGCTGCCCGAGCCGGTGGTCACCGGGTTTGACGCGGCCGATCCGCTGTCCGCGGTGGTGGCCGGCGAGGACGCCCGGTTCGCGGCGATGGTGGTGCTGGAGCGGCTGTCACCGGATCAACGGGTCGCCTTCGTGTTGCACGACGGGTTCGCCGTGCCCTTCGCGGAGGTGGCGCAGGTGCTGGGGACCAACGAGGCCGCCGCCCGGCAGCTGGCGTCACGGGCGCGCAAGGCGGTCGCGGCCGACGCGCCGCCCAAGCCCGACCCGGCGCACGCCGAGGTGGTGGGGAAGTTGCTGGCGGCCATGGCATCCGGCGATCTGGAGGCCGTGGTGGCGCTGCTGCATCCCGACGTCATCCTGACCGGCGACGCGAACGGCAAGGCGCCCACCGCAATCAACGTCATCCACGGCGCGGACAAGGTGGCCCGATTCTTCTTCGGCCTGGCCCAGCGCTACGGCCCGGCCATGTTCACCTCGTATCAGCTGGGGCTCGTCAACGGCGAGTTGGGCGGTTACACGGCGGGCTGCCCCGCCAGTGACGGGTATCGCGAGATGATGCCGCGGATCATGGCGGCGACGGTGCGCGACGGAAAGGTCTGCGCGCTATGGGATGTCGCCAACCCCGACAAATTCACCGGCTCCCCGCTGCGAGGCTGACCCGGCATTCGCGGCGAGCCCGAGCCGCAGCGCGCCGGCCGCCTCGCTCGCGGCCTCGGCGAACCGCCCTCCGATGCCCACGAAGTTGAGGTATCCGTGCGGCAGGTCGGCCTGGCGGGTCAGCGCCACCGGGACCCCGGCGGCGCGCAGTTTGTCCGCGTACGCTTCGCCGTCGTCGCGGATCGGATCGAACCCCGCGGTGGCGACATAAGCGGGCGGTACGCCGGTGACATCGCCGTGCTGCGGTGACAGCCGCGGATCTGCCGGATCGGTTTGCGCGGGAATGTAGTTGGCCATCACCCAATCGATGTTGCGGTCGGTGAACGTCGACCCTTCGGCGAACAAATCGCGTGACGGCCGGCGTGTGCTGAGGTCGGTCACGGGATACATCAGCATTTGGAACACCGGAACCCCGCCGCCTCGCCGCGCCGCCCGCTGCGCGGTAACGGCGGCGAGGTTGCCGCCGGCGCTGTCGCCCCCGACGCCGATGCAGTGAGGATCCGCACCCAGCTCGGCGGCGTGCGCGTGGGCGTAATCGAACGCGGCGAGCGCATCGTCTGCGGCAGTGGGGAATTGGTGCTCGGGGGCGCGCCGGTATTCGACCGACAGCACCCGCACGCCGGCGTGGCCGGCCAGGTAGCGGACGACGGGGTCGTGGCTGAACCGGGACCCGACCGAGAAGCCGCCACCGTGGAAATACACCAGCAGGCCCGACGGTGCGGGCACGTGCCCGGGGCTGTACAGGGTGGCCGGAATGGCTGTTGTCGCGACGGGAATGGTGATCTCCCGCGTGGCGATGGCCACCGGTGACCGGTAGCCGATCAGGCTGGGCAACTCGTCGTATCGTGACCGGGCCTGCTTCACCGGACCGTCGAAAACGTCGGAGCCGGAGAGTTTCTTGAGCCAGATGACCAGCTGCGCGTCGAGCGCCATCTCCTGGCCGTCGATGCGCAGCGGCGGACCCGCCAGCATCCGGCGGACGGGGGTGGGCGCGGCGAACAGGGTGCGAACCACCGCCGCTTTGGCGCGAATGCTCAACGATGACATCAGATTTCTCCTTCCCGAAGCTCGCACGCGATGGTTGCGCAAGACGAGCGCCACACGGCGCCGCAGCAGAAGGCCCGTTCGGACCGTGACATCGCAGGCATGCATCCACCCTGCGGTAATCCGCGGGCGAGCGCTTGTATGGATCCGTCAGATCAGGGTTTGTTGACCGCTTCGGCGAGTTCGCTTGGGGTGGCCCCGGTCATCTCCCAGCACACCCGGTTGGCATGCGACCCGTCGGCGAACCCGGCCAGGTGAGCAGCGTCGGTGATGGAGCGACCATCGAGCAGGTAGCTGATGGCGGCCACCAGCCGCTCCCAGCGGATGGCGGCCGAGAACGAGACGCCGGTCTGCTGTTTGCACAGCCGCCCGAGGTAGTCGGGGGACAGCGCGACGGCCCCGGCGACTGAGGCCACATCGATGCGCTCGGGCACGCGGCCCGCGACGACTTCGATCGCCTGCCGAAGCTGCGGGTGAACCGATCGTCGCCCATCTTGCGTCCCGCAGAGACTGTCGAGGAGGAAACCGGCCGCCGTCTCGGGCCCGGTTTCGGCCAGCTCTGCGGCCGTCGCCTCGGCCAGTTGCGTTCCGTCGTTGACGATCCAGACGCCGCGAGCATGGTTGCGCGCCAACGTGTTCAGCGCGCTGCCCTGCGGCGTCTGCAGCCCGAGGTACAGCGTCAGCGCCCCGGAATCGGAATCGGACCGCACGGCATGACGCGCTCCGCTGGCGATCACGACAAGCCGGCACGTGTCGTGCGTGTCGCCGTCGCGGGTCACCGACAGCGGGCCATGCCCGCCGACGGTGATCTGTACCGCTGGGTGGTGGTGCGGCGCGAGGTCGGAGAACGCACCGGCGACCATCAGCCGGCCCGGTTCCAGCTCCCAGACGCGCATAAGCCACCTTAGCGCCGCGCCGCGGTCTCGCCTGGCTGGCTAGCCCACGGAACGCGGCAGGCGTCACCGGAATTGAAGCCCTGCTCGGTGATGCCCAGCGCGGAATTCACCCGCGCCCGCATGTTCTCCAACCCGATCTGGTAGGTCAGCTCGAACACACCGGCGTCGCCGAAGCGGGCGCGCAGATCGTCGACCTGTCCGTCGGTGACGGTGTGCGGATCGGTGGTCATCGCGGCGGCATAGGCGATGGCCGCGCGCTCGTCGTCGGTGAATGCCGTTGAGGTGGCGTAGTTGTCGATCTCCTTGAGGCGCGCGATGTCCAGGCCGTCCAGGCGCTGCAGCATCGATCCGAAGTCGACGCACCACGAGCAGCCGATCTGGCGCGCGGTCCACAACACCGCGAGCTCGCGCACGCTGGTCGGCAGCGTTTTCGAGGCCCGGTCGACCATCGTCTCGTGCACGGCGCTGGCGATCATCAGCTTGCGATGATGCGCGGCCACGGCGAACGGCTCGGGAACTTGGCCGTAGCGCCGCTTGGCGATCCGGTACATGGCCCGGGTCAGCAATCCGGTGCGCTTGGGCGGCAGGGGCTCGATGCGGGTTTTCTGTGTCATACCCGTCAGACGGGACAGGGCCGCGATGTGTGACGGGCTGGCGGCGCCGGTGCGTCACACTGGCGTGACGCTCGGCATCGAATGCCACGCTGGCGTGACACTCGGCGCGAAAAACCCGCCTAGCGGGAGAACATGATCGCGCGCTTGACCTCTTGGATCGCCTTGGTGATCTCGATGCCGCGCGGACAGGCCTCGGTGCAGTTGAAGGTGGTGCGGCACCGCCACACGCCGTCGACCTCGTTGAGGATGTCCAGGCGCTCGGCGGCGGCCTCGTCGCGGCTGTCGAAGATGAACCGGTGCGCGTTGACGATCGCGGCCGGGCCGTAGTAGCTGCCCTCGTGCCAGAAGATCGGGCAACTGGTGGTGCACGCCGCGCACAGGATGCACTTGGTGGTGTCGTCGTAGCGGGCCCGGTCGGTCGGGCTCTGAATGCGTTCGCGGGTCGGCGGGTTGCCGGTCGTGACCAGGTACGGCTTCACCGCCCGATAGGCGTCGAAGAACGGCTCCATGTCGACCACCAGGTCCTTCTCCACCGGCAGCCCACGGATCGGCTCGACCGTGATGGTCAGTGTTTTTTGGCGTTTGCCCGGCCCACTCTTGGGCAGCAGGTCGCGCATCAGCACCTTGCAGGCCAGGCGGTTGACCCCGTTGATGCGCATGGCGTCCGAGCCGCACACCCCGTGCGCGCACGAACGCCGGAAGGTCAGCGTCCCGTCCAGGTAGCTCTTGATGTAGATCAGCAGGTTGAGCATCCGGTCGCTGGGCAGGCACGGCACCCGAAAGCTTTGCCAGCCACCGGTTTCCGCGAAGGCGTCGGGCTGGTCGGGGTTGAACCGGGCGATCTTGACGGTGACCATCACCGCCCCGTCGGGAACGGGCGGCAGGGGTGGCTCCAGAGTGGTTTCGTCCCCTGTTTCGACACTCATCAGTACTTCCGTTCCTTGGGTTCGTAGCGCGTCTGCACCACGGGCTTGAAGTCCAGCGCGATGTCGCTGAGCAGGTCGCTGCCCTGCTTGTAGGCCATGGTGTGGCGCATGAAGTTGACGTCGTCGCGGTTGGGGTAGTCCTCGCGGGCGTGGCCGCCACGAGACTCCTTGCGGTTCAAGGCGCCGACCACGGTCACCTCGGCGAGCTCCAGCAGGAAGCCCAGCTCGATGGCCTCCAGCAGGTCGCTGTTGAATCGTTTCCCCTTGTCGTGCACGCTGATTCGGGCGTACCGCTCCTTCAGCGCGTGGATGTCGGTGAGCGCCTGCTTGAGTGTCTCCTCGGTGCGGAACACCGCGGCGTTGTTGTCCATCGACTGCTGCAGCGCGATGCGAATGTCGGCGACGCGCTCGTTGCCGTGCTCGGAGAGGATGTCGCCGACCCAGCCGACGACCATCGCCGCCGGCTCCGGCGGCATGTCCACGAAGTCGTGGCCCCGCGCGTAATTGGCCGCGGCGATGCCGGCCCGGCGGCCGAACACGTTGATGTCCAGCAGCGAATTGGTGCCCAGCCGGTTGGCCCCGTGCACCGAGACGCACGCGCACTCGCCGGCCGCATACAGCCCCGGCACCGTGGAAGTGTTGTCCCGCAACACCTGTCCGGTGACGGTGGTGGGGATGCCGCCCATCACGTAGTGGCAGGTCGGGTAGACGGGGACCAACTCGTGCACCGGGTCCACACCGAGGTAGGTGCGCGCGAACTCGGTGATGTCGGGCAGCTTGGCCTCCAGCACGTCCTCGCCGAGGTGGCGGACGTCGATGTAGACGTAGTCCTTGTGCGGGCCGGCCCCGCGTCCCTCCAAAACCTCCAAAACCATGGAGCGCGCGACGATGTCGCGCGGCGCCAGGTCGACGATCGTCGGTGCGTAACGCTCCATGAAGCGCTCGCCCTCGCCGTTGAGCAGCCGGCCGCCCTCACCGCGCACCGCCTCGGAGATCAGGATGCCCAGGCCCGCCAGGCCGGTCGGATGGAATTGGTGAAACTCCATGTCCTCCAAGGGAAGTCCCTTGCGGAAGACGATGCCGATGCCGTCACCGGTCAGCGTGTGCGCGTTCGAGGTGGTCTTGTACATCCGGCCCGAACCGCCGGTGGCGAGCACCACCGCCTTGGCGTGGAAGACGTGGATGTCGCCGGTGGCCAGCTCGTAGGCGACCACCCCGGTGGCCACCGGCCCGCTCGGGGTCTGCGTCAAAACCAGATCCAGCGCATAGAACTCGTTGAAGAACTGCACGTCGTGCCGCACGCAGTTCTGGTACAGGGTCTGCAGGATCATGTGACCGGTGCGGTCGGCGGCGTAACAAGCCCGGCGCACCGGGGCCTTGCCGTGGTCGCGGGTGTGCCCGCCGAAGCGGCGCTGGTCGATGCGGCCCTCGGGGGTGCGGTTGAACGGCATCCCCATCTTCTCCAGGTCGAGCACCGCGTCGATGGCTTCCTTGCACATGATCTCCACCGCGTCCTGGTCGGCCAGGTAGTCGCCGCCCTTGACGGTGTCGAAGGTGTGCCATTCCCAGTTGTCCTCTTCGACGTTGGCCAGCGCCGCGCACATGCCGCCCTGCGCCGCCCCGGTGTGGCTGCGGGTGGGGTAGAGCTTGGTCAGCACCGCGGTGCGCACCCGCGGGCCGGATTCCACCGCGGCGCGCATGCCGGCACCCCCCGCGCCGACGATCACCACGTCGTACCGGTGTTGCTGGATCATCGATCAGCCTCCGATATTCGGGTCGAATGTCAGCAGCACGTAGGTGCCCAGCACCAACGTGAACCCCATCGACAACAGCAGCAGGCTGTTGAGCCAGAAGCGGGTGCTGTCCTTGCGGCTGTAGTCGTCGATGATGGTGCGCAGGCCGTTGCCGCCGTGCAGTTGCGCCAGCCACAGCAGGGCCAGGTCCCAGAACTGCCAGAACGGCGACGCCCACCGCTGCGCCACGTAGTTGAAGTCGATGCGGTAAACGCCGTTATCCCACATCAGCATGATGAACAGGTGGCCGATCGCCAGCACGAACAACGCGATCCCGGAGAACCGCATGAACAGCCAGGCGAACTTCTCGAAGTTGGGGATGCCGGCCCGCCGCCGCGGCGAGCGGGGGTTGTCCAGGCTGGCGGGGCGGTCGTAGAGGCGCTGTTTGACCGGGGCGAGGCCGCCCCGGTGGGATTGGGAGCCCAGCTGCTGAAGCTCGCTCATCGGAAGTGCTCCATCATGTGGATGACCGTCACCACGCCGGCCGGGACCATCAGCAGCAGGAACACGATGCCGACGATCCAGAACATCAGGCGCTGGTGGCGCGGGCCTTCGGACCAGAAGTCGATCAGGATCACCCGGATCCCGTTCAGGCCGTGAAAGAGCACCGCGGCGATCAGGCCGTATTCCATCAGGCCGACGATGGGCATCTGGTAGTCGTGGATCACCGCGTTGTAGGTCTGCGGGCTCACCCGCAGCATCGCGGCGTCCAACACGTGGACGAACAGGAAAAAGAAGATCGTCGCGCCGCTGATCCGGTGCAGCACCCACGACCACATGCCGGGGTCGCCCCGGTACAGCGTCCGTGGCGGCCTGCGCTTGCGGGCCGATACCGGTGCCGCCGGATCCGCGGTTGTCGGTCGCGTAGTCACCCCAGTCCTCACCGCCTTCTTCCGACTTCAACGCCAGTCACGCCGGGCACTTGAGCTTAGCTCGGACACGGTGCCGCTTGCGCCAATGTCCGTCAAGCGAAATGCAGTTTTGAGACTAGGGTGACTGTCGGAATCGGCGACGGGTGAGCGGGGTTCGTTATGCCTGAGATCGACTGGAAGATGTTGCGGGACAAGGCAATCGATGTCTCTGCGGGTGCGTATGCGCCGTACTCGCGGTTCCGGGTCGGGGCGGCCGCGCTGGTCGATGACGGCCGGGTGGTCACCGGCTGCAATGTGGAGAACGTCTCATATGGCCTCGGTCTCTGTGCCGAATGTGCGGTGGTATGCGCCCTGCATGCCACCGGCGGCGGCCGGCTGCTGGCGCTGGCGTGCGTGGACGGGCGGGGCGCGGTGCTGATGCCCTGCGGCCGGTGCCGTCAGGTGCTGGCCGAACACGGCGGCCCCGAACTGCTGATCGACCACCCGGGCGGGCCGCGGCCGCTCGGCGACCTGCTGCCGGAGGCCTTCGGCCCCGACGACCTGGCCGCGGGCCGCGGCTGATGCACGCCGCCGCTTGCTGAGCGTTGTCGGCCCGCTTACCGTCATGCGTGTGCAACGGGGGAGCGCAGCGCCGACGGGACCGCTGCCCCGCCTTTTTGTCGCGGTGCTGATCGCGGCTGCTGTGGGCGCCGCGGGATGCGCGTCGCAGTCAACCAAAGCAAAGTCGCCGTCGCCGACCGCGTCGTCGGCGGCGGCGTCCTGGGTGGAGGACGCCGTCTCATTCTCGGTGGCCGACATGACGGTGTACGGCACCTTCCGTCATCCGGCCGGGCGCGGCGGGGCCGTGCCGGGGGCGCTGCTGATCGCCGGCAGCGGACCGACGGATCGCAACGGTGACTCGGCCGTCATGCCGGGTCGGCTCGACACGCTGCGGAACCTGGCGAAGGCGCTCTCGGACGACGGCGTCGCCAGCTTGCGCTACGACAAGCTCGGCACCGGCCAGACCGGCCTCGGACCCTACGCGGCCGACCCGGCAAAGGTCGATATCGGCGTATTCCAAGACGAGGCGACCGGCGCGCTGAACCTCCTCGCGGGCCAGTCCGGCATCGACCGGAACCGCCTGATGGTGCTCGGCCATAGCGAGGGCGCCCTCTACGCGATGATGCTGGCCGCCGCCGCGCCCGGGACCGCCCCCGCGGTGCGGGCCCTGGGGCTGGTGGAGCCCGCCAGCCGCCGCATCCTCGACCACGTGTCGGCGCAGGCCCGCGCCCAGGCCGACGCGGCCGTCAGGTCCGGGCGGCTCACCGCCGCGCAGGCCGCCCAAAGCACGGCGGCGATCGATCACGCCATCCAGGAGTTCCGCGCGACCGGGCAGGTTCCGCCGGACGAACCACCGGCGTTGAGGTCGGTGATCAACGCCGCCAACGCGCACGCCCTGTTGCAGGAAGACGCGATCGACCCGGCGGCGTTGGCGGCCAAACTGCCGCGCGCCATGCCGGTGTTGGTCACCTGCAGCGACGCCGATCTGCAAATCACCTGCCAGGACGTCGATTCGCTGGTGTCCGGCCTGACCAGCGCGGGCACCAAGACCGACTATGTCCACCTGACCGGTGTGGACCATGTCCTGAAGGAGGACGCCAGCAGGACGCCGGCCAATTACACGAAGGCCCTACCGTTCTCCACCCAGCTGGTCGGGGCGCTGGCGTCGTTCCTCAACGAGAACGGGATGACGCCCTGAGCCTTGGCGACCCGACTGAGCCCGCCTTCGACGCGCCCACGGTGATCAGGACCAAGCGCGACGGCGGCCGGTTGTCCGACGCCGCGATCGACTGGGTCATCGACGCCTACACCGGCGGCCGGGTGGCCGAAGAACAGATGGCGGCCCTGCTGATGGCGATCCTGTTGCGCGGCATGGACCGCGGCGAGACGGCCCGGTGGACCGCGGCGATGCTGGCGTCGGGCGACACGCTCGACTTCGGCGACCTGGGCCTGGCCACGGTCGACAAGCACTCCACGGGCGGGGTGGGGGACAAGATCACCCTGCCCCTGGTGGCCGTCGTCGCCGCCTGCGGGGCCGCGGTGCCGCAGGCGTCGGGCCGCGGGCTCGGCCATACCGGCGGCACCCTGGACAAGCTGGAATCCATCGCCGGCTTCACCGCAAAGCTGTCCAATCAGCGCGTGCGCGACCAGCTGCGCGAGGTGGGCGCGGCCATCTTCGCCGCCGGGGACCTGGCCCCGGCCGACGCCAAGCTCTACGCGCTGCGCGACATCACCGCCACCGTCGAGTCGCTGCCGCTGATCGCCAGCTCGGTGATGAGCAAGAAGCTGGCGGAGGGGGCCGGCGCGCTGGTGCTCGACGTGAAGGTCGGTTCCGGGGCGTTGCTGGACTCCGAACGGCAGTGCCGCGAACTGGCGCACGCCATGGTCGAGCTGGGCGCGGCGCACGGGGTGCCCACCCGCGCGCTGCTGACGGACATGCACCGCCCGCTGGGCGCGACCGTCGGCAATGCCCTCGAGGTCGTCGAGGCGCTGGAGGTGCTGGCCGGGGGCGGCCCGCCCGATGTCGTCGAGCTGACCCTGCGGCTGGCCTCCGAAATGCTCGAGCTGGCCGGGATCGACGACCGCGACCCCGCCGACACCCTGCGCGACGGCACCGCGATGGACCGGTTCCGCCGGCTCGTCGCGGCACAGGGCGGCGACCTGACGATGCCGTTGCCCGTCGGTCGGCATGCCGAGAACGTGACCGCCCCGCGGGGCGGCACAATGGGCGATATCGACGCGATGGCAGTGGGGCTGGGGGCATGGCGCCTCGGTGCGGGCAGGTCCCGTCCGGGCGAACGGGTGCAGTCGGGCGCGGGCATCCGGATCCACCGGCGCCCCGGCGAGCCGGTCACCGCCGGCGAGCCGTTGTTCACTCTCTACACCGATACCCCGGAGCGCTTCGATGCCGCGCTCGCCGAGCTGGACGGCGGCTGGAGCATCGCCGGCGATGCGGCCGAGATCCAGCCCCGAGCGCTGATCATCGATCGGATCGTCGCATGACCGCACCGCTGGGCCTGGAGCAGATCAGGCGGGCCCCCAAGGCCCTGCTGCACGACCACCTCGACGGCGGCCTGCGCCCGTCCACCGTGCTGGAGATCGCCGAGCAGGTCGGCTATGGCGGGCTGCCCGCCACCGATGTCGACGAGCTGGCGAGGTGGTTTCGCACCCGCTCGCACAGCGGCTCGCTGGAGCGCTACCTGGAGCCGTTCTCGCACACCGTGGCCGTGATGCAGACGCCCGAGGCGCTGCATCGGGTCGCCTACGAGTGCGTGCAGGATCTGGCCGAGGACTCGGTGGTGTACGCCGAGATCCGGTTCGCGCCCGAGCTGCACATCGACCGCGGGCTGTCCTTCGATGCGATCGTCGAGGCCGTGCTGGCCGGCTTCGCCGACGGCGAGAAGGCGTGTGCGGCGGCGGGGCGCCCGATCGTGGTGCGCCTTCTGGTCACGGCGATGCGGCACGCGGCGGTGTCCCGCGAGATCGCCGAGCTCGCGATCCGGTTCCGGGACAAGGGAGTCGTCGGGTTCGACATCGCCGGCGCCGAGGCCGGCAACCCGCCGACACGGCACCTGGACGCGTTCGAGTACATGCGAGACCACAACGCCCGCTTCACCATTCACGCCGGTGAGGCGTTCGGGCTGCCGTCCATCCATGAGGCCATCGCCTTCTGCGGTGCCGACCGGCTGGGCCATGGGGTGCGCATCGTCGATGACATCGAGGTGTCGGACGACGGTGAAGTGCGGCTGGGCCAACAGGCATCGATTCTGCGCGACAAGCGAATTCCGCTGGAACTGTGTCCCAGCTCCAACGTGCAGACCGGTGCCGTCAAGAGCATCGCCGAGCATCCGTTCGATCTGCTGGCCCGCGCCCGCTTTCGGGTGACCGTCAACACCGACAACCGGCTGATGAGCGACACCTTCATGAGCCGCGAAATGCACCGACTGGTGGAGGCTTTCGGCTACGGATGGAGTGACCTCGAGCGCTTCACCATCAACGCGATGAAGTCCGCGTTCATCCCGTTCGACGAGCGGCTGGCGATCATCGACGAGGTGATCAAGCCGCGCTACGCGGTGCTGATCGGCTAGCGGCCCGCCGTCAGATGTGCCCGGGCATCCCGGCCATCCCGGTGTCGGCCGGCGCTGCGGGCGCGATCGGCATGGGCGGCGGCTCCATGGGTGGCGGCGCCATCGGCGGGGCTTCCATCGGTGGTGGTGCGACGGGTGGCGGCGCCACTGGTGGCGGGTCCACCGGCGGTGGCGCGTCCACCGGCGGAGGCGGGGCGATCGGCGGATCCGCCGGGGGCGGCGCGTACGGACCACCCGCGCACACCGGGTTAGTGGGCTGGCTGATGCAGCTCAGGTCCGCCGGGCCGGTGGGCGCGCCGCCGGCCGCATACGGCCCGCCCTGGCATTGCGCCACCTCGGGCATCGCCACGCAACGGGGATCAGATGGGTTGGTGGGCAGGTTGGGATCGGGGTCGTCCAGCGGAACGGGCGCACCGGGCATACGCGCGGGCATCGCGTTCGCTGCACCTGGGGCACCCGTCGCAACGACCCCGAGCACCGCCGCGGCCACGGCCGCTCTCGTGATCGCGCCGCGGATCTTCGGAGCCATTTCCCAACCCATCGGTTCCCCTTCATGTCGGGCGGCCCCGGCCGCGTAGAAGCATATTAAGCACCGGCAGATATCACCGGTTCGGTTTTTGCGCCGCTCCCACATATTCACCGAGGAAGCCGTTGCCCAACCACCACCTGGGGCTGGTGTGCTTGAAGATCTCGTCGCCGAGGGCACGAGTGCGCACCGACCTCTTGACCGGGAACGGATTCATCCCGGATTTGTACTCGAGGCCGACCATGGCCGGTGCCGTCGGCCGGTCTCGCCTGGGCAGCAGCTCGAAACCGGCGTGCCGGAGCATGGTATTCAACTCGGCCGGGCGGGGGAATCGCCGAAAGTCGTGGTTGGGCTTGTGCAGGCCGAACACGAACAGCGGCCCGACCGTGATGAAGTAAAGCCAGGTGAACACGTTGCGATCCGGTGTCACATAGAACATTCGGCCGCCCGGCTTCAGCGCGGTGAACACGCTGTCGAGCAGACGGCGGTGCTCCGTGCAATGGTCGAAGACTCCGTGCAGGTAAATCAGGTCGAACCGATTGGCCGCCAACACATCCGCGTTTCGCGCGTCGCCGACGACGAAGTCCACCCCGGGCCGGCCGGCGAAGCGCTTGCGGGCCGCGTCGATCGATTTGTAGTCGACGTCGACGCCGACGATGTCCCACTCGCGCAGCTGCGGATAACGTTCCAGCAACCCCGCGATCGCCCCTCCGCCGCCGGAGCCGACCACCGCCATCGCCGGGCGGTCGCTATCTGTGGACGGCAGATAGTCGCGCAGGAAATCCCATGCGGTGTAGTCGATTTCGCTGACCAGGTCTGCCGTGAAACGCCACTGTGCGCTGACGTCGGCGTTGGAGAAGTAGCGGACCCCGCGCTCGATCGTGCCGTTGCTGATCCGCATCAGCGCGCGATCGATCATCGAATAGCGGTACTCGGGCTCACCGACTGCGTCGTTCGCCCGTTCGTGGTCGAGGAACTCGAAGTACCTTCGCTCCTCGGGTTCGATTGGCGCTTGCCATGATTGGGCGTTACCGAGCGCACGCTCCCGGATCCACGAGTCGATGACCCGGCCGTAGACGTCTCTGTCGAACAACATCAGCTGATGGCCGCCGCCGGGCATCATGAAGAAGTCTTTGGTCCCGCCGATCCGCTCGAAACACGCCCGGCAGTGTTCGGCGCCGACTATTTCATCGTGCTCGCCACACGTGATCAGGACTGGTTTCGTGTTGGCCGCTGCGGGCCGTGGCGGGACATAGTTGAACACCGAGTGGTAGCTTCGCAACCCGTACGACCAGACGTACAGCGGGTCCTTCTTCTTCGTTGCCAGTAAGCCGGGGTCTTCTTGGTAGGCGGCCTTGAAGTCGATGACCCGCCGTAGCGGGATCCGAAGCCGATCGCCTATCTTCGCTGCCGCGAATCGGGCCGGGCGCGACTGAAACAGCCGGATCGCCAGGCTCATCGGCGCCTCGTGGTTCAACAAGATGTTCATGCACACACCGGCCACCACGGCGGGGCACGCGTCGAGCGCGTGGAATGCGACTTCGCCGCCCTGGCTCGCGCCGTGCACGATGACGGGCAGGCAAGTGCGTTGCGCGGCGTAATCGGTTACCGCCCGGGTGTCTTCGAGGAAGGCCTCGAAACTGAACACGCCCGCCCTGCCTTCGGTGCGGCCGTGCCCGGTGAGGTCGAACGAATACACCGCCGCCCGATGATGGCGGCGCATGTGCTCGGCGAAGGTGTCGTAGCCTTCGCTGTTCCCGGCGGTGCCATGCACCAGCACCAAGACGTAGTCGGCGTTGTCGTTGTCGTAGCGGCGCACGAAGATTCGTCGTCCACCGGATCCGGTCACCGCGTCCTCTGCCATCGGCGGGACTGCCTGCGTGGTGGTGTTCGCGGTCATCGGCGCCTCGAATTCAATCGTTCGGTGATGTGGGTGGCGATCATGCGCGCGAAAGCGTCGAAATCGCCGCGGAAGCGCGCAGTGTCGCCGACGAACGGGCGCTGCATCGACATGCCCAGCAAGACGATTTCCACGAGATGCACCGTCTCGTCGATCAAACCTGGCGGCGCGTCGTCACCGACGATCGCGCGTAGCAGCTCAGCGATCCGCCGGCGCTGAGTATCGCGATAGTCGACGTACGCGCTCCGCAAGAACTCGTTGTGATTGGCCGCCGCGGTGAACTCGACCATGAACGTGACCGCTTCGAGGTTGTCGATGAACAGGGTGTACACCAGATCGGCCGCCTCGTTGAGACCGTCCGTCACCGACATCCGGTCAGCAAGCCGGGCCGACGCGGTGGAGAACATCGCCTTGGCCATGTCGTCGATCGCGGCCTGGAACAGCTTTTCCTTGGTCTCGAAGTGATAGTGCAGCAGGGTCTGCGAGACGCCGGCTTTCGCCGAGATCAGCTTCATCGACGACTTCTCATAGCCGTACGCGCCGAAGCACCGCATCGTCGTCTGCAGGATCCGCTGCCGGGCGTCGCCGGCCGTCCCCGCGGAATCAGCGTTCGGGGCTGTCGGAACGGTTGCGGTCAACATCGACTCTTCTCTTGGTCACCGGCTACCCGATAACGTACTGTCTGATCAATCAGTCAGGCAACTATGACGTGATGGATGAGCACCCGCCATGCCTTCGAAAATCACCTTGACCTTTGACAACGGACCGACTCCCGGGGTCACGGATCAGGTTCTCGATGCGCTCGCTCAGCGTCAGATGTCCGCCATGTTCTTTGTCGTAGGGCGCAACGTTCGCGCGCCGGCGGGACGCCGGCTGATGGAGCGCGCCGCGCGTGAGGGGCACCTGATCGGCAATCACTCCTACACCCATGGATTGCCTCTCGGAGAGCTTTCCCCGGCGCAAGCCATCGACGAAATCAGCGGCACGCAAACGCTTTTGGACGATGTCGCCGATGCCGATCGGTACTTCCGGCCGTGGGGAACCGAGGGCGCACTCGAACGTCGCTGCCTGAACCAAGCGGCCGTCGACTACCTCGTCGCGCAGAAGTACACCTGCGTCCTGTGGAACAGCGTGCCGCGCGACTGGGCCGACCCCGTCGGATGGGTCAGCCGGGCGCTCGCCGATGCCGACAAGTCTCAGCACACCGTGGTCGTACTGCATGACCTGCCAACCGGCGCGATGGAGCAGCTACCGCGATTTCTCGATGAACTCACGCGCGCGGGTCTGGAGGTCACCACGGAGCTCCCCGATGATTGCGTGCCGATCGTGCGGGGGCGGATGCGCACGCCCGTCGATCATCTGCGACCCGAGCCCTAGAGGACGGACAACCCCATGGCCCGCACCGTGCTGGCCAGGTGGGTCTGCACCGCCTGCAGCGCGCGCGGTAAGTCGCCGTCGCGCAACGCTTCCGCGATGCCTTGATGCTCGGCCACGATCGTGGCCACCCGATCGGGCTCGCGCAGCGACGATTCCCCGATCATCCGCATCTGCCGGTCGCGCAACGTCGAATAGAAATTCGCCAGGATGGTGTTGCCCGACTCTTCCAGGGTGATGGCGTGGAAGGCGCGGTCGGACTCCACGAACGCCCGCCAGTCGGCCGCGGACGCGGCGTCGCGCTGCCGCCGCAGTTCGCCCGATTGCCGTTCGAAGACCGCGGCGCAGACGACTGGGCCGCGTCCGATCACCTTGCCGGCCGCGAACTGCTCGAGCACCAGCCGAGACTCCATCACCGCCCGCACCTCGTCGGGCGAGACCGGCACCACCAGGGCGCCGCGCTGCGGATACAACCGCAACAACCCCTCGGCCTCCAGCCGCAGGAACGCCTCGCGCACCGGGGTGCGCGACATCCCCAGCGCCGTGGCGACATCGCCTTCGCTGATCAGCTCACCGCCCGGGAACGCGCCGGTGAGTACCTGCGTCTTGACGTAGTCCAGCGCGCGGTCCTTGGCGGTGCCCGGTCGACGGACCTTTGCCGGCACGCACACCCCCTTCCGGTGGCCGTATCTCAAGCGTGGTCATGACCCTAACACCGGGCGCCCACCTGCGCGGATTGACGCTAAGATACAAGATAAATACTATTCAGATACGAAACAGAGCTAGGAAATGGAGGCGGAGATGCCGACCGCGCACAAGCTGGTCACGCCGAATCTGGACCCGACGATTCCGGCACCGATGATCAACGTGGCCGAGTACGGGTTCGAGGGCCGTTTCGAGCAATGGGCGCAGCAGGCCGAATACTTCGAGTACTCCAAGGCGGCCAACCCCATCGGAGCCGGGCACATACCACCGATGCCGATGCGGCGCTTCGATCCCGAGGTCTATCTCGACGCGCCGACCGGCGTGATCCCGCTGGACCTGTCCGAGGAACTGCGCATCGACTCCGGCGCCGCGACCAGCCCCGCGCTGTTGGCCAACTTCATCAGCATCCGCTCCGGCGAGCAGGTCGACACCAGCCCCAACGCCACCTCGCAGCTGTACTACGTGCTCTACGGGCGGGGCTTCGCGGCGGTCAACGGGCGGCTGATCGACTGGGAGAAGGGCGATTTCGTGACGCTGCCCGCGGGCAGCCACTCGGTGTTCTACGCCGCCACCGACACGGCCATGTACTGGGTGCACGACGAGCCGCTGATGCGCTACCTGGGCGCCGAAGCCACCCAGCCGCGGTTTGAGGCAACGAAGTTTCGCCGCGCCGACGCCGTGGCCAGGCTGGACAAGATCGCGTCGCGTCCCGGCGCCAACGACAAGAGCCGGGTCAGCGTGCTGCTGGCCAACGCCGATCAGGCGCAGACGCTGACCATCACTCACGTGCTGTGGGCCATGTTCGGCGTGCTGCCACCCAACCAGGTGCAGCGCCCGCACCGGCACCAGTCGGTCGCGCTGGACCTCATCCTGGATGCGCCGGAGTTCGGCTGCTACACGCTGCTGGGCACCCGCCTCGACTCCCGCGGCGACATCGTCGACCCCATTCGGGTGGACTGGCGGGCCGGTTGCGCCTTCACCACCCCGCCGGGGATGTGGCACGCCCACTACAACGAGACCGACGAGCCCGCCCACCTGATCCCGATCCAAGACGCCGGATTGCAGACTTACCTGCGCAGCCTGGATATCAAGTTCACCCAGCGTCGCGATCTCGGCGCCGGATAGTCCCGGCGGCGGCCCATGCACCGCCGGAGTTCGGCGCATAGTGTGGCTGGACATGAAGGTGCCCCTGCTGGGACCGGTGTCGCTCACCGGCTTCCAGAACGCCTGGTTCTTCCTGGTCCTGCTGATCGTGCTGCTGGTGATCGGCCTCTACGTCGTGCAGCAATTCGCCCGCCGTCGCCGGGTGCTGCGCTTCGCGAACATGGAGGTGCTGGAGCGGGTGGCCCCGGCGGCGCCCGGCAAGTGGCGGCACGTGCCGACCATCCTGCTGGCCGTGTCGCTGGTGTTGCTGACCACCGCGATGGCGGGGCCGACCTCGGACGTCCGGATCCCGCTCAACCGCGCGGTCGTGATGCTGGTGATCGACGTCTCGGAGTCGATGGCCTCCACCGATGTGCCGCCCAACCGCCTGGACGCGGCCAAGGAGGCCGGCAAGCAGTTCTCCGACCAGCTGACCCCGGCGATCAACCTGGGACTGGTGGAGTTCGCGGCCAACGCCACCCTGCTGGTGCCCCCGACGACCAACCGCGGCGCGGTGAAGGCCGGCATCGACAGCCTCAAGCCGATGCCCAAAACCGCGACGGGAGAGGGCATCTTCACCGCCCTGCAGGCGATCGCGACAGTGGGGTCGGTGATGGGCGGCGGCGACGGGCCACCGCCGGCGCGGATCGTGCTGGAGTCCGACGGCGCCGAGAATGTGCCGCTGGACCCCAATGCCCCGCAGGGGGCGTTCACCGCGGCGCGGGCCGCCAAGGCCGAGGGCGTGCAGATCTCGACGATCTCGTTCGGCACCCCGTACGGCACCGTCGACTACGAGGGTGCCACCATCCCGGTTCCGGTGGATGACCAGACCCTGCAGAAGATCTGCGAGATCACCGACGGCCAGTCGTTCCACGCCGACAGCCTGGATTCGCTGAAGAACGTGTACTCGACGCTGCAGCGCCAGATCGGCTACGAAACCGTGAAGGGCGACGCGAGCCTGGCCTGGATGCTGCTCGGCGCCTTCGTCATGGCCGGCGCCGTGCTGGCCGGTCTGCTGCTGAACCGCAGGCTGCCCGCCTGAGTTCTCAGCTGGGCAGGCGCCGGTTGATCAGCAGCGCCAGCGCCGTCGCGATCAGGGCGGTCAGCACGCCGAGGCGCAGCCAGCCGGAGCTGCCGGGCCCCGGGACGCTGCGGTAGCCGATCTCGTTCTCGATGGCGTTGTAGCTCTTCTGCAGCTCGCCGAGGTTGGTGGCGGTGTAGGCCTGGCCGCCGGACAACTTGGCGACGGTCTTCATCTGGTCGGTCGAGACCGGGACGGCGTGGCGCTGCCCGTCCATCTCGATCTCGCCGCCCTTGGTCCCGAACGAGATCGTCGAGATGGGCACGCCCTCGTCCTTGGCCAGCCGCGCCGCGGTGTAGACGCCGTCGTGCGGATCGCTGGGATTGGAGGGCTTGTTCTCGCCGCCGTCGGAGAGCAGCACGATCCGCGCCGGTGGCGGTGTGTCGCCGCCGGCGACCGCGGTGGCGCTGATCGCATGCAGGGCGGTGAAGATCGCTTCGCCGGTCGCGGTGCTGTCGGCGAAATCCAGCTTCTTCAGGGCGTCGATGGTGGCCTGGTGCTGCGGGGTGGGCGGCACCAGCAGATACGGCGTGCCGGCGAATCCGACCAGCCCGAGGTTGATGCCGGGCGTGAGCTGATCGGCGAACTGGGTCGCGGCCTGTTCGGCGGCCTTGAGCCGGTTGGGTTCGACGTCGGTCGCGCGCATGGACTGCGACATGTCGATCACCAGCATGATGACGGCGCGGTTGCGCGGGATGCGCATGTCGTGGGTGGGCGTGCCCAGCGCGATGGTCAACAGCGCCAGGCACAGCAGCGACACGGCGATCGGGAGATGCCGCCACGGCGACTGCGCCACGGGCGCATCGGTGTAGCGGTGCAGCCGTTGGCGTCGTCGCGCCTGGACCCAGATGTAGACGGCCAGCAGCGCCAGGGGCACCAGCCCGAACAACAACAGGGCGGGACGCTGGAATCCGTAGAGCGGTAACGGCCCGATACCGGGAAGCGACACGTCACCCAACCTTCCCGTCTAAGCCCGGCCCGTCAAACGGTGGCGCTACTCGCGGCGCAGCCGCCCGTCGACGAATTGCTCCAGTTTCTCCCACTCGCGGACCGCCGCGGCGTACGGCGGCGACGGCTTGGCGACCGAGTCGGGCTCGAGCACGGCGGCCACCAACTTGCCGAGCGGCCGGCTGGTTTCGAGCGCCTTGTCGACGGTGCCCTCCTCGGAGTAGTCGCCGATGTCGCGGAGCACCTCGACGGCCAGTTCCAGCTGCTCGCGATCCACGGCGTTCGGTCCGTCGGCCAGGTCGTCGGCCAGCCCGCTGAGCACGTAGATGTTGTCCTCGGTGATCTCGACCGCCAGCGAGCCGTCGGTGGCGGCGGTGCGGATGTCGTCGTAGGTGCTCAGGTCCGCCAGGTCGTGGTCGTGCTCGTCGGCCAGGTAGCGGGCCAGCGCGCGCTCGGACGTGAAGACGCTGATGCGTCCGTTGCGGCCCAGGAAGATCGGCTGGTCGTCCAGGTAGCAGCGCAGCGTGTAGAAGGTGCCCGAACTCGTCATGATCCGGATCGGATCGATGCCCACCTGCTGCCAGAAGTCCTTGTCGCTGCCCAGCACCACGGTGTCGCCGGTCGCCCGGTCGGCCTCGTCGTCGGCCTCCTCGCCTTCGGCCTCGGGTTCGTCCTCCGAGGACTCCTCGGCGGTCTCGTCGCCGGCGGCGTCCTCGGCGCCGGCGTCCTCGTCCGGCTCGTCGGGTTCGCGCTCTTCGGCCAGTTCGTCGGCGGCCTTGTCCGACAGCTTGGAGTCGACCTCGGGGGTGGTGACGATGTCGTCGATCGCCGCGAGCACGTCGTCCCAGCTGCGCCCGATCACCTCGGCGATCGCGTGCCAGCGTTTGGCGCCGGCCTTGCCGGCGAAGTTCTCGACGCCGCCGGACACGGTGCCCAGGCTGGGGTTGCCGTTGAAGAACTTCGACACCGCCGCCAGCTCGCACACCGATCCGATGGACGACACGATGGCCAGCGCGCCGGCCAGCGCGGACACCGACTCCTCGGTGGGCTTCTCGGCGACCAGCTCCTCGACGGCGACCAGGTCGAACTGCTTGTCCTCGGCCGGTTCGAACGCATGCGCGTGTGCGGCCCGCAGCTCCTTCCACGCCGGGTGGTCGGTGAGGTCGTTGTCGTCGTCGGCGCGCACGAACGCGACCAGGTCGGCGACGCTAGCGAACGCGAACAGGTCCTCGTCTTTGCCCAAGAACGCCTCCCACTCGTCACCGGAGTCACGCCAGCGCGGTGCCCACACGGTGTAGCGGTCACCATCGGACAGGCTCAGGCGAATCGGCACGAGGTCAGCAACCATGCGGCACAGAATAGCGACGGCGGCCGAATGTGCCCCATGTCGGGGCTAGCCCCAGATATCGGTGATGGGCGCGGCGCCGGCGGCGTAGCCCGTCTTCGGCAATCCGTACATCTGCTCCACCGTGGACAGCACGTTGTAGTGGTTGATCTGTTCGGTGTAGCTGCCGGGACGGACGTGCGCGCCGTAGAACACCGTGGGGATCTGGTTGCGGCCGCCGTTATCGTCCTCGTCGAACGTCACGATCAGCAGGCTGTTGTTGGCCACCGCCCAGTTCGCGTACCCGGACAGTTCGCGGTTGAGCCAGGAGTCGGCCTGCGCGATCGAACCGTCGTGCATGTTGTCGTCGTTGTTGGGGATGACGAAGGAGACGGTCGGCAGGCTGGAGTAGTTGCCCATCGGGAACGCGGAGAACGGCAGCGAGTTGGCCGCCGGCACGTTGGTGAAGTTGGCCCACGGCACATGCTTGCGCGCGTACTTGCCGGCGCTGCAGACCGGTGAGCCGACCGCCGGCAGGCCCTCCGCGAAACCGACGAATGTGTAACCGGCGGCGAGCAATTCGGAGCCCAGGTTCGGCGCGGCGCCGCCATTGACCGGGCACACGTCCTTGGTCACCCCGAACGTATTGCCGGCGAAGAGCGCCAGGTAATTCGGTTCGCTGGGATGGGTTTCGGCGAACGACTGGGTCATGTTGGCGCCGCCCGAGGCCAGCGTGGTGATGAAGGGCGCCGATTTGTTCCCGATGATGCCGGTCTCGGAGCGGTTCTCCTCGACCACGATCACGATGTGCGCGGGTTGCGGAATGACCGCTGCGGCAAGGCCTATGCGCGGCGTCAACGGGCTGGCCGCCAGCGCCACCAGCGCGCACGCACCCAGCAGCCGCAGGGCCCGGTACGCGCCGCCGAGCGGACCGCGGATTTCGCGCAACACGCCCGGAGTATATGAACGGGCGCCGACGGTTCCGGGGATGGGCACGAGCGTGTCAGAAGGGCTTAGCCCGATCGTTATATACCCTCGACCCCATGGAGATTCGCGTCGTCGACCACCCGCTGGCCGCCGTCCGGCTGACGGTGCTGCGCGACCAACGCACCGATAACGCCGGTTTTCGCGCCGCGCTGCGCGAGCTGACGCTGATGCTGGTCTACGAAGCCGGCCGGGACGCGCCGCGAAAGTCGGTGCGGGTTCGCACCCCGGTCTCCTCGGCCGCCGGGACCCGCTTGGTCAAGCCGCCGCTGCTGGTGCCGGTGCTGCGGGCCGGACTGGGCATGCTCGACGCCGCGCACGCCGCGATACCGGAGGCGGAGGCGGGATTCGTCGGTGTCGCCCGCAACGAGGAAACCCACGTGCCGGTGCCGTATCTGGAGGCGCTGCCCGACAAGCTTGCGGGCAGGCCGGTGATCATCCTCGATCCCATGCTGGCCACCGGCGGGTCGATGGTGCACACCATCGGCCTGCTACAGGGTCGCGGCGCCACCGATATCACCGTGCTCTGTGTGGTGGCGGCTCCGGAAGGCCTTGCGGCGGTGGAGAAATCGGCGCCGGACGCGCGAGTGTTCTGCGCCGCGGTCGACAAGGGGCTGAACAAATCGGCCTATATCGTGCCGGGTCTCGGCGATGCCGGCGACCGCCAATTCGGGCCCAACCTGTTCACCAGCTCCGCACAGCAGCGATCAGCGCCTCGCGCAGGGCGGCGGCGCGGCGCCGCGAAGAGTCAAGGTCGCCGTCAACCGCACAGCGAATCTCCACGTAGCACTTCAACTTCGGCTCGGTCCCGGAAGGCCGCACCACCAGCCTGATCGACGTGTCGCCGTCGCCGGCGGTGAAGATCAGCGTGTCGGTGATATCGGTGAGGGTTGCGGCGTAACCGGCCAGCGTTGTCGGCGGGTCCGCCCGCCAGCGCCGCATCAGTGCGGCCGCCTCCGTGGCGTCGGCGATCCGGCGCGACACCGCGGCGACGTCGTGCACGCCGTACCGGCGGGCCAGTTCGTCGAGGGCGTCGGGCACGGTGCGGTTACGCGCCTGCAACGCGGCCACCAGGTCGCACACCAGCACCGCGGCGCTGATGCCGTCTTTGTCGCGCACGGCTTCGGGGTCGACGCAGTGCCCGATCGCTTCCTCGTAGGCGTAGATGAGCGTGCCGCCGGGCACTTTCGCGTCGGCGCGGGCCAGCCATTTGAATCCGGTGAGGGTTTCGACGTGGACGCCGCCGTAGCGCGCGGCGATGGCCGACAGCATCCGCGACGACACCACCGTGCTGGCCACCACCGGTTTGTCCACCTGGGTCGTCGCCAACAGGTAATCGCCCAGCAGCCAACCGGTTTCGTCGCCGGACAGCATCCGCCACCGCGGCCCGTCCTTGATGCCGACGGCGCACCGATCGGCGTCGGGATCGAGCGCGATCGCCACGTCCGCGCCGACGTCCGCGGCCAGGGCCAGCACCGCGTCGGTGGCGCCGGGCTCCTCGGGGTTGGGGAACGCGACGGTGGGAAAATCCGGGTCGGGTGCGAATTGCGTTCCGACGGAATGCACTTCGACGAACCCCGCGCGGTGCAACGCCTCGACGGCCGCCGCACCGCCCACCCCGTGCAGCGCGGTCAGCGCCACCCGCACCGACCCCTTGCCGTGCCGCAACCCGGCGGCCCGCTCGATGTAGCGCTCGACCAGATCGGTGCGCGCGGGTTCGACGGGGGTCCTGCCGATCTGGTCGGCCGGCGGGGCGGCGGCCATCGCGGCTTCGATCTCGCGGTCGGTGGGGGAGACGATCTGGATGCCGCCGTCGAGGTACACCTTGTAGCCGTTGTCGGCGGCCGGATTATGCGATGCGGTGATCTGGATCCCGGCCGCCGCGCCGGTGTGCCGCACCGCGAAGGCGACCACGGGGGTGGGGACCGGACCGGGCAGCATCAGCACGGAAAACCCTTGGGCGGCAAGTACTTCGGCGGCAACCGTGGCGAATACCGCCGAGCCGTGCCGGGCGTCGCGTCCCACGATCACCGGCGAGCCGGGTAGGCCGCGCGCGATCAGCACTTGTCCGACGGCCCAGGTCGCCCGCGAGACCACCGCGACGTTCATGGCGTCCGGCCCGCCGCGCACCGGCCCGCGCAGGCCCGCCGTGCCGAACATCAGCGGGCGGGCGAACCGCCGGGCGAGCTCTCCCGCGTCGCACGCGGCGAGCTCGGCCGCCGTCGCCGGGTCGGGATCGTGGGCGATCCACTCCTCGGGCGTCATGGCCCTAGAAGCGGGGGAGCTGGGTAAGGATCAACGCCAGCAGCGCCCCCATCCGGGTCGCCGCCGCGGCGCCGGCGGCCAGCACCTCGGTGTGGCTCAGCGGTTCGCCGCCGATGCCGGCGGCCAGGTTGGTCACCAGCGAGACCCCCAGCACCTCGGCGCCGGCCGCGCGGGCCGCGATGGTCTCGTGCACCGTCGACATGCCGACCAGGTCGGCGCCCAGCGTGCGCAGCATCCGGATCTCGGCGGGCGTCTCGTAGTGCGGGCCGGGCAGCCCGGCGTAGACGCCCTCGGCCAGCGTGGGGTCGGCCTGCCGGGCGAGCGCACGCAGCCGCGGCGAGTAGGCGTCCGTCAGGTCCACGAACTGCGGGCCCACCAACGGCGACCGGGCGGTCAGGTTCAGGTGGTCGCTGATCAGGACGGGTTCGCCGACGGTCATCTCCGGGCGCAGGCCGCCCGCCGCGTTGGTGAGCACGACGGCGCGCACGCCGGCCGCGCAGGCCGCCCGCACCGAGTGCACGACATGAGACAGGTCGTGGCCCTCGTAGGCGTGGATGCGCCCGACCAGCACCAGCACCCGGTGCGCACCGATGCGCATCGACAACAGCTCGCCGGTGTGCCCCACCGCGGTGGGCGGGGCGAAGCCGGGCACCTCCGCCTGGGCCAGCACGGCGGTGGGCGTGCCCAGCGCCGCGACCGCCGGCGGCCAGCCGGATCCGAGCACGATGGCGACGTCATGCTCGGCGATCCCGGTGCGTTCGGCGATGACCTCGGCCGCCCGGCGGGCGAGGTCGCCTGGGTCCGACGGGGTTTCGGTCACAGCGGGAGCCTAGCGGTGGGGAGGTGTCGCCGGTATGTGTCAGGATCTGCCGTATGAATCTTCGTAGGTGGCCGGTGGTTGGCCCGGCCATGGGGGTAGCCGTCGCTATTGCGCTGTCGGTGGTTTCGATCACATTCGGCCCGGCGCCGTCGGCCAAAGCGGACTGCCCCGACGTGCAACTCATCTTCATCCGCGGTACCGCCGAGCCGCCCGGCCTGGGCGTCGTGGGCGACGCGCTGTTCGGCGCGCTGCAGCCCGCGCTGGGATCGCGCAGCGTCGACTCGTACGCGGTGAACTACCCGGCCAGCTACAACTTCCTGACCACCGCCGACGGCGCGAACGACGCGCGCGACCACATCGCGCAGATGGTCGACCAGTGCCCGTCCACGCGGCTGGTGCTGGGCGGCTTCTCGCAGGGCGCCGCCGCGGTGTCGATGCTCGCAGGGGTGCCGCCGGTGGGCCAGCGCATCGGCAACTTCGGCTCGGCTCCGGCGCTGGATCCCGGGCTCGCCGGCAAGATCAGGGCGGTCGCGGTGTTCGGTAACCCCGGCAACCGCTTCAATACGCCGCTGTCGTCGACGGGTGCGTTCGCCGGCCGCGCCATCGACCTGTGCAGCGAGGGCGATCCGGTCTGCGTCGTCGGTGGCCGTGACCGCGATGCGCACCACGACTACTCCGTACCGCCGTACCCCGGCCAGGCGGCGGGGTTCATCGCCGGGCTGGTGTAGCCCCGGCGGGGTTGGGCCTCGATCACACACTGCGACATACTGCGAGAGTGCCCATCACCCCGTTAGACAGCGTTGAAGATGTCGTGCGGCGGCGTGGTGCCGAGCTTGTCGAGTTGTCCCACGACATCCATGCCGAGCCCGAGCTGGCCTTCGCCGAGCACCGCAGCTGCGCCAAGGCGCAGGCGCTGGTCGCCGAGCGCGGCTTCGAGATCACCGCGGCCGCCGGCGGGCTGGACACGGCCTTTCGCGCCGACTTCGGCAGCGGGCCACTGACCATCGGGATCTGCGCCGAATACGACGCGCTGCCCGAGATCGGCCACGCCTGCGGCCACAACATCATCGCGGCGTCGGCGGTGGGCACCGCCCTGGCGCTGGCCGAGGTGGCCGACGACCTCGGCCTGCGGGTGTCGCTGCTGGGGACGCCGGCCGAGGAGGCCGGCGGCGGCAAGGCGTTGCTACTCAAGGCCGGGGTCTTCGACGACATCGCCGCGGCGGTCATGCTCCACCCCGGCCCGGCCGACATCGCCGGGTCCCGCTCGCTGGCCCTGTCCGAGGCGACGGTGAACTACCGCGGCAAGGAATCCCACGCGGCCGTCGCGCCACACCTGGGTATCAACGCCGTCGACGCGGTCACCGTCGCGCAGGTGGCCATCGGGCTGCTGCGACAGCAATTGGCGCCGGGGCAGCTGGTGCACGGGATCGTCACCAACGGCGGACAGGCGGTCAACGTCATCCCCGGGCGCGCGGCGCTTCAGTACGCGATGCGAGCCCTCGAAGCGGATTCGCTGCGCGAGCTGGAGGGCAGGATGTACGCCTGCTTCGCCGCCGGCGCGCTGGGCACCGGCTGCGAATACGAGATCGACGTTCCCGCACCCCCGTATGACGAACTGAAGCCCGACCAATGGCTGGCCGACACCTTCCGTGACGAGATGTGCCGCCTGGGCCGCGAGCCGGTGGCCCGCGAGTACGAGGCGGCGCTGCCCATGGGCAGCACCGACATGGGCAACGTCACGCATGTGCTGCCGGGGATCCACCCGATCGTCGGCGTCGATGCCGGGGGCGCCATGGTGCACCAGCGCGCCTTCGCCGACGCCGCCGCGGGCCCCAGCGCCGACCGCGCGGTCGTCGAGGGCGCGATCATGCTGGCGCGCACGGTGGTTCAGCTTGCCCAGACGCCCGCCCAGCGCGACCGGGTGCTGGACGCGCAGCAGCGCAGGCGTGGCGGGGAGCATCGATGAGCCTCGCCGACGCCGCCGATTCCTGGTTGGCCACCCATCACCAAGACCTGGTCGAATGGCGCCGCCACATTCACCGCTACCCGGAGTTGGGCCGCCAGGAGCACGCCACCACCCAGTTCGTCGGCGAGCGGCTGGCCGAAGCCGGGCTCAACCCGAAGGTGCTGCCGGGCGGAACCGGTCTCGTCTGCGACATCGGCCCCGAACACGAGCCCAGGATCGCGCTGCGGGCCGACATGGACGCCCTGCCGATGGCCGAGCTCACCGGCGTTCCGTACGCCTCCACCCTGGCGGGCGTGGCGCATGCCTGCGGGCATGACGCGCACACCGCGATCCTGCTGGGCGCCGCCCTGGTGCTGGCGTCGGTGCCCGCGCTGCCGGTCGGGGTGCGGCTGCTCTTCCAGGCCGCCGAGGAGCTGATGCCCGGCGGGGCGATCGACGCCATCGCGGCCGGCGCCGTCATCGGGGTGTCGCGGATCTTCGCCCTGCACTGCGACCCCCGGCTGGAGGTGGGCAAGGTCGCGGTCCGGCACGGCCCCATCACCTCGGCGGCCGACCAGATCGAGATCACGTTGTACTCACCCGGCGGGCACACGTCGCGCCCACATCTGACCGCCGACCTGGTGTACGGGCTGGGCACGCTGATCACCGGGCTGCCCGGCGTGCTGTCGCGGCGCCTCGACCCGCGCAACGGCACCGTGCTGGTCTGGGGCGCGGTCAACGCCGGCGTGGCCGCCAACGCCATCCCGCAGACCGGCGTGCTGGCGGGCACCGTGCGCACCGCGAGCCGGCAGACCTGGGTGGGCATGGAGGAGGTCATCCGCGAGACGGTGACCGGGCTGCTGGCGCCGCTGGCCATCGAGCACACGCTGCAATACCGGCGCGGGGTGCCGCCGGTGGTCAACGAGGACGTCTCGACGCGCATCCTCACCCACGCGATCGAACAGATCGGCCCCGACGCGCTCGCCGACACCCGTCAGTCCGGTGGCGGCGAGGACTTCTCCTGGTACCTCGAGGAGGTTCCCGGTGCGATGGCCCGGCTGGGGGTGTGGCCGGGAGTGGGACCTCAGCTGGACTTGCACCAGCCGACGTTCAATCTCGACGAGCGCGCCCTGCCGATCGGCGTGCGCGTGATGACGAACATCGTCGAGCAGGCGGCCGCGTTCGAGCGGTCCTAAGCGCCGGTGGCGCGGACGACGTGTTCGGCGATGTGGGCGTACGCGCGCCGCGTGACGTCGCCGGCCTCGCTCATGATGTTGTAGCCGTGGTCGACGCCGGCCACCTCGTGGTACTCCGCTAACGCGCCGACGTCGGCGAGTTTGCCTGCGTACCTGCGGGCTTCGTCGCGCAGCCGATCGTGCTCGGCCGTCACGACCAGCGCGGGCGCGATGCCGGCGATGTCATCGGCGTTGTCGCCCCAGGCGGGCGAGGCCAGGCGGTCGCGCCGCTGGGCCGGCTCGGGGATGTAGGCGGTGTCGAAGACCTCGCTCATCCACGGCTTCATGATCGCCCGGCGCCCGAGCGTCGATGCCTTGTCGCGGCTGGGCGTCACGAGGTCCAGCGGCGCGTAGTGCAGCACCTGCAGCGCGATGTCGGGGCCACCGTTCTCCAGCGCGAGTCGCGCCGCCGCGGCGGACAGGTTGCCGCCCGCGCTCTGGCCGCCGACGCACAGCCGGGTGCCGTCCCACTCGCGGTCCGGGCCCGCCGCCCAGCACACGACGTCATAGATCTGGTGCACCGCGGCGGGAAAGCGGCGCCGTGGTGCTAGGACGTAGTCGGGGTTGATCACCAGCACACCCGCGTGGGCGGCCAGGTATCGGCACCACGGATCGTCCTGCTCGCGGTGGCCGACGACGAACCCGCCGCCGTGCACGTTGACGTAGACGGGCGGGTTCGTCGCCGCCGGCGGGTGATAGATCGTTGCCGAGACCGGGCCGTGGCGGGTATCGATGGCAACCTCGGTGGTTCGGCCCCCGATCTCCGGGAATCGCACGGCGGCCTTGGGCGTGGGGTTGACCGTGGCGGCGAATGTGCGCGCGAGCGCGTCCGCGACCAGCGGTAGGGACAGAACTGACAGCCGAGTTTCCTTCCGGATCAGGCGCTGGTGCCCGGGCCGATGTTACGGGCCGGGCGGGTCCGCAGACTGTGGACGTAATCGCTTGGCGCACCGGCGATTTCGGCGGCGTCCGCCATCACCCCCAGGTACCGGGCCGACGGGACCCCGCCTTCCCAGGCGTCCAGAACGTACAACCACGCCAGAACCGGGTCGGTATCGGTGTCCGACGCGATGCGCTCCACGCGGCACCGGATCTTCTTGTGGACGCCGAACTCCGAGCCCTCCCAGCGGTCCAGGTTTTTCTCGTCCGCCGGTGTCATGTCGTAGAGGACGACGAACACCTTCGAATCCGGATCCTCGACGACGGTGGCCAGCGCGCCCTCCCAGCCGATGTCCTCGCCACCGAAGGTCAATCGCCATCCGTGCAGCCAGCCGGTTCCGGCCATCGGCGAGTGTGGCGCGCGTTTCTGCATCTGCTCGGGATCCATGTTCGACCCGTAAGCGGCGTAGAGCGGCACGGGGAAAGCTTAGACGTCCGATGCTGGCCGGTCTTCCCTGAGCATTCGGACGGGCGCTTCGTTAGGTTGGTGGCTGTGGTGACCCGCATCGTGATCCTCGGTGGAGGCCCGGCCGGTTACGAAGCCGCCCTGGTCGCCGCGACCTCGCACCCCGACACCACCCGCGTCACGGTGATCGACTCCGAGGGCATCGGCGGGGCCGCCGTCCTGGATGACTGTGTGCCGTCCAAGACCTTCATCGCCTCGACCTGGCTGCGCACCGAACTGCGCCGGGCGCCGCGGCTGGGATTCGAGATCGACATCGACGACGCCAAGATCTCGCTGCCGCAGATCCATGCCCGGGTCAAGCAACTCGCCACCGAACAGTCCGCCGACATCACCGACCAGTTGCTCGGCGTCGGCGTGGACGTGGTCGCCGGCCACGGCGAGCTGATCGATCCCACGCCCGGCCTGGCCTGCCACCGCGTCAAGGCGACCACCGCCGACGGCGTCACCAGCGAGTACGAGGCCGACGTCGTGCTGATCGCCACCGGCGCCAGCCCGCGGGTGCTGCCGTCGGCGCCGCCCGACGGCGAGCGGATCCTGACCTGGCGCCAGCTCTACAACCTGGAGGCCCTGCCCGAGCACCTCATCGTGGTCGGGTCCGGGGTCACCGGCGCCGAATTCGTGCACGCCTACACCGAATTGGGCGTGCCGGTGACCGTGGTCGCCAGCCGCGACCGGGTGCTGCCCTACGAGGACGCCGACGCCGCCCTGGTGCTGGAAGGGGAGTTCTCCGACCGCGGCGTCCAGCTGGTGAAAAATGCCCGCGCGCAATCGGTGACCCGCACGGAGGACGGCGTGCTGGTCACGCTGGCCGACGGGCGCACGGTCGAGGGCAGCCACGCCCTGATGACCATCGGGTCGGTGCCCAACACGAGCGGCCTGGGCCTGGACCGGGTCGGCATCGAGCTGGGCCGCGGCGGCTACCTGACCGTGGACCGGGTGTCACGGACCTCGGTGGCCGGCATCTACGCCGCCGGTGACTGCACCGGGCTGCTGCCGCTGGCCTCGGTCGCCGCCATGCAGGGCCGGATCGCGATGTATCACGCGCTGGGCGAGGGCGTCAGCCCGATCCGGCTGCGCACGGTGGCGGCGACGGTGTTCACCAGGCCGGAGATCGCCGCCGTCGGGGTCCCCCAGTCGATGATCGACGACGGCTCGGTGCCGGCCCGCACGGTCATGCTGCCGCTGCGGACCAACGCGCGCGCCAAGATGTCGGGCCTGCGACGGGGCTTCGTGAAGCTGTTCTGTCGCCAGGCCACCGGCGTGGTCATCGGCGGTGTGGTGGTTGCTCCCATCGCGTCCGAGCTGATCCTGCCGATCGCCGTGGCCGTGACGAACCGGATCACCGTCAACGAGCTGGCGCAGACGCTGGCGGTTTACCCGTCGTTGTCCGGCTCGATCACCGAGGCCGCACGGCGGCTGATGGCGCACGACGACCTGGACTAGCGGTTAGCCTTGGTGCAGCACGTCCTACTGACGAGTAACCGAGGAGTTTCCCCAGTGAGGAGTCCTGGCCGTGACTGAACCCGTTCACGCGCCCACCCAGCGCAGCTCACCGGTTTCCGTGCTGGGGCCGCGGCAGCGCGAGGCCGCCTGGGAACGGCTGGGCACCGAACAGTTCGACGTGGTGGTGATCGGCGGCGGCGTGGTGGGCTCGGGCTGCGCGCTGGACGCCGCGACCCGTGGTCTCAAGGTGGCGCTGGTCGAAGCGCGTGATTTCGCCTCGGGCACCTCGAGTCGCTCGTCGAAGATGTTCCACGGCGGCCTGCGCTACCTCGAACAGCTGGAGTTCGGCCTGGTGCGCGAGGCGCTCTACGAACGTGAGCTGTCGCTGACCACGCTGGCGCCGCATCTGGTCAAGCCGATGCCGTTCCTGTTCCCGTTGACCAATCGCATGTGGGAACGCCCGTACATCGCCGCCGGTATATTTCTGTACGACCGGCTCGGCGGGGCGAAATCCGTTCCCGCGCAGAAGCATTTGACGCGTGCCGGTGCGTTGCGGTTGAGCCCGGGCCTCAAGCGCGGCTCGCTGATCGGTGGAATCCGTTATTACGACACGGTTGTCGACGATGCGCGGCACACCATGACCGTGGCGCGCACCGCCGCGCACTACGGCGCGGTGGTGCGGACCTCCACCCAGGTGGTCGCCATGCTGCGCGAAGGCGATCGGGTGACCGGTGTGCGCGTCCGCGACTCCGAGGACGGCGCGATCACCGAGGTCCGCGGGCATGTGGTGGTCAACGCGACCGGGGTGTGGACCGACGAGATCCAGGCATTGTCCAAGCAGCGCGGGCGTTTTCAGGTGCGAGCGTCCAAGGGCGTGCATGTGGTGGTGCCCCGTGACCGCATCGTCAGCGACGTCGCGATCATCCTGCGCACCGAGAAATCGGTGATGTTCGTCATCCCGTGGGGCAGCCACTGGATCATCGGAACCACCGACACCGACTGGAATCTCGACCTGGCTCACCCGGCGGCCACCAAGGCCGACATCGACTACATCCTTTCAACGGTCAACACCGTGCTGGCCATCCCGCTGACGCATGCCGACATCGACGGGGTGTACGCGGGGCTGCGGCCGCTGCTGGCCGGGGAGAGCGAGGAGACCTCCAAGCTGTCCCGGGAACACGCCGTGGCGGTGCCCGCGCCGGGCCTGGTGGCCATCGCCGGCGGCAAGTACACCACCTACCGGGTGATGGCCGCCGACGCGATTGATGCTGCGGCCCAATTCGTTCCGGCCCGGGTGGCGCCGTCGATCACCGAGAAGGTCAGCCTGCTGGGGGCCGACGGTTACTTCGCGCTGATCAACCAGGCCGAACACGTCGCCCAGCTGCAGGGTCTGCACCCCTACCGGGTGCGTCATCTGCTGGACCGCTATGGCTCGCTGATCGGCGACGTGCTGGCGCTGGCGGCTGACAGCCCCGAGCTGCTCGAACCGATCAAGGAGGCGCCGGGCTATCTGCGGGTGGAGGCGTTGTACGCCGTAATCGCCGAGGGCGCTTTGCATTTGGAGGATATCCTGGCCCGCCGGATGCGCGTTTCCATCGAATACCCGCACCGCGGTGTCGACTGCGCGCGCGAGGTCGCCGAAGTCGTGGCGCCGGTGCTGGGCTGGTCCGCAGAGGAGATCGGGCGCGAGGTCGCGAATTACACCGCCCGGGTGGAGGCCGAGATCCTGTCGCAGGCCCAGCCCGACGACGTGTCCGCCGACGAGCTGCGGGCCAGCGCCCCCGAGGCGCGCGCCGAGATCCTCGAGCCGGTCCCGCTCAGTTGAGCTTATGGTGAAGCCGGCGCCACTGCCCGTGCGGGACGGACTCGGTCCGGCGCGTGCGGCTGCGCGGCGGCCCGGTGCTGGCCGAGCTCACCGCCCGGTTCGGCGCGCGGGCCCGCGCCAGGGTGCTGGCCGGAGAGGTCGTCGGCGCCGACGGAGCGGTAATCGATTCCGCCACAGTGCTTCCCGCCGGCGCGAGTGTGTACCTGTATCGCGAGCTGCCGGACGAGGTGCCCGTCCCGTTCGACGTCCCGGTGCTGCATCGCGACGCCGACATCGTCGTCGTCGACAAGCCGCATTTCCTGGCCACCATGCCGCGCGGACGCCACGTCGCCCAAACCGCGCTGGTGCGGCTGCGGCGTGAACTGGACCTGCCCGAGCTGAGCCCGGCGCACCGCCTGGACCGGCTGACCGCCGGGGTGCTGCTGTTCACCGCGCGGCGCGAGGTGCGCGGTGCCTACCAGACGCTGTTCTCCCGCGGATCGGTCCGTAAGACATATCTGGCCCGGGCGGCCGTCGACCCGCAGCTGCAGCTCCCACGAGTGGTGGAGAGCCGAATCATCAAGCGGCGCAGCCACCTACAGGCGGTGTGCGAGCCGGGCGCGCCCAATGCCGAGACCCGCGTGGAGCTGGTATCGCCGGACGGTCTGTACCGGCTCACCCCCCGAACCGGGCGAACGCATCAGCTGCGCCTGCACATGGCGTCGCTGGGGATACCGATCGAGGGAGACCCGTTGTATCCCAACGTCATCGACGTGGCGGCCGACGACTTCAGCACGCCGCTGCGCCTATTGGCGCAGCGCATCGAGTTCACCGATCCGCTGACCGGCGCGCGGCGGGAGTTCGTCAGCCGTCGTACCGAGCCCTAGGCGGTTTGGCAGGCGACGGCGCGTGTCGTCGGAAGCTGGTAGTGTCGAACACATGTTCGAACATGGCCGGCGTATCGCGTCTCCGCCGGAGGTGATCGCCTACTTCGACGAGCTGGCCGAGCGCCAATACCCGTCGACGACGCCGGTGTCCAAGGGGCTGCTGGACCGGATCGGAGCGGCGGCGCGCGCGGAGAACCGGGCGGCGGCCGCGCAGTTGGTGGCCATCGGTGAGTTGTTCGGATATCGGTTGTCACGGTGTTCGGAGACCGAGGAGTGGGCCGTGGACACCGAGGCGGCCGTCGGTGCTGAAGTCGCCGCCGAGTTGCGGATCAGTCAGGGTCTGGCCGGCAGCAAGGTGCGCTACGCCCGCGCGATGCGCGAGCGGCTTCCGCAGGTGGGTGAGGTGTTCAAGGCCGGTGATATCGACTTCCGGATGTTCGCCACAATGGTGTACCGAACGGATCTGATCACCGATCCGCAGGTGCTGGCGGTGGTGGACGCGCGGCTGGCGGCCAATGTGGCGCGCTGGCCGTCGATGACTCGAGGCCGGCTGGCCGCGCAGGTGGACAAGCTCGTCGCGCGTGCCGACGCGGACGCGGTGCGACGCCGCAAGGAGCGTGCGGCCGGGCGTGAGGTGTGGGTGGCCGACATGGGGGAGGGGTTGGCGCATCTGGAGGGCACCCTGCTGGCCCCGGACGCGCAGGCGTTGGACCAGCGGTTGACTGCGTTGGCGGCCACGGTGTGTGAGCACGATCCGCGCACCCGCGAGCAGCGCCGCGCCGATGCGTTGGGGGCGTTGGCTGCCGGGGCGAACCGGTTGGCGTGCGGGTGCGGGCGATCGGATTGTGCGGCCGGTAAACGGGCCGCGTCGAGCCCGGTGCTGATTCACGTGATCGCCGAACAGGCCGGTCTGGACGGCCGCGGTTCGGCGGTCGCCGCTCAGATAGGTGCGCAGGGTTTGATCCCGCCGGAGTTGCTCGCCGAGTTGGCCGCCTCGGCCACGCCGGCGCCGCTGATTCACCCGGCGACGCGCCCCCGGAACCCGGTTATGTGCCGTCCAAGGCGCTGGCCGATTTCGTGCGCTGCCGGGATCTGACGTGTCGCTGGCCGGGTTGCGACCGCCCGGCTACGGAATGCGATCTCGACCATACGATTCCCTACGCCGACGGCGGCCCCACGCACGCCTCGAATCTCAAATGTTATTGCCGCACACACCATTTGGTGAAAACTTTCTGGGGCTGGCGGGAGAATCAACTTCCCGACGGCACCCTCGTGCTGACTTCGCCGTCGGGGCAGACCTATGTCACCACGCCGGGCAGCGCGCTGCTGTTTCCGAATTTGTGCCAGGGTGTCGGCGCGATCCCCGCCGCCGAAGCCGACGTGGCGCCCGACTACTGCGGGGCTCGCACGGCGATGATGCCCACCCGGCGTCGCACCCGCGCCCAGAACCGGGCCGCGCGCGTCGCGGCCGAACGCCGGCACAACCGCGCCACCCGGCTGGCCAGCGGGCCCGCAAGCTGCAACGGGCCCGCCCCGCCCGGCGCCGACGACCCGCCGCCCTTCTAGCGGCATGGAGGTCTTCCGGCATGGAAGGCGCGGGACCGGGTAGCCCGGGGCTATGGACATCACCGTCACGTTCGTGGGCAACGCCACCACGCTCATTTCCGCGGGCGGGCTGACGCTGTTGACCGACCCCAATTTCTTGCACAAGGGGCAACGCGCCTACCTCGGCCATGGGCTGGTGTCCAAACGGCTCAAGGAGCCTGCGCTGCAACTGAGCGAGCTTCCTCCGGTCGACGCGATCGTGCTGTCGCACATGCACGGCGATCACTGGGACCGCGTGTCGCAGAAGGGACTCGACCACGAACTGCCCGTCGTCACCACCCCGCACGCCGCCAAACGGCTGCACCAGCGCGGCTTTGCGCAGGCACGCGGCCTGAGAACCTGGCAGCAGCACACGATCACAAAGGGCGGCACCACGCTCACCCTCACGTCGTTGCCGGGGCGTCACGCACCCGGATGGAGCCAGCGGCTGCTCCCGCCGGTGATGGGCACCATGGTGGAGGTCGCCGCCGACGATGGCTCACCCCCGCGCCGGCTCTACATCTCCGGCGACACCCTGCTGATCGAGGAGCTCAACGAGATCCCCACCAGGTTCGACCCGATCGACGTGGGCATGCTGCACCTCGGCGGCACCCGGCTGCCCGCAGGCGGGCGGTTGCCGTTCGGACTGACCGTCACCATGGATGGCCGTCAGGGCGCCGAACTCGTCGCGATGCTCGCCCTGCCGAAGGCGATCCCGGTGCACTTCGACGACTACGCGGTCTTCGCGTCGCCACTGGCCGACTTCACCCGGGAGATGCAGCGCCGAGGCCTCGGGGACCGGATCGTCACGGTGAATCGCGGCGCCTCGGTGACCGTTTGAAAGACGGCCGGTGTCGCGCAGGTTGCCCTGGCCAGCAAATGTCAAATCGCTCTCAGCTATGAGATAGGGTGGCCTAACACCTGGCGGTCGAATTGGGAGGTCCCGGCCGCAGGTTAAGGGCTTCGACGTGCAGAGTTTCAAGGTTCTTCGTGGCCTGGTCAACGCAAATTTGCTGAGGCTGTTCTCAGCGTGGGCATTGTGAGACGTGATGGATCTTTTTGCACCCCCAGAGGTCACCTCGACTCTCATCCACACCGGACCGGGAGCGGGTTCGCTGATCGAGGCCGCCGGCGCCTGGCAGCGCCTGGCCGTCGAGTTGGAGAATTCGGTCTCCACCTATGCCTCGACGTTGTCGTCGCTCATCGACTCCTGGGACGGCCCGTCGGCGATGGCGATGCTGCAGTCCGTCCAGCCCTACCTGCTCTGGCTGCGCGAGACCGCTCAGCAATCCGCGCAGCTGGCCACCTCCGCCGAAGGCGCCGCGACGGCCTTCACCACCGTCCGGTCCACGGTGGTTCATCCCTCGGTGGTGACCGCCAACCGGACGCGACTGGCGCAGCTGCTGGCCACCAACCGGTTCGGCACCAACACGGCGGCCATCGCCGAGACCGAGAACGAATACCAGACCATGTGGGCGAACAACTCGGCGGCGATGACCCGATACCAGGCGTCGTCGTCGCAGGCGACCACGCAGCTGTCGAATTTCAATTCGCCGCTGTCGGCCACCGATCCGGGCGGAACGACCCGCCAAGAACTGGCGGTGAACCAGGCCCAGGCGCTGGACGCCGGCAACGTGGGGAACTCACTGGTTTCGGACCTCTCGTCCGCCGGCATCTTCGGCGCCGACGGCGATCCGAACCAAGGGTGGTTCGGCTACTTCAGCACCTGGGGCAACCAGTTCATCTCGTCCGGTTTTCCCATCAACATGCTCAGCTACCTGGCGCAGAACTCGTCGGCCAGCGCGCTGCAGAGCGTCGGCGGCGACATCGGCAGCGGCCTGTCGGAGGGCCTGGGAGCGGCCACGGCGAGCCTGTCCAGCGCGGTCAGCGGCATCGGCGAAGGAATGGCGCCGACGGGTGCGATGGGCGTGGGGGTATCGCTGGGCAAACTGACCGCGCCGCCCGCCGTGGTGGGGCTGTTGCCGGGCACGCAGACCGGGGTGCAGCTCGCGTCCGCCGCCTCGCCGCTGCCGGCGGCGGAATCGGGATTGCCGCTGATGCCGATGATGGTGCCGCCGACGACGGCCTCGGCGGGCACCGGCTGGCGCAAGCGCAAACAGCAGAAGTACGAGGACGTCGCCGTCGGCCGGGAGGTCACAGGCAAAGTGATGCCTCGAAATCCATCCGCGGGATGACGGCGACGATGCTGCCCCACGACTGCGGGTGCCGAACACCGCGTGCAACGGCGACCGGCAGCAGGGGAGCCGACGCGCCGCGTTCGCCCCACCCACGTTCTTCCCCAAGGTAAAAATTCATGGATTTCGGGATACTGCCGCCGGAGGTCACTTCGGCGCTGATCCACTCTGGGCCCGGCGCTTGGTCATGGATCGCGGCCGCCGGCGCCTGGCAGGAGCTCAGCGCGGAGCTCGAGCAATCGGCCGCCGGCTACAGCGCGGAGCTGGCGTGGCTGTCTACGACGTACCATGGCCCGTCGTCGCGGGCGATGGCCCAAGCCTTCGAGCCCTACCTCGCCTGGTTGCGCGCCACCGCCCAGCAGTGTCAGGAGATCGCCACGTCGGCGGAAGTCATGACGGCGGCGTTCGAGCTGACGCACTGGACCGTGGTGCATCCCTCGCTGGTCGCCGCCAACCGCGCGCGGTTGGCGATGTTGTTGGCCACCAACTTCTTCGGGATCAACTACCCGGCCATCGCGGAGACCGAGGCCGAGTACCACGCCATGTGGGTGAACAACTCGGCGGCATTGGTCCGCTACGACGCGACTTCGGCGAGCGCCGTCCGACCGCCCGCCTTCGAGCCGCCTCCCCCGGTTGCCAATCCGTCGGGCGTGACGACGCAAGCCGCCATGGTGCCCGCCACGAACACCGCCGATGTGGGGACACAGACCGCGGCCGCGCTCTCGGGGACAAGCCAGAACCTCGCCGCTTCCAGCGCCGTCGGACTGGACCCCGACTCGGGCTGGTTCAGATACTTCAGCATCTGGGGATGGCAGTTCATCGCCAGCGGATTCCCGGTCAACATGCTCAGCTATTTCGCCCAGGTCAGCGGCGCCCAGGCCCTGCAGGGCGGCGTGGCCACCGACATCTTCGGCGGCCTGTCCGAAGCCGCGGCCGACCTGTCGGCGGCGGACGCGAGCCTGGTCGGCGCGGTGGGATCGTCGTTGGCGCCCCAGGCGACGCTGGGTGTCGGTATCTCGCTCGGCAACCTGACTTTTCCGCCCGCGACGGTGGGCATGCTGGGGTCTTCGGCGCCGGTGCAGCTGGCGTCGGCGGTCTCGGCGCTGCCGCCCGCGGCCGGCCAGACACCCATGCTCCCGATGGTCCCGATGCGCCCGACGCGTGGCTCGGCGAACGGTCGGCGGCGCAAGGGACGCGACTACGACGATATTGAATACGGCGCGGAGCTGCCGGGCACCGTGATGCACCGACCGCCGTCGGCTGGATAGCGCTGCTTGCGCGACTGCGTCATGCGGTTGCGGACGATGTGTTCGACCAGGATGGGGACGAAGGTCTGCACCGGTGCGTCGACGAATCGTTGCGCCGTCTCTTCGCACCAGCGCCTGATCTGAGCGTTCCGCCTTTCGTCACCGAGCCCTTCGCGACGGGCTAGCTTGTCGGCGACGTCCGCCACCGATCGCCCAACCGTGGCCCGGGCGGCCGGGGGGAGTTCGGCGCCGGCAGCGGTGGGTGCTCGCACCGCATCGAGTGCCCGGCGTGCGGCGTCCTCATCGGTGTCCGGCCGGATGACATGCAGGGTGAGGTGGCGGCCGTTGCCGCCCAGCACGATGACGCTGGCCTCCTCGTCGCTGACGAAGCCCAGCAATTCGATTGTGTGCCCGTCGATTTCAGCCACCGCGGGTGTGTTTTGCCAGCCGTTGCGGCGGTAGCCCCCCATGACGATCTGTCCGAGCCGGCCGCGCAATGACGCCACCAGGCTCGGCAGCTCGCCGGACAGGTTCGTCGAGCGCGGCCACCAGGCGCCGTCGACGTGCTCGGAAACGGCTCGATATGACTTGAGCCGCAACCGGTTTGATTGCTCCATGACACCCACCTGCTCGCAGAACTCCGGGCCCGACGGCCCGGATACGTCAAGACCAGCACGGGTAGTCGGCGACCGCGGCGCTAGCGAGTGGCTGTCGGGTTTACCGATCGTGAACAACGAGTTTCCGCAACCGCTTTGGGCCGCGTTTCAGGATCCCGACGATGTCGCAGCTTCCGCGTACTTCGGGCAGTACGCCTTGATGCTGACCCCGACGAAATAGCCGGCGTGATAGCTGTCCAGGCTGCTGCTGGAGAGCACGCTGTTGGCGACCTGCTCCGGCGACTGGCCCATGTCGAGTTCGTGGCAGACGGTGTGCCCGGAGTTGACCGCGGCGTCGGGTGACTCGTAGTTGATGCCCTTGGCTTTCAGCGCGGCCAGGAACGCGTCATCGGCGGATGTGGCGTGCGCGGCAACGGATGCCACCAGCGCGCCGAGCAGCCCGGCCACCGGCAGCACGCCGATCGCCAGTAGCGACAGCGGTCGGACGGGCTTGCGCATCTGGGTAGTCGTCATTTCTGATACTCCCGTGGAACAGAACTGCCGGTGCTTGCTGAAGGTGGGGCTAGTGCGCATGCTTGCATCTCGCGGCGCCACCCGGTGCTGTATCGCCGATAATGCGGTGTGTGCCACACAAGTGTTTGCTCCGCGGTCGCACGCGCGTTACCGGCGAGCCTTCGGCGACGCGTCGCCGGTGATCTGACGACATGGCGTACGTGCGGTGGTTGTGGCTCGGGGTGGTGGCGATATGCGTGGTCGGCTGCGGTGTGCGGGATGTGTCGGCCGCTAGCGCTCGAGACATCTCCGGCACCTTTCGATCCGGCGGCATGGACCGAACCTACATGTTGCACGTGCCGGCGGGCGAACCCGTCGGGCTGGTGCTGAGTTTGCACGGGGGCGGCGGTACCGGGTTCTCGCAGCGGGGCCTGACGGGCTTCAACACCGTTGCCGACGCTCACAACTTGTTGGTTGTCTACCCCGACGGTTACGACAAGAGCTGGGCCGACGGGCGTGGCGCCTCGCCCGCCGATCGCCGCCACATCAATGACGTGACCTTTCTGGTCGGGCTGGTGAGCAAGCTGCAGAGCGACTACGGCGTTGCTCCCGGGCACGTTTTCGTCACCGGGATGTCCAACGGCGGCTTCATGAGCAACCGGCTGGCGTGCGACCGCGCCGACGTCTTCGCCGCGGTCGCGCCGGTGGCCGGGACGCTGGGCGTGGGGGTGGCCTGCAACCCGTCGCGACCCGTGTCGGTCTGGGAAGCCCACGGGACCGCTGACCCGTTGGTGCCCTTCAAGGGTGGGACGGTGCGCGGCCGCGGCGGCGTCAGTCACTCCGTCTCGGCGGACGCCATGGTGGACAAGTGGCGCTCGATCGATGGCTGCCAGTCGCAGCCGGCGATGGAGGCGCTGCCCGACGTCCGCGACGGCACGGTGGTGCACCGCTACCGGTCGATGCGATGCGCGGACAACACCGAGGTGGTGTTCTACAAGATCGACAGCGGCGGGCACACCTGGCCGGGCGGCAAGCAATATCTGCCCGCGGCCGTCATCGGTCCCACCACCCGCGCGCTCGACGGGTCCGAGGCCATCGCCCAGTTCTTCCTCGCCCACGCCCGCGACTAGGCCCAAAAGCAGCGTCAGCGCTGGCAGGACGGGCACCAGTACGTCACCCGATCCCCGGAGTCGTCGAATCTGATCGGGGTGCCGCAGCGACGGCACGGCTGCCCGGATCGCCCGTATACCCACAACTGACGTCCGGCCCGGGTGTCGCCGGTGGTGCACCGGTTCCAACGAAAGCGGTTGAGCCACAACATGTCTCGTGCTCGCGAGACCAGCCGATGCGGGTCGGCGAGGTCGCGCACGGCCGCGGTGGGCAGATGCCCGACAAGGAAACACAATTCGTTGCAGTAGACGTTGCCGACCCCGGCCAGCAGGCGCTGGTCCAGCAGGGCCTCGGCGATCGGCCGGTCCGGGTCGGCGGTCAGGTTGGCGGCGGCGAGCGCGGCATCCCAATCCTCGCCCAGCAGATCCGGTCCCAGATGCGCGACCGCGTCGCCGTCCCGCTCGCGCTCCAGGATCTCCAGCACGCCCAAGTCGACGCCGACCGCGCGGACGCTGTCGGTCTCCAAGACGATGCGCGCGCGGTGGTCGACCCGCACCGAGCGGTTGCCGACCCGCCAGCTGCCGTCCATTTTCAGATGCGAGTGAATGCTGGCGTCCCCCACCCGGATGAACAAGTGCTTCCCGCGGCTGAGCACCTCGTCGACCACCCGTCCGGTGAGGTCGACGGTGGCGAACCGCGGCACCCGGACGTCGCAACGGGTCAGGGTGCCGCCGACCAGTCGCTCGCGCAGCACGGCGGCGGTGTGCCAGACGGTGTCGCCTTCGGGCATCTCAGCGCAGCCGCATCCCGCGCGGAGTCCGGGCGAAGCCGGCGTCGGAGAGCGCATCGACTGGGCCGGCCCCGTCCGCGCGGGGCTGCAGGGCCGTCACTCCGTCGACGCGTTCGACCAGGATCGACGCGACGCGCCGGGACGAGACCAAATCGGCCAGCGCCGTCGCCGCGGCGAGATGGGCGGCGGGGTCGCCGGTGAAAGTGAGCAGCGACCGCCCGCCGCGCTCGAGGAACCAGGCCAGCTCGCCGTCGACCAGCACCACCAGCGCACCGGCCTTGCGGCCCGGGCGTGCCCCCGGCCCCCCGGACTCCGTGCCCTCACCGCGGGCGGCCGGCCAGGGCAGCGCCGCTCCGTAGGGGTTGGCCGGATCCGCGGCGGCCAGCGCGACCGCGCGGTACTCGGGCCGTTCCGGATCGACCCCGTCGGAATAGGCGCGCAGCCGGTCGACGGTCGACGCGACCGCGAACTGCGCCCCACCCAGCGACTCGATGAAGTAGCCACGCTGGCACCGCCCGGCATCCTCGAACGTGCTCAGCACCTTGTACAGGGTGGCGAATCCGCCGGGCACTCCCTCGGTTGTCACCGCGCCCCGGGTCAGCACGCCGTGGCGGCCCAGCAGCAGTTCGGCTTGATAGTGGGCGCGCAGCGTGGAGTCCGGCTCCGGGGCCGGCAAGATCGACCAGCGGCCCGCCACGGTCGGGTCGGCGGGCCGGGAATGCGGGTGCGCGACGCTGTATCGGCTGAGCCGCGGCGGGCGATGCGAGCGATGCGCGGGGGCCGAGCGCTTGCGGGTCCCGGCGCCACCGAGCAGGGCACGCACCGGGGCGAACGTGTCGCCGGTGATCCAGCCGGCCCAGATCAGTTCCCACAGCGCGGCTTTGAGCTCGGACTCGCCGAATCCGCCGTGCGTGAGCTGCCGGAAGAAGTAGGCACCACCCGGTGCGAGCGTGTCCAGGACGGCGCGGTGGGCGTCGCCCAATTCGATGTCGGCGGGCCCGGGCAGCGTCAGCGGCGCGGATTCGCTGGGGTGCAACGCGATCCAGCCGTCGCCGCTGGAAATCGAGCCGGCCCCCGACCAGGTGACTTCGCCCGTGGCCAGCAGCTCGTCGAGCAGCGCGGGGGAGTAGTCGCGGACCCGGGGGGCCAGCACCAGCGGCTCGATCGCCGAGGCCGGCATCCGTACGCCGGCCAGCTGATCGATCACCGACATCAGCCCGTCCAGCCCGGAATGGCCTGGGGAGCGCGATGATTCGGCCGAGCCCACGCGATGCCAGGCCGGCAGGAACCGGCCGTAGGCGGCGGTGCTGACCGGCTCGACCTGGGCCCGCAGCGCCGCCAGCGACCGCCGCCGCAGGATGCGCAACACGTCGGCGTCGCACCACTGCTCGCCCCCGGCCACGGGCGCCCCGTCCGCGGCGACGAAGTCGCCGCGCACCAGTCGGCCGTCACTGGCCAGCCGGCCGAGGATGTCGGCGGTCACTCGCAACCCCAGCCCGAACCGGGCGGCGGCCTGCGCCGTGGTGAACGGGGTGTGGGTGCGCGCGTAGCGGCCGAGCAATTCGCCCAGCGGGTCGGCGACCTCCGCGGTGAAAGCGGCCGGCACGCCGAGGGGTACCGCGATGCCGATGCCGTCGCGCAGCCGGCCGATGTCCTCGATGGCCACCCACCAGCCGCGGCCGGCGAACGACACGGTGAGCGCGCGGCGCGCCGCGCGCAGCCCCTCCAGCCAGCCACCCACGTCGGCGCCGCCGGCGCGGGCGGCCACCTCGTCCTCGGTCAGCGGACCCAGCAGCCGCAGCAGGTCCGCGACGCCCTCGGCGTCGCGGGCGGCCCGGTCGGGCGCTAGGTGCTGAAGCTGGCGGCCGGTGGCGGCGATGATCTCGGGATCGAGCAGGTCGCGCAGCTCCACCCGGCCCAGCAGCTCGGCCAGCAGCGTGCTGTCCAGCGAGAGCGCGGCGGCCCGGCGCTCGGCCAGCGGGCTGTCGCCCTCGTACATGAACGCGCCGACGTACCCGAACAGCAGCGACGCCGCGAACGGCGACGGCCGCTGCGTCTCGACCTCGAGCACCCGCACCCGCCGCTGCGCGATACCGGACATCAGCCGCGTCAGGGCCGGAACGTCGTAGACGTCCTGCAGGCATTCGCGGATGGTCTCCAGTACCACCGGGAAGTCGGGGTATTTGCGGGCCACTTCCAGTAACTGGGCGGCGCGCTGGCGCTGCTGCCACAGCGGCGAGCGCCGCCCGGGATGCCGGCGTGGCAAGAGCAGGGCCCGGGCCGCGCACTCACGAAACCGCGAGGCGAACAGCGCCGAGCCGCCCACCTCGGCGGTGACGATCGGGTCGATCTCCTCGGCGTCGAACACGAAAAGGTCGGCGCCGGGCGGGGTTTCCCCGGCATCGGACAACATGTCCGGCAGGCGCACGACGACGCCGTCGTCGGAGGCGGTGGGTTTCTCGTCGATGCCGTAGCGTTCGCGCAGCCGGCGGGCCACCGCCAGCGCCAGTGGTCCGTTCACCGGAAGGCCGTACGGCGAGTGCAGGATCACCCGCCAGTCGCCCAGCTCGTCGCGGAACCGCTCGACCAGCAAGGTGGTGTCGGTCGGCACCACCCCGGCGGCGCTGCGCTGCTCGTCGAGCAGGCCCCACAGGTTGTCGATGGCGTATGCGTCGAAACCCAGTGATTTACAACGCGTTTCGAATGCCTCTCGCTTCAGGCCGGCCAGCTCGCCGGTGAACGCGCCGAGCGCGGCGCCCAGCTCGGCCGGGCGGCCCAGGCCGTCGCCGCGCCAGAACGGCAACCGGGCCGGCTGGCCGGGTGCGGGGATCACCAGCACCCGGTCGTGGGTGATCTCGGTGATACGCCAGCTCGTGGCGCCCAACGAGATGACATCGCCGGGACGCGACTCGTAGACCATTTCCTCTTCGAGTTCGCCTACCCGCGAAGGCTTTTCGGCCTCGGAGGCAAGGTAGACGGTGAACAGTCCCCGATCGGGGATGGCGCCGCCGGACGTCACGGCCAGGCGCTGCGCACCGGGGCGGGCGCTCAGGGTGCCGGTGTCGCGGTCGTACACCAATCGCGGTCGCAGCTCGGCGAATTCGGTGGACGGGTACTTTCCGCTCAGCAGGTCCAGGGTCGCCTCGTACACGCTGCGCGGCAGCGTCGCGAACGGCGCGGCCCGCCGGACCGTGTCGAACCAGCGGTCGGCGTCCAACGGTTCCAGTGCGGCCGCCGCCACCGTCTGCTGCGCCAGGATGTCGAGCGGATTGGCGGGCACCCGCATGGTTTCGATCTGGCCGGTGAGCATGCGCTGCACCGTGACCGCGCAGCCGATCAGGTCGGTGCGGTGCTTGGGGAACAGCACTCCCTGCGAGACCTCGCCGACCTGGTGGCCGGCGCGGCCGATGCGTTGCAGGCCGCTGGCCACCGAGGGTGGCGCCTCCACCTGGATCACCAGGTCGACGGCGCCCATGTCGATGCCCAACTCCAGGCTCGAGGTGGCCACCACCGCCTTGAGCAGCCCGCGCTTGAGGTCCTCTTCGACCAGGGCACGCTGCTCCTTGCTCACCGAGCCGTGATGGGCGCGGGCCAGTATCGGGTCGGCGCCGTAGGTCTGTCCGCTGCCCATGATGTGCGCGGGAGCGCCGCCGGCCACCTTCGGATTGGCGTCCGTAGACAGTCCAACGCCGCTGCGTTCCGCGTGAATCTCGTTGAGGCGGGCGGTGAGTCGCTCGGCCAGCCGCCGCGAGTTGGCGAAGACGATCGTCGAATTGTGCGATTCGATCAGGTCGACCAGGCGGTTCTCCACGTCGGGCCAGATCGTGTTGTTGGCCAGGTTGGCCATGTCGGGCACCGGAACCTGCACGGTGAGCTCGACCGTCTTGGTCGACGGCGGGGCCACGATGGTCGTCGGCGCCTGCCCGGACAGGAACCGGGCGAGTTCCTCGGGCGGACGAACCGTCGCCGACAATCCGATGCGCTGCGCGGATTTGTCCTGCTGCAGCGCGTCGAGGCGCTCCAGCGACACGGCCAGGTGCGCGCCGCGCTTTCCGGCGGCGATGGCGTGGATCTCGTCGACGATCACCGTCTGCACGCCGGCCAGCGTTTCCCGGGCGGCCGAGGTGAGCATGAGAAACAGCGACTCGGGGGTGGTGATCAGCACGTCGGGGGGTTGGTTGATCAGTTGGCGACGGGCGGCGGGCGGGGTGTCCCCGGAACGGACGCCGACGCTGATTTCGGGTGGCGGCAGACCCTGACGTTCGGCGATGCGGGTGAGCCCGGCCAGCGGAGTGCGCAGGTTGCGCTCGACATCGACCGCCAGCGCCTTGAGCGGTGACACATAGAGCACGCGGGTGCCGGGCGGGCGCTCGGCCGCGCCGGCGAGGCTGTCCAGCGCCCAGAGGAACGCCGCCAGCGTCTTGCCCGAGCCGGTGGGCGCGATCACCAGGGTGTTGTTGCCGTCGGCGATGGCGTTCCAAGCCTCGGACTGCGCGGTGGTCGGTGCGTCGAAGGTGCTGGTGAACCACTCGCGGGTGATCGCGCTGAAGCGGCCCAACGGGTCGGGGCGCCCGGACGGCCCGGAATCAGCGCGCGTGCTCATCTATCCATCGTGCCAACGGCCACCGACACGATGGCCGCGCCGCTCACAGCCGCGAGTTGGACATCGCCTCGCCGAGTGCCTCCGGGATCTCGGGAACCCGCGCGATCGCGTCCAGGAGCGCGTGCGCGCACGCGTCGGCGAGCTTCTCGGCGTCGGTGGAGGGGTCGATGATCCGCTGCCGGCAGATCTCGAAGGTCAGGGCAAGCCAGCCGTTCAGGATCACCCGCAGGTGCCGCTCGACGTCGGGCGCCATGCTGGCGGCGTTGACCTCACCGAGCAACCGGTTGATCCGCGACATGATGTGTTCCATCTGGCGGTTCTTGGCGTCGTCCTCGACGCCCAACAGGACCGGGTCGGACCGGCCCAGGCCGACGTACGCGGCCCACGCGGCCTCCGGGTTCTGCTCGTGGTAAGCCATGTAGGCCAGCACGCCGACCCGGATCTCCTCGTACATGGTCAGACCGGTCGCGTCGTCCATGTTGGTGTTCTCGTACAGGCGGTCGGCCTCGTCCTTGACGACCGCAGCGAAGAACGCGCGCTTGTCGGGGAAATAGTGGTACATCAGGGCCCGAGACACTCCGGCACGTTCCGCGATCTCATCGATCCGGACCTCGTCGTAGGGTCGCTTCCCGAAGACCTCTGCTCCTAAGGCGAGCAGCTCAGCGCGTCGATCCTCGGGGGATAAGCGCCTGCGGGCGGTTGGCATGTGTCAGATAGTACCCATGGGACATAAGCCCCTAGCCACATTGGAATCATCCGAACTCCACAGCGCGGACCGGCGATAAATCGCCGGAATAATTGACGGTATCGGCACTTTGGCGCGGGTAGGCCTTCGGCGAGTCCACTCCGGATTCGCGCCCGCCGCGGGTGGGGGTGAGAAGACGGCGGACGAAAGCGGATGCCCGCGCCGCGCACCTTCGTGCCCCGCCGATGACCTGGCGCTGGGCCTCACATCGACGCCGTTTACCGGGGTTTGCCACGGGGTATGTGAATTCGTGCGCATTCCGCAGCTACCAGCGCAGGCACTGCCGCCCTGTAACTAATGCGACGTAGCGAGCGATGAACTCAGCGCGGGGTTTCCAAGGGGAGGTGAACAACGATGCAGAAAGCGGACGCGCGATCGGGCGGTGACCGCTTGGGCCAGGAGGACGGCGAGGTGAACGCCGCGATCCGTTTCGCCGTCCTGTCCACGTTGGCCGCCGTCGGTTTCCTGTTGATCGCCGCGGTATGGGTCAGTACCTGCCCGGGGGTGGGCGTGGACATGGTGGCGTGTGGCCCACCGCAGCGCACCCTGCTGGCGTTCGGGGGCCCGCTGATCGCGCTCGGCGCCGGGATCTGGGCTTTCGTGCGCACCTATCTGGTGTGGAAGGCCCGGGGGACCTGGTGGGGGTGGCACGGCGCGGGCTGGTTCCTGCTCACGGCAATGGCGCTGATGGTCGCGATGGGCGTCGCGCCGATCGCCGGTCCGGTACTGGCCCTTTAGGTTTGTCCTCCCGCGTTCTACCGTTGAAGGTGCGGTGAGGAGCAGCTATGGGAGACACCTACCACGACCCCGTCGACCATCTGAGGACAACGCGGCCGCTCGCCGGCGAGTCGCTGATCGACGTCCTGCACTGGCCCGGATACCTCTTGGTCGTCGCGGGCGTGATCGGGACCTGCGGCAGCCTTGCGGCCTTCGCCAGCGGACATCACCACGAGGGCATGACGGCGGGAATCGTCGGGTTGATCGCCGCGGTGCTGGGGCTGGCCTGGCTGGCGGTGGAGCACCGCAGGATTCGCCGGATCTGCGATCGCTGGTACACCGAACATCCGGACGTGTACCGCCAACGGCCGGCCAGCTAGGGCGGGCCGCCGGCTAATTGACACGCGTCCCGGCGGTCGCGCGTTTTCTTCGCGTGACCTGCCTCGACACCACCGGTGTGATATTCCGCATCAAAGATGATTGCGGGGTTACGGGCGTGAACTTGTGGGTATCAGGTGTGCACCATGATGAGTGCCGGAACGGTTGCGTGGTCACCCCATCATGGGGTTCGGAATCACGAACACACCGAAGATATGTATGCCTACTGCGACGACCACCGATATGACCTGCGTGGCCCCGGCGATCACCGAACAGCGCCGGTGCCGGCGCTACCGGATGTCGGTCGTGTGAGGCCCGCCGACGGCGGGCCGAATACCCGGCGGCGATCATGACTAACCGGCTCGAACCCGAGGTCCATGGCGGACTGCGGAGCAGTAGTAGTGTCAGTCGAACATTGCCGGGAGACCATATGAACGATGCTGGATTGCACGCTAACAAGCGTCCGCGCGGCCATCGCGCCGTCGAACTTCACGTTGCTGCGCGACTGGAGAACCTGGCGATGCTGCGCACCCTGGTCGGTGCCATCGGCACCTTCGAGGACCTGGATTTCGATGCGGTGGCGGACCTTCGGCTCGCGGTCGACGAAGTGTGCACCCGGTTGATTCGTTCGGCCACTCCCGACGCGACCCTGATCGTCGTGGTCGACCCCCAGGACGACCAATTGGTAGTGGAAGCTTCGGCGGCATGCGACACTCACGACGTGGTGGCGCCCGGAAGCTTCAGTTGGCACGTGCTGACGTCGCTCGCCGACGACGTCCAGACTTTCCACGACGGCCGCGAACCCGATGAAACCGGCAGTGTTTTCGGCATCACACTGACGGCGCGACGGGCGGCCTCCAGCAGGTGACAGCGCGAGCTGCCGGCGGTTCGGTTTCTCGTCCGAACGAATACGCCGATGTTCCGGACATGTTCCGTGAGTTGGCCGCTGTCGCGCCCGACTCGATGGAAATTCAGCGTCAACGGGACAAGATCGTCGAGCGCTGCCTGCCGCTCGCCGACCACATCGCGCGCCGCTTCGAAGGCCGCGGCGAACCGCGGGACGACCTGGTTCAGGTGGCGCGCGTCGGGCTGGTCAACGCGGTGGTCCGATTCGACGTCGACGCCGGCTCGGACTTCGTCTCCTTCGCGGTGCCCACGATCATGGGGGAGGTCCGCCGCCACTTCCGGGACAACAGCTGGTCGGTGAAAGTCCCGCGGCGGCTGAAGGAACTGCACCTGCGGCTCGGCACCGCCACCGCCGACCTGTCGCAGCGGCTGGGCCGGGCGCCCACCGCGACCGAACTCGCCGCGGAGCTGGACATGGACCGTGAAGAGGTGGTCGAGGGGCTGGTGGCGGGCAGCTCCTACAACACCCTGTCCATCGACAGCGGTGGCGGCGGCGAGGAAGAGGAAGCCCGCGCGATCGCGGACACCCTCGGTGACGTCGACACCGGCCTGGACCGGATCGAGGATCAGGAATCGTTGCGTCCGCTGCTCGAGGCGCTGCCCGAGCGGGAACGGACGGTGTTGGTGCTGCGATTCTTCGAGTCGATGACGCAGACACAGATCGCCGAGCGGGTCGGCATCTCACAGATGCACGTGTCGCGGCTGCTGGCGAAGTCGCTAACGCGGCTCCGTGACCAGTTGCAGTAGCGGCGGGGACTGGTCTTCGACCCACAGCGGTTCCAGCAGCGGCTCGGCCTGCTGTGTCGTCACCGGCAGCGTCGCGTCGGGGTCGCACACCCGCAGCAGCCTGGCTACCGCCGGGCTGGGCGCCATGGCCCAGGACACCTGAGCGCCCGAACATGCCACATTGATCCGGTGCAGGGCCGAAAAGCCCGCGGTACCAATGAATTTGAGGCCGCGCAGATCCAGGATAACTCGCCGGCAGCGGCTGGTGCCCTGCTGCACGTACGCGACGAGCTGATCGGCGTTGGCCGCGTCGAGCTCGCCGTCCACGGTGATCAGGGCTCCCGCCGGGCCCCAGCGGGCGGTGAATTGTGCTGTGCGGCTTTGTTGCCAAGATTGCGCCACAGACATCGCTGACTCCATCCCATTCAGGGAGATCCTGCTATCGATACGTCAGCCACATGCAAAGAGTTCGGAGAAGATGGGAATTCGGCCTACCCCCACGTCACCGACGTATCCCGGGCGGCTGTGAACTCAACCTTGTCCGAACCCTACTCGCGACAGCGAGGGGCGACAACGTTGTCTGGGAAAACTCTCAGCCAGCGCTACTTGATTTCGGCGAGCACCGTGCCCTGCGTGATGGCGGCGCCGGCCTCGACCGCGAGTCCGGTGATCACACCGTCCTTGTGCGCGGTGACCGGGTTCTCCATCTTCATCGCCTCGAGCACCACCACCAGGTCGCCCGCGGCAACCTCCTGGCCTTCCTCGACCGCGACCTTGACCACGGTGCCCTGCATGGGGGCGGTCACCGCGTCACCGGAGGCGGCAGCACCCGCGTGCCCCCCGCGCTTGCGCGCCTTGGGCTTCTTGCGGATGACGCCGGCCGGGTCCGCCGCGCCGCCGCTGGACAGCGCCAGATCCCCGGGCAGCGACACCTCGAGCCGGCGGCCGCCGACCTCCACGACCACCTTCTGGCGCGGCCGGGCGTCCTCGTCGTCCAGCGGCTCGCCGCCGGTGAACGGTTCGATCGTGTTGTTCCACTCGGTCTCGATCCAGCGGGTGTGCACCGAGAAGCCGTCACCGTCACCGATGAAAGCCGGGTCGGACACCACGGCGCGGTGGAACGGGATGACCGTGGCCAAGCCTTCGACGTGGAACTCGTCCAGCGCCCGGCGCGAGCGCGCGAGCGCCTCCTCGCGGGTGGCGCCGTACACGATCAGCTTGGACAGCATCGAGTCGAATTGACCGCCGATGACCGAGCCCGCCTCGACGCCCGAGTCGAGGCGGACGCCGGGGCCGGTCGGGATGTCGTAGCGCGTGACCGGGCCGGGCGCGGGCAGGAACCCGCGTCCGGCGTCCTCGCCGTTGATCCGGAACTCGATGGCGTGCCCGCGCGGCGTGGGGTCCTCGGTGAGGTCCAGCTTCTCGCCGTTGGCGATCTTGAACTGCTGCAGCACCAGGTCGATGCCGGCGGTCTCCTCGGTGACCGGGTGCTCGACCTGCAGACGGGTGTTGACTTCCAGGAAGGAGATCAGGCCGTCCTGGCCCACCAGGTATTCGACGGTCCCGGCGCCGTAGTAGTGCGCCTCCTTGCAGATCCGCTTCGCCGACTCGTGGATCTCCTTGCGCTGCGCGTCGGTCAGGAACGGAGCGGGGGCCTCCTCCACCAGCTTCTGGAAGCGGCGCTGCAGCGAGCAGTCGCGGGTGCCGGCGACGATCACGTTGCCGTGCTGGTCGGCGATCACCTGCGCCTCGACGTGGCGCGGCTTGTCCAGGTAGCGCTCGACGAAGCACTCGCCGCGGCCGAACGCCGCGACGGCCTCACGGGTGGCCGACTCGAACAGCTCGGGGATCTCCTCGATGGTGCGGGCCACTTTCATGCCCTTGCCGCCGCCGCCGAACGCCGCCTTGATCGCGACCGGCACGCCGTATTCCTGGGCGAAAGCCACCACCTCGTCGGCGTCCTTCACCGGGTCGGGGGTTCCGGGCACCAGCGGGGCCTGCGCGCGCGCGGCGATGTGGCGGGCGGTGACCTTGTCACCGAGATCGCGGATGGACTGCGGGCTGGGCCCGATCCAGATCAGGTTCGCGTCCAGGACCGCCTGGGCGAAGTCGGCGTTCTCCGACAGGAAGCCGTAGCCGGGGTGGATGGCGTTGGCGCCCGACTTGGCCGCCGCGTCAAGGAGTTTGCCGAAGTCCAGGTAGGACTCCGCGGACGTTTGGCCGCCCAATGCGAACGCCTCGTCGGCCAGACGCACGTGCGGCGCGTCGGCGTCGGGCTCGGCGTACACCGCCACGCTGGACAGGCCCGCGTCGCGGGCCGCCCGGATCACCCGGACTGCGATTTCGCCGCGGTTGGCGACGAGCACCTTGGAGATCCTCGAGCTGGCGTGAGTGGCCACAGCGCCTCCTGTTCGGCATCACCGCAGACGCATTTCTGCGGACTTCTCTAAGAGAATTTCTTACAACGAGTTCACGGGAAGTCTAAGCGCCGCGCCGTTCGGCCCGACGAGGCGGTCCGGATTTGTGGGGTTTCTAAGCACTCTCGCGCAGCCTGCGCTTGATGCGGGCGAGCATCGCCGACAAGCCGCGCAGCCGAAGCGGGCTGATCAGCGCCGCCAGCCCGAGGTCGGCGTAAAAATCCTCGGGCACCGCCAGAATGTCGGCGGCCGGCTGTTCGTCGAGACCGGCGGCCAGGATCGACGCGAACCCCCGCGTGGTCGGCGATTCGGCCGGCGCGCTGAAGTGCAACCGCACCCGCTCGGGGTCGCTGGCGTCCACGTGCAAAAACAGCGGGGTCTGGCATTCGGGCACCGGCTCCATGGCCGCCTCTTCGAGATCGGACGGCAGCGCCGGGAGCTCGTTGGCGAACTCCAGCAGCAGCGCCAGCTTGTCCTGGCCCTCGACTTCGGCGAAGTCGGACACCACCTCTGCCAGCGGCGCGGGCATGCTCATCGGGGCGCCATCAGACTTCGACGGTGCCCGGCTCTTCACCCGCCACGATCGGCGTGCGGACGGTGTTGCCCCACTCCGTCCACGATCCGTCGTAGTTGCGCACCCCGGGCTTGCCGAGCAGATGCGTCAGCACGAACCAGGTGTGGCTGGAGCGCTCGCCGATGCGGCAGTAGACGACCGTCTTGTCGTCGGGCTCGATGAAGCCGTACAGCTCCTCGAGCTCCTCGCGGCTGCGGAACCGCCCGCTCTCGTCGGCCGCCTTGGCCCAGGGAATCGACCGGGCGGTGGGGATGTGGCCGCCGCGCAGCACGCCTTCCTCGGGGTACTCGGGCATGTGCGTCCGTTTGCCGGTGTACTCGTCGGGCGAGCGGACATCGATCAGCGGCTCGCTGCCGAGGATGCCCAGCACGTCGTCCTTGAAGGCGCGGATCGGTGCGTCGTTGCGGGTGACGACGGGATAGCCGCTGGAGGTCTTGGTGGGCACGTCCAGCGTCGTCTCGCGGCGTTCGGCCAGCCAGAGGTCGCGGCCGCCGTTGAGCAGCCGCACGTCGGGGTGGCCGAACAGCGTGAACACCCACAGGGCATAGGCCGCCCACCAGTTGCTCTTGTCGCCGTAGATCACCACGGTGTCGTCGCGGGCGATGCCCTTGCGGTCCATCAGCTCCGCGAATTGCTCGCCGTTGATGTAGTCGCGGACCCGGGGGTCGTTGAGGTCGGTGTGCCAGTCGACCTTCACGGCCCCGGGGATATGACCGACGTCGTAGAGCAGGACGTCCTCGTCGGATTCGACGATCGCCAGGCCTGGGGTGCCTTGGTTGGCGGACAGCCAGTCGGCGGTGACGAGTCGCTCGGGATGGGCGTAGGCCTGCAATGTCGGGCTCGGATCGGGTGGTAATGCCACGCTGCCGAGCCTACCGCCAGCTTCCGAAACGGCCAGCAGGTCAGTGCTTGCGGACCACCCGCTCGGGCACGCCGGGATTCCAGATGGTGACATCCATGTGGCCGTCGCGGACCTCGACCGCCGATGCCCCGGTGACATCGGCGCCGAGCAGGTCGAATCGCTGATCGCGCAGGTCCAATCCGGTCTCGGAGAACAGCGCCTCGGCGAAGCGCCGGTGCACCGCGCCGTAGGGAACGACGCGCGCCAGCCCCCACAACTTTGCGTCCCCGTCGGTCACCTCGGTGTCGACCGTCGCGGTGTGCAGACAAAACCTCGGGTCGCGCGCCAGATCGAGGAACTTGGTGGTGGCCGGCATCCCCGGCAGCCACAACTCGTCCTCGAAGATCCGCGGCTCCATCGGGCTGATCCGCGGGAAGCCGTCGGAGCGCAGGGTGGCCAGCATGCACAGGTTGCCGCTGGCTCGATGGCGACGGGTGAAGATGCCGGCGATGCGCGGCGCTTGGGCGGTGAACTCGGTCCACGTGGTCATGGCTTGACCCTAGGGTTCGGGCCCGACGTGTACTTCGGCGGCGAAAGCGCGAGCGGCCCTGCGGATTCAGCGGCTCGGCGGTGCCGTCCACAGCGCGGACACCGACAGCCCAGCCCGCCCCAGCAGCGACCGCAGCAGCGGCAGGCTGACGCCGATCACGTTGGACGGGTCGCCGTCGATGCCGTCGACGAACCAGCCGCCCAGGCCGTCCAGGGTGAAGCCGCCGGCCACGTGCCACGGCTCGCCGTGGGCGACGTACGCGCGCAGGTCCGCGTCCGTTGGGGCGGCGAAATGCACTGTGGTGCATCGTGATTCGACTTCGCGGTGGGTGATGGCGCCGTCGCGCAGCCGCAGCAGGCAGTGCCCGGTGTGCAGTTCGCCGGAGCGGCCGCTCATCACGCGCCACTGGGTCGCGGCGGCCTCGGCCGAACCGGGCTTCCCGCACAGCCGGCCGTCGATGGACAGCATCGAATCACAGCCGATGACAACGCAATCGGCCGCGACTCGGGCGTCGAGCTCGCCCGCCACCCGTTCGGCCTTGGCCCGGGCAAGCGCGCACACCACGTCGCGCGGCGGCGCGTCCGGGCCCAGCGCGGCGGCGACGGCATCCTCGTCGACGCCCGAGACCACGACCACCGGATCGACGCCGGCCTGGCGCAGCACCTTGAGCCGGCCGGCCGACGCCGAAGCCAGCACCAGGCGGGTCAATGCCTCATGTGGGTCATTTGCTGGAACGTGAGCCGCTGAAAGTTGGTCATCGCGAAGCGCAACCGGTCGACCGGCAGACCCCAGCGGGTCCGCTCGGGCTGCTCGGGATCCGGCGCACCGCCGGCACAGCCCAGCACCGCGACGAGCGCGGCCACCTCCTCGGCGGTGGGCTCACCCTTGAGGATCTGGATGTGCGGCTCGTGCGCCTCGGGCGTGGCCTCGGTCTGAGTCTCGGTCATAGGGGGATGTTCCCGTGCTTCTTGGGGGGCAGGTGCGAGATCTTGCGTTCCAGCAGGCGCAGCGCCGTGCCGATGTAACCGCGGGTGTGCGACGGCGGGATCACCGCGTCGACATAGCCCCGCTCGGCGGCGACATACGGGTTGACCAAGGTGTCCTCGTACTCCTGCTGCAGTTGCAGCCGCAGCGCGTCGACGTCCTTGCCCTCCTTGGCGGCCTCGCTCAGTTGCTTGCGGTAGACGAACCCGACCGCACCGGAGGCGCCCATCACCGCGATCTGCGCCGACGGCCACGCCAGGTTGACGTCGCAGCCCATGTCCTTGGACCCCATCACGCAGTAGGCGCCGCCGTAGGCCTTGCGGGTGATGACGGTGATCTTCGGGACCGTGGCCTCGCCGTAGGCGAACAGCAGCTTGGCGCCGCGCCGGATGATGCCGTTGTACTCCTGGCCGGTGCCCGGGAGGAAGCCCGGCACGTCCACCAGCATGATGATCGGGATGTTGAAGCAGTCGCAGGTCCGCACGAACCGCGCGGCCTTCTCCGAGGCGTTGATGTCCAGGCAGCCGGCGAACTGCGTCGGCTGGTTGGCCACGATCCCGACCGGGCGGCCCTCGATGCGGCCGAAGCCGACGACGATGTTCTGCGCGTAGCCGCCCTGGATCTCGAGGAACTCGTCGTCGTCGAGGATGCGGGTGATCACCTCGTGCATGTCGTAGGGCTGGTTGGGCGAGTCCGGGATCAGCGTGTCGAGCTCGAGGTCCTCCTCGGTGAGGTTGTCCTCGATGGCGCCCGGGGGATGCGGCTCGGCGTAGCGCGGCGCGTCGGTGGCGTTGTTGGGCGGCAGGTAGCTCAGCAGGTCGCGGACCCAGTCGAAGGCGTCCTGCTCGCCGGAGGCGACGTAGTGCAGGGTGCCCGACTTGGCCATGTGCGTGTGGGCGCCGCCCAGCTCCTCCATGGTGACGTCCTCACCGGTGACGGTTTTGATGACGTCGGGCCCGGTGATGAACATCTGGCTGGTCTGGTCGACCATGACCACGAAGTCGGTCAGGGCGGGCGAGTAGACGTGCCCACCGGCGGCCGCGCCCATGATCAGGGAGATCTGCGGGATGACGCCGGACGCCAGGATGTTGTTGCGGAAGATGCGGCTGTACAGGCCGAGCGACACGACGCCCTCCTGGATCCGCGCGCCGGCGCCGTCGTTGATGCCGATCAGCGGGCGACCGGTCTTGATCGCCAGGTCCTGGATCTTGACGATCTTCTCGCCGTACACCTCGCCGAGGCTGCCGCCGAACACCGTGGCGTCCTGGCTGAAGATGCACACGTCGCGGCCGTCGACGGTGCCGTAGCCGGTGATCACCCCGTCGCCGAGCGGGCGGTTGTGCTCCAGGCCGAAGTTCTTGCTGCGGTGCCGGGCCAGCGCGTCGAGCTCCACGAACGAGTCCTCGTCGAGCAGCGCGAGGATGCGTTCGCGGGCGGTCAGCTTGCCCTTGGCGTGCACCTTCTCGACGGCCTCTTCGCCAACCGGGTGCAGTGACTCTTCACGCCGCTTGTGCAGCTCGGCCAGCTTGCCCGCGGTGGTGTGGATGTCGATGCTGTGCTCGGCGGCCGGTTCCGCAGTGTGGTCGGTAACGCTCGTCATGGGAGTCGAGCTTAGCGGCGCGGTACTCTCCGCTGATGCACGCCCGCCCGTTGGGAACCGCGGATTGGGCGGCCGAATGCGACGTGCTGGTCGCGGGCTCGGGCGGCGGCGGCGTGACCGGTGCGTACACCGCGGCGCGCGAAGGCCTCGACGTGCTGCTGGTCGAGGCGACGTCAAAATTCGGTGGCACCACCGCCTACTCCGGCGGGGGCGGCGTCTGGTTTCCGTGCAATCCCGTGCTGGTCCGCGCCGGCATGGACGACGACACCCTCGAGGACGCGCTCACCTACTACCACGCCGTGGTCGGCGACCGGACCCCGCGCGAGCTGCAGGAAACCTATGTCCGCGGCGGCGCGCCGCTGATCGAGTACCTGGAGGCCGACCCGAACCTGAAGTTCGTGCCACTGCCGTGGCCCGACTATTTCGGCAAGGCGCCCAAGGCGCGGCTGGACGGCCAACGCCACATCGCGGCCAAGCCGCTGAAGGTGGACGCCGCGCCGGAACTGCGCGAGGCGATCCGCGGTCCGCTGGACACCGACCGGCTCGGCGCCCAGCCCCCGTCGGACTACTACCTGGGCGGCCGCGCCCTGATCGCGCGATTCCTCAAGGCCATCGGCCAGTACCCGACGGCGTCGCTGCGCCGTGACGCCGCCCTGGTCGAGCTGGTGCTGTCCGACGGTCGGGTCACCGGCGCGATCGTCGAGACCGCCGGGCAGCGTAGCGCCATCCGCGCCCGCCGCGGAGTGCTGCTTGCCGCCGGCGGCTTTGAAGCCAACGAGGAGCTGCGCCGCCGCTACGGCGTGCCGGGAACGTCGCGAGACACCATGGGCGGGCCGGGAAGTCGCGGGCAGGCGCTGCAGGCCGGCATCGCCGCGGGCGCCGACACCGACCTGCTCGACCAGGCCTGGTGGTCGCCCGGCATGACCCACCCCGACGGCCGGTCGGCGTTCGCGCTGTGGTTCACCGGCGGCATCTTCGTCAACCAGGACGGCGACCGGTTCGTCAACGAATCCCGGGCGTATGACCGCGCGGGCCGCGAGATCATCGCGCAGCTGCGCGACGGCTCGATCACGTTGCCGTACTGGATGATCTACGACGATAGGGAGGGCGAGGTGCCGCCGGTGAAGGCGGCCAACGTGTCCATCGTCGAGACCGAGAAGTACGTCGCCGCCGGCCTGTGGCACACCGCGGACACGCTGGAGGAACTGGCCGCCAAGATCGGCGTTCCGGGTGAGCGGCTGGCGGCAACCGTGGCCCGGTTCAACGCCTTTGCCGCCGCAGGCGTCGACGAGGACTTCGGCCGCGGCGACGAGGCCTTCGACCGCGCGTTCTGCGCGGGAGCGTCGCCGCTGGTGCCCATCGACTCGCCGCCGTATCACGCCGCCGCGTTCGGCATCTCCGATCTGGGTACCAAGGGCGGCCTGCGCACCGACAGCGCGGCGCGGGTGCTCGACACGTTCGGCAATCCGATCCCCGGCCTGTACGCGGCGGGCAACACCATGGCCGCGCCCAGCGGCACCGCGTATCCCGGCGGCGGCAACCCGATCGGAACCAGCATGCTGTTCAGTCATTTGGCCGTGCTGGACATGCGCGACCGTCGGCCCTGAGTTCTAGGCTGGGTGCGGTGACAGAACGAGATCAGCTTCGAGCACCGTTGGACGAGAGCGCATTGCGCGCCGAGTTGATCGGCACCGGGCTGGGCTGGCGCAGGCTCAAGGTCGTCGAGCAGACCGGCTCCACCAATGCCGACCTGCTGGCGCGCGCGGCCTCGGGCGACGACGTCGCCGGTGCGGTGCTGATCGCCGAGCACCAGACCGCGGGGCGGGGCCGGCACGGCCGCGGCTGGTCGGCCACGCCGCGGGCCCAGATCACGATGTCGGTAGGGGTCAGCGTCGTCGACGTCCCGACCACCGGATGGGGCTGGCTGCCGCTGGCGACCGGGGTGGCGGTGGTGGACACGGTGACCCCGTTGCTGTCGGGCACCGGGGTGCAGGCGGGTCTCAAATGGCCCAACGACGTGCTGGCCGGCCCGCCGGATGCGCCGGGCAAGCTGGCCGGAATCCTCGCCGAGGTGAACAAGCCCGTCGTCGTTATCGGCTTGGGGCTCAACGTGACTCAGTCCGCCGACGAGATCGACGGCCCCGGCGCGACGTCGCTGCTCGACCTGGGCGTCGCCGCGCCGGACCGCACCGAGCTGGTGTCGGCCCTGCTGCGGGAGCTGGGCCGGCGGATCGTGGCCTGGCGCGCGGCGCGCGGGGCCGACTGGGCGCTGGCCGCCGACTACCGGGCGCGCAGCCTGACCATCGGCAACCGGGTCCGCGCGCACCTGCCCGGCGGCAAGCAGGTCGACGGCACCGCGAGCGCAATCGACGACCAGGGCAGGCTCTGCCTGGAAAGCGGCGGGCAGACCGTCGTCGTCGCGGCCGGCGACGTGGTGCATTTGCGCTAGTCGGGCGCAAAATGTCGCGTTGCACAGCTAATGTCGGCGGGCATGGGCTACCCGGATAACGTTCTGGCCGCCGGCGAACATGTCATCGTGCACCGCCACCCGCACTGGAAGCGGCTGATCTGGCCGGTGCTGGTTCTCATCGGAGTGACCGGGCTGGCCGCATTCGGCTCCGGATACCTCAACTCGACGCATTGGGAACAGCTCGCCAAGAACATCATCTACGGCGTCATCTGGGGGATCTGGCTGGTGATCGTGGGCTGGCTGACGCTGTGGCCGTTCCTGAGTTGGCTGACGACCCATTTCGTGGTGACCAACCGGAGGGTGATGTTTCGCCACGGGGTGCTGACCCGCACCGGCATCGACATCCCGCTGGCCCGGATCAACAGCGTGGAGTTTCGCGACCGGATCACCGAGCGGATGTTCCGCACCGGGACGCTGATCATCGAATCGGCATCACAGGATCCGTTGGAGTTCTACGACATTCCGCGGCTGCGCGAGGTACACGCGCTGCTGTATCACGAAGTCTTCGACACCCTGGGTTCCGAGGAATCGCCCAGCTGACCCAGGCGGCCGGCGCGGTTGCGCCAAGAGCGCAGCAGCGTGACGTTGCCGCCCTCGATCTCGTCCTCGAAGACCTCGGCGATACCGCCGGCGGTAAGCGCGGACTCCAGCGCCTTCTCGGGGTCGCGCGCGAACTGGTCGGGAAACACCCAGCGCCGGAACGCCCAGAACCGGAACGCCATCTGCAGCAGGTTCCCGATGATGTACGCCGAGATGAAGTCGGCGACGTTTTCCACCGCCAGCGACACCGTCGGCTCGCGCAGCTGCAACACGTAGCTGGAGAACCACAGCGGCGCCATGGAGAGCAGCACCCCGACGCCGCTGAAGGCGAAGAACAGCAGCGCCTCGTGGTGGCGCTCGCGGCCGCCGCGGTTGCGGAAGCTCCACTCCCGGTTCAGCACATAAGACGCGATGACCGCGACAATGCCCGCAATCACCTTTGCGGTCACCGGTTTGGGTTCGAGAATTGTCAGCTTCAGCGTGTAGAAAATCGCCGAGTCGATGACGAATGTGGTTCCGCCGACGATGGCGAATTTGATCAGTTCGTGATGGCGTTGCAAATAGGGCTGCATAACCCTAGGTAGACGCGCGATCGTGGCTTCGGCGAAGGACACAACACGTCAGTCTACGGACGGACCCAAATTCGACGCAAAATCCTACATAACAATTCGGCGTCGGCCCCGGTCAACACGCCTTTGGCGCCGGAGAGTTTCGCCGTGACACCATGATGGCCGTGTCGACTCCACGCGTACCGGGCGCAGCCCCCGTCGCAGCTGCCCGCGCCGTCCCGCGCGCCGTCCCCGTGGTCGCAATGGTCGGTGGCGGCCAGCTCGCCCGGATGACCCACCAAGCGGCGATCGCTTTGGGGCAGACGCTGCGGGTACTGGCCACCGCCGCCGACGAGCCGGCCGCGCTGGTGGCGCCCGACGTCGTGCTCGGTTCGCACACCGATCTCGACGACCTGCGCGGGGTGGCCGCGGGCGCCGACGTGCTGACGTTCGACCACGAACACGTGCCGAACGACCTGCTGGAGAAACTGGTCGCCGAGGGTGTGAACGTGGCGCCGCCGCCGCAGGCCCTGCTGCACGCGCAGGACAAGCTCGTCATGCGCCGCCGGCTCGAGGCCCTCGGCGTTCCGGTGCCCCGCTACGCCGAGATCCGGGGCGTCGACGAACTCGACGCCTTCGCGCGACGCATAGCTGGCCCGGTGGTGGTGAAGGCGATCCGCGGCGGCTACGACGGACGCGGGGTGCGGATGGCGCGCGACCCGTCGCACGCCCGGGAGATCGCGGCCGCCTTCCTGGCCGACGATGTGCCGCTGATGGCCGAGGAGCAGGTGAACCTGCGCCGCGAACTGTCGGCCCTGGTGGCCCGATCACCGTTCGGCCAGGGCGCGGCGTGGCCGGTCGTCGAGACCGTGCAGCGAGATGGCATCTGCGTGCAGGTGATCGCGCCCGCGCCCGAGCTGCCCGCCGAACGGGCCGCCGCCGCGCAGCAGCTGGCGTTGCGGCTGGCGGCCGAGCTCGGCGTGGTGGGGGTGCTCGCCGTCGAGCTCTTCGAGACGGTCGACGGCGAACTGCTGGTCAACGAACTGGCGATGCGGCCACACAACTCCGGGCACTGGACCATGGACGGCTCGCGCACCAGTCAATTCGAGCAGCACCTGCGCGCGGTGCTGGACTACCCGCTCGGCGATACCGACGCCATCGCACCGGTGACCGTGATGGCCAACGTGCTGGGCGCGGCCGAAACCCCGGAGATGAGCGTCGACGAGCGGCTGCATCACCTGTTCGCGCGGATGCCCGACGCGCGCGTCCACCTCTACGGCAAACAAGAACGTCCCGGCCGCAAGGTCGGCCACATCAACTTCGTCGGCTCCGGGCCGGCGGACCGGGAAAGCGTGGGGAAGCTGCGGGAACGCGCCGGCCTGGCGGCACACTGGTTGTCACATGGGCGGTGGCCGGACGGATGGGATCCACATGCCGGCGACGATCAACAGGGCAGTGCGATCGGAAAAGGCGGGAGAAGCGGCATAGATGACCATGACTAGAGCGCCTCGCGTCGGGGTGATCATGGGCAGCGACAGCGACTGGTCGGTGATGGCCGACGCCGCCGCGGCGCTGGCCGAGTTCGACGTGCCGGCCGAGGTCCGGGTCGTCTCCGCGCACCGCACCCCGCAGGTGATGTTCGATTACGCGCGTGAGGCGGCCGGGCGGGGCATCGAGGTGATCATCGCGGGGGCCGGGGGAGCCGCGCACCTGCCCGGAATGGTCGCGTCCGCGACGCCGCTGCCGGTCATCGGCGTGCCGGTGCCGCTGGCGCGCCTCGATGGGCTGGACTCGTTGCTGTCGATCGTGCAGATGCCCGCGGGGGTACCGGTGGCCACGGTGTCCATCGGGGGCGCCCGCAACGCGGGCCTGCTCGCCGTGCGCATCCTCGGCTCCTCCGACCCGGCGCTGCGGGCGCGGATCGTCGCCTTTCAGGAGCAGCTGGCGGACAGCGTGCGGGCCAAGGATGAGGCGCTGCAGCAGCGTCAGGGTAGGGTTACTGGCCAGTAGCCTGGCGACGAAGTGGGCCGGCTAGCGGCCCGCGGACAGGTCGGGCGGATTTGGCAGAGTGCAAGGAGGCCGACATGGCTCAGTGGGCCGGAGACCCCAACTTTGATTTGTTCCAATTGCCCGAGGAACACGTTGAGCTGCGGGCGGCGATTCGCGCGCTGGCGGAGAAGGAGATCGCTCCGCACGCCGCCGACGTAGACGAGAATTCGCGCTTCCCGCAGGAGGCCCTGGACGCGCTGAACGCGTCGGGCTTCAACGCGGTCCACATCCCCGAGGAATACGGCGGTCAGGGCGCGGATTCGGTCGCCGCATGCATCGTGATCGAAGAGGTGGCCCGCGTCGACGGCTCCGCCTCGCTGATTCCGGCCGTCAACAAGCTGGGCACCATGGGCCTGATCCTGCAGGGCTCGGAGGAGCTGAAAAAGCAGGTGCTGCCAGCCCTGGCCAAGGACGGGGCGATGGCCTCCTACGCCTTGAGCGAGCGCGAAGCGGGTAGTGACGCGGCGTCGATGCGGACCAAGGCCAAGGCCGACGGGGATGACTGGATCCTCAACGGCACCAAATGCTGGATCACCAACGGCGGCAAGTCGACCTGGTACACCGTGATGGCGGTGACCGATCCCGACAAGGGCGCCAACGGCATCTCGGCGTTCATGGTGCACAAAGACGACGAGGGCTTCTCCTTCGGCCCGAAGGAAAAGAAGATGGGCATCAAGGGCTCACCGACCACGGAGTTGTATTTCGAGAACTGCCGCATTCCGGGCGACCGGATCATCGGCGAACCCGGCACCGGGTTCAAAACCGCACTGCAGACCCTCGACCACACCCGCCCCACCGTCGGCGCGCAGGCCGTCGGCCTCGCGCAGGGCGCGGTGGACGCCGCCGTCGCCTACACCAAGGAGCGCAAGCAGTTCGGCAGGTCGATCTCGGACTTTCAGGGTGTGCAGTTCGAGCTGGCCGACATGGCGATGAAGGTCGAAGCGGCCCGGCTGATGGTCTACACCGCCGCGGCTCGCGCCGAACGCGGCGAGCCGAACCTCGGATTCATCTCCGCGGCCGCAAAGTGCTTCGCCTCCGACACCGCCATGGACGTGACGGAGGCAGCCGTGCAACTGTTCGGCGGCGCCGGCTACACCACCGACTTCCCTGTCGAGCGGATGATGCGTGACGCCAAGATCACGCAGATTTACGAGGGCACCAATCAGATTCAGCGCGTGGTGATGTCGCGAGCGCTGCTGCGCTGACGGCTTTTCGGCGATGCTGTTGCGAAGAGTCGAGCCGCACCGCTTAGGATCTGCACTCGGTGCGTGAAGTCCACACCGACGATCGGTAAACAGTCACCGACTTACGTCCGACCACTGTCATCACAGAGCAAAGGGCTATCGCGGCAAAGGGGTCTGCAGTGCAGAACGTGCCTTTCGATGCCGGTCCACAGATGGCTGGGATTTGATGCCTGTGCGCGCTCCGGTGACCCCGACGGCTAGTTGGCAGTCACTGTCGTTGCTGCTGGTCGAGGACGACCGCGCCGACGCGGTCCTGGTGGAAGACCTGATCACCGACGCGGTCACCGACACCCGGGTGGTGTGGGCGAAGTCGATGGCGCACGCGGAACGCGAGCTGGAATCCGCCCGGCCCGACTGCGTGCTGCTGGATCTGCACCTACCCGACGCCAGCGGGATCGACGCGCTCAACCGCATCGCCAACCTCGACGCCACGGTGCCGATCGTGGTGCTGACCGGGCTGAACGACGAGTACTTCGGGGCTTCGGCGGTGGCAGCCGGCGCCCAGGACTACTTGGTCAAGGGCCGGGTCGAGCCGGAGATGTTGCGCCGGGCGCTGCTGTACGCCATCGAGCGCAAGCGCGCCGAACTCATCGCGGCGGATCTGCACGCGACGCAGCTGCGGGCCCGGGAGAACGCGCTGCTGGAACGGGGCCTGCTGCCCTCACCGCTGCTGCTGGACAACCCGGGCGTCGACATCGTCGCCCGCTACCGGCCGAGCCGCGAAGACGCATTGCTGTGCGGAGACTTCTACGACGTCGTCCAAACGGCCGACCGGGTCGTGCACGTCCTGATCGGCGACGTCGCCGGGCACGGTCCGCACGAGGCGGCGCTGGGCGCGGCGTTGCGGATCGCGTTTCGGGCGCTCACCTTCGCCGGTGTGCACGGCGTCGAACGGATGCGCCAGCTCGAACGGGTCTTGTATTCGGAACGAACCCAAACGGGAATCTTCGCGACGGTGCTCAGCCTCGAGATCTCGCCCGACACCCCGCGGGTCAGCGTCATCCGTGCCGGGCATCCGCCGATCCTGGTACAGGCCGGGGGAACCGTCCGATGGCATGAGCCGGCGGGTGGCCCGGCACTGGGCCTGCATGCCGGCGATTGGCCGTCCGAGGAGCTGGACTTACCGACCGGGCACGCCCTGCTCTTGCTGACCGACGGGCTCTTCGAGGGATATTCGGGACAGGGCACGGAACGCCTCGGCGAGGACGGCCTGCTCGCCCTGGCCCGCGCGCACGCGGATCAGCCCGGCCCCGCGTTCGTCGACGCGCTCATCAACGGTGCCCAGACGCTCGCCCAGCCACGCGGCGGCCTGACCGATGACATCGCCGTACTGCGCATCGAAAGGACTACCACGTGATCGCGTCGCGTCCGCTTCGGTTCACGGAGCTCACCGTGCGGGGATGGCTGGCGTTGGTGCTGTGGGTCATGGGCGTGACGGTGCTCGTCGGGGCGTTGGTCGGCGCCGTGTTGCTGCATCGCACCGACGAGGTGTCGCGCCAGATGGCGCAGAACATTCAGCCGGCGCGCGTCGCGGCGGCACGCCTGCAGGCGGCTCTGCGTGACCAGGAGACCGGCATGCGCGGCTACCTGATGGCCGCCGACCGGCAGTTCCTCGCGCCGTATTACGACGGGCAGCGCGCCGAACAGGCTGCGGCCGACGAGATTCGGCGTCTGGTCGGCGGCCGCCCGGAGCTGATAGCCGATCTGGACGCGGTGGAATCCGCCGCCGCCGACTGGCGGACAAACTATGCCGAACCACTGATCGCCAACGTGGCTCCCAAGACGCCCACCTACCTCAGCCCCCGCACGGCCGACATGGGCAAGGTCAAATTCGACCGTCTACGTGAGCTTTTCGATACGCAGAACACCCATCTGGCGGCGGCCTCCGCGGCGGCCACCAACGAGCTCAACGAGATCAACGGCTGGCGCGATTGGGTGCTGGGCACCACGGTGCTGATCGTCATCGGGGCGGCCCTGGTGCTGGGGCTGCTCAGTCGCGCCGCGGTCACCCGGCCGATCGCGGCGCTGGCCGCGGCCTGCCGGCGGATCACCGAGGGCAATTTCGACGAGACGATTTCACCCCCGCGCCGGCCCAGGGACATTCGGAAGATGGCGATCGACGTGGAGGACATGCGCAAGCGCATCGTCTCCGAACTCGCGGTGTCGCAGAGTGCGCAGGCGCAGCTGGACGAACAGGCCGCCGAACTACGGCGATCCAACACCGAGCTCGAGCAGTTCGCCTATGTGGCCTCCCATGACCTGCAGGAGCCGCTGCGCAAGGTGGCGTCCTTTTGCCAGCTGCTCGAAAAGCGCTACGGCGACAAGCTCGACGAGCGTGGCATCGAGTACATCGGGTTCGCGGTCGACGGCGCCAAACGCATGCAGGCGCTGATCAACGACCTGCTCACCTTCTCGCGGGTCGGCCGGCTGGGCACCACCGAAACCGAGGTGCAGCTCGACGCGACGCTCGATGCCGGCCTGGCCAATCTGGCTGTCGCAGTTGAGGAAACGGACGCCCAAATCGTGCGCCCGGCGCAGCCGCTGCCACAGATCCTCGGCGATCCCATGCTGCTGACGATGCTGTGGCAGAACTTGATCGGCAACGCAATCAAGTTCCGGCACAAGGACCGTGCGCCCCGCGTCGTCATCGAATGCGCGCCCGGGACCGGCATCCACGACCGCGAATGGCTGCTGAGTGTGGCCGACAACGGCATCGGCATCCCGGAGGAATTCTCCGACAAGGTCTTCGTGATCTTCCAGCGGCTGCACGGCCGGGATGTGTACGCCGGCACCGGAGTAGGCCTGGCCCTGGTCAAGAAGATCATCGAGCACCACGGCGGCACCGTCCGAATCGACACGTCCTACACCGAGGGGACCCGATTCGAATTCACCCTTCCCATGCCCGAACCCGTCGACGAAGCAGACTCGGTTGCTTTGGAAGGAGCGCATCAATGACCACGCCGGAAGGCAGAGCAATCGACATCCTGCTCGTCGAGGACGACCCGGGCGACGAGCTCATCACCCGAGAAGCGTTCGAGCACAACAAGCTCAAGAACCGCCTGCACGTCGCACACGACGGGGAGGAAGGCCTCAACTACCTTTACCGGCGCGGTGAATTCGCCGACGCGCCGCGGCCCGACCTCATCCTGCTCGACCTGAATCTGCCCAAATACGACGGCCGCCAGCTACTTGAGAAGATCAAGTCCGACCCCGACCTGGCGCGCATCCCGGTCGTGGTGCTCACCACGTCCTCGGCCGAGGAGGACATCCTCAAGAGCTACAAGTTGCACGCCAACGCCTACGTCACCAAACCCGTTGACCTGGACCAGTTCATGAAGGCCGTCCGGCAGATCGACGAGTTCTTCGTTCAGGTCGTGCGGCTGCCGGGCAACGGGGCCTAGCCGGGGTCACTGCGATTCCGAGTGCCGCCGCGCGAACCAGGTGATCAGCCTGCCGAGGACGATCAGCAGCAGCACGAACACGATCAGCAGGAACGCCGCGTCATACGACAGGTCGCGCGCCGTCTTCGACGGCAGGTTGTAGAACGTCCAGATCGGATAGGTCAGGTACCCGACCGGTGAGCCGGTGAGCTTTCCGCTCGGGGCCGAATTCGACCAGCCCGCCGTGTACAGCATCGGCGCCGTCTCGCCGACCGCCAGCGCGAGCGCCACCAGCAGGCCGGTGACGATCCCGGGGATCGCGGACTTGAGCACGATCTTGCGCAGCGTCCAACCGAGCGGCAAGCCAAGCGCCTCGGCCCCCTCCCGGTAGGACGTGGGCACCTGGGCAAGCGCGGATTCGGTGGCCTTGGCGATGTACGGAATGCTCATCGCCGAAAGCGTCAGCACCCCGGCCGCCAGGGAAAACCCCCAGCCAAACTTCACCACCAGCGCCAGATAGCCCACGTACCCGAGCACGATCGAAGGGATGCCGGACAGTATTTCGTAGGCGCCGCGCAGAATGGAACGCGTTCTGCCACCGGCGAATTCGGAGAGATAGATGCCGGTCAACACGCTGACGGTGCCGCCGACCAGCATGACGCCGACGCCGACGACGACGGTCCCGACGATGGCGTTGCGCAGCCCCCCGCCGTTGCCGCGGGTGTTTTCGGTCAGCACACTCCATTTGAAGACCGGCAACGCACGCCCGACGACCTCGATCAGCATCCACAGCGTCGGCACGACCACCACCGCCAGGCAGCACGCACACGCAACCCAGAACAGCGCGTTGACGACCTTGCGCCGGGTACCGGCCACGTCAGACCCCCCGCCCCACCGGCAGCGCCGTGCCCGACACCCGCCGCACCATCGCGCGGGCAGCGACGTTGGTCAGCAACGTGATGACCATCAGCACCAGGGAGACCTCGGCCAGCGTCTTCACCGCGAAGTCGGTGAAGTCGGTCATCGCCGAATCCAGCTGCGACACAACGGTGGCGGCGATGGTCGTCATCGTCGCGTAGATGTTGGCGGGCATCGCGCCCAACACCGCGCCCGACACCATGGCGACGGCCATGGTCTCGCCCAACGCGCGCCCGAGTCCGAGCACGACGGCGCCGACGATGCCGCTCGACACCCACGGCAGGGTGACCCGCCGCGCGCACTCCCAATCGGTCATCCCCAGTGCGACGGCACCCTCGCGGGGCAGCACCGGCACCTGCCGGATCAGGTCGCGGGTGGTGCTGGCGATGATGGGAATGACCATCACCGCCAGCACCAGGCCGGACACCAACAAGCCCTCGCCGTTACCGGTGTTGCCGCGGAAGTAGCTCAGCACCGGCACGTCGGGGGCGTTGCGGGCGATCACCGGAGCCACGTAGTGGGCGATGAACGGCCCGAATGTCATTGCGCCCCACAGGCCGACGACGACGCTGGGGATGCCGGCGAGCAGTTCGAGCACCATCCCGATGGCCGACGCGAGACGCTTCGGCAACCGCTCGACGATCACCAGCGCCGCCCCGATCGACACCGGCACCCCGATGATCAGGGCGATCGCCGAGGTCGCCAGGGTCCCGACGATCAGCGGCAGCGCACCGTAGTAGGCGCCGGTCGGATGCTGGACGCCGCGGGTGACGACGGCGTCGCCGTAGGTGTTGCCGGGGTTCCAGTCGGTGGCCGTGAAGAAGTGCAGCCCGTTGACCCTGATCGCGGGCAGCGCCTCGAGCAGCAGGGTCGCGAGCACGAACACCAGCGCGAGCAGCGGAACCACCGCACCCAGGGCACCCAGGGAACGGATCGCCAGGCCGGGGCGGCGCACGCCACGGATCCGCCGCAGCGCGCCCCCCATCACGTCGGTCACCGAACCCTTACTGGCCGCTGATCTTGGCGATCTGGGCGTCCGACGACTTCGCCACCTCGGCCGGCAGCGGCTGGAAGTGAACCTTGTCCAGGAACGAGGCGTTGTTGCCGTCGGTGATCGCCCAGTGCAAGAACGCCTGCAGCGTCTGGGCGGTGGCGGCGTCCTTCTGCCCGCTGTTGACGATGGCGTACTCGTAGTTGACGATCGGGTAGCCGTCCGCAGCCGGGCCGTTGATCAGCGAGATCGCCTGATTCGCAGGGGTTTTCGAGGCGAAGCCGGACGCCGCGGCCTGGATGCTCTTGGCGTCGGGCAGCAGGTACTTGTCGGAGGCGTTGGCCAGCTGCGCCTCGCCGAGCCCCTTCTGCTGGGCCTGGTCGAGGAAGCTGATGCCGATGTAGGCCACGCAGCCCGGGGTGTCGGCGCAGCCGGTCACCATGCCGCCGTTGCCGTTCTCGCCCAGCGCGCCGGGAACCGTCGGGAAGGCGACGGTGGTGCCGAAACCGGGCGACTTACCCCAGCCGTCCGGGTCCTGCTTGGACAGGTACTGGGTGAACAGGAAGGTGTCGCCGGAGCCGTCGGAGCGGTGCAGCGGAACGACCGGCGTGGCGGGCAGATTCACGCCGGGGTTCAGCCCGGCGATCTGCGGGTCGTTCCATGTCTTGACGGTGCCGTTGTACATGGCGGCCAGCACCTTGCCGTTCAGCTTGATGTGTTCGGTGACACCGGGCAGGTTGTAGTTGATCTGCTGCGCCGAGATCGCCAGCGCGATGTTCATCAGCCCTTTGTGCGCGGCCATGTCGCCCTCGGACAGGTAGGCGTCGGAGGCGCCGATGGCGACCGCCCCGGCCGCCGCCTGCGAGATCCCGGTCCCCGAGCCGGTGCCCTGGGTGGTGATCGTGACGTTGTTGTACTTGTCGTGATAGGCGGGGCCCCACAGGTTGAACAACGGGTAGAGCAGCGTGCTGCCGGTCTCCGACAGCGTCACCGGCGAAGACGCCGGCGTCGTCGCCACCGGGCCGCCGCCGCCACCCTGACTCGGCGCGCCGTTCTGCGAGTTCGAACCACACCCCGCCGCGATGAGGACCAACGGTGCGGCGGCCGCCGCGAGCAACCTACTCATCCGAACTTTCACGATCTTCTCCCTTTCCTTGGTGTCCCCTGCGTTTCTGTGCTCACCCGCTGATCTTGGCGATCTGGGCGTCCGACGACTTCGCCACCTCGGCCGGCAGCGGCTGGAAGTGAACCTTGTCCAAAAACGAGGCGCTGTTGCCATCGGTGATCGCCCAGTGCAGGAACGCCTGCAGCGTCTGGGCGGTGGCGCCGTCGCGCTGTTTTTCGTTGACGATGGCGTACTCGTAGTTGACGATCGGATAGCCGTCCGGGGCTGGGCCGTTGACCAGCGAAATCGCCTGGCTCGCCGGGGTTTTCGAGGCGGAGCCGGCGGCCGCGGCCGCAATGCTCTTGGCCTTGGGCAGCAGGTACTTGCCGGAGGCGTTGCCCAGCTTGGCCTCGCCCAGCCCGTGCTGGTCGGCCTCGTCGAGCGAGCCGATGCTGGTGTAGGCCACACAGCCGGGGTTCGCGGCGCAGCCGGTCACCATGGCACCGTCGCCGTTCTCGCCCAGCGCGCCGGGCACCGCCGGGAAGGCGACGGTGGTGCCGAAACCGGGCGAGCGGCCCCAGCCGTCCGGGTCCTGCTTGGAGAGGTACTGGGTGAACTGGAACGTGCTGCCGGAGCCGTCGGAGCGGTGCAGCGGGACCACCGGGGTGTCCGGGAGCTGCAGGCCGGGGTTGATGCCGGCGATCTGCGGATCGTTCCAGGTTTTGATGGCGCCCCGGTACATGGCGGCCAGTACCTTGCCGTTGAGCTTGAGGTGCTGATGGACACCGGGCAGGTTGTAGTTGACCTGCTGCGCCGAAATCGTCAGCGCGATGTTCATCAATCCCTTGTGCGCGGCCATGTCGCCCTCGGACAGATAGGCGTCGGAGGCGCCGATGACGACCGCCCCGGCCGCGGCCTGGGAGATCCCGGCGCCGGAGCCGCCACCCTGGGTGGTGATGGTGACGTTCGGGTACTTGGCCCGATAGGCGGCGCCCCACTCACTGAACAGCGGGTAGAGCAGCGTGCTGCCGGTCTCGGAGAGCTCCATCGTGGACGCCGCCGGCGCGGTGGCGACGGTGGCGGCGCTTTCGGCTGGGCTCTGCGCGCCGCCGGTCGCGTGCGACCCGCAGGCCGCGACCAGGGCCAGGGGCGCGGCGCCCACCAGGCCCAACAGCGCAACCCACCGAGCCGTCACGTCCTCGCTTCCTCGTGCCCGTTGTCCGGCGAGGCGCTCCCGGCCGGGGGCCGGAACGGCGCGAAGTAGCGGACGGTCTCCTCGTGCTTCGGCGACAGGAACAACTGCTTGGTCGGCCCCTCCTCGACGAGCCTTCCCTCGAAGAAGAAAGCCGTCCGGTCGCCGGTGCGGGCGGCCTGCGCGAGGTCGTGGGTGACCATGATCACGGTCAGCCGGTCGGCGAGTGATCGGATGAGTCCCTCGATCTTCTCGGTCGTGGTGGGGTCCAGCGAGGAGGTGGGCTCGTCGAGCAGGAGCACCTCCGGGTCGACGGCGAGCGCGCGGGCCAGGCACAACAGCTGCTGCTGGCCACCGGAGAGCCGGAATGGTGAATCACCGAGCCGATCCTTGACCGCGCCCCAGAGGCCGACCTCGGTGAGCCGGGCCTCGGCGACGTTTTTGAATTCCTTGCGCGGCACCATCTTATGGGCGCGCACGCCGGCCACCACGTTGTCCATGATCGACATCGGGAACGGATTGGGGCGCTGGAACAGCATGCCGACGCTGCGGCGGAACTCCATCAGGTCGCGGTCGGCGAAGATGGTGCGCCCGCCCAACAGGACATCACCGCTGTGCCGGAATCCGGAGACCTTGTCGTTCATCCGGTTCAGGGTTCGCAGAAAGGTGGTCTTGCCCGAGCCGGTCGGGCCAAGCAGGGTGGTGACGGAGCGGGCGGGGAAATCGAGGCTGACCTGCTCGAGGACCGTCTTGGGGCCGAATCCCAGGGTCAGGTCGACCGCGCGCATGGGCTGGCCACCTTTGTCGGCGACAGGAGCCGCAACTGCGGCGGGTATCTGTTGTTCGCGACGCATTGACAACCGATGCTACGTGTTTGCGGCGCGGCACGCGGTCACCGCTCAGTAACCTCTCATTCTTTGTCAAGGGTTTGTATATTCGCGATTGGTTAACTTTTGTTGACGATCGAAGGAGTTTTGTGAGGTTCGCCCGATCTTGTGTCGCATTGGGCCTGGCGGCCGTCACCGCCCTGGCGCTGACGGGATGCGGCGGCGATTCGAACTCCGGCGCCAAGGCGCCGCCGGTGGACTGCGGCGGCAAGAAGGTGCTCAAGGACAGCGGCTCGACGGCGCAGCAGAACGCGATCGAACAATTCGTCTACGCCTACGTCCGTGCGTGCCCGGGCTACACGCTGGACTACGACGCGAACGGGTCCGGCGCCGGCGTGACGGAATTCGTCAACAACCAGACCGACCTCGCCGGTTCCGATGTCCCCCTGGACCCCTCGACGGGCCAGAACGACCGGGCGGCGCAGCGGTGCGGTTCGCCGGCCTGGGATCTGCCCACCGTGTTCGGGCCGATCGCGGTCACCTACCACCTCAGCGGGGTGAACGGGCTGAAATTGGACGGGCCGACCGCCGCGAAGATCTTCAACGGCACCATCACCAAGTGGGACGATCCGGCGCTCAAGGCGATCAACTCGGGCCTCAACCTGCCCTCGACACCCATCACGGTCATCTTCCGCAGTGACAAATCCGGTACGACGGCGAATTTTCAGAAGTATCTCGATGGCGCGTCCGACGGCGCCTGGGGCAAGGGCGGCAGCGAGACGTTCAACGGCGGCGTCGGGCAGGGCGCCAGCGGGAACAACGGCACGTCCGCGCTGCTGCAGAACACCGAGGGGTCGATCACCTACAACGAGTGGTCCTTCGCGGTGGGCAAGCAGTTGAGCATGGCGTCGATCATCACGTCGGCGGCCCCGGACGCGGTGGCCATCACCAAGGACTCCGTCGAGAAGACGATCGCCGGGGCGACCTTCAGCGGGCAGGGCAACGACCTGGTGCTGGACACCTCGTCGTTCTACAAGCCGACGCAGTCCGGCGCGTACCCGATCGTGCTCGCCACCTACGAGATCGTCTGCTCGAAGTACCCGGACGCGGCCACGGGCAAGGCGGTGAAGGCGTTCATGCAGGCGGCGATCGGTCCGGGCCAGGACGGATTGGAGCAGTACGGTTCCATCCCGCTGCCCAGCTCGTTCACGACGAAGCTGTCGAGCGCGGTCAATGCGATTTCGTGACGATGTGAAGGAGGCTCGAGGGTGAGCGATAGCGCGCCGGCCTCACTGGTCGGGTCCTGGTTCGGCCCCTACCGGCTGGTGCGACTTCTGCGCAAGGGCGGCATGGGTGAGGTCTACGAGGCCGAGGACACCCGCAAGCGCCGCAGGGTGGCCCTGAAGCTGATCTCCCAGCAGTTCACCGGCAACTCAGAGTTCCGCGCGCGCCTGCAGCGCGAGGCCGACATCGCGGGGCGGCTGACCGAACCGCATGTGGTGCCGATCCACGACTACGGCGAGTTCGACGGGCGCTTCTACGTGGACATGCGCCTTGTCGACGGCGTCGATCTCGGCACGCTGTTGCACCGGGACGGGCCGTTGGCCGCGCCGCGGGCGATCGCCATCATCCGCCAGGTCGCCGCCGCACTCGACGCGGCGCACGCCGCCGGGGTGATGCACCGCGACGTCACCCCCGGGAACATCCTCGTCACCCCCAGCGACTTCGCCTACCTGGCGGATTTCGGCATCGCGCAGGCCGCGACGGATCCGGGCCTGACCCAGGTCGGGACCGCGATCGGAACGTATTACTACATGGCCCCGGAACGCTTCACCGACGACGAGGTCACCCACAGTGTCGACATCTATTCGCTCGCATGCGTTTTGAGCGAGTGCCTGACCGGCTCGCCGCCGTACCGGGCCGATACCGTCGAACGGCTGGTCGCCGCGCATTTGACGAAGACCGCCCCCCCGCCCAGCCAATTGCGCCCCGGCGCGTTTCCGCCCGCCCTGGATCACGTGATCGCCAAGGGCATGGCCAAACGCCCCGAGGAGCGCTATCGCACCGCCGGCGAATTCGCCGCCGCCGCCCATGACGCGCTGACCACATCCGAGCAGCGCAAGGCCACCACCATCCTGCGCGAGGGCGAGAGCGCGGCATTGGGCGCGGCCGTCAACGCCCAGGGCGGGGCGCGCGGGCCGCAATCGTTCGCCCCGTCGCCGGGCGCCGACACCGTGGCCGGTCCGTGGCCCTCCGGGGGCAGCGGCGCGATCAGGAGCGACCGGTCCGGTCAGGGACCCTCGCTGATCCGTGCCGCCCCAACGACTTCCGGCCGCATGTATGGACCCCCGACCGACTTCAGGCGTCCCGTCGTGCCGCCCGACAACAAACGTCGACAGTGGATCATCGTCGGCGCCATCGCTCTGGTCGCGCTGGTCGCTTTCGTCGTGGCGGTCGTCGGCTACCTTTCCACCGAATCCTCTGGGCCGTCGAAGCAGGCGAGCGGTCAAAGTGTGTTGCCGTTCAAGGGCATTGACTTTCGTTTGTCCCCGGGTGGGGTGGCGCTGGACAGCGCAGGCAACGTCTACGTGACCAGCGAGGGCATGTACGGGCGGGCGGTGAAGCTGACGACCGGTTCGGACGCCACGACGGTGCTGCCGTTCAACGGGCTCTACCAGCCGCAGGGCTTGGCCGTCGACGGTGCGGGCACGGTGTACGTCGCCGATTTCAATAACCGGGTGCTCAGCATGGCCGCGGGCTCCAACAGCCAGAAGCAGCTGCCGTTTACCGGCCTGAGCTATCCGGAGGGCGTCGCGGTCGACAGCCAGGGTGCCGTGTATGTCGCCGACCGCGGCAACAGCAGGGTGGTGAAGCTGGCGGCGGGATCCAGCACTCAGACCGTGCTTCCGTTCAACGGGCTCAAGAACCCGGACGGCGTGGCCGTCGATCCCGCGGGCAACGTGTACGTCGCCGACACCGACAACAACAGGGTGGTCAAGCTCGACGCCGCGTCGAATACCGCGTCGGAGTTGCCATTTCACGACCTGTCGGTGCCGTGGGGGATCGCCGTGGACAACAGCGGCACGGTGTACGTCACCGAGCACGACAAAAACGACGTCATGAAATACCCTCAGGGCGCGACCACAGGGACCGTCGTGCCGTTCACCGGACTCAACACCCCCTTGGCGGTGACGGTCGACAAGGACCAGAACCTCTACGTCGCCGACCGCGGCAACGACCGGGTGGTCAAGCTGATGCCGTAAGGCCTAGGGTGCGCCCAGATACTTTTCGGTGTGCTGGCCGAGGGCGGGCGGGGGTTCGGCGGCCCACCCGGCCGACAAGGCGTCAAAGCTGGAATAGCGTGCCGGAGTGCGGATTACCGTGACCTCATCCGCGCCCTCGCCGACCGACAGGGCGAGCTCGTTCTCGGCGAACAGCGGGGTGGCAACCACCTGCTTCCAGGTGTAGGCATGGCAGGCCATCAGGCCACCCGCCTGTAGCAGCCGGACCCATTCGTCGGCGGTCTTGGCGGCCAAAGCTTTCTCGAGTTCCTCGGTCAGTTCGGGATAGTTGAGCGCCCGCGCGCGCTGGTCGACGAATCGCTCGTCGTCGCGCATGTCGGGCCGGCCGATGATCTCGCACAGCTTGTCCCAGTGCTTGGGCACGTACGCGCTGATCACCAGGTAGCCGTCGGCGGCCTTGAAGGCGTCCGACGGTTGGGTGGCGAATCCAACACCCTTGCGCCGCTTGGGTTTTGGCGTGGCTTCCGATTGGGGGGCGTCGCTCGGCTTGTTCAGGTGAATGGTCAGCTGACTAGCCTGCAGGCTGACCGCGACGTCATACATGGCGACCCGCACCACGTCGGCGACCCCGTGGCGTTCACGGTTGAGCAGCGCGGCCAGCACCGCCTGGGCGAGCACGTGACCGCTGGCGGCGTCGACGAGTTGGAACGGGATGATCTGGGGTTTGCCGGTGGGCGTGGGCATCCCGGTGGTCATGCCGGACTCGGCGGCGACCATCAGGTCCACCCCCGGCCGGCTGCCCTCGGGGCCGTTGCCGCCGTACGCGGAAAGACGCGCATAGATGAGTTTGGGATTGCGCGACTGCAGCTCGTCGGGACCCAGGCCCATGCGTTCCATCACCCCGGGCCGAAACCCTTCCAGCACAACGTCTGCCGTGTCGACCAGCTTGAGGATCTGCTGCTTGGCGTCGTCGCTGCGCAGGTCGGCCATCACCGACTTCTTGCCCCGGTTGTGGGGGAGGAACAGGGTGGCCAGCGGCGGGCGCCCGGGCAGTACGGCGGTGATGTGCCGGGCCGCCTCGCCGATGGGCGCCTCGATCTTGATGACCTCGGCACCCAGATCGGCCAGCACCTGTCCGGCCATCGGCCCGGCGATGTTCTGGGTGAAGTCGAGCACCCGGAATCCGTCAAGGGGCTTGGCGGGCTTGCTGTTCGGCATCGTCTACCCCGTCTTGTTCAGCACCGCGGTGCAGTAGTAGTTCTGGGCGAAGGGCGCGTCGGGGTCGGTCGACTGCAGCGGCAGGCCGGTGTTGGCCAGCAGCTGGTTGAGCGGGGTGCGCACCGGCTGCCACCCCCGCTGCTGCAGGTAGGTGGCCACGTCGTTGCGCTCGCCGGGGAAGCCCAGTTCGCCTAGGGCGATGTCGAGGCCGCTGCGCCGCCACTTCTCGCTCGCGGCGTTCAGCGCGTCCCCGCTGACCCCTGTGTTCGTGAACACCTCGGCCACCAACTGGCTGCCGTCGGCGGACAGGTCGGTGACGTTGTCCAGCAACCGATCCTGAGCCTCCGGCGGCAGGAAGCCGATCAGCCCCTCGGCCGCCCAGGCGGCGGGCCGCCCGGTGTCGAAGCCGGCCTGTCGCAGCGCCGACGGCCAGTCGTGGCGCAGGTCGACCGGGACGTTGCGCACCTCGGCGGTGGGCTCGGCGCCGAGTTCGGCGATGGTGGCGGCCTTGAACTCCAGGACCTGGGGCTGGTCGATCTCGAACACCGTGGTGCCCGGCGCCCACGGCAGGCGGTAGGCGCGCGCGTCCAGGCCGGAGGCCAGGATGACCACCTGGTCGATGGCGGGGTCCTTCTGGACGCCCGCCTCGGCGAAGAACGCGTCGATGTACCGGGTACGGGCGGCCATCATGTCGGTCATGCGTTGCATGCCCCACGGGGCGCCCGGCTCGTCGACGTCGGCGGCGGCGAGCTCGCCGGCGGCCCACCGGGTCATGAAGTCGACGCCGACCGCGCGCACCAGCGGCTCGGCGAACCGATCGTCGATCAGCCCGTCGCGGGTGGCCCGGGCCCGCCCGGCGGCCACCATGGTGGCGGTCGCTCCCACGCTGGTCGCCAGGTCCCAGGTGTCGTCGTCGGTGCGCGCCATCGAGGGATTCCTTCCGATCTACTGGTTAGCCACCATAACTACCGGCGCCGGAGGCCCGGGCGCGAGGTGCGCGCCCGCGCTGTCTTCAGCCGGCGCGCTCGCCGTTCACCGAGCCGCGTGGCGAGTCCAGCCGGTAGCGGATCAGCCGAGAACTGTTGGCCACCACGGCAACCGACGACGCGTTGTGCAGGATCGCGGCCAGCACCGGGGACAGCGCGCCGCCCGCGCCGATGATCAGCCCGGCGGCGTTGACGGCGATGGACATGCCGTAGTTCTCCCGGATCACGTCGACCGCGCGAGCGCCCAGGTCGCCCACATCGAGCAGGCGATGCAGGTCGTCGTTGGCCAGCGCCACGTCGGCCGTCTCGACGGCGACGTCGGTTCCGGCCAGCCCCATCGCGATCCCGATGTCGGCGGCGGCCAGCGCGGGGGCGTCGTTGATGCCGTCGCCGACCATGCCGACGGTATAACCCTCGTCCTGCAGGTCGCGCACCGCAGCGAGCTTGTCCTCGGGCATCACCTCGGCACGCCACTCGTCGATCCCGAGCTCGCCGGCCACCACCTCGGCGATGTCGGGGTGATCGCCGGTGAGCATGACGATCCGGCGAATCCCGTTGGCGCGCAACTTCTCCAGGACGGCGGGGGCCTCGGGGCGCACCTCGTCGCGCAGGCTGATCAGTCCCACCAGTTTGCCGTCGACGGCGAGCAGCAGCGGGGTCTCGGCCTGCCGGCGCAGGCGTTCCACCCACTCCGACGCCTTCTTGGACACCCGCACCTTTTCGGCGCGCAGCAGCCCGGGGCTGCCCAGCAGCAGGGTCCGGCCGTCGGCCCAGGTCCGCATGCCCAGGCCCACCAGGACCTCGCACTCCTCGTGTGGCGGAATGGTGATGTGGCGTTCCTCGGTGGACCGGATCACCGCCTCGGCCAGCGGGTGCCGGGAGTGGATCTCCGAGCTGGCCGCATACGCCAGCACCTGCTCGGGTTGCCAATCGGAGTGCAGCGCAATGATATTGGTGACGACGGGCCGGCCGACGGTCAGCGTGCCGGTCTTGTCGAACACGATCGCGTCCACGCGGCCGGCCTGCTCTAGGTGCGAACCACCCTTGATCAGAATGCCGCGGCGGGCACCGTTGCCGATCGCCGCGCTGATCGCGGTGGGGGTGGCCAGGCCCACCGCGCACGGACAGGCGATGAGCAGCATGGTCATTGCCCGCCGGACGTCGCCGGTGATCGCCAGCGTGATGGCCGAGACGATGAACGAGGTGGGAACGAAACGGCGGGAGAAGTTTTCGCCGACGGTCTGGATCGGCGCCCGGTCGTGCTGCGCCTCCTCGACCCGGGTGATGATGCGGCCGATGGTGGTCTGGTTGCCGACGGCGCGGGCGCGCACCACCAGGCGTCCGCGCACCACCACCGAACCGGCGTGCACGTGCGCACCGACCACCACGCTGACGGGCAGATTCTCGCCGGTGATCGCGGACTGGTTGACGATCGCCTCGCCGTCGACCACCTCGCCGTCGACCGGTATGGCAACGTGGTCGTGCACCACCACCTCGTCGCCGATCTGCACGGTGTCGATCGGCACCTGAACCTCGGTTCCCGCCTCGGGCCCGTCGGACAGCCGGATCCAGGCCGTGTCCTGGCTGCCGCGCAGCAGTTCGGAGATGGCGCGGCGGGTCCGGCGCAACGTCAGATCCTGAAGGTACTCACCGATATTGAGCAACCACAGCACGGTGAGCGCGACGACGTTCTCGCGCAGCACCAGGCTTGCCACGGTCGCCGCCGAGACCAGCGCGTCGGTGCCGGCCCTGCCCGAGCGCAGCGAGCGCAGCGCGCCGCGCAGGAAGGGATAGCCGGTGAAGACGGTGACACCGGTGGCGAACAGCCGGCCACTGGGTCCCAGCAGCGGCGGCCGCGCGAAGACGTAGCGACGCACCCCGAGCAGGGCCAGCGCGGCGCCCCCGACGACCATGCGCAGCACGTCGGCGTTGCGGATCTCGTCCGAATGCGGCGCGCGGACCGGGATCAGCTCGGCGGCGACATGCGCCGCCTCGCCGATTGCAGCGAGCACCGCGGAGCGGTCGCAGCGCCGGGGCGAGTACCAGACGACGACCGATCCGGTGCGCGGGTAGGCGTGCACCACGCGCACGCCGTCACACTTGGCCACGGCCTCTTCCACCGCCACGGCGCGCCGGGAGTTGGCGCGCACCCAGTCGACGGCCACCCGCATGCGTCCGCCGGCATCCGAAATGACTTGCAGCGCAGGGTCTTGCGGCTGAATCAAAGGATCAGTGCTCGTGGTCGTGGGTATCGGCGATCGACGGCGTGGGCGCCTCCTCGCCAATTCGCTCGCGGGCCTCGGCCATGACGTCGGCGAGCTTGAGGCGCGCCGACTCGGCGGCCTCCTCGGCCCTGCGGGTGCCACGCAGTCCGAGCTCGGCCCCCTTGACCGCGGTCTCGTGCAGCGGCGCCTTGGCCACGGCTTTGCGCACCACCTCGTAGGCCGTCACGCCGACCAGCCCGGTGACCACCGTGCCTGCCGCCTTTGCCAGGAGTCCGTACACCGCCATTGCCGCACCCTTCCTATCGCCTCAGCGTTCAGCCATGCTTGCACGACGTTAACATCGAAATATAGCGATATCAATATGTATTGGGGCGGGGCCGCCGGGCGTCACAGCACCCTGGTGACCTTTTCGCTCTCGATTCGGCGCTGTTGCCCGGCCGGGTCCGCGTTGGCCACCTGCACCAGCGAGGCGCCGACGGCCATGATCGCCAGCAGGCCGTCCACCAGTTCGGCGGGCCCGGACCATGACGCGCCGGACAGTACTCGATCGCTCGACGTCAAACCCCTTGTCGCGGCGGAGCTTTGACAATCGGCGAGCACCTGCTCGACGGATCGTCCACCCAGCGCCGGCCCCGGGCGCGGCTCGGGAACGATCTGATCGCCGTGCACCCGCACGGCGGTGGCGTAGTCCGTCACGCCGATCGGCAGGTCGGGTGCCGGGCGGCCGAACGCATCCAGCGACAGCACCGCCACCTCGCCCCCCGATACCGCGGCATCGGCTTCCTCGAGCCGCTCCGCCGTGCACAGCGCGAGGTCCGCCGGGCCCGCCAGCACCGCCTCGGCGCCGATCCACCAGACCCCGAACAGCACCGCCGCCGTCTGCCAGTGCGCGGGCAACAGGATCGCCACCCGGCTGGACGGCCCGGCGCCCAGCTCGTCGCGCAACAGGTTGGCCGTCTTGGCCGCCCAGTTGGCCAGCGTCACGGCGGACAGTTCGATGCGCTCGCCGGTGACGTCGTCGTAGTAGGTGATGCGCGGACCGACCGGATCGGCCCGCAGCATCGGATCCAGGATGGCCCCGCTGAGCGTGATCAGTTGATGCACCGGTGGTTAGTTTATGCACTCCGGCTTGTCGGAGCCGGCGGTCAGGATCGGCGACGGCGCGGGGACCCTGGGGTCGGTCGCCACCGCGCCGGCGGTGGACACCTTGGCGGGCATGACCGTCTCGCCGCCGGACAGGCCCGAGCCCGGACCGCTGTAGTCGTTGGCCAGCACCACCCGGACCGCACCCGGCGCCAGCGAGGCGTCGGCGATCACCGGCAACCCGCCCAACTCCTTGGAGACCTCCTTGGCCCCCAGGTCGTCGCTCTTGGCGGCGCGCACCTGGCTGGCCTTCACGTGCCCACCGTCGTTGTTGCCCACCGTGCCAGCAGCAAACCCCTTGGCGCTCAACACATCTGATACGGCCGCGGCCAGCCCGTTGATGTCGGTGTCATTGACGACGCTGGCCGTGGTCTTCGCCGGCGTGTACGCGATCTCCTCGGTCTTGCCCTGTTCCTGATCGTGCAGCAGGCCACCCACCCACTCGGCGACCTGATGCGGGTCCAGCCGCACCACGCTCTGCATGCCGTCGTCGCTCCAGCCGGCACCGTCGAGCACCGGAATGGTGGCGAAGGCGACGTTGCCGCCGGCCAGCTTCTGCATCTGCTGCACGAAATCCATGACGTCCCAACCGGCCGAGATCACCACCGAGCGCTGGACAGCGGACTCCAGCCGCTTGACCGTGGTGGGGCTGGACAGCGTCTGGCCGGAGATGACCCGGTGGGCCAGCGAGGCCATCACCACCTGCTGGCGTACCACCCGGTCCAGGTCTCCGCGCGGCAGTTCGTGGCGCTGACGCACGAAGCTGAGCGCCTCGGGGCCGCTGAGTCGTTGCTGGCCGGCCGGGAAGTCGGCACCCGAAAGCGGTTCGAACACCGGCTCTTTGAGGCACACGTCGACGCCGCCGAGGGCGTCGGTGATCAGTGAGAAGCCGAGCAGGCCGATCTCGGCGTAGTGGTCGACGGTGACGCCGGTGAGGTCGGCGACCGTCTTGATCAGCGCCTCGCGACCGGCCTCGGTGCCCTGCGCGGCGGCCTCGGTGGGGGAGGCGCCGGCCTTGACCAGGGCGGTGCGCTTGGCCTCCCGGGTCTGGCCGTAAACGCCGTTGATCTTGGTCTTGCCCAGCCCAGGGGCGGCGACGTAGGAGTCGCGCGGGATCGAGATCGCGGTGGCCGACTTCCCGTTGTTGGGGATGCGGATCAAGATGATCGTGTCGGTGTTGGTGGCTTCCTCGTCGCCGGCCTTCAGCGTGTCCAGTTCCTCCTGCGACAAGGGATTGCCGTGCGCGTCGGTGCGGCTGTCCATGCCGACCAGCAGGATGTCGATCGCGCCGTCGTCGCCACCCTTGCCCAACGAGGGCGCGGACATGTGAAAGATCCCGTCTTCGAAGGACCGGACGTTGCTCCACGCGATCCCGGTGCCGACGACGACCGCGAGGGTCAGCGCGGTGGCAATCACACGAACCACACGTTGCACAGGCATCCCACTACATTACTTGCGACACAGTGGCTTCACTGGTAGCCGGCGCCCGCGCGCCCCGGGCTTGGTTCCAGCCTTCTCGGGCCATGCCAGACTGAAAACCATGTCAGGCAGGATTGTGATCGCCGGTGCCGGTGGCCAGCTGGGCGGCTATTTGACCTCGCTGACCGCGAGTCAGGGCCGCGACGCGCTGGCGCTGACGTCGTCGCAGTGGGACATCACCGACCCCGCGGCGGCCGAGCGGATCGTGCGGCGCGGGGACGTGGTGATCAACTGCGCGGCCTACACCGACGTCGATGGCGCGGAAACCGACGAGGCGGGCGCGTTCGCGGTCAACGAAGCCGGACCCGCGCACATCGCCTGCGCCTGCGCGCGGGCCGGCGCGCAGCTGGTCCACGTCTCCACCGACTACGTGTTCAACGGCGACTTCGGCGGCGCACCGCCGCGGCCCTACGAGCCCACCGATCAGACCGCGCCGCAGAGTGTGTACGCACGCAGCAAGGCCGCGGGGGAGCGGGCCGTGCTGGCGGCGCTGCCGGAGGCGGTCGTGGTCCGCACCGCCTGGGTCTATACCGGCGGCACGGGCAAGGACTTCGTCGCCGTCATGCGCCGGCTGGCCGCCGGCGACGACCCGGTGGACGTGGTCGACGACCAGACCGGCTCGCCGACCTACGTCGGCGACCTGGCCGCCGCGCTGCTGCAGATCGTCGACGATCGCACGCCCGGCCCGATCCTGCACGCCGCCAACGAGGGCGCCTGCTCGCGGTTCGAGCAGGCCCGCGCGGTCTTCGAGGAATGCGGCGCCGACCCGGAGCGGGTGCGGCCGGTCACCACCGATCACTTCCCCCGCCCCGCACCCCGGCCCGTCTACTCCGCGTTGTCGAGCGGCCAGTCCGTCGCGGCGGGGATGCGGCCGCTGCGGCCTTGGCGCCCCGCGCTTGCCGCGGCGCTGGCCGCCGCCGATAACGGGGCCGCCGCCGATCGACCGTTACCCTCTACGCGTGACTGACGTCCTGCCGGTCGTGACCGTGACCTACTCGCCGGGTCCGCACCTGGAACGCTTCCTGGCTTCCCTGTCGCTGGCCACGGAGCGAGAGGTGTGCGTGCTGCTGGCCGACAACGGCTCCACCGACGGCACCCCGGAGGCGGCCGTCGACCGCTATCCCAACGTGCGGCTCTTCCACACCGGCGCCAACCTCGGCTACGGGACCGCGGTGAATCGCGCCGTGGCGCAACTGGATCCCGAGGACGACTGGGTGATCGTCGCCAACCCGGATGTGCAGTGGGGCCCGGGCAGCATCGACGAACTGCTGGACGCCGCGTCGCGCTGGCCGCGCGCCGGCGCGCTGGGCCCGTTGGTCCGCGAGCCCGACGGATCGGTGTATCCGTCGGCGCGGCACCTGCCCAGCCTGATCCGCGGCGGCATGCACGCGGTGGTCGGGCCGTTGTGGAAGAGCAACCCGTGGTCGGCGGCGTACCGCCAGGAGCGGCTGGAGCCCAGCGAGCGCCCGGTGGGCTGGCTGTCGGGGTCGTGCCTGCTGGTGCGGCGGTCGGCGTTCGGCCAGATCGGCGGGTTCGACGAGCGCTACTTCATGTATATGGAGGACGTCGACCTGGGCGACCGCCTCGGCAAGGCCGGCTGGCTGTCGGTGTACGTGCCGTCGGCGGAGGTGCTGCATCACAAGGGCCACTCCACCGGCTCGGACCCGGCCAGCCACCTGGCCGCGCACCACAGGAGCACGTACATGTTTCTGGCCGACCGGCATTCCGGTTGGTTGCGCGCTCCGCTCCGCTGGACGCTGCGCGCCTCGCTGATGGTGCGGTCGCGCCTGATGGTGCGCAGTGCGTTGCGCGCGTCCGGGCGGCGCAAACTCCTAGAAGGGCGACACTGAGGTGGGAACTCCAGACGTCGATGTGGTGATCCTGGTCGGCGGCAAGGGCACCCGGCTGCGGCCGCTGACGCTGTCGGCGCCCAAGCCGATGCTGCCCACCGCGGGACTGCCGTTCCTCACGCATCTGCTCTCGCGGGTCGCGGCGGCCGGCATCGACCACGTCATCCTGAGCACCTCGTATCAGGCCGCGGTGTTCGAGGCGGAGTTCGGTGACGGCTCCAAGCTGGGTCTGCAGATCGAGTACGTCACCGAGGAGCGGCCCTTGGGCACCGGCGGCGGCATCGCCAACGTCGCCGGCCACCTGCGGCACGACACCGCGATGGTGTTCAACGGCGACGTGCTTTCCGGAGCCGACCTGGGCCAGATGCTCGACTTTCACTCGGCTCAGGACGCCGACGTCACGCTGCACCTGGTCCGGGTGGGCGACCCACGCGCGTTCGGCTGCGTGACCACCGAGGAGGGCCGGGTGACCGCGTTCCTGGAGAAGACCCAGGACCCGCCGACCGACCAGATCAACGCCGGGTGCTACGTCTTCTCGCGCGCGGTGATCGACCGGATTCCGCGGGGCCGTGAGGTGTCGGTGGAACGCGAGGTATTCCCCGCGCTGCTGTCGGATCCCGACGTGAAGGTCTGCGGCTACGTCGACGCCAGCTATTGGCGAGACATGGGTACGCCGGAGGACTTCGTCCGCGGCTCGGCGGATCTGGTGCGCGGCATCGCGCCGTCGCCGGCGCTGCACGGCCACCGCGGCGAGCAGTTGGTGCACGACGGCGCGGCGGTGTCGCCGGGCGCGGTGCTGATCGGCGGCACGGTCGTCGGGCGGGGAGCCGAGATCGGCCCCGGCGTCCGGCTGGACGGCGCCGTGATCTTCGACGGCGTCAAGGTCGAGGCGGGCAGCGTGATCGAGCGTTCGATCATCGGCTTCGGCGCGCGCATCGGCCCGCGGGCGCTGGTCCGCGACGGCGTGATCGGCGACGGCGCCGACATCGGGGCGCGCTGCGAGTTGTTGCGCGGCGCCCGGGTGTGGCCCGGTGTGTCGATTCCCGACGGCGGGATCCGCTACTCGTCCGACGTCTAGGCGCGCCTCACCCCGCCGAGCGTCACGCCAGCGTGGCGTTCGACCC